>CAZZLC010000006.1:0-125454 GCA_964655065.1 uncultured Enterobacteriaceae bacterium | reverse complement strand
TCTACCGGAGCTGCGCCGTCCAGCCCTCGGGAAGACGCTGCTCGAGGGAGGACGAAGCCCCCGCCATGCCCGTGCGCCCGTTCACGACGTCTCCTTCCTCACTCGTGAGGTACATTGTACGTCGGGATCGCCCGAATCCAGGTGGGGCGATACGCGAACAGAGCGCCGACTCGGGAGAGGTTCCTTGACCGAGAACGATTCGCTCACGGAGCTCGAGCGCAGCTGGCGGGCCGACCCCGAGGGGGCCCTCGAGGCCGCGCGTGCCATCGTACGTGAATCCGGTGACGACCGGATTCGCCGCGGTCGCGGCAACCTCGTCGCCTGCAGCGCGCTGCTGGCGCTCGGCCGCTACGACGACGCCGTCCATCAGATCCTGGATGCTTGGGACGACCACCCGACGCTGTTTCCTCACTTCAACGACCGGCTCGCGGCGGTGTACTCGGATGTCGGACTGCTCGACGCCGCACTCGACTGCCTCGATGCGGCGGCGCGCTCGCTCGACGGGATACCGGCGGAAGACCGCGAGGTCACGAGCTACCTGATCTGGACCAACCGCGCCGCGATGCTCCGGCGACACGGGCGCCTGGCGGAGGCGAGCGCCGCCTTCGACGCCTTGCTGGAGGCCCCCCCTCCGCCCGGACGGCGGGCGCACGTCAGGTGTCTACTGAACGCCGCCAGCTGCTTTCACCAGGTCGGTCGGGCCGACGAGGCGCTGCAGCTCCTCGCGCAGGCGGAGTCCCTGGACCAGCGACTGCAGCCACGCCAGTACACCGACTGGAACCTCGCGCTGCGGGCGTGGACCCGCCTCGCCCTCGGAGAACCCGAGCGGGCCATCCAGGACGCCGAGGCGGCGTTGAGCGTGGCGGGAAGGGACCTGGCGGCCCGGCACAGCGCGACGCGGGCGCGGGCGCTCGCGCGTGCCCGCAGGGGACCCGAAGGCCTGGCCCAGGGGATCGCCGAGCTCCGGGAGCTCGCCGACAAGCTCGAGGAGAAGGGACCGTCAGCCTTGTTGGCCGAGGTCCTGGAGGAGCTCGGCGCCCTCCACGAGCAGGCCAGCGATCCCGCGCAGGCCAGCCACACCCTCCGCCGGGCGTTGACCCACGTGCAGCGTCTGCACGCGACCGCCTACGAGCGCCGCCGCACCGCGGAGATGGCCCGATTGCGTCGGATCCGGCACGAGGTCGAGACCACCGAGCTGCGAACCCGGAACCGGCAGCTCGCCGGGGTTTCGGCCCGTCTCGCGATGCAGATGGAGGACCACGAACGCGCGTTCCGCCAGCTCGTGCACGACCTGCGCAACCCGCTCACCGTCGTTCTCGCCTGGGTCAGTCAGCTCCAGGAGAGCGGAACCGCCGAACGCGACGCGCTGGACAGCATCGACCTCCAGGTCGAGCGGATGCTCCAGCTCATGACCGAGGGCCTGTCGAAGCGTGGCGTCGGCGAGGCCCGGCTCGAAGAGGTCGACGTCGCCGCGCTGGTCCGCACCGTCGTCGACGCGTACCGGCCCAGGGCGCACAGCAAGCAGCTCGAGCTCGACCTGGAGACGCCCGACGACCTGCTCGGGGTCGTCGACGCCACGTGGGTAGGACGCATCGTCGACAACCTGGTGTCCAACGCGCTCAAGTTCTCTGCTCCACAAGGTCGGGTCGAGGTGAGCCTCACCCGGGCTCACGACCACGTCGTGCTGACGGTGCAGGACCGCGGTCCGGGGATCGCAGCCGAGGACCTGGCCAGGGTCTTCGACGACGGGTACGTCGGCGTGACCCGGCCCACGGAAGGGGAGTCGTCCACGGGGCACGGGTTGGCGATCGTGCGCACCCTCGCCGAGGCCCTCGGCGGCTCGGCCGCAGCGCGCAACCGCGATGATGGTCCCGGGGCGCACCTCCGCGTGAGCTGGCCGCTACACCAGTGAACGCGAGCGCCTCGGCCTGCCCGCCAGATCCCCGGCTAAGGGGAGGGGGGAGAGCGAGGATGAGCGGCTGGCTGCAGGACCTCGACGAGGCGGATCGCGGCTTTCTCACTTGGCTGGGCGCGATGGTGCGACTCCGCATCGACGAGCTGGTCCAGACGATCGGCGTGGTGGCCGAGGGCGACCGCATCCGGGAGCTCGATCTCTCGCCGCTGGCTCCGCGCCTCGCCGGCCGCCCGCGCCCCCTCGCGCCCCCATTCGCGGGGCTGGACGGGCTCGTGCGGCTCGACTGCAGCGGGTTGAGCCTCCCGAAGCTCGACCTCACGCACCTGACGACCCTACGGCACCTGGCGTGCGCGAGCAACGCGCTGCGCGCGCTGGACCTCGGTCCGGTCCGCGACCTCGAGACGCTCGACTGCTCGGGCAACCAGCTCATGATGCTGGACTTGCGCGGCCTGGCGTCCCTCCGCGAGGTGAGCTGCGAGGAGAACGCGCTCGCGATGCTCGCCCTCGACGCACGCAGCCCGCTCGTCCACCTCGACTGCAGCCACAACCAGCTCATGGCCTTGAATCTGGGCGAGATGCCGGGGCTCCTGGAGCTTCGCTGCACCCGCAACGCGCTCGTGCAGCTCCGTGGAGACACTCCCGTGCTGGAGGTGCTCGATGCCGGTCACAACGAGCTCTTCCGGCTCGAGGTGTCCACGGGCCCGGCGCTGCGCGTGCTCCGCATGCCACACAACCGGCTCGCCCAGCTCGACGTACCCGCTCGGGTCGAGGTGCTCGACGTCCAGCACAACTACCTCGCCACCCTCGATCTGCAGCGATGCGAGACCCTCCACGACCTCGTGGCCAACCACAACCAGCTCGTGGCCCTCGCGTGGCCGACGACGAGCCAGCTGCTCCGCGTGCGCCTCGACCACAACCGGCTGTCGTCGGTGGCGCCCCCGGCCGGGCCGACCGGCGTGCTCACCTGCGACCGGAACTACCTCGCTCGACTCGAGACCCGCGAGCTCCCCCGGCTGTCCAGGCTGTCGTGTGCAGGCAACCTGCTGACGACTCTCGATCTGCAGGCCAATCCGGATCTCGTGGAGCTCGACGTGCGCAGCAACCCACTGTCGACCCTGGATCTGACGCCCCATCGCTCACTCGTCCGTCTGTCGGCCGACGAGGAACTCGCGCTGTTGGTGCCGGAGGACGCGCTGTTCCAGGTGGCGACGCCCCCTCCGGACGTCACCATCGACGAGCTCGACACCCTCTCGCTTCACCGCCTCGCCATCGCAGGGTGGCGGACCGCCCTGCCCGAGCAGCTTCTCGCGATGGTCCGGCATCCCCGCTGCGACTGGGGCACTGCGCTGCTCCTGTACTGGACCCACCGTCCCCTCCAGGTGCGGCGCGACGCCGCCCGCGAGGATCTCGCCGCTTTCGAGATCCCCACCTGGGAGCTCCTGCGCGCGATCGAGATCCGCGCGACCACGACTGGCTTCGCGAGCCGGCGCTGTCCCTTCGACCCCCGACGCGATCGAACCACGGCCTCGGTCGAGGGCGTCGACTGGACGGGCGGTGCCGAACTCACCACCGTGCCCCTCGAGCTGCGTCAGCCCTCGGGAGGGCCACCCCAGAGGACGCGCCCGAGGAGCACGACGAGCGACGGCCACCAGACCTCGTAGGCACCGAACCAGGTCAGCAGGAGCTGGAGGACGAAGATCACCGAAGCGGCGACGACGCCGATGATCGCAACGCTGCGAGCCGTCGTGATCGGCTGTCGCTGGTCGCTCGAGAAGAACCCGGACTGGAGGCGCGCGTACTCGCGCTCCGCGAAGTACCACGCGACGAGCACCACGAAGCCCCCGGGTACCGCCGAGCAGGGAAACCCGAACAAGGCGATCGCCAGGCCCACCACGACCAGCACGAAGACGAGTCCCAGGCGGGGCTTCACTCCGCTGGAGGGGTCCGAGAACAGCTCGTCGACTTCGTTGCTCACCAGTCCTTACTATTGACGGTGGACCCGACCCGCTGCGTCATCGTCGGTCAGCGGGTCCACCCGTGAGGAATCCCGTGCTGATGGTCCTGTCCCCGGCCAAGAACCTGCTGGAGGGGCCCGCGATCGAGGGCTTGCCGACCAGCGAGCCACCGCTGCTCGACGACACGGCCGCGCTGTCGAAGGTCGCCCGCGACTGGTCGGTCGCCGATCTGAAGGAGCTCATGTCGCTGTCCGACAAGCTCGCCACCCTCAATCGCGAGCGGTTCCAGTCCTTCGAGGCCGCTCCCGGCCCCGAGCACGCCCGACAGGCCGTCCGGCTGTTCAACGGCGACGTGTACCTGGGGCTCGATGCCAGCACGCTGACCCGCGACGACCTCGTGTTCGGCCAGGACCATCTCGCGATTCTGTCCGGACTCTACGGCGTCCTTCGCCCCCTCGACCTCGTCCAGCCCTATCGGCTCGAGATGGGGACGAAGGTGCGAACCTCGCGGGGTCCCAACCTCTACGCGTTCTGGGGCGACCGCATCGCCAAGGTGCTGGCCGATCGGCTCGCGAGCCACGACGACCCCACCATCGTAAACCTCGCGAGCAACGAGTACTTCTCGGCGGTGAAGGTCGACGCCATCCCCGGACGGGTCGTCACGCCGGTGTTCCGCGACGTCAAGGATGGCAAGGGTCGGGTGATCTCGTTCTTTGCCAAGCGCGCTCGCGGCGAGATGGCCCGATTCGGGCTGCAGCAGCGCATCACGACCCCCGAAGGGCTCAAGGCGTTCGCCGGCGGCGGCTACACTTTCCAGCCCGACGCATCGACGGAGACGAAGTGGGTGTTCACCCGACCGCAGCCTCCACCCGCGCGGTGATCACGGGGTGCCGGTGTCGCCGGTCGAGCCGAGCTCGGTGACGAATCCCTCGGGGGCTCGGCAGGCGAATACCACCGTGGTGGGCTCCCCTACGCCGTCGCCGTCCTCGTCCGGGTAGTAGGCCCGCCGGGTCTCGCAGTCTCGCGGCTCGGGCAGGTCGTCGAAGGTGTTCAGGTCGCACGACGCGACCAGGAGCAAGGGGGCCACGATCCGCACGTCGGTGTCTCCCGGTTCCCCGGCGCCGTATCAGCGGAGCGCCTCCGCCACCACGTCGTCCCAGGTTCGCACGAGCGGGGAAGGCCGGTGGGCGGCCTGGCGATACACCGCGTCCCGCCACGCACCGATCGCGTCGTCGGCGACGATCTCACCGCCGTCCGCGAGCAACCGAGCCGCCTCGGGCAGCGGGCCACAAACCACGGGCACTCCCTGCGCTCGGTAGGCGAGCAGCTTGAGGGGGCAGAACCAGGGCGGGGCGGAGGCGTCGTAGGGAGCGATGGCCACGTCGAACCCGGCCACGATTCCCGGGACCTCCTCCGGCGAACGGCTTCCCATCGACACGATGCGGGGGTGAGCAGGCAGCTCCATCGGTCCCGAGCCAATGGTCACGAGCCACGCGTCTCCGCCCAGCGCGTCCACGATTGCGGGCAGACGCGCGACCCCGTGTGCGGGCCGGAACGTCCCGAGAAAGCCCAGCACGAGTCCGGCCTCCGGCGGTACGGGCAGTCGAGCCCGCGCCGCGGCGCGAGGCACCCTCCGCTGGGGTTCGACGCCGTTGGGCACGACGCGGATCCGTGCGGGCGGCACCCCGCGAGTCACCAAATGGTTGGCGAGCCAGGTGCTCACGGCCACCACGCGGTCCGCGGTCGCGAGCCGCATCCCGACCCTGCGAACCACGCGGGCGGGCACCTTCGCCCCCGCGTTGTGTCGCTCGAGCACCACGGGCGCGTTGACCTCGAGCAACCAACGAGCCCCGGCGCGGACGGCAAACCCGGCCGTGCCGGAGGCCAGGGCATGGCGCTCCCAGATCCAGTCGGGCCGCCACCCGTCCTGTACCGCCCGGTGCAACGAGAACGCAGCATCGAGGCCCTCCCCGAGCGTGCGGAGGCCTCGCGGCCAGCCCGGCACCGGCCCCTCGAAGACGGGCACGTCGACGGAGCGCCCGAACCGTCCTCGGTCGTCGGCCAGCGCGCGCACCGACACGCGCACGTCGTGCCCCGCCCGCCCGAGCGCGCGGACCACCCCGCGCAGATGCTCGCTGGCCCCGGACGGGCCGTGCAGGGGCACCCCGCGGTCCCCACAGTGGACGAGCACCCGCACGGTGGGTCAGCGCAGGGAGGCGGCGAACGCCTGCTCGAGGTCGGCGATCAGATCGTCGACGTGCTCGATGCCGATCGACAGGCGCACGAGCCCATCGTCGATGCCGAGGGCTGCGCGCTGGGCAGGAGGCACCGAGGCGTGGGTCATCGACGCGGGCAGCTCGACGAGCGACTCCACCCCTCCGAGCGACTCGGCGAGGGTAAAGATCTTCGTGTTGGAGACCACGTCTTCGGCCTCGCCGAGTGTCGCGTCGAGCACGAAGCTCACCATGCCGCCGAACCCGTCCATCTGCTGCGTGGCTACGGCATACCCGGGATCGGACTCGATCATCGGGTAGTGGAGGCGCTTGACCCGCGGGTGCTCGGCGAGCCACGCCACGATGGCGCGTCCGTTGTGCTGATGGCGATCCATGCGGACCGCGAGCGTCTTCAGCCCACGCAGGGTGAGCCACGCATCCCAGGGACCCGGCACGCCACCGACCGAGTTCTGCACGAAGCGCACCGGCTCCCCCAGCGCCTCGGTGCCGGCGACCACGATGCCGCCCACGACGTCGCTGTGGCCGTTGAGGTACTTCGTCATCGAGTGGACCACGTAGTCGGCGCCGAGCGAGAGCGGACGCTGGAAGATGGGGGTCGCGAACGTGTTGTCGACGGCGAGCCTGGCCCCGACAGCACCACAGCGCCGCGCCACCGCAGCCACGTCCGTGACCTTGAGGAGCGGGTTCGTCGGAGTCTCGATCCACACGAGCGCCGTGCCCTCGGGGATGGCGTCGACCGGGTCGACCGTCGTGAAGTCGTGGTACGAGAACGACAGGTCCCGGCGGGCCATCACCCGCTCGAAGAGCCGGTAGGTGCCGCCGTACAGATCGTCCGACGCCGCCACCCGGGCCCCCTCGGGCAGCGTGAGGAGGAGCGAGGTGGTCGCCGCGAGGCCGCTCCCGAACGCGATCGCGTCCGCCCCGCCTTCGAGGCCCGCCACACAGCGCTCGAGGGCCTCGCGGGTGGGGTTCTGGGTGCGAGCGTACTCGTAGCCCGTGTGCTGGGCGGGCCGCGGCTGTGCGTAGGTGGAGGTCTGGAAGACGGGCGGCATCACGGCGCCCGTGACGGGCTCGGGCGACTGCCCCGCGTGGATCACCTTGGTCGACAGGTGGACGTCATGCTCCGACATTGGCATCTCCCGTGAGGCGCGTGGGCTCTCTGCCCGGCTCGACGATGCGCAGCGCGTCACGGTCCTTCGTGAACGCAGGCATCTCGGGCTCGATGTGGACGCTCTAAAGGTCAAGGCCCCTCCCGTCCATCGGCGATCCGAGACGTGGCGGACCACGGATCTGAGCGGCGTGCTAAGCTGCGCGCAGGTGGGGTGCCCGAATTGACCGGCCAACGCGAGCGACTCGTACGCCGTGGCGACTACATCTGGGGTTCGTGGGTCAAGCCCGAGCGGGTCGATGGCTACATCGTCGGCGTGAATCCCGGTGACCGATCCGACGTCCTCGGCCGGTTCCCCTTCTCCGAGGGGTCGGTGGATGATGCGGTCGACTGTGCCCGTCGCGGTTCGATCTTCTGGCGACGAGTGACCGTCGACGACCGCGCGAAGGCGCTGCGGAAGTACCGCGACGTCCTCTCGAAGCGCCAAGAGCGGTTCGCGGAGCTGATCACCCGCGAGACGGGCAAGCCCCGCTGGGAGTCGCGTCAAGAGGTGATCGCGTCGATCCGCGCCGTCGATCTCCTGCTCGAAGAGGGCGTGTCGCTGCTCTCGCCGCGGGTGCTCTCGGAGCGCGAGGCGCGCAGCGACTATCGGCCCCGCGGGGTCGTCGCCGTGGTGGTGCCCTACAACCTGCCCCTGCTCATCCCCACGCTGCACGTCGCGGCCGCGCTGCTCGCCGGCAACACGATCGTGCTCAAGCCGTCGAAGTTCACCCCCGGCGTCGGTCAGGCGCTCGCCGAGGCCTTCGACCGCTGCAAGCTGCCTCGGGGCACGTTCAACCTGATCCAGGGCTCGGGAGCCGGGATAGGCCAGCGCCTCGCGACCCACGCCGGGGTGGACGCGTTGCTCTTCAGCGGCTCCTACGCGACCGCGGTGCGGCTGCGCGAAGCGAGCACCGAGCGACCCGAGCTGCCGACCTTCTTGCAGATGGGCGGCAAGGGCGCAGCACTCGTGCTCGACGGCTGTGACCTGCAGCGAGCGGTCTACGAGGTGTTGGTCGGGGCGTTCCTGACCGCGGGTCAGCGCAACAACTCGACGGGTCGGGTCATCGTGACCGACGATCTGGCAGGACCCTTCGTCGACGAGCTCACCCGCCGGGCCAGGCGGGTCCAGGTCGGCTACGGCTTCGACCCCGACTGCTTCATGGGGCCGCTGATCAGCGAGAACTTCCGCACCCGCTACGGCCGCTACGGCCGGGCCCTCGCCGCACGCGGTCATCGGGCGGTCCTCGAAGCGCAGAACCGGGAGATCGAGGGCCGAAAGGGATTCTACGTGGAGCCCGCGATCTACGAGGTGGACTGGGCCAACGGCCACGGCTTCATCAACGACGAGCCGCCCGGACCAACCGTCCTCGTGTACCGGGTGCGCACCTGGGAGGAGGGGGTCGCGCTGCACAACCGCCTCTTCTATCGGGTGTCCACCAGCGTGTTCGCGCCTCCCGACATGGAGGAGCTCCCCGAGCTCGTCGGGCGGCTCCGCACCGGGTCGGTGAACCTCAACCGTGGCACCATCGGTGCCTCGCTTCGCCTGCCTGCCGTCGGTCTCGGCCGCTCGTCGAACGGGCTCGCGGGCGGCATCGATCTCCTCCGGTTCCTGTCCACGCCGCGATCGACGCTGGTGGAGAACCGCCCGTTCGATCCCGATCAGGTCGTTCCCGGGGTCAACTGGGGAGCCGAGATCGACCTCCCCACGCTGGTCGACACCACGGGCGACACGACCGAGTCGTCCGAGCCGACCGAGGCGATGACCCGGAACAGTTGAGACCGGGCTGACACCAGCGTCGCTACAGTGGTCCGTCCCCGGTTCGATGGTCAGCCGTGCTCGAACGGCGGGGCCTGTCGGACGTGTCAGATGTCGCATCGGTGGCTTCGAGGCCGCCCGAGATCGTGGGTGGACGCTATCTCCTGGGTCGCTCCGTGGGCGCGGGCAGCTCGGGCACGGTGTACTTGGCGCGAGACCGCCAGAGCGGCAACCGCTACGCGGTGAAGATCCGCGAGGCCCACGGTCGTGAGCAGCCGGTACGCTTCATCGCCGAGGCCCGCGACATGGCCCGGTTGCGCCACCCGCGGCTCGTTCCGGTGCTCGATGCGGGCAACGATGGCGACCTGTACTGGTTCGTGATGCCCTTCTACGCCAAGGGCAGCCTCCGTGACCAGATCAAGCGTAGCGGACCGCTCGACGCCGTCGACGGCCTCGACTGCATCTTCCGGGTGCTCGAGGGGCTCGACGCGATCCACAAGGCAGGTCTCGTGCATCGCGACGTCAAGCCCCACAACGTCCTCATCGACGACGACGGCACGCCGGTGATCACGGACTTCGGGTTGGTGCGGCACGTCCACGGCGGCGTGCCGTACCGGACGCGCACCGACCAGTCGATGGGCACCCCGAACTACCGGGCGCCGGAGCAAGCGGTGGACGCCGCCAACGTCGATCACCGGGCCGACATCTACGGCGTCGGCGCGACCTTGTACTTCCTGCTCACCGCGCGCCGGCCGGGCTTCCTCTACATGGTCGACGAGAACGACCCGGTCATGTCCGCCATCGACCCGGTGATCCGACCGTTCATCCTGCGCTGCATGGCCTACGAGGCGGACGAGCGCTTCGAGGACGTCCGCAGCACCGCGGTCGCGGTGGCGGCCATCGCCCAGCACATCGGCAAGGTGCTCGGCAAGGGCGACTTCGGACAGGGATGGGTGCGGCGCTTCGACCGGGGCGGACGTCGCTCGCTCTGGGCCCGCCTGATGTCGTGGCTCCTGGGCGGGTGACTCCGCGCTCGAGCCTCAAGGGGACCGAACGAACGGCATGTAGCGGTACCCTCTGAGCTCGTACACCGCCTCGCGGATCCCCGGGTCCACGAAGACCTCCGACAACGGGATCGACTGGTTCGACCCCTCCTCGTCGATGACGAGCAAGCCGTTCTCGTCGGTCTCGTGGGCGAGGGCGGCGATCGAGTCGACGCGGCCGTAGGCCCACTTGTCGGAGAGGCGAACCCCGCCGCCAATCACGTCCTGCTCCTCGACCTGTGGGCCCCCTCCAGCCAGCCAGGCCACGGCGTCCGGCGATGGCGATCCGACGAAGACGCCGAACTCGACCGGCGAACCATCGCGGTTGGTGGTGAGGAACTCGACCACCTCCCCCCGGTAGAAGTCGTTGATGCGGGCGTACTCTGGCTCGTCGCAGTTCGTGGTCACCCGGGCCGGATCCACGTCCAGCGTCACCCCCCAGAAGACGTCGGGGCCGAGATCGGAAACCGCAGTGGCCCCCTCGGCCGAGATGGGCACGTAGACGTGGCACCAGGTGCCGTTCACTCCGTCGTAGCGATCGTCGGCCACGACGAAGTCAATGGCCGAGGTGCTCTGGCCGCTGCTCTCGTTCAGCCAGGGCCCGGGCAGGCCCGTCGCGGCATCGTACCGGAACGTGGCGAACACGCGGACCCGTGACTCCCGCAGCGGGCCCAGGGCCTCCCCGGTGTCGGAGGTGTCCACGATCACCGGCAGGAGCGCCTCCCCGGAGCAGCCGAGGAGCGGCAGGACGACAGCGAAGGTCAGCGCTCGAATCACGGGGTGAAGAAGACCAGCTCGTGCCCCAGGAAGCTGTAGCGGGCGTTCGCGATTCCGGGGTTCACGAAGACGTCCTCGAGGGGGACGGGCACGTTGTCGCCCTCGCTGTCCCTGATCAGGTTCCCGTCTTCGTCGACTTCGACCGCCAGGGCAAAGATCTGGTTGGTGCGGGACAGCGGCCAGCGGTCCGAGAGGCGAACGATGCCTCCGAGCACGACCTCTTCGTCAATATCGATTCGCTGTTGGGCGATCCAGGAGAACGTGTCCCCGATTGGCTCCTGGACGATGAGCCCGAACTCCGCTGGCGTACCGTCCCGGTTCGTGGTGACGAACTCGACCACCTGCCCATCGTAGAAGTCCCAGATCTCCTGGAACTGGGGGTCCTGGCAGTTGGTGGTCACCTGCTCGGGGCTCACCGAGAGCTGCACGCCCCAGAACTGGGTGGGCTCGAGGTCCGTGACGAGCCGGGCCCCGTCGGGCGAGATGGGGATCTGCACGACGCAGGCGGTACCGGACGCCCCGGTGTACTGGTCGTCGCCGACGACGATCTCGATGGCAGAGATGCCCTCGTTGCCGTCCTCGGACCAGGGGCCAGGGAGGCCGCCGTCATAGCGGAAGACCGCGACGACCTGGACGGCCGAGAACTGCATGGGCTGCTCCACCGTCGGAGCAGTGGCGGAGTCCGTGGGGTCCTCCTCCTCGTCTTGTCCGGTCTCCGCCGGGTCGTCACCGCCGCCTCCGAAGAGGGAGCAACCCGTCAACGACACCCACAACAGCGATCCCACCACGCGGCACTCCAGAGTCTCCGTGTCACGCGACAGTCTACATCGGGTTCCGCCACCCGAGGTCGATGTTTCGTCAGGTGGCGGCCACCGCTCGCGGCGGCAAGGAGACCGGCGACGGCAGCTTCTCCGGGTCGAGCCGCACCACGAACGTCGATCCCTGGCCCTTCACCGAGTGCACGTCGAGCTCCCCGCCGTGCGCCTCGACGATGCGACGGCAGATGGGAAGCCCCAGCCCGGTGCCCCCCTGCTTCGTAGTGAAGAACGGCACGAACAGCTTCTCGCGGACCTCGGCATCGATACCGGGGCCGGTGTCCGAGATGGCCACCTCGATCGACAGACCGGCGCGGCGCCCCGTCTGTCGCGTGCGCACGGTCAGCGTGCCCCCGTCGGGCATCGCCTGAAGGGCGTTCTGGAGGAGGTTGATGAACACCTGTGACATCCGGGTCCGGTCGAGGGGAATGGCCGGCAGCGGCTCCTCCCAGTGCTCCACGAGACGCAGCTCCTCAGGCAGCCCCTGGGCTCGGACGAGCATCAGCGCTTGGTGGACCACGGCGTTGAGGTCGGCGACCTCGGGGTTGAGCTCGAACGGTCGTGCGTAGTCGAGGAACTGGCTCACCACGATGTTGAGCCGGTCGGTCTCGTCCACCACGACCTGGAGCATCTCCATCGCCTCCCCGTCGAGCTTCTCGGACTGAAGGAACTGGGCAGCGCCCTTCACTCCGGCGAGGGGGTTTCGAATCTCGTGAGCCAAGCCCGCAGCCATCGCGCCCAGCGCTGCGAGCCGCTTCTGCTCCTCGCGAGCCTGGATGCTGCGGACGTTGCCGAGGACCACGCTGATCGCGGCGGCGATGCGCTGAAGCTTGAGAATGTCCTCGGCCGAGTAGCCGTCGGACCAACCCTCGTCGCGGAGGTGCAGCCAGCCGAGCGCGACGTTGCCGTTCACGAAGGGCAGGGTCAGATCCGCGTTCATCGCGTCCATCAAGGCGAGCACCTCGGCCTGCTGCGGGTCGTGCAGCGCGCGCCTGCGAACTCCGCTGCGGAGGTACCAAGGAGCGCCGCGGGTGAACCGGTCCGCGAAGGGGTGCTCGGCGACGACCGCGAGCGGGGGCTGCTCGTGGCCTCGGGAGTCGACACAGGTGAACGCGTCGAGCCGTTCGTCCCAGAGGTACATCGAGCAGACAGGCACACGGCCCGAGCTGTGAAGCGTGGTGAGGGTGACGTCGACCAGGGTGTCGGTGTCGATAATCGCCGGCAAGCGCTGGGACACCTGGTCCAGCGCCGAGACGAGCTGGGCGGATCGTCGGTCGAACAAGCGGTTCGCGATGCGCGCCATGGTCTCGCGGAGCGGATCGTAGGCGGCGAGAAACAAGAGCGCCGCGACGAAGACGTGGAATGCGGAGTGGGCCACCCACGTCGTGGTCATGGTGCTCACCCACTGGATGGTGAGCACGAGCGCCAGGGCGGACAAGGAGACGGTCGTGGCGCGGGAGAACAGCTCCGTGACGTCGAGCAGCCGCGAGACCACGACGGAGTGGTAGAGGAAGTACACCGCGAGCCCCGCGAACACGGTCGAGATCGGGGGCACGGGCCCCTGCAGCGCGACGGCGCGGGAGCCCCAGGGCGTGAGCTGGCTCGGGTCGGCGGGCACGAGCTGCCGCGCGAGGCCCTCGATGAGCGTGAACGCAGCGGCCGCCGCCAGAATCCCGAAGAGGTAGCCCATGCGGGTGCGGTCGATCCGCAGCGGGGTGCTCGAGAACGATCTCGAGAGCCGCCCCAGACCCACGCCGAAGCCGTAGGTCGCGAACAGTCCGACCACCATCGCGGGCCACCGCATGGCCTCGGTGCCGTCGAACAGGACGGCGTGGAATCCGCCCATCGCGATGGCGAGGGGCACCGACACGACGTAGACCGTGCGCATCGCCGGAGTCGGCGCCGGGTCGTCGCCGACGAACGCCCGATCGAGGGTCCAGAGGGCGGCCGCAGGAACGAGCGCTCCGGCGAAGACGTGGACCGACCGAACCGCCTCGAGCCCGGGAAGCAGCGAGAGCGCGAAGGTGAAGTAGGCGAGCCCCACGGTGAGGCTCAAGCCGAGGAAGGCTTGGCGCGCGGGGTCGTCGCGGTCCGCGAGGTACGCCTCGATCGCGAGGGAGATCGCGGAGACGGCGACCAGCAGGTAGAGCAGCGCAGTCATTGCTGTGGAGTGTACCCAGTTTCGGGCGCCGGGCGCCGTCGGACTTCATCAGCGCCGGGCGCAACCCGGGGCTCCGCTCGGGCACGGCTCGGAGGAGGGCACGACCCCACCCGGGGGCTCCGCGATGGTTCGGCGGCGCAGCGCGAGGAGCGCCGCTCCGTAGGCCCCCATCAGCTGGGGATGCACCGAGACCGAGACCTCGGCCCCGAGCTCCTCGGCCAGGAGCGCGCGCATCGCCTCACTCTGCGCCACCCCACCCGACAGCATCATCGGCGGCTTGGTGCCCACGCTCCTGGCGAGGCTCCCGACCCGTCTGGCGAGGGACCGGAACAGCCCCCGCGCCACCTGCGCGAGCGGCACCCCTCGGGCGAGCGTGGAGATCAACTCTGACTCTGCGAACACCGTACAGGTAGAGCTGATCGCTGCCTCCTCGGTGCCGGCGAGGGCGGTGGACGAGAACTGGTCGAGATCGAGCCCGAGCCGCGCGGCGGCCACCTCGAGAAAGCGCCCCGTGCCCGCAGCACAGCGGTCGTTCATCCCGAAGTTGGCCACGGTGCCCGCGGGGTCGACGACGATGACCTTGGAGTCCTGCCCGCCGATGTCGACCAGGGTGCCGCCGTGCCCGAGGGCTCGGTACACCCCCGTGGCGTGGCAAGTGATCTCGGTGACGGCGCGGTCGGCCTCCCGCACGAGCTTGCGCCCGTAGCCCGTGGCCACCACGGGAACCGGGGCTCCCGCGGCGTCGCGCCCACGACGAACGAGCCGGGTCGCCTGTTCCTCCATCAGGGGCTCGGTGGGCTCGAGGTGGTGCCAGACGAGGTTGCCCGAGGTGTCGACCCCCACGATCTTGGCGGTGGTCGACCCTGCATCCAGTCCCAGGGCCACGATGTTCATGCGTCCACCATCTCGAAGAAGGCCTGCAGGCGGGTCTCCACCTGCTCGTCGGCGAACGCACGAGGATCGGAGTGGTCGGCCTCGAGCAGCAACGCAGGCACGCCGAGCTGACTCACCAGGCGGTCGCGCTGGTCGATCTGGCCCACCGAGTAGGGCTTGCACGACCGGTCGCTGTGGAGGATGACGCCATCGGCCTGGTAGTCCTCGACCATCTGCTGGATGACGGCCAGCTTGTGCGCGGTGGCCCGATTGAGGGTGGGGTGAAGGTAGGCCCGGGCCGTCGACCCGATGGGATCGGCGGGGTCGATCAGGGGACCGAGCTCGCCCCACGCATTGGTGTAGGTCGACGCCACCATGGCCACCCCGCGCTCGGCGAGGCGATCGCCGAGCCATCGCATGCGGTACCACACGGGCAGGTTGTCCCACAGCACCCGCCGCCGCTCGTTCTTGAGGGCTCCCACTCCGCGCTCGACCCGCTGACGAA
The DNA here is from genome assembly GCA_964655065.1 of uncultured Enterobacteriaceae bacterium. Lineage (GTDB taxonomy): Bacteria > Myxococcota_A > UBA796 > UBA796 > DRPG01. The sequence goes on along the minus strand of CAZZLC010000006.1, from coordinate 110,270 downwards.
GCTCGGCGAGCAGCGTCTCGTAGTAGCTAACCGTGAACTCGTGACCCCGCATCTCCACGATGGGCGCCATGTGGATGAACTCGTCGAAGGCGGTCAGCGGTGAGGGGCGAGCCATTCCCGTGGCCATGACCGCGGCCCAGAGGTCCACCGCGTCGCGCGAGCGTCGGGTGACATCGCGCAACCGCGCCGGATCGAGCGAGCGCCCCGCGACGCGCTCGGCGGTCTCGATGGCGGCCTCGATCTGCTGGCGCACGTAGCGCTCGGCGTGGTCGGGGGCGCGCTCGAAGTAGAGGAACGGGGTGTCGATCACCACGAGCGGACAGCCGAAGTGCTCGGCGAGCACGCGGTACCACAGCAAGACCGTCTGGCAGATGTTGGTGCAGGCGACGAGGAGATCGGGCCGGGGCAGCTTGCCCACCGGGGTGTTGCCCGTGAGCACGTGGCCGATGTCGGTGCGCGCGTAGCTGCACAGATCGGGCGACCATCCCGCGTCCTCCGCGGCCTGCTGGAGGGGCTCGCTCACCTTGAGGGTGCCGCAGACCGCGCCGTGGTTCTCGGGATAGTGCAGGTAGAAGCCGAGGGCGACGAGCACCTCGATCGGGGCGCCGGAGGTCACCCACGCGACCTTCTCGTGCCCGTTGGCGTAGCGCCCCTCGAGGTAGTGGGCGCTGATGAGCTCCTTGAGCCGTGGGCTGCAGTTCAAGGGTGGGTTGAGGTGGTCGTGCTTCCAGGTGCGGCGCGCCCAGCGGCGCTCCTGGGACCGCCGCTGCCAACGGAGGGCTGCCCGACCAACCAGATCCACCGCCACGTGGTAGCGAAGATGTCCGAGCGCGCTCACGAGACCTCCAACAGCGCTTCGAGGCGCGTGACTGCCTGATGGGGGAGCGGGGCGTCGATCTCGACCTCGAGGGAGAGCTCTTTCAGCCCACGGGCGCGGACCGCCTTCTGGAGCAGCGGGCGGTAGAACTGCTCGGGCTCGCACGACCGAGGCACCGCGAAGACCACGGCCCGAGCGCCGGTCGTGTCCGCGAGACCCGCGAGGAAGTCGGCCCGGGCGTCGACGGGACTGCTCCGCGTGGAGCAGGGGGCACCGGCGAGGAGCCGCTCGGCACTCCGTCGGACGGGATCCTCCGATCGACCGGGTGGAAAGACCCGACGGCCGAGCGCGGCCATGTCGTCGCCCACCACGAGCGCCCCCGCGTCGGTCAGCGCGTCGAGCAGACCGACGGGCTCGGGCACGATGCCCGAGATGACGACGGGCACGCCGCCCGCTTCGGGAGGGGCCCCGGGCGACGCGAGAACGTCCTTCACGGCAACCGTGAACTCCTCGGCGGGCAGGTACTCCCGCGACCGGGCCAACGCATAGAATGCCCGGTTGGACAGGGGAACCTGCGTACGGGCCGCCAACAGGTCGCCGAGCGCGGCGTCGGCCTCCTCCTCCTGTTGGATCGCCTCGAGCAGCGTCGCATCGTCGGGGCGCCCCCCCGCAGCCTCGGCCATCATCGCCATCCCCCGCTCCAGCTCGGTGCGAAGGAACTCCACGGCGGAAGGCCCCTCCCCCCGTGGGAGGTAGAGCGGCCACAGCGGACGGTCGGGCCGGTGGAAGTCCACGAGCAGGCTGCCCAAGCCCTGCAGGGCATCGCAGGCGTGGGGAACCACGATCAGGTCGACCTCGTCGAGCCCGCCCTGGAGGAACCAGCCGAGCCCGCATCGGACCACGCTGCACACGTAGGACTGCACGTAGGCGCTGCCCTGGGCCACGTCGGCCTGTGGTGGGCCCCACACCTCGACGGGCAGGTAACCAAAGCCCCGGAGCAGCCCCCGCGGCGCCCACACCGGGTACACCGCCGCGATACGGCCCCCGTCTTGCCGAAAGGCGTCGATCGCTTTGCGCCGGGTTTGCACGCGCACCTCCTCTCGGGTCTCTCTGCAGGTCGCGTGCCACCACGGTCACGCTTCGCCCTCGCGAAGCTCGGCCACGGAAACCGCCTCTGCGCCCTGCCTCTGAAGACCCGGACGACACGATCCCGAGATAGCCGAGCTCGATCCTCGCGGTCGGAAATCGGCGCGGGGAAGTCGCACGCTCCGCGTGCTACGACCGGGACTCGTGAGACCCGTGCACCCGCACCTCGCCGCTCTCCACGACGCCCTCGTCGCCGAGGAGCGCGCCGCCGCTGCCGAGCACCGACGCCTGGCCGCGCTGTCCGCCGAGGAGCAGGTCGCGGCCGGATTCGCGTGGCCGACCCTGCGGAGGATGGCCGTCGAGCGGATCGGGCGCCGAGAGCGCCTGGTCCTCCGCACCCTGCACGGCGAGATGCTCCACTCCGGCATCGGCCCGGGCGAGCCGATCTGGGTCGACGGCGTCGCCGGTCACTGCGACGGCGTGGAGCGAGCGGTCGCCGAGGTCGTCTTGGAACGGGCCCCGCCGGGCGACGGACCCGTCGAGGTGAGGCGCCGTCACGATCCCGCGACGTACGTTCGCTACCGGCAGGGCCTCGAAGCCGCCGACCGCCACGCCTCGCCCCTCCGCGAAGCGTTGCTCGGTCCTCCCTCGACCGTGCCGGCCCCCCTCCTGGAGCCCGCGGGGCTGTCGGGTCTCGACGAAGCCCAGCAGCGAGCGGCCACCCACGCCCTGGGCGCCCCGGCCCTCGCGGTCGTCCACGGGCCGCCGGGCACCGGAAAGACCTGGCTGCTCGCACGGGTGCTCCGGGCCCTCGTGGACCGGGGGGAGCGGCCGTGGGCGCTCGCGGACAGCAATGCCGCGGTGGACCACCTGGCGCTGTCGGCGGCGGACGCAGGAGTCGACGTCGTCCGGGTGGGCCACGCGAACCGGATCGGCTCTGCTGCCTCCGGGCTCTCGCTGGAGGCCCGGATCGATCGGTCCCCCCTCGGGCCGGCGCTCTCTGCCCTACGGCGCGATCTCTCGCGGGCCTGGGGCACCAGCGCCGCCCGTGGGCTCCTCGCAGAGCTCCGGGCGCTCCGCGACCAGGCACGCGACCACGCACTGTCCAGCGCGCAGTGCGTCGCGGCCACGTTTGGCACCCTCGCTCGACGAGCCCCGGAGTGGCCGAGCGCCACCACCGCGGTGGTCGACGAAGCCACGCAGGCCACCGAGCCTGCCGTGTGGGGCGCGGTGCCCTACGTCGAGCGCCTCGTTCTCGTCGGGGACCCCGAGCAGCTCGGACCCGTCAGCCTCGTGCCGGGCAGTCCCCTCGGCACCTCGCTGCTGCAACGCCTGGTCCGGGATCGGTCGGTTCCGTTGCTCGAGGTCCAACATCGCATGGCGACGCCCATCCGCGAGCTCGTCGCGAACGTCTATGGTCCCGATTACCGGGACCATCCCTCGGTCGAGAGCCAGTCCCTGGGCGACCTGCCGCCCCTCACCTGGGTCGATACCGCCGGCGCCGAGCTCGTCGAGGCCCGCGACCCCCGCACGCAGTCGCTGTACAACGACGGCGAGGTGGCGATCGTGGGTCTCGCGGTCTCGGAGCTCCTGGCCGCGGGGGTTCGTCCCGATCGCATCGGGGTCATCGCGCCGTACAGCGCCCAGGTGGGCCGACTCGCCGCCCATCCCGCACTCTCCGGCGTCGAGGTCGCGACCATCAACGCCTTTCAGGGCCGCGAGAAGGACGCCATCGCCGTGAGCTGGGTGCGGAGCAACGACGCGGGTGACCTGGGCTTCGTCGCGGACCCTCGACGACTCACCGTGGCGCTGACCCGGGCCAGGCGCTGGCTCTTCCAGGTCGGGGACACGGGAACGCTCTCGCGCCATCCGCGCTTCGCGGAGGTGCTCGCGAAGCACGAGGCGCGCGGTGCGCTCTGCAGCGTCTGGGAGGAGCCTTGGGCCAGCAGCCTTCCGCCGCGCTGACCCCCTCCGCTCCGACCTACGCCGACGCCTCGGACTCGGGCTCCCCGTCGTCGGACTGATGCCGCATCCAGACGTGGGGCGCGACGAGCAGGGCGAGCATGGCCGCGCCCATGTAGAGCGCCGCGACCTCCTGGCTCGCCAGATACACCACGGCCGGCGTGACGAAGACCAGCATGCCCAGGTAGTACAGGAGCGTGATCGGCCGCTGCGCCGACCGGACCCCCAGCCATCGCGCGGCCCCGAGGACGCTGCCCTGGAGCCCGGGAATGACGACGGCCAACCCCACGGCGAGCGTGTTGAGCGACAGGTGGCAGAGGGCGATGGTCATTCCCGCGTGAAAGCCGGGCTGACCGATGTCGCTCGACGCGACCAGCAGGGCGGTCGTGGTGGTGCCGATGTTCGCGCCGAGGATGAACGGGAAGACCTTGCGCACGCTGAAGAAGCCGAGCGCGGCCAGCGGCACCGCCATGGAAGTCGTGGCCGAGCTGCTCTGAACGAGAATCGTGAGCACCAGGCCCCGGACGAAGGTGTCGACGTCGTTGCGCCCGAGCAGCACGTGACCGACCTGCTCGGGATTCGCGGTGTCGACCCCCTGCATCACGAGACGCTGCATCGCGCTGGTGAACCCGCGGAGCGCCACGAACAACAGCGGCAGCCCGATCAGTGCCAGCAGCCAGCCGCGAGCGCCGATCTGGAGCAAGCCATCGGTCACCGGCCCGGTGTAGGTGCCGGGCTTCAGCCACTTCATGACGCCGAGGACCCCTTGGGCGCCTCCCTGCAGCGTGTTCCCGAGCCACGTCGCCGCCGCCTCCGAGCTGTTGAGGATGACGTGCCCCGGCAGCTCCATGAGCAGGAGGATCGACGTGATCATCACGATGTTGAAGAAGTCGTGGACCACGGCCGTGCCCACCGCGCGCTCGAAGCCCTCGCCGCGCGGCTCGAACAGCAGGCTGTAGCCGTCGCGTAGCGGATTGCCGGTGAGCGGCCGAGCACCCGTGAAGAACGCCACGATGCTCGAGGTCACCGACGTTCCCAGGTTGGCCCCGTGGACCACCCCAGCCGCGATGGACAGCGTCATGATGTTCTGCTGCACCATGACCACGCTCATGCTCGTCACGGTGCTCGACGACTGGATCAGCGCCGTACCGAGGATCCCGATCACGAACGACCGCAGCTCGGTGAACGACTCGCCGTTCTCCTCGAGGAAGCTTCGGATCGGCTCCGCGAAGCTCTCCTTCATGCCCGTACCCAGCAGGTCGATCGCGAGGAAGAAGAGGTACCCGAAGAGCACGACGAGCAGGATGCGAAGCGCACGATCCACGATGAAGCCCCCCTTGGAGCAGGGGGAGTCTACCGTACCGGCGAGCGCTCGCGGCGCGCTCAGCTGACCTGGATGTCGAGCACCAGGTCCCGAAGCTCGCCACCCGGATCGCCGACCTGACACGGAACCCGGAGCTGGTGATCCGTCGACAGACCCTCCGGCATCCGAACTTCGACCAACCGACCATCGATCCACAGCTCGCGGGTCACGCCCAGTCGAGCCTCCGCGGGCTGGAGCCACAGCGAAGCGACCACCGCGCCATCGTCCGTCCGGCTGGCGCGGGAGGTGTCGACCACCACCTGCGCGCCCGGTGCGGCCTGGGGTCCGTGGACGAGGTCCGGCCGTGCCCGCACCAGCGACGCCGCGAGGACCGACCCGGATTCCACGTCGATCAGCGGAAAGCAGTCCGTCGGTACCCGGTCGGGGCGAGCCGCGACCACGAAGCCTCCGGATGCTCCGTCGACCAGCTGAACCGGTCGCGGCACGTTCACGTCGAGCCGGCGAAGCGCGTCGAGCGAGGTCTCCGTGTCGCCCGGGGCCGGAGGCACGAGCAGCACGGTGCGGGACCAGAGGTTGGGGTCCTCCCGCAGTCGAGCGACGATCGAGTCCGTCTCCGGACCACGAGCCAGCTCCACGAACACCAACCACGCGCGTCGCGCGTGCTCGAGGGCGTCGGGCCCCGCAGCCGAGCAGGCGAGCAGCGGGCCCCAGGGCTGGAGCGATCGCGCGAGCTCGCCGTCCAACCCTGCGCCAGGCTCGGTCGCGTCGGCGTCGTGCCCCAAGAGCAGGAAGGTGCCATCGTGATCACGATGGTCGGACAGCCGCCTGCGGCTGCCCCCACGGTCCCTCCACCAGTCCCGCAGCTCGAGGATCGCCGGGTAGCGGCTCGTGAGCGTCCGATCCATGGCCGAGAACCACAGCCAGAGCCCGAACCCGACGACCAGGATCTGAAGCAGCGCGAGAAACACGGTGCTCTGCAAGGAGAACACGAAGAAGGAAGCGAGAACCACCAAGCTACCGATCACGGCCCACGACTGGTGGTACCAACGCACGGTCGACGACACGGGGCCTCCCCGATCGCCCTATCCGACCGTCGCGCGGCGCCTCGCGATCCTGGCACGCGGCCGCAACTCAACGGCGGCGTCGCCTGGCCGCGACGGCCACGAAGCCGAGCAGAAGGGCCACCGACGAGGGCCCGCCCCCCGACGCGCAGCCACTGCAAGACACCTCGACACCGTTGTCCGGCGGTGTGTCGGCCTCTCCCTCGGCGAGGCGCACGAACGTGACCTCGGCCGAGGCGGCGTTCCCACTGTCGTCGACCACCTCCACGCGGAGCAGGTGCTCGCCGACGTCCAGCGCGGCCACGTTGAGCGACTGGCCGAGCACCGCCTCGCCGTCGAGGGTGACCTCGGTTCGCACGACCCGACCGTGCGCGTCGGTCACCACGATGACGAGCGGAAGCACCGGCGTCGTGTCGGGGCTCACCGCCTGGCCCTCGCTGGGCGTCTGGATGTCGACCACCGGCGGCACGTCGTCGACGACGGTGAACGCGACCTCGTCGACGGCCGTCTGCCCCTCGGCGTCGGTCGCGGTCGCCGCCACGACGTGCACACCCACACCGAACGCCTCGAGATCGAGGGGGTCGCCCGCGGTCACCAGCTGGTCGTTCACCTGGAGCGTCTGACTGACGACGCCGACGTCGTCCGAGATCTGCACCTCGACAACCAGGGTGTCGAGCACCGAGTAGATGCTGGTCGCGGTGGGCTCGAGGATGCGCACGATGGGACGGGCGCGGTCGGGCTGCGGCGGGCACCCGTCGGCCGCGACCTGGCGCCCCGTCTCGGTGAGGACCACCGCACACTCCTGCTGCGGCGCACTGGCCACCAGCGTGGTGCGAAGCGAATTGGAGACGGAGAGCAGGTTGTCGAGCGTGTCCACCGCCGAGTCGACGATGACGCCGCCATCGCCCACGATGGACGAGTTGCCGCTGCTGTTGTTCACGCCGATCGACTGGAACGACAGGGCAACCTCGGAAAAATCAGGGTGCAAGCTCATCGCACCCCCAAACGGGACCTTCATGACCCCGGCCCACATCTCCGAGTCGGCCGGCTCGCCGTCCGGCACCACCGAGTCGGAGCGGAAGCCCACGAAGTAGCCGTCGGAGACCACGTCGACGGACGCGAATCCGTCACGACCCCGGCCGTCGAAGACCAGGAACCAGGCCGGCGCGAGATCGGGGCCGAGGTGCACGAGCCAGCCGCTCCGCAGCGGATTGCCCACCCGAACGCTCAACACGATGCCGTCGCCGTCGATCTCGAGGTCCGCGACGTCGTCGCCAGGAGTGAAGGTGGCGTAGTCCTCGGGTGCCTGCTCGATGCCGACGGGTGGATAGGGGTACGGCTCGAAGTCCAGCGCCTGGTCGAGAAGCCGGTCGTGCGCGAAGATGACGTGCTTGGCGTCGCTGCCGTCGGGCGTGATCGAGGCGACGATCGCGGACGCCTGGAAAATGATGGCCCCGCGGGTGCCCGCAGCGTAGATCGTGCCGTCTGGAGCCTCGCGCACCGTCTCGAGGTTGCCGCCTCGGGCGAAGGGGAGCTCCTTGCTCCAGATGAGCTCGCCCGTGTCCGCGTCGACGCGAACGATCCAGGGGTTCCCGGTGCGGCCGACCGCGATGATGTCGCCGTTGCGAGCCACCGTCACGTCGTGGAGCTCCTGGATGCCGGGACGGTTGTAGATCTTGGCCCAGCGAATCGCGCCGGTACGACTGATCCGCACCAGGCCGCCTCCATCGGAGGTGACGAGCCCGTCGCGACCGACCTCTCCCGCGAGCACGATGTCGTAGTCGCCGTTGCCGAGGTCGATGAACGTCATCGCGTTGGCGGCCATTCCACCGCCGTTGCCGTCCTCGGCGGCGAGCACGTAGTTGCGCGCGTCCACGATGGCGCCGTCGGTCGACTCGTGGACCGCATAGCCGGCAGGAGCCCGGAGCAGAGTGAGCAAGCGGTCGTCAGGCAGGCGGTACAGCTGGCTCGGGGCCGAGTTGCCCGTGTAGCGGGTGAACCACTCGAGCTGGCCGTAGCGGTCGAGCTTGAACAAGCGGCTGTCTGCGACCACCGCCACGCCCCCGTCGTCGGTCGCGGCCACGTCGGAGCCGATGCCGAAGGCATTGGACACGTCTTGCTGCTCGAGGGCCACCGCCCAGCGCTGGTCTTCACCCGAGACCCAGCGCGCCTGCGTGTCGGGGTCGGGAGCACTCGTCGCCGGCGGCTGCGCCGGATCGAGCACGAACTCCTCGTCGACGAGCTCGGTCTCGAGTTCGACGATCGAGAACCCGAGGACGTCGACGCTGGCGCTCGCCTCGACCCCTGCGGTGAGCGCGAGCTCGTACCAGGGGGTCTCCAGCGGCTGGACGACCAGGTTGCCCGCAATCTCGGCCTCGAGACCCGCGCGCCCGCCGAACGCCGTGTCGTCACAGGCGGGGTAGATGGCGCTTCCGATGTAGAGCGCCGCGCCGATTCGCGCTCCGGTCGACACGGTCGCGTCGGCCACGTGCGCGAGCTGCGGGGGGGTGAACGCGAACGGGGGGCCCGAGAGGACGATCTCGTCGCGGCAGCCCTGCCCCGTCTCGCACACCACGACCAGCCCGAACTCCACCCGGTGACTCCACCCGATGTTGGTCCCCGCGCGCGCCGCCGCCCTCGCGAACACCGCCTGCGAGAGCTCGGCGGCCAGGGTCACCGTGACGGGACCCATGGTGAGGTTGGCGACCGGGAAGCACACGTCGCCGAGCCCGACCTCGATCTCTTCGCTGACCGCGAGCTCGGACTCGAGGCTCGCCGAGAAGTTCATCGCGAGCTCGACCTCGCCGCGCACCCCGAGCTCGAACCGGCTGTCGCCGCGGCGGAGCTTGACCACGAAGATGGGACGGATGCAGACGGGGTGGAACTGACCCGACAGCTCGAAGCCCGCCTCGGCGTTCGCGAGCGCGTTGAAGCGGATGGGCCGCGAACCCTGGTCGGCCTCCTCGGGATCGCTGGTGTCGTTGTTGGCCCCGCTGCGGGTGCCCCCGCGGCTGCTGCAGAAGCCCGTGGCGGGCGCGTTGCAGAGCGTGGCGCTGGCGTAGATCTCCGCCAGATCCTCCTGATCACCGCTCTCCACGGCCGTGATGTCGACCTGATCGCCCACTCCATTGGGCGACGGGCCGACGAGCACGCTCGTAGCGCGCAAGAAGTGGTACTCGGCGGGAATGACCTCGGTGCCGAGCCCGGTCTGGGGCTCGATCCAGAGCTTGTTGCCGGCGGCGGCGTCGACGAAGGCCTGCGGGGCGCCGTCCGGGTAGTCGAGCCGGAAGGTGTAGACGGGACCCACCGGCTCGAGGTTGTCACCGTCGAGATAGGCGACCTCGTCGGCCGACGTCCACTCGTGGACCGACACGTCGTCCTGGAGCTCGGGGACCTGCTCGGCGTGGACGATCGTGGAGAGGGTGCCGTCGGTCAGATCGGTCACGAACTGGTCGACGTTGGCGGACGGAATGTCGACGAGCAGAGCCGCCGTGGGCGTCACCGTCGCGTTGGGGTCGATAGTCTCGTAGATCGCGGGCGCGAACACGCGGCCGCCATAGCCGTCGAACACCGCTTGCTCGTCGGGGAACGCCTCGGCGCGCGAGAACTCTCCGTCGGTGGTGTTCTCGAGCGTGACCTCGAGCTCGAGGCGCTCGAGGCCCGTGCCGAGATCGGTCCGACCGGTCTCCGTGATCCCGTCCACGGTGATCTCGTCGGCAAAATCGATGACGCCGAAGCAGCTATCCGCATCCTGTGCGAAGGCACTGGGCGCGACGACCACCGCCAGGATGGCAAAGACGAAACGGAACAGGATCACGGAACCTCCCGACCGCGCCATCGTAGTCCATGCCGCGGCCCGTTTGTGACCGTGTCCCCGTTTGTAGCGGATACGTAAGGAAAGCGTTCAGGTTCGCCGTGCCGTACTGACAATCCGGCCGACGCTGGTGGCTCCTTCCGCCCCGCGCACCGCGTTGACCAGGCGCTTGAGCCGGACGAACCACCAGAGGAACCGCGACACGAGCCTCCAGTCGGCGGGCGCGGGCGGCCGATCGGCGCACACGAGCTTGGGGTCGTTCCGTCCAGCATCTACGAACGGCACCACGCCGTGCACCTGCACCGACAGTCGAGTGCCCACCGACCGGGGACCGCCCAGGATGATCGCATCCAGCGGATCCCCATCGCCGGACACGAGGTCGGGCACGCTGCCATAGTCGAAGGGCACCCCGAGCGGAGAGGCGTACTCGATCGACCCGTCGGGGCGGCGCTTGACGCGCGAGCCCTTGGGGATCTCGACCACGACCTCGACACGGGACCCGAGCGCAGGAAGCTCCACGACCCCTCCGGCCCGAGACGTATCCGAGGTCGACAGCGGTTCCGAGGTCGGACATCTCATCGACAGCCCATGGTCGTCCTGCTCGCCATCGCCTGCCAGCGCCCCGCGCTCGTGCCCGTTTCCGTCGAGAGCGTGCCGCTCGATTGCCCCGAATCCGGTGCCCGAGCGACCCTCGGACCCTTCGAGGTGCTGGAGCGCGTGAGCGAGCCCGTGTCGTGGCCGTGGACCTGGGGCGGCGGCATCACGATTGCCGATCTCGACGATGACGGCGCCCTCGACGTGCTGCTCGCTCTGGAGTCCGGCATCGAGGTCCTCTTCGGACCCGAGCCCTGGAACGCAGCCCCCGTGGCGCTCGGCGACGCGGGCCTCTCCTTCGCGTCGGGCACCACCGTGGCCGATTTCGACGCCGACGGCGACCTCGACGTGTACGTGATGCGCGTCCGCGGTGCCCCCGTCCCCGCCGTGGACCCGGACCTGGGCCGGAACCGACTGCTTCGCAACGACGGCGATCGTCGCTTCACCGACGTCACCGACGAAGCCGGGGTCGACGGGTGCGGCCCCCACCACCGCGACGGCACCGTAAGCTGCTTCCGGAGCACCACCTCGTCGTGGGGGGACATCGACGGAGACGCCGACCTCGACCTCTTCGTCGGGAACTATGGGCTCGTGGACGACACGCCCGGCACCCGGCAGGTCGACATGGACCCCGGAGAGCCCAGCTTCGTGTACCGCAACCGAGGCGACGGGACCTTCGAGCGGGAGGCCCTGCCAGATGCGGTCAGCGACGGCTACACGTTCGCCGGCGGACTGCTGGACCTCGACACCGACGGAGACCTGGACCTCTACGTCGTCAACGACTTCGGGGTGCGCTGGCCCAACCAGGTGCTGTGGAACGAAGGCGGTGAGCTCGTCATCGACGACGGCACCAGCGGACTCGTGCAGTCGATGACGGGGATGGGCCTCGGGGTCGGCGACCTCAATCGCGACGGCTGGCTCGATCTCGCCATCCCCAACTGGGGGAACCACGCACTGTTCGAGAGCCGGGCCAGCGACGGACGCTGGGTCGAGACCGCGGCGGCCCGCGGTCTCGTGAACGTGCGACGCCGCAACCAACTGGTGGGCTGGGGCACCCTGCTCGGTGACGTCGACAACGACACCGACCTCGACGTGCTCACGCTGTTCGGGTTCGTGCGGAACGACAACCCGGTCTGGGAGAACCCCGAGCGCCAGGGCGACGCCTTGTACCTCAACGACGGCGACGAGGACTACACGTTCACCGACACCGCGCCGTCTTGGGGGCTCGCAGACCCCGGGATCGGCCGCGGGGCAGCCCTCGCGGACCTCGACCGCGACGGCTGGCTCGACATCGTGAAGCGAGAGCTCGACGGGGTGACCAGGTTCGCGCTCTCGCGCTGCGACCCCCGGTCTGGAGGGGTCCTCGTGCGACTTCGGCAATCCGGCCCGGACCCCTGGGCGGTGGGCGCGCGCATCGAGGCCCGAATCGGCCGAGACACCGTGCGGGCCGACGTCTCCTCCGGAGGCCAGGGGTTCGCGTCCGCCGAGCCCTTCGAGCGACACCTGGGAACCGGGGAACGCGCCAAGATCCGTCGCCTCACGGTGCACTGGCCGGACGGTGAAATCAGCGAGGTGCGCGACGTGCCGACGAACCACGCTGTCACCCTGACGCGCGATAGGTGACCGGTGTGGAAGACGAACCGTCCAAGTCCGACACCAAGACCCCGTCCGTTTCTCCCGGATCGGAGGTCACGCCGGCCCCGCGACGTCGCAAGCCCGCGCTGATGAAGGTGCGGCGTCGGGATGGAGGCGTCGTCGGGCTGGTCGTCACGGGACTCGGGGTTGCCGCCGTGCTCGTGTTGGCCGGACTCACCGCGCTCGGCCGCCAGCTCTCCGCTCCCCCGGCGTCGCTCGCCGCCGCCGTCGCCGTGTTGCCCTACCTGTACCTGCTCACCGCGATGAGCCTGTTCGCGCTGTGGTCCGTGCTCCCCGACCGTCGCGCCCTGCCCGCGGCGATCGCGTCCGTGATCGCCATGGGGGCGATGCTCTGGGGGCCGAGCTGGCCGGCTCGGGGGGTCGAGGCCCGCGGGGAGACGGTGCGCGTGATGAACTGGAACCTGCGCCGCCTCTGGGGAGGTCCCGACGACAAGGGTGATCCCTTCGCGTGCGCCGTCGACGCCATCTCGGATGCCGAGGTCGACGTGCTCACCCTGCTCGAGGTCTCGAGCGAGGACGTCCAGCGGCTGGAGCGCGCGCTCGGCATGGACTGCACCCAGCACGGCTACCTCTCCAGCTCGGGCCCCACCCACGGCGGGCTCGCCGCCTGCGCGCGGGGCGACTGGTCGGTCCGTAGCGGACAGGCCCATCGCTTCGTCGACCAACAAGACTGGTACTACGTCTTCTCCGAGGTCGAGCACGGAGGCACGCTGTTCAACCTGCTCGCCGTCCACCTGTCGCCCTACGAGTACGTGGCGAAGAAGATCCGGTCCGGAGTGCGCAGCCTGGCCCAGGGGGAGCCCGACTCGCTGCAGGAGCTCGGCGAGCAGGGATCCGCGATCGTGCGCGGCCAGTCGGATCAGGCCGCCGCTCTGCTCGAGCGGGTGGCGCGCTTCGAGGATCCCACCGTGGTGGCGGGCGACTTCAACTCCACCCGCGACGCGAGCCTCCACGCCCACCTCCGCCAGCACCTCGTCGACGGCTGGGAGCGTGGCGGCGAGGGCTTCGGTGGCACCGTCTCCTTGTTCGGCTGGCTACCGCTGCGCATCGACTACATCTACGCCTCGCCCGACCTCCCTGTCGTCGGGGCCGAGCTGCCCGACGTCGGGTGCTCGGATCACCGCCCCGTGATCGTCGAGCTCGCCGTCGAGTAGTCAGGTGGAGCGACGATGACGCCCGGTTCGCGAGCGCTCCGGCGGACCGCGCATCCACGGACAACCAAGGTGCAAACCGGTACTGTGACGTAGCTGTCGCAGCATCTTCGCCCTGCCGACCCCCGCGAGGGGTCATGTAGCCGCCAGGAGGCTTCTCGTGGGCGAGCCGCACTATCTCGTGATCAGCGACCTGCACCTCGCTGAAGACCTGGGATCGTCGATCCGCACGACGGAGGCCCTCGAGAAGGCCCTGGTCACCTTCTTCGATCACCACCGCGAGAACGGCGGCCCCTGGAAGCTGGTGATCAACGGGGACATGCTCGAGATGGTCGGCATCGTCATGCTCCCCGAGGCCGCACCGCAGCCACCGGGGGAGCTCCATCCCCACGATGCCCGCTACGGACTCGGAGGTCGGGAGGACGCCGCCGCGATCAAGATGCGGGCGATGGCCGAGCACCATGCGTCGGTCTTCCGCGCGATGGCCCGCTTCGTCGGAGCCGGAAACGAGATCGCCGTCGTCATCGGCAACCACGACATCGAGCTGCACTGGCCTGCCGTACAGCAGGCCTTCGTGGACGGAATCGCCGACGGCTGGTCCACCGAGCATCCGGGTGCCGACCCCGCCGCGATCCGCAGCCGGGTGGCCTTTCACGACTGGTTCTTGTACGAGCCGGGCGTCGTGTGGATCGAGCACGGACACCAGTACGACCCCTACTGCTCCTTCGAGCACCCGCTGGCGCCGGCCATCGACGAGGTCGAGGTGGACCCCAACATCGGGGGGCTCTTGCTGCGATACCTCGGCAGCCAGTTCGGCGACGAGGTCCACGCGGTGGTCCACCAGGGCGCGATCGCCTACCTCCGCCTGTGGGCGTCGCAGGGACCCTGGCAGATGACCAGGGTCTTCGTCGCGTACTGGGACATGTGCCGGCGGCTCTACGATCACTGGCGAGCCCTGGGGCGCGAGCAGCTCGAGGCCCACGGAGCACGCGTCGAGCGGCGCTTCGGGGCCCTCGCGGAGCAGTCGGGGCTCGGTCGGGAGCGCCTCGAGGCCCTGGTCGAGCTCTGGCGTCCGCCGGTCGCGAACCGGCTCGGGCGTCTCCTCCGGGCGCTCATGTTCGACCGCGTAGCGCTTCTGGTGGCCGCGCCCAGCGCGCTCGCCCTGGTCCTCCTCACCCCAGCGGCGTATCAGGGCATCGTCGCGATGGCCGTCACCCCCGTGGTGGCCCTCCTGGTGCTCGCCTCCGCCATGTCCCGGGAGCCCACGGATCCGCGTCGCGCAATGCGACGGCAGGCCGCCGCGGTTCGACGCATCGTCGACGTCCCCTACGTGGTGATGGGTCACAGCCACGACCCCGTCCACCACGTCGAGGACGATGGCGCCTACCTCAACACCGGCACCTGGGCGCCTCGTGGAGACCCGCGCAAGACCTACACCCACGTGCGCATCGAGCGAACGCCAGACGGAGCGCGCGCGTCCCTCCGGCAGTGGCGGGACGGAGCCGCAGTGGGCTTCGACCCCGTCGCCGCGACCCCGGTGGCTCCCGTCGAGACCGTCGTCGAGACCGCCGCAGTCTGACGTTCACGCGCTCGGCGTCGTGGATGCCCGGGCGAAGATCCGCTGATAGCGAGCGCTTCGCTCGAGAAGGGCGTCGTGGTTGCCCTGGTCGACCAGTCGGCCCCGGTCGAGCACCAGAATCCAGTCGGCTCGACGGATCTGGTAGAGCCGGTGGGTGATCATCAGCGTGGTCCGTCCCCGCCGAACCGCGCCGATCGCACGCTGGATCTGGTCTTCGGTGGCGCTGTCGACGGCCGAGGTGCTGTCGTCGATGATCAGGATGCGCGGGTCGGTGAGGAGCGCACGGGCGATCGCGATGCGCTGGCGCTGGCCTCCGGAGAGCGTGGCTCCGCGCTCGCCCACCACGGTGTCGTAGCCCTCCGCGAAGCCCATGATGAACTCGTGGGCCTGTGCGAGCTGGGCGGCCTCCCGGATCGCCTCGGGCGTTGCCCGATCGCCTAGCCCGAAGGCGATGTTCTCCGAGATCGATCTCGAGAAGAGAAACACGTCCTGCTCGATGACCGAGATCTGCTGACGGAGGCTCTCGAGGTTCCACTCCCGCAGATCCACACCGTCGATCGTGATGCGCCCGCGAACGGGGTCGTAGATGCGGTTCACGAGCTGGGTGAGCGTGGACTTGCCGGATCCGGTCTGGCCGACGATCGCGACCGTCTGTCCGGGAGCAAGCTCGAAGCTCACGTCCGAGAGGACCTCGGGGCCTGCCCCGTACGCGAACGACACGCCCTCGAAGGCGATGGCGCCCTCCACTGCGGCGGTGTGGCCGCTCCGGTTCTCGTCCAGCTCGGTCCTGGCGGTGACGAGCTGCAGGATGCGTTCGGCCCCCGCAAGCCCGAGCTGCACGAGCGAGAAGGTGAAGATCGAGATGAACGCCGGAAACCGCAGGGTCGCCATCAGCCCGACGAACGCCACGAGGTCACCCACCGTCAGCGTGCCCCGCGCGAGCAGCCAGAGGCTTTGGGCAAACCCCAGCGCCGTCGCGATGCCGAGCAGCAGGATCGGCAGGTACCGCGCCTGGATCTTCCCCTGCTCCACGTACTGGTCGCGGTACCCGCGGGCTCGATCCACGAAGCGACCGACCTCGGCCTCTTCCTGGACCTGGCTCTTGACGACCTCGATGCCGGTGACCGCCTGGTTGAGACCCGCGTTCATCTCGCCGAACCGGCTCCGGAGCGCGGAGGAGACGGGCTGGAGCCGCCGCATGTAGCCGCGCAGGGCGAACCCGAAGGCAACCACGAACCCGAGTGGAGCGAGCACCAGCTGCAGCTCGATCGATGCGATGAAGACGATCGGGACCACGATCGCCAGCCCAGACTCCGTGATGAGCGAGATCCCTGGGTTCATCATCGACGACAGCTGCCGCACGTCGTTGGCCGCGCGAGCCATCACGTCGCCCACCCGCTGGCGATCGTGGAAGGTCTGGCTCTTGCCGAGGAGGCTGACGTAGAGGTCGTCGCGGACGTCGCGCTCGAGCCGATTCCCCGTCAGCTCGACGAACACCCCGCTGCCGAGGTCCACGACGAGTCGGATGGCCGAGACCACGACCAGGGCGAGTCCGAGCTGCCAGAGGCGGCTCGCCTCCCCCGCGAGGACAGCATCGAAGGCGAATCCGACGAGGCGCGGCAGCGTCGACGTGAGGATCGACAGCAGGAGCACGCACGTCACGAAGGCGACGAGCGGCCAGGGGTGTCGCGAGAGGTGAGAGACGAGGAAGCGGATGGCCGAGCGGCGATCCGAGACGAACGCCCCGGCCACCCCGAACTCGCGCTGCTCCGTGCCCTCGCTGGCCGCCGATTCCGCCACTGCGCCTCCCCGGACTCGCGCGGCTCGCCACGGTCCCCTATCCTGTGGCATGGCTTTCCTCGTCGAGCGCGTCTACTACCTCCCAGCTCGCGACCTCCTCGTCCTCGCCGGACGACCCGACCCCACGATGCCCGAGCCCGGAGGGGCCATCGACCTGCCCGAGGACCTGAAGGGCCCCGGCTGGGTCCCCATCGCGGACGTCCAGACCGTCCCGTTCGCCGACGGCACCGAGCAGCTCTGCGTCGTCGTCGAGTACCAGCACCTCGAGGCCGCCCCTCTCATGGAGTTCACCGACCTCGAGGGGCGGCCGCTGGATCTCCGGAGACCCTGATCTGGGTTAATCCAGTTTCATCCCCAGGAGGTGGCTCGTGCGAGTACTCGTGGCCGTCGATCTCGAGGCCGAAGACACGGCATCGTTCCTCAGTCGCGCGCTGGTGTGGCCCCAAGCGGTCGGAGCGACCGTGGATCTCGTCTTCGTCAACGAAGCCGCCGAAGCTCACCCGTACATCGTGGACCCGCACCTGCGGCAGCTCATGAGCACGCAGTACGCGACCTACCACGACGACATGACGCGGAAGCTCACGGCCTTGCTCCAGTCGCTGCCCGACGGCATCCGCGGCCGAGCGATCTGTGTGAAGGGCCGTCCGGTCAAGGAGATCCTGGAGCGGATCGAGGACTACGACGCTCTCGTCGTCGGCCATCGACAGCAGTCGGGGCTCGCTCGTCTCGGCGTGGGGCTCGTGGGCGAGCGGGTGACCCGCGGCTGTCGCCACAAGACGGTCATCTTGGTCCCGCGCTGATCATGGCGGCTCCGCGTCTGGTTGGTGCCCCGGTCCGATTCCTCCGGCAGGCCCTCGCCTCCCCGCCGCTGGCGAGCGCGTTCTGGGCGTTCGCGGCCCGAGACTTCCGGCTGCCCGAGCTGGGCCGGCTTCCAGGCGAGCTGCTCGACCCGATCGATCCGGCGCCCGTGCCGATCGCGGGCCGACCATCCCACGGGTGGACCGATGCGGAGCTCGGTCCGCCGGCGGTCACGAACCGGCGCGGAGCCGGAAGCCGCTGGCGCGCGGCCTATGCCGATGGGCTCTCACCGGTCGACGTCGTGGAGCGGCTCCTCGCGAGGCACGCGGGGCTCGCCGAGCGCAGCCCCTTCGTGGTGGTCGATCCCGCCCGCGCCCTCGCCGCCGCCGAGGCCTCCGCCGGCCGGTGGCGGTCCGGGCGTCCCCTTGGCCCGCTCGACGGCCTCGTCGTGCCCGTCAAGGACGAGTTCCACCTCCGCGGCCACGCCACGCGCGGAGGCACCGCCTACCTCACCGATCTCCAGGCCGACGACGCCTGGGTGATCGCGCAGCTCGAGGCGGCAGGCGCCATCGTGCTGGGCAAGACCCACTGCACCGAGTGGGGGATGAACCCCTATGGCGCGCTTCAGCACCAGGTCGGGCCCCGAAATCCCTACGACGGTGAGCGAGCCCCCGGGGGTTCCTCGACGGGATCGGCCGTGGCGGTGGCGCTGGGCCTCTGCCCTTCGGCGGTGGGCTCCGATGGCGGTGGCTCGGTCCGCATTCCCGCGTGCCTCACCGGGCAGCTGGGCATCAAGCCCACGTACATCCGCGTGGGACGTACGGGTGACACCTGGGGGGCCTCGTCGGTCTCCCACATCGGGGCCATCGGGCAGACCACCGCGGACTGCGTCGAGCAGCTGGCGGTCACCGCGGGCATCGATCCCGACGATCCCCTGACCCGCTTCGCCCCCGATGGTCACGACCCCCTTCCGTGGCGCGCCGCGCTCGGGCGGGGGCTCACGGGCTGCCGGATCGGGGTGCTGCGGGACGAGCTCACCGACGCGGATCCCCGCATCGCGCTCCTGATCGAGCAGGCGCTGGTCGCCCTCCAGGCCGAGGGAGCGACGCTGGTCGACGTGACGCTGCCCTTTGGCAGCCTCGTGAACGCCATCGGAGCCGTGACCATCGCCAGCGAGACCGCCGGCAACGTCCGCGACGACTTCGCCACCCACGGGGCACAGTTCGGCGACGAGCTCGCGATCCTGATGCGCATGATGCAGCTGGTTCCCGCCCAGGATCTCGTGACGGCCATGCGGGCGCGGGCCCACCTCAGACGCGCGACGGCCAGACGCTTCGCGGAGGTCGACCTCCTCGCGCTCCCCACCGCCGCGATCCCGGCCCCGGTCTACCGGACTCGCGAAGACCGACAGCCCATCCTGGACACGGGAGCGACCTCGTCGTTGACCCGCTTCAGCTTCCTCGGGAACCTGACCGGCCTCCCCGCGGGCACCGTACCCATCGGACTGGTCGACGGTCTGCCCGTGGGGCTGCAGCTCGTGGGCGACGCGTGGGACGAGGCCAGTGTGGTGGCCGCCATGGCTCACGCCGAGCGCATCGGCATCACCGACGCGGTGCCCCGTCCGCCGGGGTTCTCGAGTCCCTGGGAGGCGACGTGAGGTCGGACCACGAGCGACGACGCCTCGAGGCCGTCCTCGAGACGGGGCTGCTGGAGGGCGAGCCCAGCCCCGCTCTCGATCGGGCCGCGCGGCTGGTCAGGGTCGCCCTCGACGCGCCCGTGGCGCTCGTCACCTTGGTCGATGCCGAGCGCCAGTTCTTCGCCGCCGCGGCGGGGTCCGAGTCGCTGTGGGGAGACGTTCGGGAGACGCCGCTCTCGCACGCCTACTGCCACCACGTCGTGGTGAACCGGGCGTGCCTGATCGTCGACGATGCAGCTCGGGACCACCGGTTCCGCGACCATCCCGGTCACGTCGAGCTGTCGATCGTTGCCTACGCCGGGGTCCCGATCCGCACGGACGACGGCCACGTGTTGGGCTCCCTCTGCGCGATCGACACCCACACGCGCGCGTGGAGTCCCCGCGACCTCGCGATCCTCGAGGACACGGTCCAGTGGGTGAGCGAAGAGATGGACCTCCGACGGAAGCTCGCTCGGGCAAGGGCGAGCACCCGCCACCTCTCCCTCCTCCACGAGAGCCTGCGACGAACGCAGGACTCCACCGCCTCGTCGGCGCGAGCCACCCTGCACGACCTCCGCTCGCCCCTGACCGCTCTCGCCATCGGGCTCGACCACCTCTCCCGCGTGGTCCGCGAAGATCCGGTGAACCGGCTCGTCGACGCACTGCACCGAAACCTCGAGTACATCGGCTCCCTCGTCGATACCGCGTCCGAGGAGCTCGGGGTGGGACCGATCGGGATCATCGACGCCGCCCACATCGTGGCCTCGGTCCGCGATCACGTGTCCATCCCCGAGGGCATCGAGCTGCAGATCGACGTCCAGAGCGAGCCCTCGCCGGTGCGGTTCGCGAAGGTGCTCCTTCGACGGTGTCTGGTGAACGTCACCGAGAACGCGCTGCGCTTCGCCAAGCACGCGGTGACCATCACGCAGGCCCTCGAAGCCGACGAGGTCGTCATCCACGTGGACGACGACGGACCAGGGATGCCGAGGGCCTCCGACTACGCGCGCATCGGCGAACCCTACCTGCGCCTGCACGCCCGCGAGGGGTTCTCCGGCTCGGGGCTCGGACTGTCCATTGCAGCTCGGCTCCTCGGTGACCACGGCGGACAGCTCTCCGGCGAGCCCTCTCCTCGGGGCGGCGCGCGCCTCGAGCTCCGCCTGCCGCTCGCCCGCTCGGGCGAAGGGGCTTGATCAGTCGAAGGCCGGGTCCCCCTCGCGAAGCTCGCGCGGGGGCCCGAAGAGCAGCAGGAGCATGAGCGCCCCGAGGAAGCCCGCCGAGAACCAGGTCGGCGTCAGGAACACGACGCCGGGCACGACGAGCACCAGGGTGAGGAGGTAGCCGAGCAGCACGATCGGCGTGCGGGCGGAGTACCGGGCGAGCCAGCGGGCGGCGGCGATGATCCGCCCCCGAAGGCCCGGGATACCGATGGCCAGCAGCACGGCGAGCGTGTTGAGCCACAGGTGGCAGATCGCGATCGTCATGCTGTCGTGGAAGCCAGGCTCGCCGAAGCTACCCGTGGCGACGATGACCGCCGTGGTGGTGGTGCCGATGTTGGCGCCGAGGATGAACGGGAAGATCCGCTGGACCCCGAACAGTCCGAGCGCAGCGAGAGGCACGACGAGCGAGGTGGTGGCCGAGCTACTCTGCACGAGGATCGTGAGCACGAGGCCGGTCAGGAAGGTGCGGAGATCGTTGCGCCCGAGCAGCATCTCGCCCACCTGTCGACCGTCCGAGAGGTCGACCCCTTCGAGGAGCAGGCCCTTCATCCCATTCACGAACTGCCGCAGCGCGAAGAAGAGCAACGGCAGACCGAGCAGCGCGACCGCCCAGCCGGGCAGGCCGAAGTCCATCGCGCCCTCGATGAGCGGCTTGGTGTAGGTGCTCGGCTTGACCCAGGCCAGGTACTCCTTGACGAACTCGTAGTCGCGAACGACGCCGTCGAGCTGCGTCGCCGCCCACTCCGACGTTCGCAGGACGAACGAGAACGGGAGCTCCAGCAGGAGCAGGATCGACGTGACCATGACGATGTTGAACATGTCGTGCACGACCGCCGTTCCGACCGCCCGCTCGAAGCCCTCGGCCCGCGGCTCGAACACGAGCGTGTAGAGATCCCGGAGGGGATTGCCGGTCAGCGGCCGCGTCTCGCTCGCGAAGGCCACGATGCTCGACGTGACCGAGGTGCCGAGGTTGGCGCCGTGCACGATCCCGGTGGCCAGGAACAGGGGCAGGATGCCTTCCTTCACGAACGTCACCGTCATCGACGTCACCGAGCTCGACGACTGGATGAGTGCCGTGCCGAGCACCCCCAGCACGAACGAGACCAGCTCGGTGAGCGACTCCGCGTTGTCCGCGATGAAGTGCTTCACCGGTTCCTTGAAGCTGGTCTTCATGCCGGTGCCGAGCGCGTCGATGGCGAGAAAGAAGAGGTACCCGAACAGCACGACCAGCGCGATTCGGACTCCGCGATTCATCAGGCCTCTCCAGGAGAAGTTCACGCAGGTGCTCGAGGAAGCCCGACCGCCCTCGGCACGGCCCCCTGCCGGCGCAGGGTCTATGCCAGTCGACCTCGAAGTGCTCCCTCGGACGATCCCCTTTTTCCCCCGCAGCGCGCGGCGCCCTAGATTGACCACCATGAATCGACCATCCTCGCCCTCCGACGAATTCACGCCCCCTTCCCCACGAGGGTCGGAGCCCGAGACGAGCTGGAGCCGCGCCTGGGCCTTCGTGCCCTCGCTCTACTTCGTACAGGGCTTGCCCTACGTGATCGTGAACAACGTCTCCGTCGTGCTCTACAAGACGCTCGGCGTCTCGAACGCCACGATGACCTGGTACACGAGCTGGCTCGGGCTCGCCTGGGCCTTCAAGGCCTTCTGGAGTCCGTTCGTCGACGGGGTGTCGACCAAGCGTCGATGGACGGTGGCGATGCAGCTCGCGATGGCCCCCGTGCTCGTGCTCATCGCGTTCTCGCTCCCGCTCCCGTGGTTCTTTCCTGCCTCGCTGTCGCTGTTCTTCGTGCTCGCGTTCCTGTCGGCCACCCACGACATCGCGGCTGACGGGCTCTACATGGTGGGGCTCGACGACTCCCAACAGTCGGCTTTCGTGGGGGTCCGCAGCACGGCGTGGCGGCTCGCGCCTCTGATCGGTGAGCCCGCCCTGATCTACGCCGCGGGGGTACTCGCTGCCGACCTCGGCCAGGAGGGGGCATGGGGCACGGTGCTCGTCGCCAGCGCAGGACTGTTCGGCGTCGCGACCCTGTGGCACGCGTGGATCCTCCCCCACGCCCCCGACGACACGCCCCGACCCGGTCAGAACATCGTGGCCACCGCCAAGGACACGGTGAACACGTTCTTCGCCAAGTCCGACATCGTCCAGGCCATCGTGTTCATCGGGCTCTTCCGGTTCGCAGAGAACCACATGAGCAAGCTGCTCTACCCCTTCTTGATCGACCCCGTGGAGGACGGCGGGCTCGGGCTGTCGCTGGGCGCGGCGGCAGTGGCCAAGGGCACGGTGGGCCTCACCGCCCTCACCATCGGCGGAATCCTGGGAGGGTTCGCGATCTACCGCGACGGGCTCAAGGCGTGGCTGTGGCCGATGGCCGTCGCCATCAACGTGCCGAACCTCGTCTACGTCTACCTCGCGTGGGTACAGCCCGAGAGCTACGCGCTGGTGTGTACGGGGATCGCGATCGAGTCGTTTGGGTACGGCTTCGGCTTCACGGCGTACCTCATGTACATGATCCGGTTTGCCGAAGGCCCCTACAAGACCGCCCACTATGCATTCGCCACGGGCCTCATGGCCCTGGCCGTCTCGCTCGCCTCGTTCTGGAGCGGGAGCATGCAGGAGTGGCTCGGTTACCCGGGATTCTTCGCCTGGGTCTGCGTGGCGACGGTCCCGGGCTTTCTCGCCACCGCGCTGATCGACGTGCCGGCCGACTTCGGGCGGCGCCGCGACTGACCCTCATCGCCCGTCGTTCACCCAGGCGTAGGCGTTGGTGAACAGCCGCATCCAGGGGCTGTCGAGGGACCCCTCGCGCCACTCGGGCGGGCACCACGACAGCATCGGCCACCGGATCGCCCGCTCGGGGTGAGGCATGAGGACCGTCGTGCGACCGTCGGGTGTGGTCAGGGCCGCGATGCCCCGCTCCGAGCCGTTCGGGTTCTGCGGGTAGCGGACCGCCTCGTTGCCCTCGTGGTCGACGTAGCGAGCCACCACGAGCTCGTCGGCCATCATCTGGGCGCTCGTGTCGTCACGGAACCTGGCGCGGCCTTCGGCGTGGGCGATCGGCACGGGCAGCCGAGCCCCCTCCAGTCCACGGAAGAAGATGGAGGGCGAGGGCTCGATGCGAACCACCGACAGTCGCGCCTCGAAGCGCTCGGACCGGTTGGTCACGAAGGCGGGCCAGTTCGAGGCGCCCTTGATCAGTGGGTGCAGGGCGGACAGCACCTGGCAGCCGTTGCACACCCCGAGCGAGAACGCGTCGTCGCGTGAGAAGAACCGGGCGAACGCCTTGCGCAGGGCCGCCTGGTGGAGGATCGACTTGGCCCAGCCCTCTCCGGCACCCAGGACGTCGCCGAACGAGAATCCACCGCACCAGGCCAACCCCTGCACGTCGTCGAGGCTGCGCGCCCCGGACACGAGGTCGGACATGGTGAGGTCGAGGGCTCGAAAGCCGGCTCGCAGGAAGGCCACCGCCATCTCGCGGTGCCCGTTGGTCCCTTGCTCCCGCAGGATGCCCACCAGGGGACGCTCGTCACCGGGCGGCTCGCCGAGGCTGACCGGCGCGACCTCCGCCACGGTCTGGGCGAACGTGCGCTCGACGACCAACGGAACCTCGTCGAGACGCAGGACCTGCTCTTCGTCGGCACAAGCGGCGTCGTCTCGCATCCGCTGGATGCGGTGGGTGACCGTCGACCAGGCCTCGCGCAGCTCCCGCCGGGATGCGTCGAGCACGGGTTCTTCGTCCGGGCCCGAGACCACGATGCGGTCACCATCGGTCGGGGCCCCGATCGTCCTCACGCACTGGCCGATCCCGTGGGCCTCGAAAGCGTGAAGCACGTCCGGGACGTCCTCCTCGTGTACCTGCACGACCGCGCCGAGCTCCTCGGCGAACAGGGCCGCCACCGGGTCGGCGCTCTCGAGGGTGATCGCGAGCCCGAGGCTCGACGCGAACGCCATCTCGGCGAGACAGGCGAGGAGGCCGCCGTCGGAGCGGTCGTGGTACGCGAGGAGGCGTCCCGCCTCGTTGAGGTCCTGGATGGCGGCGAAGAAGCCAGAGAGCAGGCTCGGATCATCCAGATCCGGCGGCGAGTCCCCCAATCGATCGTGGACCTGGGCGAGCACCGAGCCCCCGAGTCGGTCTCGCCCTCTCCCGAGGTCGACGAGCAGCAGCACCGTGTCAGGGTCCGCGGAGAGCTCCGGGGTCAGCACCCGCGTGATGTCGCTGCAGGGGGCGAAGGCCGAGATCACGAGCGAGACTGGCGCACTCACGCGCTTCGCTTGACCGCCCGCTGTCCACTGGGTGCGCATGGACATGGAGTCCTTGCCCACCGGCACGCCGATGCCGAGCGCCGGGCAGAGCTCGAGCCCGACCGTGCGGACCATCTCGAACAGCACGACGTCATCGCCAGGGTCGCCGCCGCTGGCCATCCAGTTGGCGGACAGCGCCACCTGCTCGATCTGGGTGACCGGAGCCGCCGCGAGGTTCGTGAGGGCCTCCGCGATGGCCATGCGGGCCGCGGCGGGTCCCGAGAGCAGGGAGAGGGGCAGCCGCTCGCCCACGGCCATGGCCTCACCCGTGGTCGTGGCGTGACCCGTAGCCGTCACCGCCACGTCGGCGACGGGTACCTGAACCGGACCGACCATCGGGTCGCGGACCACCAGCCCCCCGATCGAGCGGTCGCCGATGGTGACGAGGAAGGTCTTGTCGGCCACGGCGGGAAAACGGAGCACTCGCTTGGCCGCGTCGAGGACGTCGATCTCGACGCGGTCCTCGAGGCCGAACGGGGATTCACCCAGCGGCTCGGTCTCGGCCTTCTTCTTGAGCTGAGGGGGGTTCCCGAAGAGGACCGAGAGCGGCACGTCCACCACGGGCTCGCCGAGGAGCGGGTCCTCCACGAGCAGGTGGGGTTCGTCGGTGGCCCGCCCGAGCACCGCCACCGGACAACGCTCGCGAGCGCAGAGGACCAAGAACCGGTCGAGGTCCTTGGGGTTCACGGCGAGGACATAGCGCTCCTGGGCCTCGTTGCACCAGATCTCGTGCGGAGCGAGGCCCGGCTCGGCGTTGGGGATCTGCCGCAAGTCGAGGTGACCGCCGACCCCGCCGTCGTGAAGCAGCTCGGGCAGCGCGTTCGACAGCCCCCCAGCCCCCACGTCGTGAATGGAGAGGATCGGGTTGTCGCCGCCCAGCGCCTGGCACCGGTCGATGACCTCCTGGGCACGGCGCTGCATCTCGGGGTTGGCGCGCTGGACGGAGGCGAAGTCGAGCTCCGCATCCTGGGCTCCCTGCGCCATCGAGCTCGCCGACCCGCCCCCGAGGCCGATCTTCATCGCCGGACCGCCGATGACGAGAATCACCGAGCCCGCCTCGAGCCGCCGCTTGTGGACGTGGTCCGACACGATGTTGCCCAGCCCACCCGCGAGCATGATCGGCTTGAGGTAGCCGCGGTTGGCGACGCCCACGGTCTCGTCGAGCGTGGCCTCGAAGGTGCGAAAGAAGCCGGTGAGCGCGGGGCGACCGAACTCGTTGTTGAAGTTCGCCGCCCCGATCGGGCCCTCGACCATGATCTGCAGCGGAGACGCGATGCGGCCGGGCCGACCCACGTGGCGAGCCTCCCAGGGCTCGTCGAGGTCCGGAATTCGAAGGTGGGAGGTCGCGAAGCCGGTGAGTCCCATCTTCGGCGTCGCCCCGCGGCCGGTGGCCCCTTCGTCCCGGATCTCGCCGCCCGAGCCCGTGGCCGCACCCGGATCGGGACTGATCGCGGTGGGGTGGTTGTGCGTCTCGACCTTGATCACCAGGTGCTGCGGAGCCTCGGGCTCGGCCCGATAGAACCCGGTGTCGGGGTCCGGGGCCACGCGCCCTGCGCGGTACCCGCTGATCACCGCGGCGTTGTCGCGATACGCCGACAGGATTCGGCCCGGCGTCCGCTCTCCGAGCACGCCAGCGGCCAGGACCTGGGTGTGGGAGTGTCGAATCATCTCGAACAGCGAGCGCTCCGTGGGCTCGTCGTCGATCACCCAGCTCGCGTTGAACGTCTTGTGCCGGCAGTGCTCGGAGTTCGCCTGGGCGAACATGACGAGCTCGGCGTCTGTCGGGTCGCGCTTCAGGCCCTGGAACGCCGCCGCCAGATAGCGGATCTCGGCTGCGGACAGCGCGAGCCCCATCTCGTCGTTCGCGGCGACGAGGGCCGTGCGATCGACGCGCGAGAGCCGCCGTGGTGACGGCTGTTCGAAGAGGATCCGAGCGTCGCCGATGTCGACCACCACTTCCTGGAGCATGCGGTCGTGGATCAGAGGGTCGAGCCGGGCCCGGTCGAGTCGGCCCGACTGCACCCGGAACGTCCACCGAACCGCCTGCTCGATGCGGCGCACGGGTCCGTCGAGTCCCGCCGAGTGGGCAATCTCGGTGGCTTTGGTCGACCAGGGCGTGATCGTCCCCCGACGCGGAATCACGAACAGCGTCTGGTTGCCCCGCCGCTCGAGCCGGACCCGACCGCCGTAGGTGAGCAGGCTCTCGAGCACGCTCTGCTCGGAACCGGTGAGCGAGCGGGACTCGTCCACGAGGTGTACGTCGTCGGCCCAGGCGTCCTCGAGATCGGGAACGAGGGCCTGCATGGCCTCGACGCGCTCGCGACGCCGGGGCTCGGAGAGATGGGGACCACCCGATACGATCAACATCGGTGGTCGCTAACCCGAATCCCCTTCACGCTGCGGCCGGCGATCCGCGTGGGGTACCCTCCGCAGATGCCTTACGCCATCGCGATCCACGGGGGTGCGGGACTCATCCGCCGCGCCGCCCTCTCCGAGCCACGCCGCGCCGCCTGCGAGTCCTCGCTGCACCGCATCGTCGCGACCGCCGCCGCCGAGCTCGCACGGGGTGACTCCGCCCTGGACGTCGCCACCGCCGCCGTCGTGGCGCTCGAGAACGATCCGTTGTTCAACGCGGGCCACGGAGCGGTGCTCGCCTCCGATGGCTCGGTCGAGCTCGAGGCGTCGGTGATGGACGGAGAGAGCCGGGGCTTCGGGGCGGTGAGCCTGGTCCGCACGGTGCGGAACCCCGTTCGTCTCGCTCGCGCGGTGTTCGAGCGGTCCCCGCACCTCTACCTCGCGGGATCGGCTGCGGAGGATCTCGCGACTCGAGAGGGTCTCGAGCGCGTGGACAACGCGAGCCTCGTGGTGCCCGAGCGACTCGCCCAGCTCGAACGGGCCCGCGCGAGAGGACAGTTCCAGCTCGACCACGGGGGGGGAGAACAGGACGTCTACGGCACCGTGGGCGCGGTGGTCCGCGACGCCCGGGGTCGGCTCGCCGCGGCCACGTCGACCGGAGGCATGACCAACAAGTGGCCAGGTCGCATCGGCGACACGCCGCTGATCGGCGCGGGAACCTGGGCCGACGACCGATGCGCGGTCTCCGCCACGGGCCACGGCGAGCCGCTCGCCCGGCTCGGCGCCGCACGGCGAGTGGCCGTGCGCATGGAGCTCCTCGGGGAGGGGCTGAAGGCCGCAGCCGAGGCGACGATCCACCAGGACCTCGACGGCGAGGGCGGGCTCATCGCGGTGGACCACGAGGGTCGCGTCGCGATGCCGTTCAACACCGCAGGCATGTTCCGCGCGGCGGCTCGAGACGGCGAGGCGCCCACCGTCGGCATCTGGGCTTCGTGAACGGGAGGTCCGCGCCGTGTCGGGAGCGTCGTCGACCCTCCGAGCAACCGCTAAGGGTCGGGCTCGGACTCGTCGTAGCGGTCGTTGCGCCACGGCCGCGCGGTGTTCGAGTACCCCCGTTGTTCCCAGAACCCTGGCTGGTCCTCGGTGAGCAGCTCGATCCGACACAGCCACTTCGCGCCCTTCCACGCGTAGAGCCGAGGGGTGATCATCCTGACGGGGTGGCCATGATCGGTAGACAGCGGCTCGCCGTTCACGGTGTGGACCAGCAACACGTCGGGCTGCAGTGCGTCGGCCAGCGAGAGGTTGGTGGTGTACCCGTCGGACCCGTGACAGAGCACGAACGCCGCGTCGTCGTTCGGCTCGGCGAGCGCCAGGACGTCCGACAGCCGCACCCCGCCCCACCTCACGTCGAGCTTGGACCAGCCGGTCACGCAGTGGAGGTCGCTCGCGTCGTCGACCCGAGGCAGCGCCTTCAGCGTGGCGAAGTCGAGGGTCTGGGGGTTGGCGCAGGCGCCCGTCACCTCGAGGCGCCACTGGGACTTGCGGACATAGGGCCGCTGGCCGAGGTCCAGAACCGGCCACTTCTCGGTGACGGTCTGGCCAATCGGGACCTTGGGCAGGCCGTGCCGATTTGGCGGACCGCTGCCGAGCGCGAGCCCGTCGTCCCGAGAGGGCTCGCCCCTGGAGAGGAACCGCTGTCGCAGTCGCTGTCGTGCCGCCACGACACGCTCGCGCTGGTCGTCGTTCAAGGTACCCTCGCCCTCTCGATCGG
The DNA here is from genome assembly GCA_964655065.1 of uncultured Enterobacteriaceae bacterium. Classification (GTDB taxonomy): domain Bacteria; phylum Myxococcota_A; class UBA796; order UBA796; genus DRPG01. Next base: position 81,301 of record CAZZLC010000006.1, on the reverse strand, counting down.
AGAGCGACCCGATGCAGCCGCTTCCGATTCCGACATATGCTCGCGTCAGCGCGACCCGCACGTCCGCGAGCGCGCTCGCGCCTCGAGAACCACCAAGGCTCGCTGGCCTCGGACGTTCGCAACGCCCTGTACGGTCTGCTCGCCTCCGAGAAGCGCAGTAGCCACGACGATGACGAGCTCCCCGACGTCTTCGACGGATCGCTCGTGTCGCGTGGGCCAGGCGGACGGAGTAACCGAGGGGGGACCGCCGCCGCGGACCCTCGCCTTAGGGGCGCCACGTCTTCGCTGGAGAGTTCATGATTCAGGGCTTCGCCGTTTCGGTTGCTGTCGTGGCAACGACCAGTTGGGCCAACGGGAACAACAGCCTCGGAGAGTCGCTCAACGTCGAGCGCTTCGGCGGGGGCATCGCCACCGCCGGCGCGGGACTCCGCGTCGAGATCGACGACACCGTCACTCAGCCCGTCACACTGTCGCTCGTCGACGTCCCCGTCGGAGCGGTGGTCTCCGAGGCGTGGCTCTATGTCGCCGAGCTCACGAGCGACCCCGCGACGGGCGACGGCGAGTACACCTTCGCCGGTAGCCCGGTGACCGGCACGCTGATCGGTACCGGTCCCGACTCCTGTTGGAACCTCGCGGCCAACCTCGTCTACCGGGTCGACGTCACCGCGGTCGTCCCCGGCAACGGCGCCTACACCCTCGCCGACGTCGGCGACGCGGCGGTTCCGACCGAGGGCCAGGGCGCCGCGCTCGTCGTCGTGTACCAGCAGGCCAACACCGGAGCACGCACCCGCGTGGTGGTGAACGACGGCTCCGTGGTGATCGACAGCCAGCAAGCCGACTGGTCGACCACGCTCGGCAACTTCACCGTGAGCCAGGCCCCGATCTCGGCGTTCGTCCACACCGCCTCGGGAGACGGGCAGGCCTCCGGGTCCCCGGACCTGCGGCTGAACGGGACCGTCGTCCTGGCCGGCACGAGCGTCGGCGACGGTCTGCTCGGTGGCGGCTGGGACGTCTACCGAGCCGACGTCACGACGCTGGTGCCCCCCGGGACGACCTCGCTCGAGTTCGGCGAAGACCCTGACCCGGTCAACGACGACTGCCTGTTGTGGCCCTTCGTGGCCGTCGAGATCACCGAACCCGCCGGTGACGCCGACAACGACGGCCTGACCGACGACCGCGAGGACCAGAACGGCGACTTCGACATCGACAACGACGACGCCGATGGCGACGGCGTGCCCAACTACCTCGATCCCGACGCCGACGGCGACGGTCTGCCGGACGGCGAAGAGGTGGATCTGTACGAGACGGACCCGTGGGTCGCCGACACCGACGGCGACGGCCTCAGCGACGGCGACGAGGTCAACCTCCACCTGACGAGCCCGCTGGCCTTCGACACCGACGGCGACGGCCTCAGCGACGGCGACGAGATCGACGTCCACACGACCGACCCGCTCGACGACGACTCGGACGACGACGGATTGACCGACGGGGCCGAGGTCGAAGACTTCGACACGGACCCCCTCGATGCCGACACCGACGACGATGGCGTGTCCGACGGCGACGAGGTGGACTCGGGTAGCGACCCGAACACCCCGCCGACCCCGACGGGGATCACGGGCGACACCGGGTTCGGCGGCGACACCGCGGACACCGGAGCTCCCGTTCCGACGAACCCGAACCCGCGGGGCGACGGCGACGGCGAGAGCAGCGAAGGCTGCGGCTGTAATCAACCGTCGGCCCCGGTCGGCGTGAGGCTGGCGATGCTGGGCCTGGTCGCGTTCGCGCGACGTCGTCGTCCCTGATCGGGGCGCGTCTCGCGATCAGCGGTCGGCGCGGTTCAGGATCGCGTCGATCGCGGTGGCCAGTGCGACGTCGCGTTCGGAGATGCCGGACACGTCGTGGGTCACGAGTGCGATGCGCACGGTGTCGTAGACGTTCGACCACTCGGGGTGGTGATCCAGTCGCTCGGCCTCGAAGGCCACGCGTGTCACGAAGGCCACCGCGTCGGGAAAGCTCGGCAGACGTACGGTACGATGCAGCTTCCCGTCCCGGTGGGTCCAGTCGGGGAGTGCGTTCAGGGCGAGCGCGATCTCCTCGTCGGTCATGCGGCGCAGTTCCACGAAACCTCCCGCCAGGGCCGTATGCCACGGAGTCTCGCTTGCCATCCGTCCGCACCGAGAGAGACGGTCCGGTGACCACGGTCGTCCTCGATCGACCCGAGGTTCGCAACGCCGTGGACCGCCCCACCGCCGAGGCGCTGCTCGACGCTTTCGAGGGGTTCGAGGCCGACGACGAAGCCAAGGTCGCGGTGCTGTGGGGTGCCGGCGGTACCTTCTGTGCCGGGGCCGACCTCGGGGCCGCCGCAGACCGCGACCGCCGGAACCGGCTCGCGCTCGAGGGTCCCGGTCCTCTGGGGCCGAGCCGGCGCATCCTCGACAAGCCCGTGATCGCCGCGATCAGCGGCCATGCGGTCGCGGGTGGACTCGAGCTCGCCCTCTGGTGCGACCTGCGCGTCGTCGAGCAGAGCGCCGTACTGGGGGTGTTCTGCCGCCGGTGGGGCGTTCCCCTGATCGACGGGGGGACGGTCCGCCTACCGCGGACCATCGGCCTGTCCCGGGCCCTGGATCTGATCCTGACCGGGCGCCCCGTCGGCGCTGACGAGGCGTTGACCATGGGCCTGGCCAACCGGGTGGTCGACGACGGGCGAGCCCGCGAGGCCGCCGAAGCGCTCGCTCACTCGATCGCCCGCTTCCCCCAGGCCTGTCTCCGGGCCGACCGATACAGCGCGCATCACGCCTTCGACCAGCCGCTGCCCGATTCGCTGGTCGCGGAGTTCGAGCGGGGCCTGCCGGCCCTGTTCGCCGAGGGTCTGGCCGGAGCGGCTCGGTTCGCGGCAGGTGCTGGTCGCCACGGCGCCTTCGACGACGAGGAGTGACTACGGCGGCTGGACGAGTCCGATCTTCACCGCGATGCGGCCCGGCATGGTCCGTGTCGCCTGCAGGGCGCCGTTGTGTGCCCTCGCCGCCCGCCCGTAGGCGGTCTCGATGGCGGTGGCGCGGGCTCGCACCAGCCCGTACGGAGCCGTCTCCTCGAGCACCGGACGCGCCTGGGAACGCAGCTCCCGCACGTACGCCGTGGCACGCTGAATCCGGTCGGGCTCGGCCGTCGCGTCCTCGAACGCGTGGTACTGCCCCCGGAGCCGCTCCAGGGCTCTCGCGTCGAGCCCCGCCTGTCGGAGGTCCTCGAGGATCGCACGCTCGTCGACGAGGGTGTCGTAGAAGGCGTCTCGGGCCACGAACGAGGCCTCCACGGCTCGGTGAACCAACAACCCACTGCTCGCCATCACGAGCAACGCGAACAACGAGATGCCTCCCAGCACCATGGACCAGCGCTGGACGGCCGCCTCCCTGGCCTCGAACGACGCGTCGTCGTCGAACTCGACGATGGCGGGAGGGGCCCCGGCGTCCGATGGTGCGGGCGGGAGAGAGCCGAGAGCGTAGCTACCCGACGTGATGCCGATCTCGGGGTCACCGGTCGCCCCGGGGGCGGGCGGAATGGAGGCGTACAAGGGCTCGTTCGCGGCGGGATGCTGGACCGGCATCGTGTACCGCGTGCCCCGGGCCTCCTCGGGCCGTCGGAGCTCGGTGACCTCGTCGGTGACGAGGCCTCCCCTGGGTACGTCGCGGGCCGGTCGGGTGGGCGCGAGGGAGTCGGCGGAGATCGGTGTCTGCGCGTCGAGCAGCACCGCGATCTCGGGGAACGGGCGCTGGCCCGCCTCCGTCGGGGTGTCGGTCGCCGGGATGACCAGAGGCGGCGTGTCCCTGGGGTCGGTGGGAAGGAACGCCTGCACCTGCCGCAGCGTCTCGATGAACGCCTCGGCGGTCGGGAACCGGCGCTCGCGATCGTGGTAGCAGGCGCGCACCACGATCTCGTGGAGGACCTCGGGGATGTCGTCGAGGAGCTCCGGCTCGTGCTCGACGAGGAAGAGGTCGCTCATGATCGTGCCGGTGATGAGCTTGAACAGGACCGCCCCGAGCCCGTAGACGTCGGCGCGGTGGTCGACCGTCTTGGCGTCGGCTCGCTGCTCGGGCGCCATGTAGCCGATGGTGCCCATCGTCGACCCGGTGCGGGTCATCTCCGCCGCGCGATCGCTCACCCGGACCTGCGCGATGCCGAAGTCGGTGAGCTTGCAGAGCCCATCGAGGGTGATGAGCACGTTGTGGGGCTTCACATCGCGGTGGACGACCCCGTGCCGGTGGGCCACGGCGAGTCCGGAAGCCACCTGCTCGACGACGTCACAGGCGAGCGACGCCGGCATGCGCCCGTAGGCGTCCAGCCAGCCGACGAGCGTTCCGCCCTCGGCAAGCTCCATGACCATGAAGGGGAGTGCCTCGTCCCCGACGACGTCGAACACCCGGATGATGTGCGGTGACGACAGCCGTGCCATCGTGGCTGCCTCACGCTCGAACCGCCCCCGCAACGTCGGCCGGTTCGCGTATTCCGGCAGCAGCACCTTGATCGCACGCCAAGCCCCGACCTGGGCGTCCCACGCCCGGTACACGGCGGCCATGCCCCCCTCGGCGATCTTTGCCACGAGAGCATAGCGTCCGCGACCGATGCTGGGCGCCGCACGGCTGGCCGGATGCGGCGTTCGGATGGTCAGGTCAGAGGAGGAGCGCATCGCCGGATCAGTCTATCACCACGTGAACTTGGCTTTTTGGCGAGAAGCACTCGCGTACCGGGATCCTGGACGTCGGGGGTGCACTACGCGTGCGCGAAGGTCACGGTGGTCGTGAACTCGCGCACGACCTCCGTGGGCCCCCGAGGTCACGCGGTCTCACTGGCGAGGCGCCGGAGCACGGTGTGGAGGATGCCGCCGTTGCGGTAGTAGTCGACCTCCACGGGCGTGTCGATGCGCGCCGTGGCCGTGAACGTGACGGTCTCACCCGACGGCTTGCGGGCGGTGACCTGGATGTCGGCCATGGGCTTCACGTCGTCGCCGATCGCGATGTCGAACGTCTCCTGACCGGTCAGGCCGAGCGAGTCCGCAGTCTCCCCCGCTGCGAACTGCAGGGGTAGCACGCCCATTCCCACCAGGTTCGACCGGTGGATGCGCTCGTAGGACTCGGCGATGACGGCGCGGATGCCCAGCAGGTAGGTGCCCTTGGCGGCCCAGTCGCGGCTCGATCCCATCCCGTAGTCTCCGCCTGCGAGCACCACGAGGGGAATCCGGTGCTTCTGGTACTTCACCGACGCGTCGTAGATGCTCGCGACCTCCCCCGACTTCGGGTCGACGTCGCTCGTGTAGTGCAGCCACGGGAACGGCCCGTCGGGCGTATCGTCGGGGCCGAGGTACGTCGTGAAGCCACCCTCGGTCCCCGGGGCGAGCTGGTTGCGGATGCGGATGTTGCCGAAGGTCCCCCGCGTCATGACCTGGTCGTTCCCGCGCCGCGAGCCGAAGCTGTTGAACTGGGCGCGCTCGACCCCGTGGGAGGTGAGGTAGCGAGCGGCTGGGCTGTCCTTCGGGATCGCGCCGGCCGGCGAGATGTGGTCGGTCGTCACCGAGACGCCGAGCTTCGCGATGCACCTCGCCCCGCTGATGGGCTGAATCGGCGAGGGCTCGCGCGGCATGTCCACGAAGAAGGGCGGCTCCTGGATGTAGGTGCTGTCGTCCTCGAAGGCGTAGACCTCGCCAGTGGGTGCGTCGAGCGCCCGCCACGCGTCGGGGCCCGCGAACACGTTCGCGTACTGCTCGAGGAACTGCTCGCGGGTCACCGCGCCGGTCACGACCTGCTGCACCTCGTGGTTCGAGGGCCAGATGTCGCGCAGGAACACGGGATTCCCGTTGGGGTCGGTGCCGAGCGGGTCGTTCTGCAGATCGATGTCGACGGTGCCCGCGATGGCGTAGGCGACGACCAGCGGCGGCGAGGCGAGGTAGTTGCCGCGGGTCTGCGGGCTGACGCGGCCCTCGAAGTTGCGGTTGCCCGACAGCACGCTCGTCACGAGGAGATCGCCCTGCTCGATCGACGAGACGATGGGCTCGGACAGCGGACCGGAGTTCCCGATGCAGGTCGTACACCCGTAGCCCACGGTGAAGAAGCCCACCGCCTCGAGGTCGTCGGTGAGCCCGCTACGGTCCAGGTAGTCGGTGACCACCCGGCTGCCGGGCGCGAGGCTGGTCTTGACCCACGGCTTGGCGGTGAGTCCGCGCTCGCGGGCCTTCTTGGCCACGAGACCCGCCGCGACCATCACGTCGGGGTTCGACGTGTTCGTGCAGCTCGTGATCGCGGCGATGACCACCGCGCCGTCCTCGAGGTCGAAGGCGTGGCCCTTGTACTCCGTGGGCACGCCAGGATTCGCCGATTCCCGGCCGAAGTCCTTCATGGTGAGCGCCCAGCCACCCTTCATGTCGGAGAGCAGGATCCGATCCTGGGGCCGCTTGGGACCGGCCAGGGAGGGCTGGACGGTCGACAGATCGAGCGAGAGGTTCGACGAGTAGGTGATCGACTGATTCGGATCGCGCCAGAGGTGGTTCGCCCTGCAGTACGCCTCGACGAGCGCCACCTGGCTGTCCGAGCGTCCCGAGAGCCGCAGGTAGTCGAGGGTGCGGTCGTCGATCGGGAAGAAGCCCATGGTGGCGCCGTACTCGGGAGCCATGTTCGCGATGGTCGCGCGGTCGGCGAGGGAGAGGTGGTCGAGGCCCGCGCCCCAGAACTCGACGAACTTGCCGACAACGCCGTGCTCGCGCAGCATCTGGGTCACCGTGAGCACGAGGTCGGTGGCGGTGGTGCCCTCGACCATGGCGCCGGTGAGCTCGAACCCCACGACCTCGGGGATCAGCATGTAGATGGGCTGACCGAGCATGGACGCCTCGGCCTCGATACCGCCCACGCCCCAGCCGACCACACCGAGCCCGTTGATCATGGTGGTGTGGGAGTCGGTGCCCACGAGCGAGTCGGGCAGGAGCACGGTCTCGTCGCCCACGGTCTGCTCGAGCACCGCGCCGGCGAGGTACTCGAGGTTGACCTGGTGAACGATGCCCGTCGACGGGGGAACGACGGTGAAGTTGTCGAAGGCCTGCTGGCCCCACTTCAAGAAGCGGTAGCGCTCGGTGTTGCGCTCGAACTCTCGCTTCTCGTTCACCGCCATCGCCTGGTCGTTGCCGTAGGCATCGATCTGCACGGAGTGGTCGATCACGAGATCGGCGCGGATGAGCGGGTTGACCTTGGCGACGTCGCCGTTCCAGCGCTGCATCTGGGACCGCAGCGCCGCGAAGTCGACCACCGCGGGCACACCGGTGAAGTCCTGGAGGACCACCCGACCCGGCTTGAAGGCGATCTCCTGCTCGCCCACGTTGGTGGCGTCGTAGGTCGCGAGCGCGCGAACGTGGTCCTCGGTGACGACGAACCCGTCGCAGTTTCGCAGGCAGGACTCGAGCAGCACGCGAATCGAGTAGGGCAGCTTCGTGGGATCGCCGATGCCCGCGTCCGAAAGCGCGCCGAGTCGCACCATGGTGTAGGTGCGATCCCCGACGGTGAGGGGGGTCCGTGCCTCGAAGGGACCGGTCGCCATGAGACCTCCAGTGCTCGTAGAAAGCGTCGGGGGTTCTGTATCTGGCCCCCTCGGCATGTTCGATTCCAAAGCCCCGATGGCGGCCATCGTGGACCCTGATGGCGATCGGACGCGGTAGATTGGGCCCGGGCTCGATTTCGAGCCCCTGGGTGAGGAGAGCGAGATGGGACGGTTTACGTGGGGCTGCAGCGTCGTGCTGCTGGCAGTCGCGGTCACGGGCTGCGAGCGAGAGTTCTGCGGCAACGGGGAGATCGAAGCCGGCGAGATCTGCGACGACGGAAACGGGAGCAGCGGTGACGGGTGCAGCGCGGCCTGCCAGGTCGAGGCGTGCTTCCCGGGCGCCGACGGCGATGGCGACGCCTGCTTCCGGCTCGACGAGGCGTCTACGATCTCCGATTCGGACTACGACTACCCCGACCCGCTCAACGACTCGATCCAGTACTCGGCGCCGGCGCGGTATCTCGACCTGCTGCGGGCCGACAAGGACCGGCTGGTGGCGCCCAACTTCGCCCTCGGCGAGCTCGCCCAGTCCTCGAAGGGACAGTTCGCGGTGGTCCAGGTGCACGCTGTCGAGCGACTCCAGGCGCTGCGAGACGAGCTCGGGGCGCTCCGGGTGAACAGCGGCTACCGCAGTCCGGGCTACAACGCGGGCATTCCGGGTTCGGCGACCTATTCCCGGCACCAGTACGGCGACGCCTTCGACATGCGACCGGCGAGCGGCGACCTCGACGAGCTCGAGGCCGCCTGCCGGCGCAACGGGGCGAGCTACGTCGGCGTCTACGTGACGCACCGGCACTGCGACTGGCGCCTCGACACGCTCGACGAAGCCTTCTACGGCACCGAGTTCGAGGGGGTGGGCGGCGACGTGCCTCTCGACATCGCGAGCGTGCGCGCCCTCCGGCCCGCGACCGACGCCTACGTCGAGATGGTCGACGACGGGGCAGGCGGCTTCGTCCTCTCCGCCCCCGCGGTCGGCTGGGACGAGGGAGAGCCCCTGCGGGAGTGGACCGCCTATGACGCCGGTGGCTACGTCGTCGACGAGCAGACCTCCACCACCTACGTGCCGCCCGCCGACGCGGTCGAGGTCGAGGTCGAGGTCGGACGCGAGGTCATCCGCAGCTTCACGCTGTGACGCCGCCCGTCGCGACCATCCGTCGGCGCGACCTGCTGCTCACCGTCACGCTGCTCGGGATTGCCCTCACCCCGTCGTGGTTCCTCCCCGCGGCCGTGGCGGTGCCCTGGCAGATCGCGGTCGCGATCCTCGGCGGGCCGATGCTCGTGCTGTCGTGGACCCACGGTCCCTGGCAACCGACCCCTCCCGGCGACCTCGCGCGCATCGTGCGGCATCTCGAGCTCGTCGAGCACGAGCGGCTGGTCGACCTCGGCTCTGGCGACGGCCGGGTGCTGCTGCACGTCGCCCGCGAGACCGGTGCGGACTGCACGGGGATCGAAGCCGCGCCGTTCATGGTGCTGGTGAGCTGGTTGCGGACCTGCTTCGTGCCGAACGCGCACGTCCGGCTCGGCGACCTCTACCGCGCCGACCTCTCCGACTTCGACGCCGTCTACGTCTGGGGCACCGCCTACTCCGTGGGCACGGACCGCTTCGCCAGCGGACTTCGGGAGCGGGTGCGTCCTGGCGCGCGCGTCGTGAGCTACCAGCACCCCCTCGTGGGGTGGACGCCCGTGACGGTCGACGAGAGCGGACAGCGCTCCATCTACGTCTACGAGCGCTGATCGGCCGCTCGCTTCGCTCGCGCGAGAATCCAATCGATACGCCCTCCCGTCTGGAGGTGACCGTGTCGAACCGCCTGTCCGCGCCCGTCTCCGAGCGGGTCACACCGATGAACGCAGCCACCCCGGGAGAGGGCGACTTCGTGCTCTACTGGATGCGCGTGGGGCTGCGGGGCTTCGAGAACCCCGCCCTCGACGCCGGGCTGCAGATGGCCGCGGAACTCGACGTGCCCTTCCTCGTGGTGCAGGGGCTCACCGAGCGCTACCGCTTCGCATCCGACCGCATCCACCACTTCGTGCTCGAGGCCGCCTGGGACGTCGCGACACAGCTCGCCGAGCGCGGCATCGCCTACCGCCTCCACGTCGAACGGCCCGGGCACCGCTCCCGGTGGCTCGCCGAGCTCACCGAGCGCGCCGCCCTCGTGGTGACGGAGGATCTGCCAATCGATCCGCTGCGGCGATGGACCCAGCGGCTGGCCGAGGGCTCCCGCACCGCCGTGTGGGCGGTCGACACCGCCAACGTGGTGCCTGCACGCCTCGTCGAGGGCCGACACACGCGCGCGTTCAAGTTCCGGGACGCCATCCGCGACGAGCTCGACGCCCGACTCGGGCTCCCGTGGGAGGAGGTGGACCCCGACATCGTCGCCACGACTCGGAGAGGTGCCGACGCGATCGAGCTGCCCTTCGAGCCGGTCGACGTCGCCACCGCCGATCGTGCTGCGCTGGTGGCCGCCTGTGAGATCGACCACAGCATCGGGCCCGTGCCCCACACCCGCGGCGGCTCGGAGGCGGGGTACGCCCGCTGGCGAGGCTTCCTGAAGCGCGTCGGTCGGTACGCCCGCCAGCGCAACGACGCCCTGAAGGACGGGGTCTCCCGCATGTCGGCCTACCTGCACTTCGGCATGGTCGCCCCGACCCGACTCGCCCGGGAGGCCGCGGCCGTCGGGGGGCCTGGCGCCGACAAGTACCTCGACGAGCTCGTGATCTGGCGCGAGCTCGCCCACCACTGGTGTCGACACCACAGCGCCCACGAGACCCTCGACGCGCTGCCCGGCTGGGCTCGCAAGACCCTCGCCGACCACGCCCGCGACCCCCGCGACGTCGTGGACCTGGAGTCGCTGCAGCGCGCCCGGTCCGGCGACGACCTCTGGGACGCGGCCCAGATGCACCTGCTCCGCCACGGCGAGCTGCACAACAACGTGCGGATGACCTGGGCCAAGGCGATTCCCCTCTGGACGCCGTCGCCCGAGGCGGCGGCCAAGACCCTCTTCGACCTCAACAACCGCTACAGCCTCGACGGGCGCGACCCGTCGTCGGTGGGCGGGCTGATGTGGGGGCTGGGGCTGTTCGATCGCCCCTTCGACCCCGAGATCCCGGTGCTCGGCAAGGTGCGGCCGCGCCCCCTGGATCATCACGCACGACGGCTGGACGTCGAGGGCTACGCCCAGCACACCCACCGCTCCCCCTTCGGTCGCGTCCGCGTCGCCGTCATCGGCGCCGGGCCTGCGGGCGCCCTCTGCGCGCGGACGCTGCAGGACCACGGACTCACGGTCACGGTGTTCGACAAGGGGCGGGGCGCCGGCGGACGCTGCTCCACCCGCCGCACCGACGGTCCCACGTTCGATCACGGCACCCCGGCGTTCACCATCACCGACAAGCGAGTGGGCCGCTACGCCAGGTCCTGGCGCGACCGCGGCGTGATCGCGAGGTGGACCGGCAACTTCGGCACGCTGCGCGGAGGGACGTTCGAGCCCGATCCCGACGTCCGGCCCCAGTTCGTGGGTTCGCCAGGCGCGAACCACCTCCTCAAGCACCTGCAGCGCGACCTCGAGGTCCACTTCGGGGCCCGGGTCGGCGAGGTGAGCCGGGAGCCGGACGGCTGGCGGTTGGTGACCGAAGAAGGCACGGCGGGCCCCTTCGACGTCGTCGTCGTCGCAGTCCCCGCTCCCCAGGCGGTTCCCCTGCTCCCCGACGACGCCCTCGCCCGGGCCCTCGACGGGGTGGGGGCGAGCCCTGCGTGGACGCTGATGGTCCAGCTCGCGGGCGAACCCGACGTCGACTTCGTCATGGCCGACGTGGAGGGAAGCCCCGTGGCCCGCATCGCCCGCGACCACACGAAGCCCGGCCGCCGGCCCGACTTCCCCGCGTGGAGCGTCCAGGCGACCCCCGCCTGGTCGGCCGAGCACCTCGAGCTCGAGCCCGATGACGTCGTGCCCCTGCTCCTGGAGGCACTGCGCGAAGGGGTGGGGCTCGAGCCCGCCCAGGTGGTCGCCGCGAACGCCCATCGCTGGCGCTACGCCCGCGTCACGGAGCCCGTCGGGGAGTCCGCGCTCCTGTCCGCTGACGGGACCCTCGGCGTCTGTGGCGATGGGCTGCTCGGCGGCGGCGTCGAGGAGGCGCTGCTCTCCGGCATGGCCATGGCCGGACGAGTGCTCGGCCACCTCCACACGCGCTGACGCGCGACGGTGCGCGTCACCGGGACCTGCGGATCGGGGCGCACCCATGGTAGCCAGGGATCGGGAGGCCCTTCACTTGCGTTCGACCATCCTCGTCTTTCTCGCGGCCTGTGCACCCGAGACCGCCATCGTCGCCGGACTCGACCCCGTCGTCCTCGACGAGGGCGCGGCGCTCGGTCCGAACGAGAGGGAGGACGTGTTCGTGCAGACGCTGGTCCCCGCCTCCGACGTGCTGTTCGTCGTCGACAACTCGTGCTCCATGGCCAACGAGCAGGCGCTGCTCGCCGAGAACTTCTCGGCCTTCCTGGACACGATCCTCCAGTCCGAGACCGACTTCCACGTGGGCGTCGTGTCGACCGACATGACCGACCCCCTGCACGCAGGGCGCCTTCAGGAGAGCCTCGGCCTGCGGTGGATCGACCCGGAGACCGAGCAGCCCGAGATCCGCTACGAGGAGATGGTGCTCCTCGGCGTGACCGGCGATCCCGACGAGCGAGGTCGCGACGCTGCGTTCGCAGCCCTCGAGGGGCGGGCCGACGAAGCCAACGCAGGCTTCCTGCGCGAAGAAGCCAGCCTGCACGTCATGGTGGTCAGCGACGAGAACGACGCCTCGGTGGACATCAGCATCGGCGAGCTCGTGGAGTACCTGCGAGGGCTGAAAGCGGCCCCGTTCGAGGCCACGTTCTCGTCGGTGATCGGTCCGATGGGCTCGTCCCTCACGCCGTTCGGGACCTGCTCGGCCGAGTACGGCGCCGACTACGTGGCCATCACCTCGGAGGTCGGCGGCATCGAGTTCTCGATCTGCAAGGAGGACTGGGGGCCCGTGCTGGCGGAGCTCGGCTCTCGCGCATCGGGCCTCCGGACCGAGTTCTTCCTCACCGCGCGGCCTGTCCCGGTCTCGATCGAGGTCACCATCGAGGTCGACGGCGAGCCGGTGGCGTTCGAGAGGCGGGACGGCGGCTTCATCTACGACGACCGACGCAACACGGTTCGCATCGTGAACACCCTGCCCCCGGACGGGGCGATCATCCGGGTGCGCTACACGCTCGCCGCGCCCTGATCAACGCCCTCCTCCCCTTCGCGAGCCGTGGCGGCGGAACACCTCGCGAGATCGCGCGCGGCTCTCCGGCCGGCGGCGCAGTGCCTCGAGCACCCGCCGCGCCTTCGCAATGGCGGGCTTGTTCTCCACGAGTGGAGCCGGGTAGTCGACCCCGATGCGACAGCCGGCCGCCGACTGCTGGCTCCTCGACATGCGGTGCGGCTCTGCGAGGTGCGCGTCGGGCACCTCGGCGAGCTCGGGGACCCACCGACGGACGAAGCTGCCGTCAGGGTCGTGGTCTCGGGCCTGCTTGACGGGGTCGTAGATGCGAAGCGCGTTGATCGCGGTCGTCCCCGACTGCATCTGGAACTGCGGGTAGTGGATGCCGGGCTCGAAGTCGAGGAAGTGCCGAGCCAGCGCCTTTGCGGGCTCCTGCCAGGGCTGCCAGAGGTGGTAGCTCGAGAACGAGACGACCATCGCGCGCATGCGGAAGTTGAGCCACCCCGTGGTCGCGAGGGCCCGCATGCAGGCGTCGACCATCGGATAGCCGGTCTCCCCCCGGATCCAGCCGTCGAGCCTCCCGCTGTCGAACCCTCGCGCCGGGCGCGCTCGCTCCACCGCCTCGTCGAGGCTGCACATCTCCATCTCGGGCTCGTCCTCGAGCTTCTGGACGAAGTGACTCCGCCAGGCGAGCCGACTCCGGAACGCCGCGTAGCCGTCGGCAAACCGGGGGCGAGCCTGCTCGAACCGGTCGAGCCGCTGCACGACCTGCCGCTGGGAGAGCGCCCCCCACGCGAGGTAGGGCGACAGGCGACTGCAGGCCTCCCAGGCCGTGGCCGGCGACGACATGCCGGTGGCGTAGTGCTCGACCCGTCGCCGCAGGAACCCGTCGAGCCACTCCGCGGCCGTCGTCGCTCCCCCGACCTGACGCTCCACGACGGTGGTGGACGGAAGCGAGAGCGCGTCGACCAGCGCCTCGACCGAGGCCGCAGCCGGGTCGTCGTCGGGCAGGGGAGCCGCCCCGAGGGTGGTCGGCGCCGCCACGGCCGGCTGCTGCACGAAGTGCTTCCACCTCGTCGCCCAACCGTCGCGCTCGGAGGGGCCTCGTTCGACGCCGTCCTGGACGATCTCGGTCCACGGGACCCCCCGATTGCGACACCATCGGCGGACCCGCCGGTCGCGGGCATAGGTCCACAGCGTGCCGGTCTCCTGGTGGCTGAAGAGTCCACCGATGCCGCCCTGGTCGGCCCAGAACCGCCCGAGGCTCTCGAGGACGTCGCGCACCCGACCCACGCGACGGTGCACGCGGGTACCGAGTGGCTCGAGCGCGCGATCGAGGTCGGCGAGGCACTCGACCACGAAGCCGAGGTGCGAGGCGTCGTACTCGGGCTCCGCCCACAGATCGGGCTCGAAGACGTAGAGCAGAGCGACCGGGCCGCGCCGAGCCGCCGCGAGCAGGGCCCGGTGGTCCGAGAGCCGGAGGTCCCGCTTCAGCCAGACGACCTGCACGCTCACGATGGCCTCGGCTGGCAACGGGGGCAGGCGTAGGCCTTGCGCTGGTACACGGTGAGCGTCTCGATGCGGCTGCCACAGCGCAGGCAGGTGGGCCGCCGGTAGACGTAGACCCGCTCACCGCGCGCGAGCTTTCGGGCCGTCCGCTGCCCGCGCTCCGTCGGGTCGACGGTGACGATGCGGTTGAGCCTGACGCCGAGGTCGAGCAGCTGCCTGGCGTCGGTCCACAGCCGCGCCCACTGGGCTCGCGGGACCTCCCGGCAGGGGGTCGCGGGGTGCACTCCGATGCGGAAGAGCAGCTCGCTACGGTAGACGTTGCCGATGCCCGCCACCACGGCCTGGTCGAGGATGGCGGCCCCCGCCTGCCGGCGGCTCTCGACGACCGTGTCGACGAACCGCTTGCCGGGGGCCCGCGGCCGCAGGGGGTCCGGACCGAGTCGGGCGAAGATGGCCTTCTGCTCGGCTCGGGTGAGGATCTCACAGGCCGTCGGGCCGGAGAGCCGGACCTCGCGCTCGTCGTTGCCGAGGACCAACCGGGGGGCCCCGCGGAGCTCCGGAGCGGGCCGCTTCCGCATCCGGTACCGGCCGAACAGTCCCAGGTGGACGTGCAGCACGGGACCGTCCTCGAAGACGTAGAACAGGTGCTTGCCGTAGGCCTCGACCGCACGAACGGTCCGCCCCGACAGCGCACTCGCCCCCTCCTCGAACCGACCCTGCGGGGAGGTGAGGGTCACCGGAGCGCCCGCGAACCAGCGGTGGTGGTCGCGGGCCAGGCGGTGGATGGTGTGTCCTTCGGGCATGGCGCGGACGTATCGATCGCCTCGGTGGGTCCGCACGAGGTCGCGCGAGGGGGAGCCTCCTGCAGCCAGCGTCGCGTTCGTTCGAAGGCTCGCCGATCTCTCCGCCCCGGACCCTGGATGTCCTCGCCCCTCCATAGGTGTTCAGCATCGAAGGTGGAGGAAGCGGTGGCTGATTTCGAGGTGGTTCTGTTCGTGATCCGGGCCCCCCACCCGACTCCGCAGCTGGAGTCCGTGCCCGAGGTCCAGTCCCGCATCGAGGCCGGCCTGCGGGAGTGCATCACCTGGTTCGCGATGAGCGAGGGCCACGAAGCCGCGGACCCCTGGCGCTGGATCCGGTCGATGCCGACCGAGCGCGCCGTGCGGTGGGTGATTTCCGATGACCCGACGTCCCTCGGACCCGCGCTGGCGCTGCACTGGCTCCGCGCTGCCATCGCCTGCGAGGCGGAGACCATCCAGGAGCAGTGGCTGGCTCCAGCGGGCTGGCGGCTCCTCGCCCCTCTCCCCTCCCTCGAGCAGGTGCTCGTCGATGGCGATCAGCTCGGTCCCTTCGTCGAGCGAGACGGTCGCGTGCACCGCACCCACGGCACCTGCCACTGCTGGTTCTGCCTCACGATCGGCTGGCGCGAGCCGCTGCGCCGTCAGCTCCTCGCGCGACTGCGCGCCCGGGACTCCGTGGGATCGGTGGCGCGCTACGCCCAGGTCGTCGCGAGCCCCGACCGCGCGCTCCTCGAAGCCCTGCTTCTCGCCACGGACGTCCACTCCGTCGATCCCGTCGGCCGGGCCATCGCGGCCCTGGCCGGGCGGGCGGCTCCCGAGGACCGGGCGTGGCTGATCGAGCGGGCGCGCCACGGTCCACCCAACGTCGTCGCCGCCGCGCTGCCGGCCGTGGTGGACCTCGCTCGTCGTGGCGAGATCGGAGCATCCGTGGCCCACGACTGCGTGGAGCACGGGCTCGAGGCCGTACCCCCCGCTCGAGGGGTCGCCGCCGAGCAGATCGGGTTCCTGCCCCGGCTCGCCGGGGGCATCGACCGGGCTCCGTGGTGGGAGCACCGACTGATGGCCTGGCTCGACGATCCGATGCGCGTCGACATGCACCACGGCGTCGTGCTGTCCCTCGTGAACCTGCACCTACGCCAGCAGCCGATGTCGAGCGAGGTGCTGCCCGTGCTGCAGCGCGTCGCCGAGCGCGACGACGCGGCCGGTCGCCTCGCGTCGTGGGCCCTGCCCGTGCTCCTGCAGGACCCGAACGCGCGCCGGACCTGACGATCAGATCGTGTGCAGCTTGCGAGCACCGGACCCGCCGAAGCCCTGGTAGGGGTCGGGCCGGTTGCCGAGGATCTCGTCGATCGTGGTCACGTGCTCGTCCGTGAGCTTCTCGACCACCGAGATGGCCTTGAGGTTCTCCTCGAGCTGCGACCGCTTGGTGGCGCCGAGCAGCACGGTGGAGACGTGCGGATTGCGGGCGACCCAGGCGAGGGCGAGCTGCGCCATCGAGCAGTCGAGCTCGGCACGGGCCCACTCCGTGAGCTTGCGCACCTTGTCGAGCGTCCCCTGCTCCCGGTGGCGACCCAGCATCTTGGCGAGGAACTCGTAGCCAGGCTGCGCGAGACGCGACCCCTCCGGAATGCCGTCGTTGTACTTGCCCGTGAGGATGCCCGATGCGAGGGGGCTCCAGGTGGTGGTGCCCATTCGGTACGGCGCCTGGTACAGCGGAGCGTACTCCTGCTCGAAGCGCTGCCGGTGGAGCAGGCTGTACTGTGGCTGCTCGAAGCAGGGGGGCTCGAGGCCGAGCGTGCGCGCGATCCAGAAGGCCTCGGTGTACTGCTGGGCCGACCACTCGCTGGTGCCCCAGGCGGTGGCGCGCCCGGAGCGGACCATGTCGGTCATCGCACGTACCACCGTCTCGGTGGGGGTGTGGGGGTCGGGACGGTGGCAGAACACGAGGTCCACGTAGTCGACCTGCAGCCGCTTCAGCGCCGCATCGAGGCCCTCCACGACGTGCTTGCGGGACAGACCCACCTGATTGACCCCGGAGCCCCCCCAGAAGATCTTCGTGGTCACCAGGATCTCGGGTCGGGACCACAGCTTCGGGTGCTCCTTGGCGAGCTGGGCGATGGCCTCGCCCATGATCGTCTCCGCTTCGCCTTGCGGATTGCCGTAGGTCTCGGCGTTGTCGAACAGGTTCACGCCCGCCTCGCGTGCCAGGTGCAGGATCTCCTTGGCGGCCGCGACGCCCTCGGCCTCGGTGAGGCCTTGCTTCACGCCGAAGGTGGCCCAGAAGCCGTAGGACAGAATCGAGACCTGGAGCCCGGTGTTGCCGAGCATGCGGTAGTACACGTGCGCCTCCTGTGAGAGTCCGGTCGCGATCCGGCACGTATCGAGCACGCCTCGGCCACCGTCCCACCCGTGATCCGGGCCGGGCGACGCGGCTGCTCAGCCGAACGCCCAGGTCGTGGCCCAGGTCGCAGCCAGCAGGAACAGCATCGCCTCGAGGCTCCGGAGCCACAGGCTCGGCTTCCAGAACCCGGTGAGATCCCCCTGCCGGAGCATGAGGTCCTGCATGCGGTAGCTCGTCATCAACAGGAGGACCGACGCGGCGAACAAGCCCCACGCGTCGGACCACGTCGCCCGGTCGCGCACCGCGCCCACGAAGAGGAGCGGCGTGAAGGCGAGCAGGAGCACCCAGCCCATCACGGTGAGCGACTCGATGCCGAGCACCATCCGGGTGCGCCAGGATGCCCGACGACGCGGCACGCGATCGAGGGTGGTGATCCGGGCGAGAAGCCCAAAGATTGAAGGGAGGTCCTCGCGAATCTCACGGCCCACCCGATCGGACACGAACACGGTGAGCACGACGGACAGCGCGCGGGCCGCCGGCGACTCCGCGTCGACCGTGCGGGCAGCTGCCTTCACCACCTGCTCGAAGTGGGCGAGGTCGGTGGACGGGTCGGCGAGGAAGACGACGCGACGGAAGTCGGCGCGATCCACCAGTTGCTGCAGCTCGAGATCACAGCCCTCGCGGCCCGGGTGGTAGCCCCGCAGGTCGAACAGGACGACGTCGGCCCACGGCACGAGCTCCTTGACGGTGGCGAGCCACACGTTGTCGAAGCACGCGAGCTCGAAGGACGGGTAGGACAGCAGCGACGTGGCCGAGCGCTCGAGCGCGAGGCGATAGCGCACCGCGTCGACGGACTGGGTCGCGGTGGCGCGCAGCCGCCAGGTGGCCCACGCCAGCAGCCCGAGCAGAAAGACGCCGTAGTAGAGGGCCAGCGCCGAAGACGTCTGCAAAACCGTCTCCAGCGGTACCTGGTCGAGGATGTCGGCGGGCGGCCGGGTCCCGAGGGTCTCGGGCAGTGCCATCGCCGCACTGCCCAGCCCCTCGACCCAGCTCCAGGCCTCGGCCGCATCGACCTTCGTGCGACGGCTGGCATCGGCGAGCAGCAGGGCGAACGGCGTCGCGAGGATGGCAGCCATCGTGAGCAGCAGCAGACGGCGCCGTCGGCGGAAGCGGAAGCGGGCGTAGCTCGGGTCGATGATGGTCGCGAAAGGTCCGAGCGACGACCAGCGGCCTGCAACGTGGGCGAACAGGGATTCGGTCTGGCGCTGGAAGCCGAACGTCCGCAGCACGAGCAGTCGCCATCCCCCGAACCTCCGGCGCTGCCAGGCATCGAGTGCCCACCCGATCCCCCATCCGATCCCGATGGTGACGAAGTAGGTTCCGAGGGGCAGCCAGTCCCACGGCAGGTCGACCCCGACGTGCTCGTGCTGCCGACCGAAATCGACGAACAACACGAGACCGTGGCTCCACACCCCGAAGAGGCTCGCCGCGACGACGGACACCGTCCCCCGGCGCCGGTACGCCGCGAAGACGAGCCAGAGCACGAACGCCGCAGAGGCAACCGCGAACCCGATCTCCACCCAGGGCAGCTCGACGTCGGTGCGGGTCGCCCAGTCCAGGGCCCGGGCGAGGTTCGCGAAGAGCACTCCCAGCACGACGCTCCAGGTGAACACGGCTCCCCGGCGGTTCATGAGCCGGCGATAGGACGCCTGCGCCCTCCGCGAGCCCGGCTTTGTCGTGAGCATCTCGGCCTGGTGCACGACCAACCGGACGTCGGTCACCGAGGTCTTGGGCCCCCACCCGACGTTGCCCGTGGTGCGTCGCTGGACGCGGTCGGCCATCAGCCGCTTCACCTGCCCGCCGTAGGCTCGCCCGGCGAGGAAGTGGATCAGCACGACGATGCCGATGGTCAGTAGGTGGTACCCGGGGTCCACGTGGCTCCAGGCAATCGCCAGGGGGCCCACGGCGAGCAAGCTCAGGGCACCGATCACCGCGAGCAGCAGAAACCCGAGCCGAATGGGGATGGTCAGGAGCCGCGAGAGTCGAAAGCGGGGTAGCGAGGCCACTACGGCACCCTCCTCGCCGCCAGACTACCGGTCGGACCGCCCCCCGGATTCACGATCGCGGACCCCGGATTTGCGACACCGGACTACTGTGCCCGTCGACCCTGGTCTTCGCGAACAGACTCTCCCGTGAATCGGTGCATTCCCTCGAAACCTCGCGGAAGCGCGCCCCGGGGGGCACGCAGTGCGAGCGTGTTCCCTTGTCCGGGTCCTGTGAGGGCCGATAGGACGAAGGGGGCGCCGGTTCGACCTCGGGGCTCGGAGTTGCCATTTCCACCCTGGTGACTCAAACTCTCGTGTCGTCCCCTTGGGGCCGCCAAGGAAGGAGGCACCATCCGACAGATCGCCCTCGGTCCCTTCGTTCTCGAGACCCGCATCGGGCGGGGCGGCATGGGCGAGGTGTGGCGGGCCCGACATCAGGCCGAGGGTGTACGCGTCGCAGTCAAGCTCCTGACCGCGAAGGGCGCCTCCGAGGAGATGTTCGTCGAAAGCTTCAAGAACGAGGTCCGCGCGGTGGCCCCCCTCGAGCACCCGCACATCGCGATGGTCCTCGACTACGGCTCGGTCCCCGAGCAGGCGGCCAAGGCATCCAAGGGTCGCCTCGTGGCCGGAACCCCGTTCCTCTCCATGGAGCTTCTCGAGGGCACCACCCTGGCCGACCACATGGGGACGCTCGAGTGGCCCGAGATCGAGCGGCTGCTGTTGTGCCTGCTGGACGCGCTGGCCCACGCTCACGCGCGCTCCGTGATCCACCGCGACCTCAAGCTGTCCAACGTGCTCTACGACGCCGACTCGGGCCGGGTGAAGCTCACCGACTTCGGCATCGCCCACGCCATGGCGGCGACCGACGACCCCTTCCGCTGGGGCACCCCCGCCTACATGCCCCCCGAGCAGCTCCTCGGCCGGTGGTGGGACTACGGCCCGTGGACCGACCTGTACAGCCTCGGCTGCTGCGCCTACACCCTGGTCACCGGGCACCGCGCGTTCCCCGACGAGATCAAGGGCAACCTCAAGGACCGCATCCTGCCGCCCGTGCGCCCGCGGATGGCCGTGCCGCGTGGCATCGAGAGCTGGCTCGAGACGCTGACCGCTCCCCGACCGGAGGCCCGCTTCCAGCTCGCCGCCGACGCTGCCTACGCGCTCGTGCGACTGCGCGAGGCCGACCGCGCCGCGAACCGCCTCAACGTCGTCTCGAAGAAGCCCGTGAAGCCGCGGACCGAGACCACGATCGCGCTGGCGCTCTCCCAGCTCGAGGGCACGGATCTCGCCGAGGACACGTTGATCTCGTACCTGCCGTCCGACACCCGCGTGCCGCCGATGCCGAGCCGCTGGAGGCCACCGCGGGACGCGGAGCGCTCGACGATGCTCCTCGGCGCGGGGCTCGGACTGTACGGACTGCGGCGCATCCCCATGGTGGGCCGGCAGGAGGAACGCACCCAGCTGTGGCGGGAGCTCTCCGCGGTGCGGGCCTCGGGCAAGGCCCGGCTCGTGTTGCTCCACGGCCCCGCGGGGAGCGGCAAGACGCGACTCGGCGAGTGGCTCTGCGAGCGCGCCAACGAGGTCGGCGCCGCGCTCGTCATGAGAGCCACCCACGGGCCCGACAGCGCGACGAGCGGACTCGTCGACATGGTGGGTCGCTATCTGCGCACGGGCGGCCTCTCCGAGAAGCAGATCCTCGATCGGGTGCAGAGCGCCTGGGCGGGCGGACGGCCCGCTCCCGAGCCCACCGACGTCGAGCAGATGGCCGCGCTCCTCGCGGGCACCGGGGACGCCGAGGCGACCGCGCTCGCCGATCCGAGCTCGCTCGTGCGACGGTTCGTGCGAAACCAGGCCCGACATCGGCCCCTGCTCGTCTTCCTCGACGACGTCCAGTGGGGGGCGGACGCTCTGCACGTTGCCCACCAGCTGCTCTCGGCCCAGGCGGTGGAGCCCGCGCCGGTGCTCGTCGTGATGTGCGCCAGAGAAGAGGCGCTCCCCGACCAACCCACCGAGCGTGCGCTCATCGACGAGCTCGTCGACGAATACGGCACCCGGATCCGAGTGGACCGCCTGTCCCCCAGCGAGCACCACGACCTGATCCAGGAGCTGATCGGGCTCGAGGGAGCCCTGGCCCGTCGGGTCGAAGAGCGCACCGCCGGCAACCCCCTGTTCGCCGTCCAGCTGATCGGTGACTGGGTGGAGCGCGGCATCCTGCGTCCGGGCCGGCGCGGGTTCCAGCTCCGCGACACCGCCGAGGTGGTCGTGCCCGACGATCTCTACGCGGTGTGGCGCGAGCGCATCGACGACCTGCTGTCGATGCGACCCGACTCCGACCGACTCGCCCTGGAGATCGCAGCGCTCCTCGGCCAGGTGGTGCTGCCGCAGGAGTGGCTCGGGGCGTGCCGGGCGCGGGGACTCACCCCGTCGCACGGGCTGCTCGACACCCTGCTCGGCCGCCGACTCGCCTCGGCCGAAGAAGGCGGGGCGTGGTCGTTCGCGCACAGCATGCTCCGCGAGAGCCTGGATCGGAGCGCGGTGGAGGCGGGTCGCGCGGCTGGCCATCACCGGGCCTGCGCGACGATGCTCCAGGCCACCGGCCAGGCCGTCGGGGATCGGCTCGCTCGACACCTGGTGCGGGCCGGAGCCTACGAAGCGGCGCTGGAGCCGACCGTCCGGGCCATCCAGGCCGCCTGCCGAGCCGGCGACTTCAACCGGGCCGACGCCCTGCGCGCGCTGTGGGAGGAGGCCATGGAGGGCCTCGAGCTACACGAAGGCGACCCGCGCTGGGTGGCGGGGCTCGTCGCATCTGCCGACGTCCATCGCTTCAAGGACCGCCCGAAGCAGGTCCGCCACATCTGCCACCGGCTCGAACACGGCGCGGAGCGCCACGGCTGGCCGCGCTCGCTGCGCTCCCTGGTCCGGCTGCACCAAGGGCGCATCGCCCGGCTCAATGGCAACTTCCAGGAAGCAGCCACCCTCTTCCACGACGGGATCCGCCTGCTCGCCGAAGCGTCGATGGCCTCGTCGCTGCACGTCGCGCTGGGCGGGGCCCTCGTCCAGCTCGGCGCCTTCGAGGGGGCCGAGGCCGAGTTCCGCAAGGCTCAGCGACACGCCGAGCGGCTCCGCAATCGCATCGACAGCGGCGACGCCTGGCTCGGGCTCGCCGAGATCGCGGTGGCGAGAGGGGAGCTCGACCAGGCCCGAGCCACGACGGCTCGCGCCCGCGACGCGTTTCGTCAGGCGGGGCACCGCTGGGGACTCGCCGAGGCCACCGAGCGCTTCGGCGACATCGCCCGATACCGTCGCTCCTGGGACGAAGCGCTCCACCACTACCGCGCGGCCGCCGGTGTGTGGCACAACCTCGGCACGGAGAGCGCCGCCCTCACCTCCGACGTGCGCGTGGCCTTGGTCGAGGTCGAGCGTGGCAACGCCGCCAGCGTCGCGTCGAGTCTCGATCAGCTCTCCGCTCGAGCCCGGGGGTTCGGCAATCGCGCGGTGTGGGCCACGATCCGTCTGGCCCAGGCCGCCGCCGACGCGAGCGTGGGGCGTTCGAAGGAGTGGGACCAGCACCTCGCCGAAGCCACCAAGGCGATCAACGAGACCGCCTATGTCTCCCCCGACGTGGCGGCGATGGCCGAGCTCGCCGGCCGAGAGGCGATGGCCCGCGGGTGGACGGAGCGGGCGACGGTGGCCCTCGAGCTCTCGATCCAGCAGTGGAAGCGCCTGTTTCGCGAAGACGATGCCGACCGCGTGCGCTGGGCGCTTCCCTGATCTTCCCCCCGTGGGATCGGTGCTTACGCTGGCCAGCGATCGATTCCCCGAACGCCGAGGAACCAACGATGACGCTGAAGCCACTCCACGACCGCGTCGTGCTCACCCGCAAGGACCCCGAGACCCAGACCCAGACCGGGCTCTACCTTCCCGAGACCGCCCAGAAGCGCCGCAACATCGCCGAGGTCGTGGCGGTGGGCGCTGGCCGCGTCAGCGACGACGGCACCGTGACCCCGCTCAAGCTCGAGCCGGGCATGACGGTACTGCTCTCCGAGTGGTCGGGCGACGAGGTCAAGGTCGACGGCGTCGACTACCTCATCGTCCGCGAGCAGGACGTGCTCGCGGTGGTCGACTGAGATGACCGGAGAGGTGCTCGGCTGGCTGGTGCTGGGGCTCCTCGCCACGCTCCTCGTGGCACTCGGCAGCCTCGGCTGGCACCTGGCCCGGTACCTCGCCTACCACCGTGCCCAGGGGCTGCCCGGGCCCGAGATCACCGTGGACGCGGTGCGCAACGAGGTGTCGAGCCTCGTCGAGATCGGGTGGTTCCGGCTCCTGCGGCCGCGAGCCTCGACCCTCGTGCTCCCCGCGGAGCGGCGCGGTCGCACGGTCGCCCTGGTGCACGGCTACTGGGACCAGGCGGCGAGCTTCTGGAAGCTCCGCGAGCACCTCGCCGAGCTCGGCCGCCCCACCGTGGGCCTCGAGCTCGGCTTCCAGCTCGGGCAGATCGAGCGCTATGCCGAGCGTCTCGCCGCGTCGCTGCGGAGCCTCGTCGACAGCGAGCCCGACGGGGTCGACGTGGTGGCCCACAGCATGGGCGGCATCGTGCTCCGGATGGTGCTCCGCGACCACCTGGACCTTCGCGACGCCATCCGCCGGGTCGTCACCCTGGGCACCCCCCACCAGGGCACGGGCGCCGTCGACCAGCTCAGGCTGCTCCTGCCGGAGATGCGCGCGCTGGCCGAGCGATCCCCGCTCCTGGCCGAGCTGCCTCCGCTGTCCGCGCTCCTCGCCCCGGACCGCGTCGTGACTGCAGGCGGCACCTTCGATCTCGTCGTGTACCCGGTCGAGAACACCTTCGACCCCGGGGCTCGGACCGTGGCCATTCCTGCGGTCGGACACGGCGGGCTGCTCACCGACGACCGGGTGCTGGAGATCGTGAGCCTCGCGCTCACCGATCAGATGGCGTAGTGCTGCACCTCGTGAATCCGCCGTCGGGTGCCGCAGGATCGTCGTAGCTCGCGCAGGGCGCAGTCCGGCAGATCCCCGAACTGCGACGGCAAGACGAAGAGCCTCACCCAGACCCGATCGCCACCTCTCGGCTCCACCGTGGGGCGGAGGCCGTGCGTCCCCGCCCACGCCACGACCGCTTGCAGCGTCGAGGGGTCGGCGGTCTGGGCGACCACCGTGCTCGCACCGGGCCGCAGCGCGCCCACGTCGCGACGGACCGCCTCGACCGCACGCTCAGGGGTCCGTCCCTCGCAATCGACATAGATTTCCTGGCCCACCAACGCCTCCACGAGGGGAAAGTCGGATCTGGTGGACCGGGCGTGGAGATGGGCTCGGTATCGCGTTGTGGTACACCACCCCGCTCATCGAGCCCCCATCAGGGCCGCCAGCGGGCGACGAAGAGGTTGGTGTCGTTCTCGCCCGGCTCGGTGGCCCGGTTGCTCGCGAACACGAGCCACCGCCCGTCGGGGCTGAACATGGGGAACCCGTCGAAGCCCTCGGCGGTGGTCACCCGCTCGGGCTCCCCGCCGTCGCGCGAAGCGAGGTAGATGTCGAACTCTCGCGGCGAAGCACCGAGGTTGCTCGAGAACAGCACGCCCGAATCGTCGGGCAGCGGGTAGGGCGCGAAGTTGGCCGCCCCGTTCTCGGTGAGCTGCTCGACCTCGCGCGTCTCCAGGTCCATCCAGAAGATCTCGAGCTCGGACGGCCGCACGAGGTCCTGCTCGAGGAGCCGCTGGTAGTCGGCGAGCTCGTCTCCCTCCGGCCTCGAGGCACGCCAGATCAGCGCGGTGCAGGCGGGGTTGAAGAAGGCGCCCCCGTCGTAGCCCGGAGCATCGGTCACGCGCTCGATCCCCGAGCCGTCGGCGTTGGCCACGTAGAGGTCGAGGTCGCCGTCGCGGGTGCTGGTGAACACGATGCGCCCGTCCTTCATGCACACCGTGGCCTCGGCGTCGTACTCGTCTGACGCGATCAACGTGCGCGGGGCCTCACCCGGAGCGTGGGTCACGATGTCGAACGCGTCGTAGACCGGCCAGACGTAGCCTTGGCTGCGGTCGGGGGGCTCCGGGCACGCCTCGCTCTCGGCCTCGGTGGTGGCGTAGACCAGCTCCTGCCCCTCGGGAAAGGCGTAGTAGCCGCAGGTCGTGCGGCCCTTGCCGGAGGACAGCAGGGTCACCGCTCCCGTCTCGAGGTCGAGCTCGTACTGCTGATCGCAGGCGCCCTCGGCCGGGGTGCGCTGGAACACGAGGCTGCGCCCGTCGGGCGCCCAGTAGGCCTCCGCGTTCTCCCCGCCAAAGGTGAGCTGGCGCAGATCGGCGAGGTGGGGCTCGTCGCTGCGGAGGAGCTCGGGCACGAGCTTGCCAGCCTTCGGGGTCCAGCCGTCGGCGTCGGCCTCGGTCGACCCCACCTCGAAGTTGGTGTGGGTGGCGGGGTTGTTCGGGCTGCCGTGCGCCGCAGGACGAGGACCCGAGCCCCGCGAGCCGAGCGTGGCCTGCAGCGCGACCCGCTCGCCGTCACGCTCCACGACGACGTCGATGGTCTGCCCAGGGCGGTGGTCGCGGAGCACGAAGGTCATGTCGTAGAGGTTCTGGACGTCCACCCCAGCCATCTCGACGATCACGTCTCCGCCACGGATGCCTGCCCGGTCGGCTGGCCCGTCGGCGCGCACGTCGGACAGCAACACGCCTTCACCGCCATCCGTGAGCGTCATCGCCGACATGTCGGGGATGGTGCCGAGGTAGGCGCCACGGCTCCGCGAGTCCCCGACCATGCGAGGGCCCGCGGTGGACCGCACATAGGTGAGACCCTCGGGTCGGGTGGCGAGCGACTCGGTGAGATCGACGAGCAGCCCGGTCACCGCGGCCCCGCCCTCGAGGTTGAGGGTCTCCACGTCGTCGTCGGGGGTGTGGTACTCGGCGTGGGTGCCCGAGAAGAGATGGATGACCGGGATCTTCTTCTCGTAGAAGCTCGTGTGATCGCTCGGGCCGTAGCCGTCGCCGCCCATGGTGAGCGACAGGCCGTGCCGCTCACCGAGGGGGCCGAGGAGCTCCCGCCACTCGGGGGCCGTGTCCGCCCCGAGCGCCTGGAGCGCCCCGTCGCGCACTCGACCCACCATGTCGAGGTTCACCATCGCGACCGTGTTCTCGACGGGAAACACGGGATGGTCGGCGTACCAGGCCGAGCCGCCGAGCCCGATCTCCTCGGCGGTGAAGGCGAGCCCGACGATGGTGCGGCGGTTCTCGGCGGAACTGGCCGCCGCGAGCCGCTCCATCGCGCAGACCATGGCCGCAGTGCCGCTGGCGTTGTCGTCCGCCCCGTTGTGGATCGCGCGCTCCCCGGGTCGCATCGAGCCCTGGCCGCCGTAGCCGAGGTGGTCGTAGTGGGCGCCGACCACCACGACCTCGTCCGCGAGCTCGCCCGCGCCGGGGATTGAGGCGAGCACGTTGCTGACCGGGGCCTGGTCGGCCACCACGTCCACGGATCCCGCGACGATGACCTCGCGCAGCGCACGCGACGCGGGCGCGCCCGTCTCGTCGATGGTCGCGTGAAGCTCCGCGAGGGAGGGCGCCCCGCCCTGCTCGAGCCAGCCGTCCGCCACCGCCCGGGTGACCTGAATCACAGGGAGGCCCGCCCGGGAGGTGGGACCGCCGGACTGAAGGGCCGGAACCTTGTCGGGGTCGTCGTCGCCACGGGCCGGTGCGACCAGCACCAGGGCCTTGGCGCCCTTCTGGCGTGCCTTCAGCGCCTTGTACCGGATGTCGGAGTAGCGCGACGGCTTCTTGCCCTCGAACGGGCTCTCGTCGTCGTTCTCCTGGGGCTCGTAGCGCATCGCGAGGACCACCTTGTCCGCCACGTCCACAGCCGCGTAGTCGTCGTAGCCGAGGTCATCCGCGACGATGCCGTAGCCCGCGAACACCACCGGTCCCTCGAAGGCCCCGTTCGACGAGAACCCGAAGGGCTGGAAGTCGGTGCCGAGCACGAGGTCCTCGAGACGATTGTCGTCGCCCGCGTGCACGCCGACCGTGACGTCGAACGACTGGCGGTACGCCACGCCCGCGTCCGACAGGCCGGCCTCGCGAAAGCGGGCCTCGATCAGCGCTGCCGCCTTCTCGAGCCCTTCGGAGCCGATGCCCCGGCCCTCGAGCGCGTCGTCGGAGAGGGCCGTGGCGAGCTCGGTGAAGCACGCTCGATCCGGCTCGACGTTCTGCACGCCGGCCCCCTGACAGCCGACGAGGGCGACGAGCCCGATGACGAGGGGGGTTCTCATGGTGTTCTCCGGTTGGTCCCCGCGACCGACGCAGCCCTCCATAATGACCCACGCAGAAGTTACCCCCGTGACACCAACTCGTCGGTGACCTCGGTGGCTGGGGGGTCGTTGGCCGGCTACCACGCCTCGCCATGGAGGAGCTCGTGCGCACTTGGTTTTTCCTCGCCGTCTGCGGCGTGGCCTGCAGTGGGGACGACGAGATCCCTGCGGATTCCGCCCCCCCCTCCGTGGAGGAGAGCCGGCCGCCGGTGCTTCCCACCGACTCGTTCGACACCGGCACGCCGCCGGAGACCACGGGCCCCGACATCTGCGACCCCCTCGAGGGTCTCACCGTCAGCGACGTGCTCGTCGAGCAGCCGTGGAGCGAGCACGAGGCCCAGCTGACCGTCGATCTCACCCTGCCCGCCGCGGTGGCGGTCGCCTGCACGCTCGACGGCGACCCCTCCGAGGTCCACCTCGTCGAGGGCCCCGAGGAGGCCACGCAGCACGTCCTTCGGCTCTCCGGACTGCTGCAGGCCTCGACCTACCAGTGCGTGGCCGCCCCGGTGTGCCCGTCGTCCCTCGAGGCGCCCACCACGTTCACGCTGACCACGGGCCCGGAGTCCAACGACCGCCTGCCCACGCTGAACCTCACCGTGAAGGAGTCCGGAGCCGGCCCCGACTACGTGTTGTCCAACCACCAGGTGTTCCCCGACCCTCCCCAGGGTTGGCAGGGACAGCGGCGCCTCGTGTTCGATCGCGACGCGAACATCCGCTGGCACGCCGCGCCCAACGCGGCGGGCGGCGTCGGCGTCAACGTGGTGAGCTTCCAGCCGGCGAGCGGGAACTTCACCATCGGCGGAGCCTGGCCGCCGACCCCCAACGGCCGGCCCCAGCTCATCGACCTCTTCGGCTCCGAGCTCCTCTACGACACGCTGCCCCACCTGCCTGACGACTTCGGGCGCACGCGGTACCACCACGAGGCCCGCGAGCTCGCTGACGGACGCCTCCTCGCGATGGAGGAGGTCCCCGTCTCCAGAGGCGACGGGGTCACCTTCGCCGGCTTCCGGGTGATGCTCGTCGATCCCGAGACCGACCAGGTCGTGTTCAACTACTCGAGCCAGCGCGCGTTCGACGAAGGTCACCTGCGCGGTGGCGGGCAGGACCAGGACGTGTACCACGCCAACTGGGCCGACGTCGTCGGCGACGTGATGTACGTGGGCCTGTGCTACGCGAGCTCGGTCGTGGCCATCGACATCCCGTCGGGCGACTGGCGCTGGCGCTTCGGGCCGCAAGAGGACGACTTCGCGCTCGTCGACACCCAGGGCAACGGGCTTCCCGAGAGCGAGTACCCCCAGTGTCTGCACGGTCTGCAGCGTCGGGGCAACCGGCTCCTCGTGTACGACAACGGAAACTACGGGCGGAACTTCTCGCGCGCCGTCGAGTACACCATCGACGAGGCCACGATGACCGCGACGAAGCTGTGGGACTGGACCGAGCCGAACTGGTACCAGCGGTCGCTCGGCGGCGTGGACTACACCACCGGGGGCCGGGTGCTCATCGCGGCCGGGCACCTCGAAGGCTTCCCCGCCCAGGACGACCGCTCGACCTTCATCGAGATCGACCCCGCGACCGGGGAGAAGCTCTGGGAAGTGCAGTACGGCACGAAGAACGACCTCGCCTACCGGGCCGAGGCCATCGCACCGTGCGACCTGTTTGCCAACGCCAAGTACTGCGCGGCGACCCGTGCTCGCCTCGAGACTCTCGAGCCGGTGCTCGGCGCCCCCTGATCACGGAGAGGTGCGCAGCACCAGGGTCCCCGTTTGCCCGATCCGCCTTCTTCGAGTCCGGACGGTAGGGCAGGTGCGGAGGCGCCACCATGATCGTCTTTCTCGCGAGCTTCGCCTGGGGCCAGACCGCAGCCGACTTCCGCCCCATTCCCAACCTGCTGCCCGCTCCGGAGCCGGTCGTCGTGTCCCACGAGCTCGGGGGCGCGAGGCTGCCGGAGCCCGTCGCCTTCGCCGATGGCTCGACCGTCGCCTCGGTGTCGGAGGGACCGGGCGAGTTCGTGTGGACCGAGCCGCGTGGGCCCTTGCGACGACTCCTCCGCCGCGCGAACGGCACCGTCGAGGCCGAGGCCCTGTCCCTCGAGCTGCATCCGAAACGCTGCCGCCGACGTCGACTGGAGACTTGGACGCGCGAGACCCTGCAGCCCTGGCTCCGGGCGGTCAGCGACGCGTCTTCGCCGGCCCCGAGGTGAACTGGCGCTGGAGCAGCCGCCCCAGGCTTCGCCCCACGAGCTCGTCGCGGCGCCAGATCGAGCCCTCGGCGTCGACGAGCAGTTGCTCGCCGCTGTCAGAGACCGCGAGCCGGGCGCGTCCCCGAGTCACCGAGTCGGGATCGAGGCCGACGAGCCGCCAGTGCTCGCCGTCGAGCCACAGCCGGGGGGCCTGGGCGAGCTGCTGCTCCGACAGGGTCCACAGGTTGCGAAGCTCGACGGTGACTCGCTGACCCATGCGGTCCTCGGCCCGGGCGAGCCGATCGCCGAGACTCCCCGGAGGGGC
The DNA here is from genome assembly GCA_964655065.1 of uncultured Enterobacteriaceae bacterium. Classification (GTDB taxonomy): domain Bacteria; phylum Myxococcota_A; class UBA796; order UBA796; genus DRPG01. The sequence goes on along the minus strand of CAZZLC010000006.1, from coordinate 51,005 downwards.
CGTGTTCCCTGGCCCGCTTCCCCGGTCGATCATGGCGATGGCCCGCTGGATCTGCTCGCGTTCCTCGGTGTCACTGCCTCGGGCGGTGGGCACGAAGCCCGCCCACAGCCGACTGCCGACCGGCCCGACGCAGCGGTCGAGTCGCCGCTCGAGCGCGACCTCGACGAGCTTGCCGCCGATCTCGCTCGCCCGCGTGAGCTCCTCGAAGAACCCGTCGCGGGGCACCAGCGGCGAGAGGCGCTCCCCGCGGGCCAGGGCCTCGACCTCCTGCTGCGCCTCGACCCCGACCGCGACAACCATGCGCAGGAGCTCGCCGGTGCGTGCTCCGAGGGCCCCCGCGACCTCGAGAGGCAACCGCACCAGGGGCCCGGCCACGAGCTCGGGCCGCACCGCCGCTACGCCCTCCGGCATGCGCACGAGGAGCACCGCCTCGGGGTCGTCGGGATTCAGGAACAGCGAGCGGAACCCCTGGGGCACGCCCACCTTGCGGCGTCCGGGCTCGACGACCGCCACGGCGTGCCCCGCCCAGTCCACGAGGATGCCGTCGAACTGGAGCGTCCCCTGCAGATCCTGGGCGACGCTCCACCCCCACGCCCCCGACAGCTCGCCGGGGCCCGACACGAGGTAGGCGTCGAGCGCGAGCTGGAGCCTGCGCTTCAGCTCGAGGGGATCGGTGTCGTCACGCAGCTTGCGAAACGCTCGCGCCGCGCCCACGAGCGCGTGGAGCGTCCCGTCGATGCCGTGGGGAATCCGCTCGCCGTCGGGTCGCCGGACGGGGCGCCGGAACGTCGCCGGGACGACCGGGACCTCGTGCCAGATGAAGTCCTGGGCGGCCATGCGCCGACCGTCGACCGTGGGAAGCGGTTCCTCGCGCAAGGCCTCGTCGAGCTCCTCCTCGATGACGGTGGCCGGCTGGACCCGCAGGAGCTGCGCCAGCTCCGGCGCGGGACGACCCAGCCACCGGGCCACCACCGGGAGGAGGTGACCCGGGACCAGCGGGGTGGGAAGCGCGACGTGCGAGAATCGGGGACGGTTGCGGCCGCCGACCAGGGACGGGTCGTGCAGCCCCCCCGCCGCCGGCTGACCCTGCCGAAACGCCGCCGCGGTCTCGATCGCGCCGGCAGACCAGGTGACCAGGGGGCCACGCTTCCCGAAGCCGAGCTTCACGCCCTGCTCGGTGACCGAGAGGCCGAGTCCGAGCACGAAGACCATCGCCGCGAGTCCGTCGCGGATGGGCCCGTGGCCCGCCTGGTCGAGGGTGGGGAGCGCCCGCCAGGCGGGACCGGGCCGCTCTCCCCGGCGGCGCTTGGCGTGGGCCAAGGCACCGAGCCCCTGATGGTCCTGGCGCCAGGCCATGTCCTCGAGCACCGCCACCGCACCGCGTGCCCGCAGCCAATCGAGCGCTCGGGCAGTGAGCGGCGCCCCGCCCCTCGGCGTGTGGTGGATAGGGTCGTAGCCCTCGCCGTCGGGGACCACCGAGGCGCTGAACTGCACGCGGAGACGCTGCGCGGCCTTGGCGCCCACCGACAGCGTCCAGGACGACGAGTCGCCGTCCGCCGCCCAAGCGATGGTGCCGCCAGCACGCACCTCGACGATGGTGCGAGGACCCTTGGGCGTCTGGACCTGATCCCCGATGCCGACGCCGCTGTCCCCGAGCTCGGCGGCTACCTGGGCGCCGAGCACCAGGCCGTCGGGAGGCACGCGAGCCGCGTGCACCGGGACTTCGAGGATCATCGCCATGAGTTCCGTGTAGCGCGTGGAGGAAGAGTCAATCGAACCCACGCTGGGGATCTTGTGGCCCCCGACGTCACCCAGCGGTGTCGTCGAGCGGGTAGCCGAGATGATCCGCCAGTCGCTGGCGGGTGACTCCGTAGGTGGCGGCGAGCCTTCGCGGGGCCTCCGCTCGGTCGCGGCGATCTCGACCAGGGCCTCGACGATGAGCGGCGATCATCAAGTTCTTGTCCGTGTGATCGGCGTCGATGAACTCGAAGATGCGCGTGCGGAAGCCCTGAGTCTCGAGCAACGCGGCGCGGAGCGCATCGGTCACCATCTCGGCCGTCCGGGTCCGCAGGATCCCGTGTCGGAGGACCTCGGCGAGCTCGGGCGGGCCCTCGAGCTGGGGACGGAGCTCCTGGTGGCAGCAAGGGGCGGCCAACACCACCTCGGCCCCTGCCTCCACCGCTCGGGCCAGCGCATCGTCCGTCGCCGTGTCGCAGGCGTGCAGCGCCACCACGACATCGACATCGTCGAGTGGGGCCTCGGCGATGTCCCCCTTCACGAAGGACAGTCCGGCGAGACCGAGCTCGCGAGCCAGCGACGCGGCGCGGGCCACCAGCTTGCCCCGGCGTTCGACGCCAACCACGGCCTCGACGGCGTCCCGGGACGCGAGCCACTGCCACGCGGCGAAGGTCAGGAGCCCGCGGCCGCAGCCCATGTCGACCAGGCGAATCCGGCGCCCCCCGTCCAGTCCGTCGCGGAGCGTGTGATCGAGTATCTCGACGAAGCGCAGGATCTGCGTGTGCTTCGCCTCCATACCCCGGCGCGGTCGGCCGTTCGGTCCCAGCACCCCGAGCCCCGTGAGCCAGCGCGGATCGAGGTCGATAGCCCGCTGCTTCTCCCGGTCGTGGTCGGCGGACGGAACCGTGGCGTGGGTGGCCGAGCTGCGGGAGCTCACCCAGGCATCTCGCCGCCACTGCAGCTGGTGATCGCCCGTGGTGGCGAAGAGGTTCGCCGAGCGGAGCTCCGGGCCGATCAACCCCTCGAGCCGGGCCTCTACCTGGGGCAGCGGAACGTTCTCGACCTCGTCGCGCGTCTCGTGGCGGAAGGTGAGCTGCAGGTGCGGACCCCTGGCGAGCTCGACGCGCCGACCCAGCACCCGCCGCAGATCCGGCGTCGCGCCGGTGGGCGTGGCGAGGGTGAGCTTCACGAAGACGTCGGCTTTCAGTGCCTCGACCACGCGAGCGAGGAATCGGGACCGCGGATCCGCCATCCGTCCCCCGTCACCTCGAACCCGACGGTCGACCACCGACCGCCAACCGAGTACGACGTGCGGCATGGCGGTCGTCGACGTCGAGCTCCGGTCCCCAGGTGGCGCTACCGCCCGTGCCTCGGCCCAGTTCACCCCCGTGGCGCCCGAGCACCGGTGGCGGCTGGTTGTCGGCAGCGGGCTCGGCGGGATCGGGATCGGGGGACTGTCGATCCTCGCTCCCGGAGTGCACCTCGTGCTCGGCTGGCTCGCGCCCATCCTCGGGGTCGTGATCGCCCTGGCGGCGGCTTCGCTCACCGGATGGTGGCACCGCGTGACCGGCACGTGTCCGGCGTGTGATGCGCCGCTGGACGCCCCCGGTCCTGGCCCGTCCGGAGCGACCCCCGCGACCTTGCCCTGTCCGCACTGTCGTGCTGCACTGCAGGTGCTCGCGCCGCGATAGGGGGTTGGCGGAAACGACACCGGACAAGGAGCGCGACATGGCGGTCAAGGCAGGCAAGGAGGTCGTCGAGGCCCTCAACGAGATCCTCACGGCCGAGCTCACTGCGGTCAACCAGTACTTCCTGCACGCGAAGATGATGCAGAACTGGGGCTACATGCGGCTCTACGAGAAGATCTACCACGAGTCGATCGACGAGATGAAGCACGCCGACCGCCTCATCGAGCGGGTCCTCTACCTCGAGGGCGTCCCCAACGTGCAGCGACTCGGCCGCATTCGCATCGGCGAGACCCCCAAGGAGATCTTCGAGTCCGACTTGCAGCTCGAGCTCGAGGCAATCCCGCGGCTCAACCAGACCATCACCTTCGTCCGCGACAAGGTCGACAACGGCACGCGCCACCTCCTCGAGGAGATCCTGGTGAGCGAGGAGGAGCATCTCGACTGGATCGAGGCCCAGCTGCACATGATGAACGAGGTCGGCGTGCCACAGTACCTCGCAGAGCAAATCCGCAGCGAGTGACCTCGGGCGCACGTCGTCCGTGAATTCGACCGTGGCGGACGACAGCTGCAAGCCCCTGCAAGAGCGAGCCTTCGCGCCCGGAAATCGAGAAACCGCGATGTGGCGGACGTCACGCGGACGTCACACGCGCTATCGTGAACGGCGTACGTGGAGGACCGATGCACGCGATCATCGTAGTCTGGTTGGTCGGGTGCGGAACCGAGAGTGCGCCGACCGAGGCCCGTCCGCCGACGCAGCGCCTCACGGTTGCCGCGAGCCCTTCGCTCGTCGCGGGCCTCCTGCCGGCCCTCGAGGAGACGCACCTCCACACCCGGGGCTCCCTCGCCATCGACATCACCACGTCCACGGCTCCCCGGGCGATGCGGTCGCTCCTCGACGGCGACGTCGACCTCGCCGCGGTGACCCGCGAAGCGACCCGTCACGAGGAATCCCAGGCCCGGTCGGCCGGTTGGTCCTTCGAGGACAGTTCCGTCCGGCACGTCGTGGGTGTGGACGTCATCGTGGTGAAGGCCCACGCTGACAACAGTGTGCAATCCTTGTCGTACGACGAGATCATCGGAATCTTCTGTCAGGGCACCGTCAACGACTGGGCATTCGTCGAGGGCGCGGAGGCGCCGATGCAGGTCTACGCACCGCCGGCACCGTCGAGCATCCGCGGGCAGTTCGAGGACTTCTTCTGCGGAAAGCGTGGACTGCACGCCTCGGTCACCGACGCGACGGTCGAACGGATGCGCGAGCAGCTCGAGCGCGACCCCCACGCCGTCGCGGTCACCTCGGCGTCGGTGACCGAGGGGCGCGCGATGGGCCTGCGTCCCGACGCTCTCGGTCCCGTGGTGATGCCCACTCAGCAGAACCTGGTCACCGGAGCCTACCCCCTGCGCCGGGACGTGATTCTCTACTCGGCGGGACCGGCGGCCGGCTACGCCCGGAGCTTCCTCGACTGGGTGCGCTCCCCTGCCGGTCAGGAGGTCGTCGACCAACTCGACTACCTGCCGCTGTTCTTGCGGCCCGACAGCTTCGACGAGCCCCGCCCCCTGCGCGAGCTCGTCCACTTCGACGAAGGCTCCACCACGCCGACCACGCGCACGCAGATGCGGCTGAAGCTGCTCGTCGACGAGATTCGCGACCGTCGTCCCGGTCGCGTCGTCCTCGAAGGGTTCACCGACGGCGACGAGGCCGAACCCGAGGCGCTCTCCCTCGAGCGGGCCCGCGCGGTCGAGCGCCTCCTCGTCTCGCAGATCGAAGGCCTCGAGGTGGACGTGGTGGGTCGCGGGGCCGATCGCCCGCTCGCCGACAACGACACCCAGGACGGCAAGCAGCGCAACCGCCGCGTCCAGGTGACCCTCCTGCCCCGCGAGACCGAGGCGATCGTCATCAACGCCGAGTCAGGCGAGTAGGGCCGTCTCTCGCGACGAAGCCGCGCTGAATGCGGTGCTCGAGCGGATCGACGGCCGCTCGTACCCGGCGTGGCGCGATCTCTCGGGGACGTGGACGCTCGGTTCCGTGAAGCTGACCGTCGACCACGTCCAGGGAGACCCCTACGCTGCGCCCTCGCGCATCACGACCCGACTCGACGCGGGCCTCCCGGCCCCTGAAGAGGGGGACGTCGACGGGGTGCGACTCGCTCGGGAGGACTGGCTGCTGCGCCGGCTCGTCGCCACGCTCGACGACCGGGGGCGGGTGTCGCGGGGAAGCGGGCGCTCGGGAGCCATCGACGTCCTGCGCCCGGGCCCCGAGGTCGTGGCCCGAACTGCGGTGCGGCTCGGGCGCTCGGGGGAGGCGACCGTCCGGATGGCCGTGGGACTCCCCGCCCGCGGTCGACGGATCGACGCCCGCCAGGGCCGGAAGCTACTCGACGACGTGCTCGCGGCCCTGCGCGAGCTCCCGACCTCCCCCGGCGACCCGTCGCTCGAGGCCCACGTTCGCTCGGTGGTGCGCCAGCGGAGCCTCCGCGCGCAGCTTCGTGACCACGGTCTCGTGGCCTTCGTCGAAGACGGGTCCGTGCTCCCGCGCGAGAGCGGGGTCAGCGAAGCGCCGCTGTCCCAGGCGGTTCCGTTCGTGGCCCCGTCCACGCTGCAGGTCACCCTGCCGAGCTCCGAGGGACCAGTGACCGGGCTCGGCGTGCGCGAGGGGGTCACGCTGGTGGTCGGCGGCGGCTTCCACGGAAAGTCGACCGTGCTCCAGGCCCTGGCCCGGGGACATCTCGATCACGTCCCGGGCGACGGTCGCGAGGGCGTGGTGGCGGATCCGGACACCGTGAAGATCCGCGCCGAGGACGGGCGGCGCATCGCGAACGTGGACGTCTCGGCCTTCCTCGGCGAGCTCCCGGGCGGGCGGTCCACCCGCCCCCTGTCGACCGAGGACGCGTCGGGCTCGACGAGCCAGGCCGCGGCGATCGTCGAGGCTCGGGAGTCGGGGGCCCGCGTGCTGTTGATCGACGAGGACACGTCGGCCACCAATCTGCTGGTGCGCGACGACCGCATGCGGGCGCTCATCGACGACCGTCACGAGCCCATCACCCCCCTGGTGGCGCGAGCGCGGCAGCTCGCGGAGGCTGGCACCTCGATCGTGATGGTGGTGGGCGGGGTCGGCGACTGGCTCGCGGTAGCCGACACCGTGATTGGGATGACTGCGTTCTCGGCTTGGGACGCCACCCCACGCGCTCGCGAGCTCGCAGGTCCCTCCCCCGAACCGCCCGGTCCGTGGATCGAGCCCGCGCCTCGCGTCATCGACGGGCTGTCGCCCCCCCCGACGCATCCGCAGCCGCGACACCCGGGCGATCCAGTACGGCGACGTCGACATCGAGCTGCACGCGATCGAACCCGTGCTCTCGTCGCGTCACGCCCAGACGCTCGGTCACGCGGTGCGGTTCGTGTTGGAGGAGCTGGCGAACGGCCGGCGAACCATCCCGCAGCTGCTGGACGCGCTCGATGCGATCCTCGTCGACGAGGGTGTCGAGGCCCTCTCCCCGTTCGCCGCCCCGCCCGGAGACCTCGTGATGGTGCGTCGGCACGAGGTCGCAGCGGTGCTCGGCCGTCTACGCGGGCTCGTCGTCGTCGGTGGAGCCGAGCGGTGAGCGAACCCCGTCCCACAGCTGTTTGGCGGCTACACCGCCGCGGATCACCGCGAGGAGGATGACGAACCACCCGAGACGCGGCGCGTCTTCGAGGATGGACAGCCCGATGACGACGAAGACGACGGTAGTGAGGATGCCGACGAGGGCGCGGCCGATGGGGGTCACGAGAGCTCCTGGCGCTCCCGACGCCGTAACGCCGGACGCGCACCGCGGGCACGTTATCCCGCCGGGATGGGACGACGGAAGCGACTGCCTCCCTTCGAGTGCGAGATCGATGCGCTGACCAACAAGGGCCACGGCCTCGGGCGGTCCCCGCACGGTCCCGTGGTCGTTCGCTTCGCCCCCGTCGGCGGACGGGTCGCCGTGGTCCCCCAGGGACGCCGCAAGGGCGTGGTCCTCGGTCGCCGCACCGCCCTCGTGCGCCCGCCCCCCCACGCGGAGACCCCGCGCTGCCCGCAGTTCCTTCGGTGCGGGGGCTGTGTGCTCCAGGAGATGCCGCTCGCCGCACAGCGGGACGCCAAGGTCGCGTGGGCCCTCGGGGTCATCGCGTCGGTGCTCGAGGACGACCCGGTGGTGCACGCCGTTCGTGGCGCTCCGAGTGCGTACGGCTACCGGAACAAGGTGGAGCTCTCCTTCGGCGCGCGGCAGTGGGTGAGCGAGGCCGACAAGGACCGCGTCCCCATCGAGGGTCGCTTCCTCGGGTTCCACGCGCCGGGCCGCTTCGACCGGGTGGTCGATGCCCCTACCTGTGCGCTCGTGTCCGATGCGATGAACGGGGTGATCGCCACGGTTCGCGCTCACGCGCTCCGTCAGGACCTGCCGCCGCCCTACGATCCCCACACCCACGAAGGCTTCTGGCGACACCTCCGTCTACGCGAAGCACACGACGGCATTCTCGCCGTCGTCTTCACCACGAGCGGCGACGAGGCGCCAGTGGCCCGGCTGGCCGCCGCCCTCGAGGGCCAGGTGGCCGGTTTTCAGTGGCACGTCAACGACGAGGTCGCCGACGTGGCGCGCGGTGAGCTGGTGCGCAGCTGGGGGCGCCCCTGGATCGTCGAGCGCATCGGGCACCTCGCGGTTCGCGTCGGACCGAGCTCGTTCCTTCAGACCAACACTGCCGGCTGTGTCGTGCTGTACGACACGATCGCCTGTGCGCTGGGCTCCGGGGGCACGCTGCTCGACCTGTACTGCGGCGCTGGCTCCATCGGGCTGTACCTCGCCGAGCACTTCGAGCGGATCGTGGGCGTGGAGGAGGTGGCGGCCGCGGTCGCCGACGCGGAGGCGAACGCAGCCGACAACGGCATCGAGGCGACGTTCACGCAGGCGAAGGTCGAGGACGCCCTCGAGGCGATCGTTGGCGGTGACGACGTGCGCATCGTCGTGGATCCGCCGCGAGCGGGTCTACACCCTCGGGTCGCCCGACGTCTCGCGTCGACCGAGGTGCCGGTGCTGATCTACGTCGCCTGCCATCCGGCATCGCTCGGCCGCGACGCCGCGATCCTGCGCGAGGGCGGGTTTCGGGCCACCGACGTCTGGCCGGTCGACCTGTTCCCGCAGACCGGGCATCTCGAGCTCGTGGCGCGCTTCGAGCGCCGGTAGCTACGCGTCGTCCGATGCGCTCCCCCGGTCCTGCGCTTCGGGAAGGGCCTGGGCGGCCCAGGTGCGCTCGAGCGGCGGGCCGAACGGCCGAGCCCGGACGCCGCGGGGTCCGAAGCTGTCCGCGATGGCCTGGAGCTCGTCGAGGGACGGGGTCTCGAACTGGGCCAGGGGCCGCTCGGGTGTGGCCTCGAGGTACACGCTGGTGCTCGGAAAGGCGAAGGACACCCCGAGCTCGTGAGCGAGTCGCACGAACTCGAGGAGGTTCTGGCTGCGCGTCTCGAGCTCCTCGTGCCAGCCCGGGGTGACGACGTGGTAATAGACGAGGATCTCGATGGCCGAGTCGCCGAGATCGTAGACGTGGACCTCGTAGGAGTTCTGGACCAAGGGGTGAGCCGCCAGAATGGCGCGAATGCCCGTCGCGTAGGCCTCCAGCACGTCGGGCGGCGTGTCGTAGGTGAGCCCCACGGTGTGCTTGATGCGACGCCGGGGCCGTAGCCCCAGATTGTCGACGTTGGCGTTGGTGATCTGACTGTTGGGAATCGTGACGAGCGAGTTGTGGAAGGTACGGACGCGGGTCGACCGGAACCCCACCTCCTCGACGACCCCCTCGACGTCACCGATCCGGACCCACTCCCCGATCTGGAAGGGACGGTCGAGGAAGATGTTCAGCGAGCCGAACAGGTTGGCGACGGTGTCCTGGGCGGCGAGCGCGAACGCGAGGCTGCCCACCCCCACGCCAGCGGCGAGCTTCCAGACGTCGAACCCGAGGATGTCGGCGAGCGCGAGTCCGCCCAGGACGATCAAGATGGCCTGGGCCGACTGCCGGAGCAGGGGAATCGCCTGATCGTCGAGCCGGCTCTCCGTGCGCTGGGCTCGCTCGGCGGCGACCGTCGCGGCCACCTGAATCAGGTGGTACAGCAGCGCGATCACCGCGACTCCCGTGGAGACCTCGAGCAGCTTCGACACCGCCTGGGCGAGGCGCACCGAGAGCTGCAGGTCGGGGAGCATCGCGCGGAGCAGCGCGGTGGACACCGCGACGACGACAGGTCCGTTGGTTCGGCGGTAGGTCGTCTCGTCGAGGGGCAACCCCAACCGCGCCACCGCCTTGGCTACCTGGGTGCGGAGCAGCCAGCGCACGAGGAGGCTGACGAGCAGCGCCAAGCCGAGCAGGGCCAGGCCGTAGAGGATCTGCCAGACGTAGGCGCCGAGCACGCGGGTGTGGAAGATCGGCGGTCCCGAGTTCTGGAACCACAGCGACACCCCCGAGAACGTTCGTCGGTACAGCTCCGGAATCGCCTGGGCGGTGTCGCGCGAGTACTTCCACTCCCCGTTCGGCTGCCGCACCACCGTGAGCACGGGGAGGTCGTCGGGGAGGATCTCCACGACCTGCTGTCCGTCGTCGTCCTCGTAGTCCGGGTTCGCCGGCAGGGTCGAGATCGGCACGAGCAGCCCCCGGGCATCGAGCACCTGCTTGAGCTGGACGGCGAGCCGAGCCGCCCGGTCGCCAGAGGGCGCGTCGATGCAGCGACCGGCCTTCTCCGGATCGTAGGCTTCGCTCCGAAGCCAGTTGAACACGGAGTCTGCGGCCGACCGGGGATCGCCGCAGTCCGGACCCCTCGGCGACTGGGCTCGGCTCGGCCAGCTGGTGAGCACGAGGAGGACGGCGGCGACGGTGAGTCCGGCCGCAGCGACACGCTTCAGCATGCTCAGGCGTCTAACGGCCCCAGGCGTGCGCGAGGAGGCTCCTCACGACGTCGACGGACAACGAGTTGCCCACCAGCTTGTACCGCTTGACGAGGCGCCCCGTGGGCTCCACGAAGGACTCGCGAAAGCCGAGCAGACGCAAGATCTCGCGAGGAGAGAACCGCCGCACCCGGCCGCCCTGCCGCAGGTAGGAGCCGCTGTAGACCCACGAACGCCCGTAGGCTGCGGTGAAGCAGTGGGCGACCGCAGCGGGATCGTCAGGATCCACCACGGCGAGCCCGTCCGCATAGCGCGCCACGATGGCATCGGGCACGAACAGCGCGTCTTCGGGCTCCGCGTCGAGGATCTCGGCCAGTCGCCCGTCGCCGGGGGATCCAGGTTCTGCGAGCGTCACCTCGGACGTTCGATCCGCCAGCAGGTAGAATCGCCGTCGCTCCGCCGGAACCCCGAGCTCCGTCGGACAGCGCTCTCCGCTCGCCATGGCGTACCCCCCGGCCCGCAGCGTGGCCACGAGCCGCGTGTGGGCGATGGATCCCGCAAACCCCGGCACGTTCTCGACCGCGAGGCGAGGTGGCCGCACGATCTCGATGGCCCGAATCAGGTTCAGCAGGGCGGCGCAGCGAGGATCCTCGACATCACGGCCCCGACCTCGCACCGTAAACGGCTGGCAGGGCGGAGACAGCCACCACGCATCCGCCTCGAACGCCGCGAGCCGCTCGGGCCGGACCGAGGCGAGGTTCAGCCGGTACGCGGGATGCGGATGATTCGCGACGTAGGTGAGGTGGGCCGCCTCGTCGTGGTCGACGGCCGCGACCACCTCGACCGCTCCGAGGTCCCGCACCGCCTCCGCACAGCCGCCGAGCCCCGCGAACAGCTCGAGGACCCGGGTCAATCCACCGCGATCGACCGGAAGCGGCCCGGGTCGATGCTCCTCCCGCCGACCCGCACCACGAAGTGCAGGTGCGGTGCCGTGGACGCCCCGGTGTTGCCCGAGCGGGCGATGACGTGCCCCGCCTCGACCTCGTCTCCCCTGTCGACCTCGTAGCCGTCGAGGTGGAGGTACGACGTGGTCACCCCGTGCCCGTGGTCGAGGACCACGTACTTTCCGCTCGTCCGGCTGCTTCCGATCATGGACACCCGACCCGACTGGGCCGCCCGAACCGGTGTTCCGATGTCAACGCCCATGTCGACGCCGTTGTGGAAGTGCCGGACCCCGCGGAGCGGGTGGATCCGGTAGCCGTAGTCGGACGAGATCTCGACGTCACCGGCGATGGGCCAGGTGATCTGGAGCACGGTGCCGAGCGCCATGGCGGACGCCACGTAGCGGTCGCCCTGCCGCATCGCCCCGCCCGGCAGGTAGCGACGATGGCCGCTGTAGCGCTCGGGATCCCACTCTCCAGCCGCCACCGCCCTCGCGATCGCTCGCTCGCGCTGCTCCGCTCCGATCGCCGCGATCTCCATCACGACCTCGGCGTCTCGGTGGGTTTCCCACAGCTCGTCGAGCAGCACGAGCGACTGGGCCAGCGTCGGACGCCACCCGCGCTCGCGCAGCAGGTCCTTCAGGTTGCGCGGCAGCCCGTCCGACAGCGCGGCTCGAGCGGCCGTGCGCCAGGGCTCGGGCAAGGCGCCCGGGTCCGTGGGCTCGGGCGGCGACTCCTCGGGGGGCAGCACCTCGACCTCACCGATGAAGGGCGAGATCCAGCTCTCCTCGGTGGTGAAGAACGCGGTGGGCGAAGGCATCTCGGCGTTGTCGTTGCGCACCCGCTCCGCGAGGTACCGGAGCACGCCACCCACCGGGGTCTGGAACACCACTGTGAGCAAGACCGTGAGGACGATCAAGGCGTCGACCAGCCCGCCGCGGCCGCCCGACCCCGGCTTGTGGGACCTTGCCGGCGGGAACGCAGCCCGGGTGGCGATCATCTGGGTGAACGTCGTCACAGCCAACCCCAGATCGGCAGGCCGTGCCGAAACGCGAGCCCCGACACGATCAGGACGGGAAAGGCCCAGGGCCATCCCTGCACCCAGCGCTTCGGTTCGGGCGTCTGCGAGACCACCCGCACCCAGCCCGTCCAGGACAGGCGCACCGCCACCGCGAGCATCGCGACGAAGCCGAGAACCGTGCCGAGCCCCGGGATCCAGCCCGAGAACAGATCCTCGACGGCCATGCCGACCACCCACGCGCCCGCGAGGCCGATGGGGAGCCACCCGACGAGCGCGAGCCCCGTGTGAACGCTGCGCCGTCGCCACAGCATGGTCAGGTCGCCAACGGGCTCGCTCCGCGCCGCCGCCAGGGTGAACCCCGCCCACGCCACCGCAGCCAGCTCGATCAGAATCGCCACCCAGATCGCCAGTCCCGCAGGGAGCGAGGGCTCGGACCACGGGATGCCGCTCTCGGCAAGCCCCCGCGCGAGGTAGTCGTCGAGCCGGTCGGCGGCGAGGTGGATGCCGAGGACGACCACGCCGAGCTGACCAGCCCACATCCACGCCGGCCGGAGCCGGGAGGCGAGCGCATCAGCGTTCTGGAGAAAGCGGAGCATGGGGCCAGCCCGTAAACGTAAGCCCGTCTAACGTACGCACGTCAGCGGTCACGCTGACATCATCGGTTGTCATCGCCGGCACTGATGGCAGGAGCCTGCGTTTCGGACGTCGGCCAGGTCCGCTGCAGGGCCCGGCCCGCAGCCTCCGGGGTAAAGCCGAGTCCATACCTGGTGAATCCAGGCACCTCGGACCGGGCCACGTAGAGGGGATGCACCCCACCCTCGTACCGTCGGACGTCGAGCGACGTCTCGCGGCGCTCGGCTCGCCCGCTCGCCGTGAAGAGCAGACCGAGAGGCGGAGGGAGCACCTCGGAGCGACCCACGACCTGCAGCAGGGAGATCTGGGTGCGCGGATCCGTCCAGGCCTGGACTCCCGGGTGCGAGCCGAGGGCTCCATTCGGGACGACCCCAGCCGGTGCGGGGCCCTGCGCGGCCGGGGCCGGATCTGGCCACCCCGCCAGCTCCCGAGCCGCGGACAGCGGTCGCTCCACCACGTCGACGATGCGCTGCGCCCGCGGCACGTCGGTCGCTCGCGCGGTGTCCAGCCAGTCTGCGTCCCCCGCTCCGGTGAGCAGGGCGCGCTCGGCGAGCGCCACCCGGGCAGACGGCTCGGTGGCCGCGGCCTCGACGAGCGCTCGGTCGAGGGCCGTCGAGAGCTGGCGCCCCGCCATGGCCGCGTAGGCGAGCACCGTGCCCTCCGGTCGACCGTGCCGACGGGCGAGCACCAGACCGTCCCGAGCGCCCTCGACGGCGTTCCCGGCGGCGATGCGCAGTCGCGCGCGCTCGGCGAGTCTCGACGCCGAGTCACGCAGATCCGCGTACTCGAGGATGGCGAAGCGCGCCTCGGGGAAGGCCGCCAGGCGCTCCTCGACCGTCGGCGGGGTGATGGGGACGGAACGCCCGAGCCGATCGTAGGTGTCGACGACCCGGCGGGGGTCGCCCATGGCCCCGGCGAGAGCGAGCACGTGCTCCGCGAGGCGGAGGTCGTCGGGAGCGAGCGAGCTCGCTCGCTGTGCCGCATCGAGGGCCATCGGCAGGTCGCCTGCGGCGAGCGCGTGCTCGACGACGGCGCTCCACCGTGCGGGAACCCGCGGTTGATGGCGCGCGGCCGTGCGCACCACCGCCGCCGACTCCTCGACCTCGCCCACGGCATCGAGGGCCGCGGCGACGGCGAAGAGCACGTCGAGATCCGACGGATCGGCGGCCAGAGCGGCGTGCGCCCGAGCGATCACCTCCTGCCGGGGAGCGCCCCGCGCCGCGTCCAGGACGAGCCGGGTGGCTCGCGCGGCGGGCGCCCCGGCATCCGAGAGCGAGGCGAGCCAGGCCGAGGCGCTCTCGATCCCGCCAAAGTCCAGCCAGCCCAGCGCGAGCCGCCATCGCTCGCGGTCTTCGAGCTGCGGGCCCGCGGCCCGGGCCGCCTCGTCGACCACCGCGAGCGCGGCGATCTCGTCGCCGAGGAACCGCATGCGTACGAGCTCGGCGCGGGCTCGGGCGACCGGATCGGGGCTCTGACCGAGCCGTTCCACGAGTCGCCGGGTGCCGGAGGTGTCCCCGAGGCGCGCCAGGCCCTCCAGCACGGTCACCGCACTTCGATCGTCCTTGCGGGTGAGTCGCTCGAGCCCCGTCCAGGGTCGGCGATCCGCGGGGTGGGCCCACCGGGCGACCGCGTCGACGAGCTCGGCCATCCCCATACGACGCCCGGCGGCCTGGAACACGGTGCGCGCCTTGCCACGCTTTCCCGCTGCCGCCCAACCGAGCCCGACCAGAGCCGCTCGGTCGGCGTCGGTGAATCGGGGGTCGAGGGCGAGCTTGCGGGCGGTGCGACCCGCGCCGCCCGTGCCGACGATCAACTCCAGGCCCTCGCGCGCCTGTGCCTGGAGGAACCTCACCGTCCGCGCTTCGCTTCGGGGACTCACCGGCCAGGTCGGACGCCGGACCTCGACGTCCATACTCTCGGCACGCTCCCCCACGCGGACGAGCGCCCGCGAGACCTCGGCCCGCTCGGAGAACGACGCCTGCGTGGTCGTGGCCCCGAGCACCTGCCAGTCCTCGGGCAGCGACACGGTCAGCCGCTCGTCGATCCGCAAGCGCGGAGGGAGCCACGAGCCGAGGGCCGGCGCGAGCAGGGGAGGCACGGTCCCCGCCCAGCCGTAGGGACGCGCCTCGAGCACCCCGGCATGCCGAGCCTCCATGCGAATCCGGAGTCCCCGCGTCGGGTCGTCGAGGCCCTCGAAGGCGACCTCGACCGCGCGGACCTCGGGCAGCCCGATACGCACCAGCCGGAGCCACGCCTCGCGCCGCCCGGCGTCGTCGAGCGGGACGAGCAGTCTGCGGATCTCGTCGTCGGCTGCTCCGTCGGCAGTGAGGCTCGCGCGCAGCGTCGTGGCCCCGAGCGGGCTGAAGGTCACCTCCGTCGTCACGCTCACCCGACCGTCCTCGAGGGCGGTTCGGGGCAGGGGTCCGGGCACCTCACCGAACGCCCACACCTCGCCACCGCGGAGCGTCACCGGCAAGACGCCGCGTTCACCGGGGGGCAGCGCGGGGTCCAGATAGAGCGGCCCGTCTTCGCGGCGCTCGACCCGCACCGCGGGCATGGTGTAGGCGTAGGGGGCGACCACACTGACCGGGAAGCGGCCGGGAGCGCTCGCGGGGCGCACCAACACCGGCGAGGCTTCGAAACCGGCCGTCCGGAGCATCATCGTGAGCAGGAGGGCTCGCTCGGCGGCGGAGCCCCGGTCGGCTCGAACGAGCTCGCGGGTGGGCCGGGCCGCGAGAAAGCCCGGATCACGGGCCGGATCCAGCTCGAGCCTCGCGTGCATGCGCTCGACGACGCCCTGAATGGGCACGCCCGCGAGCTCGAGGGTCGCGGACTTGCCGAGGTCGCGTCCGGGCCCGATCCGCGACTCGACCACCCCGCGAAACACACGCCCTGCCTCGACCCAATCCGAGAAGGTGGAGTAGCTCGCGAGCGAGGGTCGCTCGCCATCGTGGGGTCCCCACTCGAACACCGCCTGGCGGACCTCTCGCTGGGTCGAAGTGCTGCGGGCCCGCTCGTCCGCCCACACGGACAGGTCGGCGGTCAGGGGGGTGACGACAGTGAGTCGCGTCCGCTCGGCCGCCACGCCAGGCACCCCGACGAGGACGCCCGAGTGCGGCATCTGCGGCGTGGCCGACCGCTGCCCCCGCAGCGTGAGCACGGTCCCCGGCGGCAGGGACGACGGCACGACGAGGAGGTCTTCGAGCACCACGGCGTCCTGATCGCTGGCGCCGTCGAGCCCCGCCGGCGCCGCCACGCCAAACGCGCAGGCCTCCGGGTCGTCGATGCGAACCGTCCACGTCACCCGCTCCGTCAGGCGAAGCAGGCCGTCGACCCGCACCTCGACGTCGTGCAGGAGCGTGGTCGCGGGAGGAACGTCGAGGAGCGGCGCCTGGGCGGAGGCGACCGACCCGAGCCAGGTCACGAGGAGCAGCGCTTTCATGGGCTTCGTCTATCGACCATAGCGGATGGAGGGTCGGTCCTCTGCCGATTCGTCACGATAGATTGGCGGGACGGAGGCCGATGTGCTCTCGCTCTGCGCCGTGTTCGCCGCTCACGCTGGGAGCCCGTGGCCCTCCGAAGATGCGTGGCAGCCACTGGGATCGCCCCTGGTCAGCGAGCCATCGGACGACGCCTCCGCCGGAGCCGTCGAGCTGGCCGGCGCCGTCCTGTGGACCGTCGACGAGGCGACCGTCTTCCTCCGCCTGGCGCTCTCCGACGATCCCACTGGCGTCGACCAGGACTTCGGGGTCCTCGTCGACACCGACGGCGACGCCACGACCTACGAGTGGGTCGTGCTGGTCCAGGGGCCCGGGCACACCCTGGTGGCTCGGGAGCACCCGAATCCGCTGCCTGGCCCCGCCATCGGCGCCTGGGGCCCGCCGCTCGTGCTCGGCGACCCGGCGACCGGCGAGACGCGACCAGCCCCGGCCACGCTGGACCTGCAGCTCGACCGGAGCTGGCTCGACACGACCGTCGGCGTCGATGGCGCCACCGCTCTCCACGTGACCCCGGTGGCCGCCGTGGCCTGGCCCCTCGGCTTCACCGACGTCGGCGGATGCGACGACCGCATCGGCTGCACCGACCTCGGCGCCATCGCCGCCGGACCCGTCCGCATCGACGGCGACGGCGACGGCATCCCCGAACCGGTGGAGATCGGCCTCGGCACCGACCCCGACGACGCCGATACGGACGGCGACGGCCTCGGCGACGGAGAAGAGGCGGACGACACCAACGGGGACGGCATCGTGGACGCGCTGCAGGCGGATCGCGACGGCGACGGGCTCGGTGACGGGCTCGAGCTCGGGCGTGCCGCCGACGCGGACCCGAGCACCACCACGGACCCCAACCGCGCCGACACCGACGGCGGAGGGCTGCCCGACGGCGTCGAGGATGCCGACGGCGACGGAGCACGCTCCCCGTTCGAGCCGGATCCCGAAGACCCGGACGACGACGTGGACACCGACGGCGACGGCATCGTGGACGCCGTCGACGACCTCTCGGGACTCGGGCCGGACGATGACAGCGACGGGGACGGCATCTCCGACAGCATCGAGGGCCCGTTCGACACCGACGGCGACGGAACGCCCGACTTCGCCGACCTCGACGCCGACGGCGACGGCCTGCCCGACGCGCGCGACGGTGACGCCGATCCCGACGGAGACGGTCGAGCGAGCTTCCGAGACGTCGACGCCGACGGGGACGGGCTCCCCGACGGGGTCGAGGGCGACGACGACGTCGACGAGGACGGTGTCCCCAACCACCTGGACACCGACGCCGACGGCGATGGCTTTGCGGACGGGTTCGAGGGAGCCGGCGACACCGACAACGACGGGCGCGGCGACTTTGCCGACCCCGACGCCGACAACGACGGCATACCCGATCAGGTCGACCGCTACGGCGATCGCGACGGCGACGGAGTGCGCAACGCCCGCGACCTCGACTCCGACGGCGACGGCATCCCGGACGCGGTCGAGTACGACCGCTTCGTCCCGGACTTCGACGGCGACGGTCGACCGGACTTCCTCGACCTCGACACGGACGGGGACGGTCTGACGGACCAGGTCGAGGGAACCGTCGACGAGGACTGTGACGGGCGGCCCGACTTCCGCGATCCCGACCCCGAGGACGGCGATTGCGGGCCCGCACCGCTCGATCCTCCGGAGTCCGTCGACGCGCCGGGGCTGCCGCCGCGCGAGGCCGACCCGAACCCCCTCGCACTGCCGGGGTCGTTCGGTGGAGGAGCGTGCGCCACGGGCCCACGGTCTCCGCTCGTGGCCCTGCTGGTCGTGGTCGGCCTGCTCGGGATTCGCGGTCGGGCCAGCGCCCAGGCCCTCGATGCGCAGCGGCTCGGTCCCTCGGCCGACGGCGGGCGCTTGCTCGTCGTCGAAGAGGCGAGAGGCCCGCGGGGTAGCGGAGCGGCGTGGGTGGGCAGCGTGACCCGGGCTCCCTTCGTCTACCGCGTCGACGGCGGCGTCGTCGACGACCTGGCGCTGGTGGACCGCGTCGTCACGAGTGACGCCATCGCCTGGCTCGGAGGCTCCTGGGGTCACCTGGGCCTGCGGCTACCCGTGCACGGCTGGGTCCGCGGCTACGAGCTCGCGCGGGTCACCCAGGTCGGCGACCTCGAGGCCTCGGGCAAGGCGAGCCTCCCCCTCTCGGATCGACTCGACGTCGGGGTTCTCGCGACGCTGCGCCTGCCCACGGGCGGCCGGGGCAGCTTCCTCTCGGCAGAGCGGGTGGTCCTCGCCGTCTCGGGCCTCGCGAGCCGCACCACCGACCGCACCCTCGTCGCCGTCGAGCTCGGCCTTCGCGGTCGAGCGGGCGACGATCTGCCGGGGCTGTCTCTCGGTCCCGCCGCGGCTTGGGGGGTCGGGGGGGCAGCCGCCGCCGGAGATCGTCTCTGGATCGGGGCGGAGCTCGACGGGGAGCTCGCGCTCGCCAGCCTCGACGCGCCGGGAGGGGCTCCCGTGACCGCACACCTCGGCGCCCGCACGCGCTACGAGGTCGCCAACGTCCGCGTAGCCCTCGGCAGAGGGCTCACCAGTGGACTCGGCGCGCCCGCCTGGCGCGTCGTGGCCGGACTGGAGATGACCCCGTGACCACCCCCGTGAGCCCTGCGAGTACCGTGCTTCTCCTCCGCGACGGCGCCGACGGCCTCGAGGTGTTCATGGTGCAGCGGCACCGCCGCAGCGGGTTCATGCCTCACGCCTGGGTGTTTCCTGGCGGGCGCGTCGAGCCCGCCGACGCGCTCGCGGATCACCGCCAGGTCGAGGGCGCCGAGGCACTCGCCGCGCGGCTCCACCTCCCCGATGCCCGGGCTGCCGGGTTCGGGATCGCTGCCGTCCGCGAGACCTTCGAGGAGTCCGGGGTGTGGCTCGGGCAGGGCGAGCCCGACGAGGCCCGACGAGAGGCCTTGCACGCCGGCGAGCGCACCATGGCCGACGTCCTCGACGAGGGGGCTGGTCCGGTCGATCTCGGGGCCTTGGTCCCCTGGGCGTGGTGGGTGACGCCAAAGGCCGAGAAGCGTCGCTTCGAGGCACTCTTCTTCGCCATCTCCGCGCAGGGGGCCGAAGGGCGCCACGACACGATCGAGACCGTCGACAGCCGCTGGATCTCGCCGACCGCCGCGCTGGGCATGCCGTTGGTGGACTTTCCGTTGGCCCCGCCCACCTGGTGGACCCTCACGCAGCTCGCGCGCTTCCCTCGCGTCGAGGCCGCCCTCGCCGCCTCCCCGTGGGTGGGACGCCCCGTCGAGCCGGTGACCCGATTTCCCGACAACGAGATCGAGCTCGTCCTCCCGGGACACCCCGACCACCCGGATCCCCCGCTGCCCGGCTACCCCGATCGGCTGACCTACGAGGCATCCTGGGTGGCATGGCGCGGCGGCGAGCGCCTCTGACCGACCGACGACGGTCGTCCGACGTTCGTCACCCCTCCACACGGACCAACGCTGCGAATCGGCTGGATCCAGGCTTGCCTGGGGCCGCTCGCGGAGGTTCCCGTGTACGAACGACTTCGCATCATGCTGCCGTCCTGGGCCCGGCCGCGGGGCGGCGCGCCCTTTCGCTACGATCTCCTGGACCGACTCGGCCGCTGCGGCCAGCCCCACGACGTGATCGTGCTCGCCTTCGGCTTCGAGCGGGGTGCGGCGCTGCGGTGCGTCCTCCACGGCGAGCCTGCGGCCATCGGCGCCGTGCTCAAGGCAACCAAGGTCGGCACGGCGCTGGCCCTTCGCCATCAGGGCCTCGGCGGTGCGGTCGGCGCCGTCGAGCGACACGCCGCCCAGACCGCCATCGACGCCGTGGTGTGGGCCCACCGCGCTCCCCTCGAGGGGCGCTGCGGACCGCGACAGCCGCTCGCGACGCCCTGGTCGTCGCACCGCGACCTCCTCGGGTACCGAGAGGCGGTGTTCTTCGACGCCAAGCCGCTCCGTCGGAGCGTCGACCCCCAAGACGTCCACCGACGCTGCGGAGGCGGTCCGGTTTCGGTCCGACCCTCCGCGCCTCGGGGGTGGGCGCTCGGCACGCTGCTGCGTTTCGCGGCCGCCGTGATGGGCGTGGTCCCTGCGGACCGCCGCTGCTTCGGGCTCTTCGTCCACCTGGCGCGGTCCGCGGGCTGGCCGACCCGCGAGGTCGCCCAGGCGATCTGCCTCACGCCGCGCCGCGTTCGTCAGCTCGCGGCCTGCCCGGCCCCCCACCTGGATCTCGCCCGACGCACCCTCGCCGATCCTCGGCTGCAACGGGTTCCCTGAGGCAATATGCCGAGTTCCTCGACTGGAGGAAGAAATGCTGTGGTTCGCGACGATGGCCGCGCTGGCGGGCACGCCCGACGCAGACGACTCGCTCGTCAACTCCCCCTCGGCCTCGGTGGCGCTGCGACTGCGGGCCGAGCTCGGCACGGTGGGTCAGCTGCGGCATCAGTACCAGGTCGGCGACGGGGGCACCGACGTGTCGGTCCCGAAGGACCTCGCACAGGACGTTCTGTTCGCCTTCACGCGACTCCAGGCCGACCTCGACCTGGGCGCCAATCGCCGCGACACCGTGATCCTGCTCTACCAACCCCTGGTCTTCGAGTCCGAGGTCGCCCCCGACCGAGACCTCCAGGTCGGCGAGCAGGTGTTCGCCCGCGGGGAGGCGCTGCGCTTCCGCTACAGCTTCCCCTACTACCGGCTCACCTGGCTGCACGACACCACGAAGCAGACCGACCGCGAGATTGCGTTCGGGCTCGGGCTGCAGATCCGGAATGCGAGCATCGGCTACACCGCGGTCGACGGCAGCAAGGCGGTGGTCACCACCAACATCGGCCCCGTCCCCCTGCTCGCGTTCCGGCAGCGCCACACCCTGACCGGAAGGCTGTTCCTCGGCTCCGAGGTCCAGGGATTCTGGGCGCCCATCCGGCTCCTGAACGGATCCAACACCGACGTCGAGGGCGCCATCGCTGACGCACGGATCACCGTCGGTCTCGAGGGCCCCCGAGGGATCGACGGCTGGGCGTCGCTCCGGTACATCGGCGGCGGCGCAGTGGGCACCAGCAACAACGCCGACCCGTTCACGGACGGGTTCACCAAGAACTGGCTGCACACCCTGGGCCTCACGCTGGGCGCGACGGTGCGCTGAAGCGATCGCGACGAGCACGCCGTCCTGCAGCGGCCCCGGGCCCTGAGCCCGCCCACCAGGTCAAGCCGCCCCCAGGTCGACCGATGGAGGGTTGGACCGCTCGACCGCGGTTCTCAGGGGGCCTGTCGTGCCGGTCACGTGCGAAGCCATCGAAGTCACCCTCCCGCCCTTCCCGAGAGTGGCGGAGGCCGTGCTCAACGCGGTCGCCAACCCCGAGTCGGACATCGCGGCGGTCTCCGAGCTCGTCCAGCGCGACCCCGCCCTTGCCACCTTGATCATCAAGGCCGCCAACTCCGCGATGTACCGAGGCTCGGTGCCGCCATCCACCATCGCGCACGCCGTCATGCGGCTCGGCCTGGCGTCGGTCTGCGACCTCACCGTCGCGGCCTGTCTCAGACCCTCGCTCTCCGACCCCGCCACGGCCCCCCAGCGAGCGGCGAGCTGGTCCACCGCGCTGGCGAGTGCCGGGTTCGCCAGGTGCCTCTCGCGGCTCCGCCATGGTGAGGTCGAGGCCTCCTTCCTGTGCGGGTTGCTGCACAACATCGGTGAGCTCGTCCTGCTCGCCCAGGGGCTGACCGACCCCGCCTTCATCCAGCGCCGCTACATCGAGATCGGCGTCCAGTCCGTCATGGGCTGGGGAATGCCCGCCGCGATCGTCGCGGCGGTCGGACTCCACCGGGACTGGCCAACCGCCGACACCTTCGCTGACGTCGCGGCGACCACCTGGCTCGCCCGTCGGCTCGCCTGCGAGCTGCTCGACTTCGACGACCCCGATGCCACGGTGCCCCTCGACGATGACCCCGTACTCGAACGGGTGGGGCTCGACGCCAGCGACCTCGGCCAGCTGCGCGACCAGACGAACGAGGTGACCTCCTTGCTCCAGGTGCTGCGATGACCGAGCGCTTCGACTGGATCGTGGTCGGCGCGAGCCCCGCGGGACAGGCAGCCGCGATCCAGGCCGCGAGAGCCGGCTATTCCGTCGCGCTCGTCGAGCGGGATCCCTCGGTCGGCGCGCAGGGCTCGCCCGGTCGCGCAACCCCGAGCAAGGCGCTACGGGAGGCCGCGGACCGGCCTGGCGTCACGATCGCTCGCCTGCTCGGAGACACCGACCACGGTTCCGCGGAGCGAGGGACCGATCGCCTCACCCGCAGCGGGGTGGTGCTCGTGCACGGCGAGGCCCGGTTCGAGGACGCCCACCATCTCTCGGTCCTGGGCCCTCACGGCAGGACGACCCTCGCCGCCGACCACTTCGTGGTGGCGACGCGCTCCGTGCCCGTGCATCCCCGAGGGGTCCTCGTCGATCGTGCCCGAGTCTTCGACACCGACTCGATCCTCGGCGTGCCGGCCCTGCCGACCCGCATGGCCGTGCTGGGGGGCGGGGTCTCCGCCTGCGAGCTCGCCACGACGTTCCAGCGCCTCGGGACACAGGTGACGTGGATCGACAAGGCGAGCTGGCCGCTCGGATTCCTCGAGCGGGCGCTCGTCGATCACCTGATGGCCGACTTCGAGCGCCACGGCGGGCGGTTCGTCCCGGAGACGACGGTCGTCGGGGCCGGGGTCGACGCGGACGGGGTCCAGCTCGAGCTCCTCGATGGGTCGACCCTCGACACCGAGACCGTGCTCGTCGCGGTCGGCCGGGTAGCCGACGTGCACCGGCTCGACCTCGAGCGTCTCGGGGTGGAGCTCACGACGAGCGGACACGTCGCGGTCGACCACAAGTTTCGCACCAGCGTTCCCCACGTGCTCGCGGTGGGAGACACCGTGGGGCACGGGAGACGGGCGGTGCGGCTCGCCCTTCGACTACCGGTCGAGGCCCACGATGACCAGATCCCGCTCGCAATCCACAGCGTGCCGGAGCTCGCCAGCATCGGGCTCTCCGAGGCAGGGGCGCTCGCAGCCCACGACTCGGTCCGGGTCGGCGTCGGGCACTTCGGCGAGACGGTCCGGGGCCGGATGACGCGGGCCGAGGGTCTGGTGAAGATCGTGGCCTCGGCGTGCGGCAAGCGTCTCCTCGGCGTCCACGTGGCGGGCGAGGGGGCCGCAGACCTCGTTCACATCGGACAGATGGCGATGATTGGCGGACTGCCGCCGTCGGTGTTCGTGGACAGCCCGTTCGATCTTCCCACGCTCACCGAAGCCTACCGCGTTGCCGCACGGGCCCTGCAAGATCCCTCCTCCGTGCGGTCGTCGCTCGCCCCGGCTTGACCGCAAACGATTGAACATCGTTTTCATCAGAGTAGGATGGCCCTCGGCGCTGCACGTCCGGAGGCCTCCAATGACCCGCACGCTCGTCTTGACCCTCTTCCTCGCTGGACTGGCCGGGGCCTGCGCGGACCCCGACGGCGGACCCGACGACGCTCCTGACGTGCGTGAGCTGGTGGTCGACGCGACAGACCCGGATGCGTTCGCCACGGTGGACCTGGCCGATGGCTCGGTGGGCAGCGAGATCGTCGACCCTGCCTGGGATCTCGCCTTCCGCGGTACCACGGTGCGGGTCAACAGTGGACCGTCGGGTCCGGGCAACGCGGCGGCGGGCCTCGCGGCGACACCCGCCGGAGTGCCCGATGACGAAGCCGTGGTGCGGGGGCTGACCCCCGAGTCGACCGAGGACCTCTTCGTCTCCGAGCTCGGGTTCCCGGCGCTCCAGGAGGACGAGGTCGTGAGCGTCATCGACGACACGTTCTACAACTACGATGCGGGATCCGGCGATCTCTCCGAGAACGACACCGTGGGCTACCTGCTCCGCAAGGCCGACGGCACGAGCTATCTGCGGCTTCGCGTCACCAACATCGACTTCCTCACGCGCAGCGGCAAGGGGGTGGAGTCGTTCACGCTGGAGCTCGAGCCCGCCGAGACCGATGCCTTCGGCGCGGCCGTGGCGTTCACCGACTCGGTTCCCACCGAGGGCTCGGTGTGCTTCGACCTCGACACCGAGACGACCGCGAGCTGCGAGGGCGCCGATTGGGACGTTCGCTTTGGCTACTTCGGCCGCACGACCTTCATCTACGCGAACGGCGGCGACGTCGGACCCGGGAACGGTGCGGCGCTCGGACCCTTCGACTGGACCGAGCTCGAGACCTGGACGTCGGCCACCGAGGACCCCGGAGGCCGGGACGTCACGGGCGACTACGACGTGGACCGCATCGTGGGGGCGTTCGATGCCGACCCCTGGTTCGTCGAGCTGTCCGACGGCATCTGGCCGACGCACCGCATCTACTACCTCGACCCCGGTGACGACGGCGACGCCTACATGCTCCAGATCCTCGGGGCCGAGGACCCCGCGTCCGACGGCCCCTGGCGCGTACGGTACTACGCGCTGTGACCGTCCTCCTGTGTGCGCTGGCGCTCGCCGGCCCCGACGACGAGCTCGATCCGGACGCCGAGATCGTGGTGACGGGCACGCGGACGCCCCACCGTCAGGGTGACGCGCCGGTGGCCGTGGAGGTCATCGACCGAGCCACCATCGAGCAGTCGGGCTCCCAAGACGTAGCCGAGCTGCTCGAGCAGCAGCCCGGCGTCGACGTACAGCGAACGTTCGTCGGCGCGACGGTGCGGCTTCGGGGTCTGGAGGCCGACCACACCCTGATCCTCGTCGACGGCCAGCGGGTGGTCGGCCGCAAGGACGGCACCTTCGACCTGTCCCGCATCGCGGTGGACAGCATCGAGCGCATCGAGATCGTCAAGGGCGCCGCCTCGGCCCTCTACGGCTCGGACGCGCTGGGCGGCGTGGTGAACATCATCACGCGGGAGGCCCGGGACGCGCTCTCGGCCAGCGTGAGTGTCCGAGGCGGCGTGTCGGCGAACGTGCCGGACGGTCTGCCGCTGGCCACGGACGTGACCACCGGGCTCTCCCGCAGGACGGGTCGGTGGTCGCTCCGGCTCGACGCAGGCTGGCACGGCAACCGACCGTTCGACCTCGAGCCCGAGGACCCGGCCACCAACGGCAACGGAAACCGTCAGGCCACCGCCTCGGGCAGAGTCGGCTTGGACGCCAGCGATGCCGTCGACCTGTGGCTCCGGGGCTCCTGGTCGGTCCTCGACAGCCGCGGGGTCGACGCTCGCACCGGCTCCGCCCTGCTCGACCGGCGCAACGTCACCGAGGACGGAATCGTCGTGCTCGGGGTCGACGCCGAGCTCGGGCCAAACACCCGCACCACCACGACGCTCGGGCTCTCCACGTTCCGGGACCAGTTCCTCCTCGACCAGCGGAACGCCTCGGGGCTCGACTCCTACGAGGAGACCCGCGAGATCCTCGGCCAGCTCACGAGCCAGCTCGTGCAGGTCGTCGGGCGACAAGTCGTGACGGTGGGCTTCGAAGGCTTCCAGAGCCAGCTGTTCGCGCCCACCCGGCTGTCTCGCGAGCAAGGAGCGCGGCAACGCGGCGCGCTCTTCGCCCAGGACGAGTGGACGGTGACCTCGGCCCCGCGGCTGGTGCTCGTGCCGGGCGTGCGCGGTGATCTCGACAGCTGGTTCGGGGGAGCCATCGCCCCGAGCCTCACCGTCCGCTTCGACCCCATCGACCCCGTGATCATCCGGGCGAGCGTCGGACGGGGGTGGCGCGCGCCGAGCTTCCGCGAGCTCCTCCTGGAGTTCAGCAACCCTGCCGTCGGCTACCGCATCCTCGGCAACGACGAGCTCGTTCCCGAGTCGAGCATCTCGGTCCAGTCGTCGGTCGAGTGGGCTCCCTCCGAGGCGTTCTCGGTCTCGGTGCAGGGTCACTGGGACCGGATCAGCGACCTCATCCAGATCGAGGCGATCGCCCAGGACGTCTCCGGACTCCGGTTCGGCTACGTCAACGTCGCCGAGGCGCGCTCCGCGGGGGTCGAGACCACCACCGAGTGGCAGCCGAGCGAGTGGCTGGAGCTACAAGGCGCCTTCACCTGGCTCGACGCCCGCGATCTCGAGACCGGGGAGTTCCTGCCCAACCGGGCCCGCTTCCGGGGCACGGGCTCGATTCAGGTGGGTCGAGGCCCCTCCCTGCGGGTGCGCGGGGTCGCCGTCGGTTCGCGGCGAGTGGGGCTGCAGACGTCCGCCGACCCCACCAACCCGGACATCAGCGACGCCCCACCTTACGTGCTCGTCGACGCCCGCGGCGCGTGGCCGGTCTCCGCCACCTGGTCGCTGCACGCGGGGGCCGAGAACCTGACCAACGCTGGCGACCCCTTTGTCCTGCCCACGCCCCCGCGACTCGTGTACGCGGGACTCGACGCGAGGTTCTGAATGCGACTGCTCCCGGCCTGGCTCGCCGTGGGATGCCTGATCCCCGACCTCTCGGACACGCTCGACCCCGGCCCCGCCCAGGACGATGCCGCCCTGGTGGAGGGGGGCATCCTCGTCGACGCGACCAGCGAGGTGGACTGGGTAGCCTACGACCTCGACGCGGCGGACTTCGTCGAGCACACCGGCGACTCGTGGGACCTCGCGTTCCGGAGATTCCAGGTCGACCTCGCCGACGACCTCGGAGCGGCCGCGGTCGAGGGCGTCGCCTTCGACGAGGTGACCGAGGTCCCCTCCGACGGCTGGCGCTTCGACGAGCCCGATGCAGACGGTGACGGGATTCCCGAGTACGCCCTCGGCGACTGGTACGACTACGACCAGTCCACCCACACGTTGTCCCCGGCAGACCGGGTCTACGTCGTGGAGTCGAGCGACCTGCGCCTCTACAAGCTCGCGTTCTACGACTACTACGATGCCGCGGGCACCCCGGCTCGCATCACGTTCCGGGCCGCGGCTCTCGAGTGAACCGCGCGAGCTACTTCTTCTTGGCGGAGCCCTGACGAGCCTTGAACCGGGGAGCCGTCTTGTTGATGACGTAGACCCGGCCCCGGCGCTTCACGACCTGGCAGTTCTTGTGGCGCTTCTTGAGCGAGCGCAGGGAGTTTGCGACCTTCATGTCGTCCTCGATGCGTTGGAATGCTCCGAGTAGCCACGCGGCCCGCCCTCGTCAACCGCGATGTCCGAACCATCTGGCCGACCCGAATCCCGGCGGAGACGGCGGTGTTATCTCCATCACGTCGAATCCGCTCGATCTGGAGTCGAGGGAGGCGGTACCGAGGTCTTGTGTCCACCCGAGTGGTCAGATTGGAGAGTCTCTCTCCGTTCGAGCTGGATGCCTATCTCGCCACGGGTTGGTTCCGAATCGGGCAGACCTTGATGACGTGTCGGGTCGTGCTCTTCGACGGGGCGCTCAGGACGGCGCTGTGGACGCGTCTGCCCCTCGCTGGTCACCGGTTCCGCAAGTCGGCGCGCAAGCAGCTCAACCGGCTGCGCCGCGACTTCTCGATCCGCGTGCGCCCGGGACCCGTCATCGACCAGGACCACGAATCGCTGTACCAGCGCTACCGCGAGGTCGCGCGGGGTGAGCGCAGCCCGACCCTCGACGACTTCCTGTACGGCGACAGCGAGCCTCTCGAGCTGTTCGACACCTACGAGGTCCAGGTCTACCACCAGGGCAAGCTCATCGCCTTCAGCTGGTTCGACCTCGGCCAGAACAGCGCCCAGAGCCTGATGGGCGTCTACGATCCCGACTACAGCAAGCACGGGCTCGGATACGCGACGATGCTCCTCGAGATCGAGCACGCCATCGCCAAGGGGAAAGACTGGTTCTACCCTGGCTATGTGCTGCCGGGCGAGCCAGCCATGGACTACAAGCTCCGCATCGGCGACGTCGAGTTCTACGACGCCGACACGAGCGAGTGGCATCCCTGGTCGGAGGTCGCCGACCACGAGCTCGCCGAGGCAAAGCTCCGGCGCGCGCTCCGGGACGCCGCGAACCATCTCGCCACGCGCGGCGTGCGCGTCGTCATGCGAATGTACCCGATGTTCGAGGCCCCGGCGTGGCACGATCAGCTCGTACAGTGCCTCGAAGCCCCGCTCGTGCTGGTCTGCGACCCCCGACCCCTCGCTCGACGCCAGGTCCTCGTGACCTACGACCTCGACCACAAGCAATACGAGATGCTGCGCTGCGCTCGTGCCTCCGCCATGGCGCTCACCCACGACGGCGACGTGGGCCGACCCATCGAGCTGTGGCTGGTCGAGGAGCGCATCGGCCGCTACGACCGCGGCGAGGACGTGGCCGAGGCGGCGGCTCAGCTGCGCCGGTGACGTGCGGCTGCTCGTGAGCATGGGGCTTCGCCCCGGCGGCCGGGTCGGCGCTCGCCTGCGTCCGGCGCTCACCGAGATCGATGCCGATCGGGGCGTGGTGACCCGGGTCCGATCGGTGAACGTGCAGGGTCCCGACGGGTTCGACCAGGAGCTCACCTCGGCCGCTCCCGGCCCCGACGGCACCCTGTGGCAGGCGGCGCACACCGAGGTGCTCCACATCGACACCGATACGCTCGACGTCGTGGACCGCTGGTCTCATCCCTGGCTGCACAACGTCCACTCCGTCACGCCACGCCCTGGCGGAGGGACCGTGGTCACCGCCACCAGCACGGACCGGCTGCTGTGGTTCGACCAATCGAACCGGCTCGAGCACGTCACTGCGCTGGCTCCTCGCTCCCTGCCCGAGGGCGATCTTCGGCCGCTCGATCACGGCGTCTTCAAGCCGCACCACGTCCACCCCAACCACGCGTGCTTCGTCGGCGACGCGCTGTGGGTGACCCGATTCGCGACCCGGGACTGCCGGCCTGTGGGCAACGACCACGGGATCGACCTGCCCGAAGCCATGCCGCACGACGGCCGGCTCCGCGGCGGATGGCTGTGGTTCACGCAGGTGACGGGACGGATCGTCGCGGTGGACCCGGAAACCCGACAGCGCACCGTGGACCTGGACCTGGCGGCGCTCACCGGCGAGCCGCGGATGCTCGGGTGGTGCCGCGGTCTCGACGTCGTGGGCGACCGACTGTTCGTGGGGTTCACGATGCTGCGTCGTCCCCGACACCGCGAAGTGCTGCGCCTGCTCTGGCGAGGGCTGCGTGGCGTGAAGCTCCCGACCCGGGTGATCGAGCTCGACTGGCGACAGCGCCGGGTGGTTCGTCAGGTGGTGGTGGGCAACGCCGCCGGGGGAACGATCTACGCCGTCACGGCGCTCCCACCCTCCTGACCCTCCCTTCCGTTAAGGAGAGACCCGATGCCGACGTCTTCTCGCACGATCACCGCCCTGGCGGTTCTGGCGCTCGCTTCGGTGGCCGCCCTCGTCACCCGCCCCTCGGGGCTGTGGAAGCAGCCGGGTCGTTCGCTCGGCGCGCTGCCTCACGGGGTCTGGTTCTCCCCTCACACCGCGCCGGTCGGCGAGACCTTCACCGTCCGCCTGCAGGGAACCGAGGCGCAGTGGGAAGGGGTCTACGACAACAGCACCGATCGGATCATCTACCACTTCGGACTGCCCGAGAAGCCCGAGCTGACCCTGATGTCACGACTCGCGGAGGCGTTCGAGGGCGCGTTCGTCGACGTGGGCGCCAACGTGGGTGCCCACTCGGTCTTCATGGCGTCGCGGGTCGAGCACGTGCACGCGGTGGAGCCGTGGCCACCGGTGCTCGAGCGCTTCCGTCGCGTGCTCGCGCTCAACCCGGGGCTCACCAACATCTCGGTGCACGCCGTCGGCTACGGTGCATCCGACGGCGTCCTTCCGTTCTTCCCCCCTCCGGAGGGACTCGACAGTATCGGCACGTTCGACGCCAGCTTCCTCCCCGGCGACCGTCCCGAACCGATTCCCCTGCCGATCGTGAGGGCCGACGACCACCTCGCCTCGGTGGGAGCGGGGCGCGTCGGCATCGTGAAGTGCGACATCGAGGGCTTCGAGCGCTACGCGTTCGAAGGCATGCGACAGGTTCTGCTTCGGGATCGACCGGCGGTGGTCTTCGAGGTCAACAACACCGAGGGCGGGTTCCAGACCCGCCGACAACTCGAGGAGACCTTCCCTCCAAACTACGTCTTTCGGCAGATCGAGATCGATCCGGACTGGATGCTCGACTTCGCGGTCGTCGGCTGGTTCTACGGGCCCGACGCCACCGGACGCTACCGGCTCGCGGAGCTCGAGGTCGGCGGGCCGGTGCGCAACGCGCTGGGGGTTCCGGCCGAGCGCGAGGAGCTGCTCGCGAAGCTCTGACCGCTCAAGCGGCCCAGGTGTCGAGCACCCGGCGGACCGCCTCGACGTAGGCGACCTCCGGGGACTCTTCGGTAGGGAGCAGGTTCGCGAGCGACAGCGTCGTGTGACCGTGACAGGTCGCGAACAGCTCGAAGGCCACTCGCTCGGGGTCGCCGCGGAGCGCCCCCGTCCGCACCGCCCGCGCGACGGCGCCGACCAGGGTCTCGAAGGCCCGCCAGACCCGCCGACGCGCCTCGGGGGAAGGCGCGAAGCCGCGGGGCGGAGGACCGAAGACGAGCCAGTAGTGGCCCGGATGGGCGAGAGCGGCCTCGCGGTAGGCGAGACACATCGCCTCCACCGCGGCTCGGGGCTCGAGGTCGGTCGCCACGGTCCGCAGAGCCTCGGCGATGCGGTCGACCCCTTCGTCGAACAGCGCCTCCAGCACGCCGCCCTTCGAGCCGTACCGGCTGTAGATCGCCATCGTCGTGCAGCCGGCTTCCTCGGCGATGCGGCGGTTCGTGAGCGCCTCCGGGCCCTCCTCGGTGAGCAGCTTCGACGCGGCACGCAAGATGCGCTCCGCGGGGTCTGCCAGCGCCATCGCTTCCTCCCCGCGGGGCCTATCATCGGAGTCGACCTACAGAGGCGCACCCTCGGCGTCGTCGCCCTCGGTCTCCGGTTGGACGGGCGGCTCCGGCGCCGGAGGCGTGATGACGGCGCCGGGCAGGTGTCGCTCGGCGAGCCGACCCGTCTTCCTCTCGGGAAGCGTGGGGTCGCAGTAGACGAGCATCCAGCCTCTGGTCGCCCGCTCCTCCTCGTTGATCATCTCGGAGAAGTCGGGCATCTCGGCACCCTTCTCGAGCTCCATGATCACGGGCGCCGCCTGCCCGCTCCGCACGCAGTGGGCGAAGCGGTCGCGGCGATCCGGCGTGGACAGCGAGGCGAGCGCCGTCTCGCGACAGCGCTCGATCTTCTTGCGACGACCGTGATCGCAGATCTCGAGCTGAGAGCCCTTGAGGAAGTCCTGCCACCGGTTGAACAGCGCATCTTCGCGGGCGATGTCCCGCTGGTTCTTCGCCTGCTGGAGCTGGGCCTCGGTCATGCGCAGGTCACGCAGGAGGGTCTCCTTCTCGGCGATCGCCTTCTTGAGGTTGCTCTTGGCGTTCGCCAGGCTGGTCTTGAGATCCTTGAGCTCGGCCGCCATGGCCGCACCTCGGTCGGCTCGCCGATCCATCTCCGCCTCGAGCTCGGCGACCTGACGCGACCGCTCGGCGACCTGGCGCTCGAGCTCCGCGACCTGGCGCTGGGCGACCGTGAGGTCGTCCTCCTCCGGGGGCTCTTCCTCGACGGGCTCGGCGATCTCTTCGACCAGCTCGGGCTCGGGGACCGTGGTGCTCGACGAGCCGCTCACGAATCCGATGACGATGCCCGCGATCGCTCCGATGGCCAAAGCCACCGCTCCGACGAGCACCATCGGAGCCACCCCCGACGAGCCGCTCGTGCCGTGGTCGTCCTCTTCGTTCATGGTGTCCTCCAGGTGCTTTGGGCGAGCCCAGCCGCCACGCCGCCTGCTAATCCGGCGAACCGGCCCCGCGCTATCGAGCGCCCTCCGCGCGGTTGGACAGCGCGCGGCTCGTCGCCGCCCGTCGCCGACGCGAAGACCGGTTGCTCAGGTGGCGGTCCAGCTCGTCGTACAGCTCGTCGCCCAGAATCTCCCGCAGGCGGTTGGCGCTGTCGTCCCGCACCCACTGGACCTCCTCCCGGGCCTGCTCGGCCGACACGACGCCTCCGGACAGATCCTGGAAGACCGCCCGCACGGCCTCGTTGCGGGCCTCGAGCTCACCGAGGACGCCGGCGACGGTGGGCTCGTCGAGCTCGTGGTCCGTGGCGAAGGACTCGACGTGGGCCGTGACCTCTTCGCGGAGCCGTTGCTGGCGTTGTTCGGGAGTCGGACGGTCGCGAGCCGACGCCTTCGGGCGCCGCGCATCCGGTCGCCGCCGGGACCGACGCTTCTCCGGTGCCGCCGACGACCGCGCCTTCGGAGCCTGCGCCGTGGCCTCCACCCGCTGCTCGAGCTGCGTGAGCCGACCCGTGGTGCGCCAGTTGCTTGCCAATCCTGCAACTGCCACGACGAGAGCGAGTCCCCCGAGCACGGGTCCCGCCCACTCCACCATCCGCCGTGGCGACGGGGACTCGTCTTCGGACGAGGATTCAGACGTCACGATACCTCCGGGGCCGGAGCCCATGCCGTAGCTTGTCCGAATCGTCAATGACGCGCCAATACCCGAGGAGCGAAGCCAAGCTCGCGATCGGCAAATGCCCGGACCCGAGCCGCGTCCCCGGAGCCGAGCCCGTAGGCGTCGACCACGGCCCGATCCACGTCCTCGGCAGCCGCGTCGTCGGGGGACGACTGCAGCGCCGCGACCCGCTCCGCGAGCCCCTCCCACGCCTCCGGAGCCGGCACGGGAATCCGGCGCAGATAGACGGGCAAGAAATGGAGGTAGCCCCCGGAGATCTGGATTCCTCGAAACCAGGTGGCGTAGAGCAGCGAGACGATGCGGCTGTTGAGGATCGCGGTGAGGCTCCACGCGGCCTCGGGAGTCGGGTCGTCCGGGAGAACGATGGGAAAGACGTCCTTGGTGACGAAGCGCCCCTCGACGTCGCCGTAGGCAATCAACGTGCGCGCGTGCTGGCAGAGGATCACCTTCGGTCGCAGGAAGCACTCGAGCGGGGGCAGTGGATTGCGGAGCGCCCGCAGCGCGCGCGCGTCGAAGTTGATGCGGTGGCCCGTCCAGTCGACCTGGTAGGGACGAATCTCGTTGCGTCGCGCGTAGCTGCGGCCCCCCAGGTAGGGGTGTCCGTCGGGCAGCTCCTCGCCGGGCCTGACGAAGCGCTCCCGCAGACCTCTGCGGTGAAAGCTGCACGTCGACCGAACGGTCGCCACCTGGCCGAGCCGCGGTCCTGCCTCGAGCAGTCGGGCCACGAGGTCGGCGAGCCCCGAGTCGGGCAGCGTGAACCAGACTGGCGGCTCAATCACCCGCCCTGGCAGATCGAGGGGAATCGCCACCCCGGGAAGCGGCCCGCGACCGAGCGAGTCGAGCTCGGCGTGCCGGTGGCAGGCCTTGTAGGTGCCACCGGGCCGCTCCGGGCCGAGGACGACGAGGATCGGGTACACGCCCGTGCGGGCGAAGACGGGTAGCTCCGAGAGGTCCACCAGTGCGTGAAGCCGGCCCCGCTCGGTGAGCGACGCTCGCAGCGAGGCCGCATAGCGGACGACCTGCACCTTGTTGGGCAACACCAGGGCCACCACCCCCTCGGGCCCGACCCACCGGAGCGCGAGGTGGCAGAACGCCACGTAGACGTCGAAGGCGCCTTCGAGCTCGGGGAGCAACGCCCGTAGCCGGTCCCGCTCGGGGTTCGGCATGCGCTTGGCCTCGAGGTAGGGCGGATTGCCGACGACGTGTGTGGGTGCGAAGTCCTCGACGAGGTCCGCTACGTCGGGCTCGGTCGCGTCGCGGACCTCGACCCTCGGGAGCGGCAGGTCCCCGGGAGGCGCGTTCCCGAGCGCCTCCACGATGCGATCACCCAGGAGCAACCGGGCGAGCGCCGCCGCCACGGGGTCGACGTCGATGCCCAGGATGCGGGACTGCACCGCCCGCGCCCTGGACAGCCCGCGGTTGGGCGGCAACGCCGGCTCGAGCCACCCCACCGCCTCCACGAGGAAGATCCCGCCGCCGCAAGCGGGATCGAGGACCCGGGAGTCGCCGTCAGGCGGGCCGGGAAGCTCGTGCAGGAGCTGCCGCGCCACCGCACGCGGCGTGAAGACCTGCCCCAGCACCACACGCTCGGCGCGCGATCGGCCCTGCCACGCCCGGTCCAGGATCTGGTCGACGGAGACCGCGCCCACCGAAGGCAAGGTCACGTTCGGCGAGAGGCCGGCACAGCGCAGCAACCAGGCTCGCTGCGCCCGCGTGCGCCCCCGGGTGACCACCGCCGCCGCCACGGCGACGAGCGAGGCATCGGCCGCCACCCTCACTCCCGCCGGAGAGGGGAGACCGACGAGCCCCGCGCGCGCTCGGGGTCGACCGGGTCGCGACAGAGCCACGACACGATCCACTCTCCGCTCGGATCGCCCAGTTCCTGGAGCCAGTCGACCAGCACGAAGCGCTGGTCCACGCGATCGATCGTGTGCACCCGGCTGGAGGGGTGAGGATTGAGCATGGGGACAGGCTACCGTCCCCGACGGCCGTCGGATGTCCGCCTCGTGGGTCAGGCCGCGGAACGAGCGAGCTCGGCCGCGCCGACGACGCGGTTGCGGCCGGACTGCTTGGCGGCGTACATCGCCTGGTCGGCCCGGTGGAGCCAGTCCGTGACGGACTCGTCCTTGCCGATCGCGGCCACCCCGAACGACGCCGTCACCGACAGAGCCCGGCCCAGGTAGGGGGCCCAGTCCTGGCGCTCGACCGCGTAGCGGAGCCGACGAGCGACCCGGATCGCTTCACCCTCGGGGCAGCCGCCCAGCACCACCACGAACTCCTCGCCTCCGTACCGGGCCACCTTGTCGGCGTCGCGGACCTCGTGGTTCAGGATGCGAGCCACGATCCGGAGCACGTCGTCGCCGGTCGCGTGCCCGAAGGTGTCGTTGATGGACTTGAAGTGGTCGATGTCGGAGAAGATCACGGACACCGGCTGACCAGACCGTCGGTGGCGCGTCACCAGGTGCTCGAGCTCCTCCTCGATCCAGGCGCGACCGAGCAGGCCGGTGAGGGGGTCCCGAGTCACCCGAGAGAGGCGCTGGGCGAGCCGCTCGAGGTGATTGATCTCCTCCACCGACAGCTCGTCGACACGCAGGGCCACGCTCCCCAGGTAGAACATGGTCGCCAGCGGCAGCCGAGTCGGAGCCACCACCCGTCGGGTGCCGACGAGCGTGCCGTTGGTGGACCCGAGGTCCGCGAGCAGCAAGCCCTCGTCGTCGCTGGTGATCGTGGCGTGGCGGCGCGAGATCGACGGGTCGGAGAGTACGAGGTCACACCTGGCGTCTCGTCCAATGGTGACCGTCTCCGTCGGATAGACGGCATAGCTCACCATGAGCTCGGCCCCGGCCACCACCCGGATGGTCGGAATCTGGAGCAGGTCCTCACCGCGCTGGAGCCGGACGGTCCCCGTGCGCTCTGCGAAGTGATCGGCGGGGGTCGTTTGTTGAGCCACGTGCGTCTCCACGCCTGCCCGTCGGATCCTCGCGACGCGCAGTTGACGACGCGCCGGTGACTCAGTCGCTTCCGAAGGGCGAGGCCGAGAAATCCCGCGCCAGCCACTCGTCCGGGTCGACGGGATGGTCGCCCACCACCATGCTCCAGTGGAGGTGCGGCGCCGTGCTCTGCCCAGTCGAGCCCATGGTGGCAATCACGTCGCCCTTCTCGACCTGTTGCCCCACCTCGACGCCGATCGTCTCGAGGTGGTTGTACGACGTGGTCACCCCGTGACCATGGTCGAGGATCACGACGTTGCCGAACACCGCCTGCGACTTGGCGAGGACCACCCGGCCGTTCGCCGCCGCGTAGATCTCGGCCCCCTCGGCCTTCGCGAGGTCCATCCCGGTGTGGTGGTCACGTCGACCATCGCTGTAGGTCCGAAAGCGGCCGAACCGGGACGTGAGCTTGGCCTTGGACACCGGCAGCCCGAACGGCCCCGTCCAGTGTTGCTCGAGGGTGCGGAGCCGGTAGGCCTCGTCGCGCTCGCGCCGCATCTCCGTCATCGCCCCGCTGTCGCGGCGTGCCTGCGAGTGCTGCGGGGTGAGCTCGATGAAGCCGCCTTCCTCGAAGGTGGTGGACGCGACCCGGAGCTCGCCGTCGATCCGAGAGCGGTTGCCGGCCCGATCCTCGGCCACGATGTGGAAGGGAACCGAGCCAGGCTCGTCGCGAATCGGAATCCCCCGCAACGCGCGCAGGGCACCGTCGACGGGGAACATCGGCTCCTTGTCGTCGCCCAGGTGAAGCATTCCTTCGGCGAGCGGCTCGTTCTGACCGCGCACCCAGATCGACGCGGTTCGCCCTTGACCCGCGACGAGCGAAGGCTCGTGCAGCTCGAGCACCGGAGGCAGGCGATCCACCTCCACCGGCATCTCGATCACGGCGGGGTTCGCCACCAGAGCGTCATCGTAGGCCGTGAACTCGACGACGTGCGCACCGTGGGACAGCGACCGGAGCCCGAGCACCCAGCCGAGCTCGTGGGGTGGTGGCCCCTCCGGGATCGGGACGACGACCGGTCGTTCGCCGTCGATCGTGACCACCAGGCGCCGAACCATCGTCTCCGCATCGGCGACCTTGATGGTGAACTCGGCCATCGTCCGCACGGGATCGACAGGGCCGCGGACCTCGAGCACGGGCGGCGTGAGGTCGAGCCCTCGACACCCCGCGAGTGCGAACAGCACGAACGCTGGCATCGCGCCTCCCCACCGGCCACTCATGACACCGTGGGCAGGCTCAGGCCAGCGCGTTCGTCATGCGCTGCTCGATCTGACGGCGCTCCTCGCCACACGCAGCCGCGATCTCGGCCACGAGCAATTCCCGGACGCGCTCGAAGATCTTGCGCTCGCCGAAGGAGAGCTCCTTCGTGGAGCGCACGGCGGCGAGCTCCCCGAGGAGCTCCGCGAGCTCGAGCGGCTCGTTGCCCATCAGCTTCTCGTTGTATCGACGCTGCCGGCGATTCCAGTTCTGACGCGACTCCGGCGCCACCTGCGCCGTGATGATGGCCCAGGCCTGCTCGGCCGACTCGGAGGACATCACCTTGCGGACGCCCTGCTCCTCGACGAGCTTCGTCGGGACCCACATCCGTCCGTTGCCGTCGCCGAGGTCGATCCGGTAGAGCTCGACGTGTTCTTCGTCGATGGTCATCTGCTCGATGGCGTCGACCCGTCCGACCCCACAGCCCGGAACCACCACGAGCTCGTCGACGTCGTACGTTCCCATCCGCACTCCCGGGCGGGCAACCAGCAGCCCGCCGAGAGATCCATCGACCGAACGAGGGGGGTCCTGCACGGCGCCCGATGTCACGAGATGCCACGATGCCTCGCCAGCGCTCGCTTCACGCGGAAGCAACGATCGCTCGGATGATCGACGCGCACAACCATCTCGACTTCGACGACTTCGACTCCGATCGGGCGTCGGTGGTCGCCGAGGCCCGTGCGAGCGGGATCACCGGCTGGATCGTAGCCGGCACCCACCCCGCCACCTGGGGTCGAACCCAGGCCGTGGCCGATGCGACGGGCGGCTGGGCGGTGCTGGGAGTGCATCCCGGCTGGGCCGGTCGGGTGCGCGACTGGCGCGTGGTCGCGGATGCCCTGAGAGGGTTCTCGCCGCTCGGAGTCGGGGAGATCGGCCTCGATCGACGGACCGCCGAGTCCGCAGAGGGCTTCTCCTGGCAGGTGGAGGGGATGCGCGCCCAGCTGGCCGTGGCCCGCGAGCTCGAGCGCCCGGTGGTCTTCCACTGCGTGGGCGCCTACCCGGAGCTCCTCGCGGTGATTCGCCGTGACGGCCTGCCCGTCGCCGGCGGCTTCGTGCACGGCTGGTCGGGGCCGCCCGATCGGGTCGCGGAGGCGCTGGCGCTCGGGCTCGGGCTCTCCTTCGGGCCCGCGATCACCGCCGCTCGGGCGCCTCGTCAGGTTGCGAGCGCTCGAGCAACCCCACGCGACCGATTGTTCGTCGAGACCGACAGTCCTGACCAAGCTCCTCGCGGGATTGGCCCGCGTCGGGGAACCCCCTCGGATCTCGTGCGGGTGGTGGCAGCCCTGGCCGCGGCCCGAGGCGAGGACGTCGCGGTCACCCGTCGCGCCACCCGCGACAACACCGCCCGACTCTTCGGGCTCGGGAGCCCGTGATGATGCGCTTGCTGCTCGTGCTCGGCTCCCGGGTGGCAGCGGCCGAGGGGCCCGTGGAGACGCCGCCCGTCCCCACCCACCAGGACCGCCTGCGAGCCCTGGTCGCGGACCCGGCGACGGCGCTGCTCGAAGACCAGGGGACGAGCCGTGGCTTCCGGATCATCGCCATGTCCAACGCGGCCGAGGCCTGCCTGCGGCTCGCCCGTACGGGCCAGTGGCCCCACGACGACGCACGCGACGCCGTGGCGCGGCTGGCCGCGACCGCGGTCGATCCGCGATTCCGACCCTTCGAGGCCCCCGCCGGTCCCTACGACCACCACAACCTCTACGTGACCCACTGGCTGATCGTCGTCACCGCCTTGGCGGAGCTGGAGCCACTGCACGTCGAGGCCCAGCGGGGCCCATCCCTCGCCGCGCACCTCGCCGAGGTCTCGCTCGCCCACCCGAGCGGAGTCGCTCGGTCGTTTCCGAGCTCGGTGGCGCGATGGCCGGCGGACCAGGCGGCGACGCTCTACGCGCTGGCCCGCGCGGACGCGACGTGGGGCAGCGACCTCCACCGCGGCCCACTCGCTCGCTACACCGACGCGGTGTCGAGACGGGAGAGCACGGTGCCCGGTCTCCCCGTCTCGGAGTGGACGGGGCAGCGACCGTTCGCGGACCGCCCTCGCGGAAGCGCCCTGGCCTGGTCGGTTCGCTACCTGGCCGACGTGCACCCGGAGACGGCGCACCGCTGGTGGGAGTCGGGAAAACCGGTCTTCCGGTCGGAGGGGCTGGGGCTCGTCGGCTTCCGCGAGTGGCCCCCGGACGACGATCACCCTGCGGACATCGACTCCGGCCCCATCCTGCTCGGCATGTCGGCCGCGGCCACCGCGTTCGCGCTCGGCGCGAGCCGGGCGGTCGACGACTGCGAGACGTGGCACGCGCTGGCGAAGACCCAGGACGCCGTCTCGCAGATGGCTGCGGACCCGGAGGCCGCCAAGAGGTTCGGAGGGGTCGCGACGATGCGGGCCGTGCAGGAGACGGCGCTCGCCGCGGCAATCGCTGCGAACCAGGCGACGATTCCCACGAGCTGCCCCGCCCCTCCCGCGAGCGAGCCCCCGCCGCCCCGATGAACGACGTGGCTCGGCCCGAGCCGGAGCGCTACCGGAATGCTCCAGAGGAGAGCACGACGGTGGCACGACGGGGACGGATGGCGACGGGAGCGATGATGGGCACGGGGCCCGTTCGGCGGGGCGGGCGGCGAAAGGCCGAGCATCGCCTCGGTGACGTGGCCCGTCGGCGGATTCAGGAGGCCCACGAGCACCTCGCGGCAGGAGAAGCGACCGAGGCGGCCGACAAGTTCGCGCGCACGAGCCGGGTGGCCGACGAGCGCGAGATGCCGCGAGTGGCCGCCCACCTCGGCGCCCACGCTGCCCTCGCTCACGCGATGGCCGACGACCGCGAGGGGTTCGCCGCGGCGCTCGACGAGGCCGTCGCCGCAGCCAAGAAGGACGCCGACAAGGATCGCTCCGCCCGCCTCTTCGGGCGAATCCTCGCCCGCGTCGCCGAGACGCCGCTCGCGGATGCCGTCGAGGAGACCCGCGCCGCGCTCCGCACGCAGCTCGGGGTGACCCCCAGGGCACCGAGCGCCGACCCATCGGTGAATCGGAGCATGCGACGGCACCTCGGCAAGCGCTGCGCGACCTGCGGCGCCGAGGTGAGCGAGGCATCGATCGCCTTCAACGACGACGGATCCGTCGACTGCGAGCGGTGCGGCTCGCTCCTCACGGGTTGATCGCGAGCACCCACTTTCCGGTGGTCGCGTTCGCCGCCATCGCAGCGTGGGCGTCGTCGACCTCGTCGCGCGGGACGACCCGGGTGACCCCGACCTCGAGAGTGCCATCGGCGAGGCGCGGCCAGACGTGCTCTTGGACCGCCCGCAGGATCGCTGCCTTCTGATCGGCGGGTCGAGCGCGCAGCACCGTGCCGACGATCGCCTGCCGCTTCACGAGCAGTCGTCCGAGATCGACGGAGGCCTCCCGCCCCCCGAGCAGGCCGATGACCACGACCCGACCATCCACGGCGAGGAGGCGCTGGTGGTCGCCCAGGAGGTCGGCACCAACCGGATCCACCACGATGTCGACGCCGTCGGGGGCCCACGCCTGCACGGCAGGTCGGAAGGGTCCTTGGTGGCGATTCCAGGTCGCGCTGGCCCCGAGCTCGCGGCAGCGCTCGAGCTTGGCATCGTCGCCGGCCACCGCGAAGCTGCGTGCGCCACGGTGACGGATCCACTGCAGCATGGCCGATCCGACGCCACCCGCTGCACCGTGGACGAGGACCGAGGCCCCCTCGAACAGAGGAGCCGCCTGCTCGAGGACCATCCAGGTGGTGGCCCAGACCTCGGGTAGCCCCGCCGCCTCGACGGGGCCGACGCCGCTCGGGATGGGCAGCACCTGCGACGCCGGACACGTCACGAGCTCCGCGCAGCCGCCACCGGCGAGCAGCGCACAGACGGGATCCCCGAGGGCCAGCCCCGTCACGCCCTCCCCCACTGCGTCGACAGCCCCGCTGCACTCGAGCCCGAGCCACTCGGGAGCCCCCGGCGGGGGGGGATAGAGGCCGCGGCGCTGCATCAGGTCGGCGCGATTGAGCCCGGCCGCCGAGACGCGGATGCGCACCTCGCCCGGCGCCGGAGCGGGGTCGGGCACCGAGGCCCAGGCGACCTCGCCGTCACCGTCGGCGACGAGGGCCTTCATTCGGACAGGAGCTCGCGCACGATTCGATTGGCGAGCCCGCCGTCGAGCTCGCCGCGGTGCGCGCCCATCAGTGCGCCCATCACCTTGCCCACGTCGCCGGGGGCCGACGCGCCCGTCTTCGCGATCGCCTCCTCGACCCACGCTCGCGTCGTGGCCTCGTCCGCGAGGCTGGGCAGGAAGGACTCGATCACCGCGAGCTCGGCTTTCTCCTCGGCCACGAGGTCGTCGCGCCCACCCTCCTCGTAGGCGGTGATGCTCTCGCGCCGCTGCTTGGCGAGCCGCCGGAGGATGGTGATCGCCGCCTCGTCAGCGATGTCGTCGGCCCCGTCCTCCTTCATGGCCTCGATGAACGCCGCACGGATGCCGCGCAGCCCGGCGAGGCGCTCCTTGTCCTTCGCGCGCATGGCTTCTTTCATCTGCTGGCTGACTTGTTCGAAGATGCCCATTTTCACCCCGTCGATGGGAGTAGCCGAGGTCCTCGTGGTGAACAAGGGGGCTCGTGGGGCCACACTGGGCTTGCACGCTCGGGCGTACCTTGCCAAGATGCACGGCCAACTCGCGCGCTCCTCGGGGGATCGACCCGAAGAGGCCCGGGGGTCAGCGGAGCCAGTTCATGTCGATGTCCATCCTCTTCACGGCCCTTTCCACCCTCTCGGCCACCAGCTATGCCGGCGACAGCACCCTCGGCATCGGGTTCTCGACCGGCGCCCTGCTCGCCGAGCGGACGGACGTAGTCGG
The DNA here is from genome assembly GCA_964655065.1 of uncultured Enterobacteriaceae bacterium. Classification (GTDB taxonomy): domain Bacteria; phylum Myxococcota_A; class UBA796; order UBA796; genus DRPG01. The sequence continues at coordinate 9,115 of CAZZLC010000006.1, read as the reverse complement.
CGACGCGATCCTCCTCAATCCGCGCATCAGCTACTGGCCCGACGAGAACATCGGCATCGAGCTCGACGTCACGATCATGCCCTTCGACGAGACGTCGATCGGCACGCCCGACCCCTTCCCGTTCGTCGGGGTTCTCCCCGCCCTGAACCTCGTGGGTCGGGTGCTCAAGGATCAGCCCATCAACCTGATCTTCAACGTCGGCGCCGGCCCCTTCGTCAAGTCCATCCAGGACGACGGGGCGCTTCGACTGCCCTACGACGGCCTCGACATCGACTTCGCTACCATCGCGGGTCCCGGTCTGATGGTCCCGATCGGTCCCTTCGCCATCCGCGGCGACGCCCGGTGGCTCGTGAGCATCGGCGGCGACAACTACGAGAACACCGGCACGTCGTTCTCTCACGGCCAGTTCAACATCGGCCTCATGTGGCTGCCCATCGGTCCCTTCGACGAGGACAAGGACGGCATCAACGACGACGTCGACAGCTGCATTACCGAGCCCGAAGACATCGACGACTTTCAGGACACCGACGGCTGCCCCGAGATCGACAACGACGGGGACATGATCAACGACGAGCTCGACGGCTGTCCCAACGAAGCCGAGGACATCGACGGCTTCGAGGACGAGAACGGCTGCCCCGATGTCGACAACGACGCCGACGGCCTTCTCGACGAGGACGACCGCTGCCCCGACGACGCGGGAACCGAGGAGACCGACGGCTGCCCCGACTCCGACGATGACTTCATCGCGGACCTCGACGACGAGTGCGATCTCGAACCCGGGACGAGCGACACCTACGGCTGCCCGGATCTCGACGGCGACCTCGTGCCCGACTACCGCGACGAGTGTCCTGACCGCCGAGCGCCCAAGGGCATCGACACCCGTCGGGCCAGCGGCTGTGTCCAGCGAGCCTACATCGGTTTGAACAGCATCATCACCGTAGGCCTCGTGAACTTCGACAGCCGGGGTCGGCTGCGCCGCAGCTCCAAGCTCACCCTCGACGACGTGGCCGGCATTCTCCTCCGCCTGCCCGACATCGAGAAGCTCGAGGTCCAGACCCACACCTCGAGTGTGGGCGACGACGAGCAGAACCTGAAGGAGTCGCAGGAGAACGCCGACACCATCGTGGCGTACCTGGTCGAGAAGGGCGTCGAGCCCGCCCGACTCGAGGCGGTCGGCTACGGCGAGACCAAGCCGCTCGACGACAGCGACACCGAAGAGGCACGGCGCACCAACGCCCGCATCGTCTTCGCGATCCTCGAGCAGGTCGACCCGAGCTTCGAGCAGGAGCCGCCCGCCGGAGACGAGGGTGCCGGCGGGACCGACGAAGACAGCACCGACGTCCCCGAGTAGTCGCCCTTCGGTTACCGGTGGGTCGTGGGGCTCGGGCCCTCCGGCTGGGCTGGCCTTCGTCGCTGCGCTCCCGCAGGCCTGCGCCCGATGCGTCTTCGGGCGCTCCGCGCGGGAGACGCTGGCCACCGACTCGACCCTGCTCTTCACCTGCTCCCAGGACCGCTCGTGATCGCCATTGTCTGGCTCTGGTCCCTACTCGTGGGCTGTGCGCGTACCGGCGGCAAGGCCTCTCCCCCGGATCCTGGCCCGGCCCCTCCCGAACCCGACCCCATCGACCTCGTCGACGTCCAAGCTCCCCGTGAGCTCAGGGCCGTGTGGGTGGCGACGGTGTTCAACCTCGACTTCCCGTCCCGCAGGGGCCTGGGGCCCGACGCCGCGCGGAGCGAGCTCACCACGATGGTCGAGAGCTTCGCGGGCCGTGGGATCAACGCGATCGTCTTCCAGGTCCGGCCCGAGAGCGACGCCCTGTACGCCTCCGAGCTCGAGCCGTGGTCGCGCTACCTGTCCGGCCGCCAGGGCACCGACCCGGGATACGACCCTCTGCAGATGCTGATCGAGCTCGCCCACGAGCGGAGCATCGAGGTCCACGCCTGGTTCAACCCCTATCGGGCGAGCGCCAAGGCCGGCGTTCAGACGGATCCGGAGCACGTCTCGCGATGGGCCCAGGACCACCTGGTCCGGTGGGGCGCCACCTTGTGGCTCGACCCGGGAGCCCGTGAGGTACAGGACCACGCGGTTGCCGTGGTCGCGGATGTGCTCGAGCGCTACGACGTCGATGGCGTGCACCTCGACGACTACTTCTACCCGTACCCGCGCGGGCGCACGGCCTTTCCCGACCACCGCACCTTCCAGGCCTATCGCACCGCGGGCGGCACCTTGTCCCGCGCGGACTGGCGACGAGAGAATGTCGATACGCTGGTCGAGCGTCTGTGGACGCTGGTGCGCGAGCGGTGCCCGGCCTGTCGCATGGGCATCTCCCCGTTCGGACTCTACCGCCCTGGCCACCCTCCGGGAACCACCGGCATGGACCAGGTCACGGCGCTTTACGCCGACCCACTCGCCTGGCACCGCGAGGGCTGGATGGACTACCTCGCTCCCCAGCTCTACTGGCCCACCACCAAGCGACGACAAGCCTATGACCGTCTGCTTGGCTACTGGGACGACCACGTCACCCCGGACCGGCCCGTGGTGGTGGGCCTCGACGCGACGAAGGCCGGCAAGAGCGGCTTTCCGATGTCCGAGTACCGAAAGCAGGTGCAGCTCGCGCGGGAAGCCCCGAACACGCGAGGCCAGATGTGGTTCCGCGCCACGCCGATCCTGAACAACCAGGCGGGCCTGGGCGACCTGCTCTCCGAGCTCTATGCGGAGCCAGCCCTGCCGCTCGCGAGCCCCCACGTCGCCGAGCCCGCTCCCCCCGTCGTCGAGGTGGTCGAGGGCGGCCTCCGGGTCGAACATCCCGATCCCGATGCCCTGCGGAGCTACGTCGTCTACGAGGCGGAGCCTGCCCCGGGCACGAGCACCACCTTTCACGCGTTCACGCGCGCGGCGCGGGTCGAGCTATCCGCAGGCACGTGGGCGATCAGTGCCGTGACCCGAGGAGCCCGGGAGAGCCGCGGGGTCCGGGTGACCGTGCCCTGACGCGTCGTTAGTTCCCGAAGACGGAGGACCGCATGCTCGCGACGCTGGCCATCACCGCTGCCATCGCCCGTCCACCTGGCGACGAGGCGACCTGGGAGACCGTGCGCGACGACATCGTGCACATCGAGTGCGCCGAGGCCGGAGACGACATCTGGTGCCGAGCCGACGGCATCGTGGCCGCCCCGCTCGACGACGTCCTGTCCACCCTCCGCGACATGCCGCAGCACCAGGACGCGTTCGAGCTCGTCCGGTCGATCGTCGAGCTCGGTGACGACACGCTGCACATCACGATCGACTACCCGTCACTGTTCTCCGACCGCGACTACGTGGCGAAGTACACGCACACGGCCGACGGCGACGTGCATCGCGTGTCCTGGGTTCCCGTGGTCCACCCGAAGGCCCCCCCGGTCAAGGGGGCGGTCCGGCTCGTGAAGTTCGAGGGGGAGTGGCGCCTCCAGCCGGGCGCCGGCGGGACCGCGGTGCGCTACACGTGGCACGCCGACCCCGGCGGATCGTTCCCCAACTGGGCCAAGCCGATCGCTCGCAAGCGTGCGGGTCACGAGGCACTCAAGGACCTCGCCGCGGCGCGAGGGACCACGCTGGTGCAGCGACGCTGATGGGTCAGGGATTGGCGATGGGGACGAGCTCGAGCTCCTCGGCCAGCGTCTCGCCCCGGAGCAGCTCGATTTCCTTTCGGGCTTCGAAGATCGCCTGGTTCGACTCGTCGAGACCTGCGAGGTTGACGACGTAGGGACCCGCCGGGATCTCGGTAAAGGTCGCCTCTCCCGGGTCACAGTCAACGATGACGGGGAACGGGTCGACGAGCTGCTCGTTGTCGAACAGGGCCACGTCGACGTTCGCGACTCCGTTCGCACCGCAGAGCGAGCCGTTCACGAACCGCCAGAAGAGCGTCAGCGTGGCGGGAAGCGCCGAGAGGCGAAGGGTCGGGACGAGCGTGGTATCGTCGGCGAAGACGCTCACGAGCTCCTCGCGAGCCTCGAAGCGCGCGACCCCGTCCGCGTCGAGACCGGTCACGACGAGCGAATAGTCACCGGCCTGCAGCTGGATGCGGGTGGCGCCATCGTCACAGGCGACCAGCTCCTCGAGCGTGCCGATCTCGACGCGGACGTCGGTGATCCCCGAGAGCTCGCAGCCCCCGGACCCGACGAGCCAGCTCACCTCGACGATCCCATCGCCCGGCGGCGGGTCGTCGGGGCCGGGCCCATCGTCGCGATCGGGGTCGTCAATCACGCAGCCCGCCATCCACGCGGTCAGCACCAGGGTCATCGTGCCCATCATCCTCATGTGACCTCCTCCACCGTCACGACACCGACAGCGGGCAAATGTGCCACCGGCTCCAGTTGACCACAACTGGGTCCCCACCGGTGGCATAACAACGCCAGCACGGCAAACCGGGCGTCTATTGCGTGCAGCGCCTGGCGTCGGCCGGCGCGCGGCAGTGCTGCATCGTGCCGTCGCGCACTTCGATCAGGTTGGCGCCCAGCGCGCCCCCCACGACGATGTCCCGCTCGAGACTCGTGCCGTCGGGCAGCACGATGAGGAACCGCCGCGCCCCACTGTCGACGTTGACCGAGGTCGACCGCGGGCCATCCTCCCTCAACACCGGGCGCCCGTCGACCTTGACGAGAACGCCACCCGGAGAGAGGATCCGGACGTCGGTCTTGCCGTCGATCTCGACGATCTCGCCCCCCGCTGCAGGCAGCAGCTCGCTGACGTCACCAGGAGGAGGCGCCTCTCTGTTCTCGGGCGCCGGCGCGGGCTTCGGAGCAGGCCTCGGCTTCGCGGGAACCGGAGGCGGCTCCTCGGCGGCCACCGGGGCCTCGTCCGGGACCGCCTCGGGATCGGGCTGCAGCCCCTCCTTGCCGGGAATCATCCAGGCCGGGATCTCGAGCAAGGCCGGATCGATGCCGAGCTCCTCGAACAGCTCGGGCTCGTTCTCGGCGATCCAGAGCACACTCACCGCGAGCAGCGCGAGCAGCCCCACCGCGGTGAGGAGGCCCGCGAGTCCTGCCGCCACGAATCGAGAGGGACGGGCGCGCGGCTCCGCGAGCGGCTCGACGGACGCCGGCTGTGAAGGAGACCAGTGGGGCTCGACGGGAATCTGCTCGAGCCTCGGGCTCGTGCCCTCGCGCGGGATCTCCATTCGCGGACTGGTGCCCTCGCGCGGCGGGACCTCCATTCGCGGGCTCGTGCCCTCTCGCCGCGCGGGGGTGCGGGCGGGCGATGGGACGTCGCGGAACACATCGGCTCGCGCAGCCAGCGGGTCGGTCCGCTCGCGCTGGCTCCGGGCCACGGGACCGGTGCGCGAAGGCAGGGGCCCGGTAGGGGTCCGCGTTCGGGACGGCGACACCGGGGTGCGCGTCCGGCCAGGGGCCGGCGGCACCGACCGCCGATCCGGAGGGCCCGGCGGCCGAGAAGGCGTCGAGCTGCGGACTGGTGGCCGGGGCCGGGTGGGGTCCTGGGTCACCGTGGGACGCGGGGGTCGGGCCACCTCGCCCGTCGGCACCCGCACCCTGGCCGTCCGGACCCGCAGCCCCGTCGAGGGAGACTCGGCACGGGGCGTCTCGGTTCGGCTCGTGCCGGTCGGGGTCACCGGCGCCGCCGTGAGGATGGGCTTGGAGCTCGGCTCCTCCGTGAGGATGGTGCCCACGAGACCGAGCTTGTCTCCCTCCTCCGACATCGACAGGTGACGCTGGGCTGCCTCCTGGGCATCGGGCACCACCCGCTCGGCCCACTCCGCGATCGACGGGCCAGGCATGCGCTCCACGAGGGAGCGACACGTCCGATGGACCTCCTGGGCGGAGGGACGCCGCGCCGCCTCGAGCTCACACATCGACACCGCCACCTCGAGGGCCGACCGCATGGCTGCCTCGGGGTGGTCGACGCGCCGGTCGATGTGGGTGGGCCGCACTCGGGTGAGCATCACGTACAGGGTGACCCCGAGCGAGTAGATGTCGCCCTCGGGCCCCTCGATGCCCTCGAAGCGCTCGGGCGCGATGTAGCCCACGGTGCCGTCGGGACCGGCGTTCTGGAGCGTCGACGACTCCCGGGCCGTGAAGTTGGCCCGCGCGATGCCAAAGTCGAGGATCTTGACGTCGCCCTCGCGCGTGATCGAGACGTTGGCCGCCTTGATGTCGCGGTGGACGAGCTGGATGGGTCGACCGTCCTCGCCGGGAAGCTGGTAGACCTTGTGCAGGGCCCGGGCGATCTCGCCGACGATCGACAGCGCGACTCGCGGCGGAATCGGTCCGATGAACTTGAGCACCTGCGAGGCCGTGGCACCGTCGACGCACTCCATGATGATGGACCAGCGGTCCATCAGCTTGGTCGGCACATCGACGCCGACGATGGCCCGGTCCCGGAGCAGCCCGAGCAGCTTGGCCTCGTCGCGGAACCGCCTCAGGACGTACGGCGGAACGTCTTCGTCGTGCAGGATCTTGAGGGCGACAGTCTTGCGGAAGCCGTCCGGGCGTTCGAGCAGCGCCTCGTAGACGCTGCCAAACCCGCCGATGCCGAGGAGCTTGACGATCCGGAAGTGGCGACGTGGAGCCCCGTGCGGGCCCACGCCCGGGTTCCACTCTTCGTCCACACGATCCATCTACGCTCCCTGGACGGACGACCCCATTGTGCACGAGTGGTCGTCCCGTGTCGCCTTCGTACCCCGTCACGTGGACGAGAGCAGCGGGCCAGGGTCACGCGGTCCTCTGGACCACGTACCGGCGGTCGGGGCGTTCAGCTCGCGTTCTTGGCCCGATAGGCTTCGATCAGGATCTCCGCCGTCTCAGGGCGCATGATCTTCTCCGGCGGCACCTCGCCCTCCACGAGCATGGCGCGGACCTTCTTCCCAGAGATGAAGTAGGCGTCTTCACCCTTGTGGTTCTCCATGAGGTCGACGCGGCCGATTGACTCGTAGTAAGCCGCGAACCCAACCTTACAGGGCTGGATGGCGAGCTCACCCTGGAGTCCGTCGAAGATCGCGTGAGCGTCGAAGTCGCCCCAGATCGGGCTCCCGTCGTCGTAGGGCGCGTCCGCGTGCTTGCGACCGATGACGATGTGGGAGAACCCGTGGTTCTGGCGATAGATGGCGTGCATCACCGCCTCGCTCGGACCGCCGTAGAACATCTTGATGTCGAGGCCCTGGAGCTCGAAGACGTCGTTGATGTCGTAGCCGACCTTGTTCCAGAGCTCGACGTCGACGTCGCCCTTGCCGAGGAGCCGACGCTCCTTGAGGCGGTTGTAGGTGCGCATGCGGGTGCGCGCGTCGACATCGTCGCTCTTGAGCTGTCCCACGAGCGGATTGAGGATCGCGCCAGCGTAGTGGCCTTCCCGCGTGAGCTGCTCGAGCCCGTAGACGAGCGCGTACTCGTGGGCCCGGTGCAGCGGATTGCGGGTCTGGAAGGCGAGCGCGCGTTCCCAGTGCCGGTCCGCGATGAGGGCCCGGGTCATCCTCGGGGAGACCACCTGGTGGCCGTACTCGGGAGCAGGCGCCGGCGGGAACGCCTGGATGTCACCACCGACGAGCTTGGTGCGCGGATCGTCCATCAGGATGCGACCGCCCGGGTGGTCCGTACGCTCGGTGCGGTAGACCGACTTCAGGTAGCGGGCCTTGTCCCAGTCGAAGACGCTGCTCACGTCGATCACGCCCACGAGGGAGCCGTCGGGGCCGCGGAGCGCGGCACGGGCACCGGACGACAGCGCAGCGGCCTCCTCGTCGGTCACCGGCAGGGTCACCGGGATGGTCCACGCGTAGCGCTTTCCGTTCGACTCGATCACCTGCTCCTCGAGGACCAGGTCGTGCTGGGCCTCGGTCATGGGACCGGTCAGGGGCGAGAGCGTGCCATCGGCAAGGCGGTAGACGGTTGCGAGATCCGCTTCGGTCACCGCGATGGAGGGCAGCGACTTCGCCTCGTCTCGGAGGGTGGCGCGCTGCGACAGCTTGAGCATCCGGTCGACGGGCTCGGTCAGGCCGCCGTGAACGGGAACTAGGGACAAGGTACCTCCACATTCGGTGGGGTGGCCCGGCCGGGAGCACCGCCTCTCGGCGCGCCGGCTCGGGCGAGGCTCTCCCGGTAACCCAGAGGTCCAAGGCTCCTGGCGCCGCGCCCGGTTGCTCTTGCTCGTGACGGCCGCACCGCGCTCAACGCGGTGGCCGTCGACCCTTGCGTCGCGACCCGCGACCCTTGCCCTTGGCGGGACGACGGGGCTCGGGCGGAACGAGCGCCTCGGGGCCCGTCCCGATGAGATCCTCCCGTCCGGCTTCGCGCAGCGCTTCCCGGGCGAGCGGCCAGTGATCCCGGTTCCAGTAGAGGAGCAGGGCCTTCTGCATCTTCTTCTCGCGCAGTCCCCGGGCGACGGGCACGGGCTCCATGGTGAGCGGGTCGAGCCCCGTCCAGTACATGGCACTCGCGATCGACATCGGGGTCGGGATGAAGTCCTGCACCTGACGCGGGCGATAGCCCTGGGCCTTGAGCCACAGCGCCGCGTCGATCATGTCGTGCAGGTCGGACCCCGGGTGTCCCGAGATGAAGTACGGGATGTCGTACTGCTCCTTGCCCGCCTGGTCGCTCGCGCACTGGAACAGGTGCTTGAAGCGCTCGAAGCTCTCGATGCCAGGCTTCTTCATCTTGTCGAGCACCCGGGGGCTCACGTGCTCGGGCGCCACGGAGAGGTGGCCCCCCACGTGGTGCATGGCGAGCTCCTCGACGTACTCGGGCGACTTCACCGCGAGGTCGGTGCGGACCCCCGAGGCGATGAAGGTGTGCTTGATGCCTTCTTCCTCGCGAACCGCCTTCATGACCTCGATCACCGGTCCGTGGTCGGTGACGAGGTTCTCGCAGACGCCAGGGTGCACGCAGGACAGCTTGCGGCACTTGGACTCGATGGCGGGGTCTCTGCAGCGCATCTTGTACATGTTGGCGGTGGGCCCGCCGAGGTCCGTGATGGTGCCCCGGAAGTCGTCCATCCTCCTGATCTGCCGCAGCTCGCGGAGCACGCTCGCCTGGCTCCGGCTCTGGATGATGCGCCCCTCGTGCTCGGTGATCGAGCAGAAGGTGCAGCCCCCGAAGCACCCGCGCATGAGCACGACCGAGTGCTTGACCGTCTCGT
>CAZZLC010000005.1:30763-203205 GCA_964655065.1 uncultured Enterobacteriaceae bacterium | reverse complement strand
ATGCGTCGCGCTGATTGTGGGCCTCAGGGGCTGAGGAGAGCGAGTTTGTGGCCCAGTTTCTGGCTGCTCAACTGAAGGACCAAGGAGGCTCGCCAACTGAAACCCGGCAACCGCGCCCGCACCCAGAAGCGCCAAGGAAAGGAGGTACTTACTCACGGGGACTACTCGCCATCTTCTGCTTCGAACGAATGGAACTGTTCGAAGACCTCGAAGTCGGCGGCCCAGAGCTTGTCAAGGAACCGGCTCTCCAGCTCTGATGGCGCTTCGTCGATGAGGGTGAAGTGGTAGACGTGGCGGTCACTGGTCACACGGTGACCCTGTCGGGCGACAGCCATCGGGAACCCCCAACTGCTTGGATACGACCTGAAGTCCTCCAAATCGTCTTCCCGAGCCAGAACGAGCGCGCGACATGGAAGAGGATCACACAGTATCCGGACGTCCTCTGCGGACCGGAAGGTAGCTTCGATGTCCTCGTGTGAGGGAGGGGGAAGCGAAGAGGCAGCTGGAGGACGACCGGAGCGAGTAAGGATCTCGGCTCGACGCTGCCGCAAAGCGAACTCCATCTCCTCCCACTCTGACCGAGTGCAATCTCCAGCGCCTGGTCCTGGCGTTGGCTCTGGCTGGGCGATGGTTGCCGAGCGAGGGGGCGGTGAGTGAATAGGCCCGAAGGTCGGCCTGGTTGCATGATGCGAACTTGGGCCGTTGGCGAACCAAGCGGCGACAACTCCAATCACCGTCCCGAGTGAAAACGTCATCAGGTGGAACAGTAGTCGTTTGAGGTCCACTTCCACCTTCTTGTCCTTCGAGTCCTACTCGTGGATGATCATCGCGTGGTCCCCGACGTCGATTACTCCGACGACCGTAACACACTGGTCTCCGGCACTACAGTCGCAGCTCAGCGCCCCGGTCTCGGGATCACTCTCGCCCATGCAGATGCCGTCGGGGCAGGTGCCGCCGTTAGGCAAGCAGTCCACTGACGCACCACCGACAGCGTCAATCTTGAAATCGTGTGAGCCTTCAGACTCCGCCTCTACGGCCGACGAATGGCAGCCGGCAGCAGCGAACTGAATCCACTTGTTCGACCCAGGACCGTCAAGTACGGCGTGAAGCGTGTGGTTCACACTGCCCTTGTAGAACGTTGCGCTTCGGACCGAGAACGCGGACATTTCGTTGAGTCGGAGCGCCGACAACGTCACGATTCCAGCGTCGAGAAGGCACTCGATGGCGTCGTCCACAGCTTGCTCACCGGCGGCATTGGCGGTGACACTCAGGAGTGAGTCGTCCCAGTGCTCGGCCACGAATTGCGCGACCGTGGACAAACTGGAAGTGTCGACGGCAGTCACACCGGTTGCCTCCAGAGTGAGGGACAAGCCAGTATTGTCCGTTTCAGCTTTCGAGTAGCACGAGCTGATGGTCTGGGACAAGGCTGAATTGGGGGCAGCGAACGTCACTGCGAGTACGACCGCCAGTACCGAGATGGAACGCACGAGCCGGCTAATGCTAGTCATGTAGTGCTCCTGTCGATTTCGGTTACTGGCCGGATAGCAGAGTGTGCCGGTCCGGCACAGTGATACTACTCCCCATCAGAAGCAGTAGCCATCTGAGAAATTGCACTGTTCGATTTCGTCACCTTGTGACGGCTGTGCGGACACTTGTCCAAAAAGTCAACTCTTGCGCTGGCGCCACGATCGACGTGGAGCTTATGTTCAAGTCGCCTTCAGTTGAAGCCATACGGCGGATTACCCCCAGCCTTCCTGTCGATGTAGAGCTGAAGATTCCCGTCAAACGTGACACCGCCCGAGTCTGCGCTGTCCGGGAACTTGCGGACGAAGCGCTCGGAGAGTCGGTAGACGCGGTCGACCCACTCGTCGCCGATGATGCCGTCGAGCGCGTTCCTCCGGACGAGCTCGTCGATCCGGCGGAGGAGCCGGCGCGGGTTGGACCCGATTACGTCGTCGGCCCACGCGATCTGAGAGGAAAGGGTTCGTCCGCTGACATGCAAGCCTGTCTGTCAGTCACCGCAGTCGGGAAGGCCATCCAACCCTACTCGACCTTACCCAGACTGAAAAGACCGTCGATCGTGTGCACGGGGGGCGGGATCTCGCAACGTGGCGCGTCACCGACGGAGTTCGTGCCTGGATCGATCCAGACGTTCACGCAACACGTCGGTGTCGGACCCTCGTCGCGTGCCGCTCTTGCGATGCTCGGTCCGCACGGGGACCGGGAGACACGACCCATGACGACTCGACGACAGTTCCTCGCCACGGCGCTCGCAGGAAGCGCGGTGGCCTCGATTCCGACGCGAGCCTTCGGCGCCGTCGCCGGGAGCAGCCCCTACGGCTCGATCGGCACCCGCGACAACAGCGGCGTGCTGCTGCCCGCGGGCTTCACCGCTCGGGTGATCGCCCGCTCGGGTCAGAACGTCCCCGGCACCAACTTCAACTGGCGCGGCGCCCCCGACGGCGCGGCGGTCTTTCCGGCGGCCGGCGGCGGCTGGTACCACGCGGTGAACCACGAGCTCAGCGGCTCCAGCGGCGGCGTCTCCGTCATCGAGTTCGACGCCAACGCCAACGTCGTCGACGCCTACTCCATCCTCTCCGGGACCTCCCGCAACTGCGCCGGCGGCCCGACCCCCTGGGGCACCTGGCTGTCCTGTGAGGAGGTCTCGAGCGGCGAGGTCTACGAGTGCGACCCCACGCGCCCGAGCCAGGGGGTGCGACGTCCCGCGCTCGGCGTGTTCAACCACGAAGCTGTCTGCGTCGACCCTGTCGGCCAGGTGCTGTTCCTCACCGAGGACCGCTCCGACGGCCTGCTGTACCGCTTCGTGCCGGACAGCTATCCGAGCCTCACCTCGGGCCAGCTCCAGGCCGCACGACTCGACACCAACGGGAACGTGAGCTGGACCAACATCCCCGACCCGAGCGCCAGCAGCACCGCCACCCGCTACCAGCTCTCGTCGAGCCAGCGCACCCGCTTCAACGGCGGTGAGGGGATCTGGTACTCGAACAACCGCGTCTACTTCACCACCAAGGGCGACGACGGCGTCTGGGAGTTCGACCTCGTCCAGAACCGCATCACGCGCATCTGGGGTGGAGGCTCGCCCCTCACCGGTGTCGACAACGTGACCGTCGAGGACGGCTCGGGCGACGTCTTCGTGGCCGAGGACGGCGGCAACATGGAGATCGTCATCATCGCGAACGGTCTCGTCGCGCCCTTTGCTCGGGTGCCGAACCAGAGCGGCTCCGAGATCACGGGTCCCTGCTTCAGCCCCGACGGCACCCGGATGTACTTCAGCTCCCAGCGGGGCACCAACGGCAACGGCATCACCTACGAGATCACCGGCCCGTTCCGCGGCGCCTCGGGGAACCCGCCTCCGCCGCCTCCGCCCCCCGGCCCCGGTCTCGAGGGCGTCTGGCTGCTCCAGAACGTGCAGAAGGGCACCTACCTCGAAGAGACCTCGTCGAACGTGATCGCGCTCACGAACTCGACCGGCCTGTCGTCGCAGTGGGAGATCGTGGAGCTGTCGAACGGCCGCCTCTGGCTCGTCAACGAGGCGACGGGTCGCTACCTCGACGGCGACGGCTCGGGCAACCGGGTCGGCACCTCGAGCTCGCCGGCCCTCGACGACGAGTGGACCCCCAACGAGCTGTCTCCCGACGTCGTCACGCTGAAGAACGCGGGCGCGAACCGCTGGCTCGACGCGGACAACGACAACTTCGTCCGCCTGTGGAACGACGAGAACGTCGACGCCCAGTGGCGGCTCGTCGATCCGGCGACCGCACCGGCGCCGTCGGGCCCCGAAGGCCGCTGGGTCCTCCAGAACCTCCAGTACGGCAACGTCCTGACCGAGTCCTCGCGCAACTTCATCGAGCTCACGTCGGGATCCACGGGCGCGCGCAGCGAGTGGGACGTCGTGTCGATCGGCGGCGGCCTCTACCACGTCGTCAACGTCCAGACGGGCCGCTGGCTCGACTCCGACGGTGGCGGGAACGTGGTCGGCACCTCGTCGTCGCCGGCCTCCGACGACCGCTGGGAGCTCGTCGAGCGGAGCCCGGGGGTCTACACGCTGCGCAACGTCTCGGCGAACCGCTACCTCGACGCGGACACCGACGACCGCGTCCGCCTGTGGAGCGACATCAACAACGACGCCCGCTGGGTCTTCATCCCGGCCTGATGAAGGCCGCCCGGCTACCGGAAGCAGTAGTTGACGGTGCCGGGTGCGCTCGAGCAGTTGTCGTCGACGTACGCGGAGACGTCGCCCGGGGCGTCGTAGAGGCCATCGGCCCGGACCCCGGCCCCCTCGTCGAGAGTCACCGCGTCGTTGACACGAACCCGACGCCCAACACCAACCCGAGCCTCGACATCGCCACCCTACCGCCCGCCACTCTACGGCGTCGCTCCAGGCCCTTGCCACAGCGCGTCCCAGAACGCGAGCTCGTGGGCGGCTCCGGCCGCGTGGAGCGCCCGGAGGGTCGGCTCCGGCAGGTCGGTGACGTCGTTCAGCGCACCTTCGAGGAAGGCGACGGCGTCCACGAACGCGGGGTCGCGGTAGGTCGCGAGCCAGGCCGCGTAGGGACCGGCATCGGCGGGTTCCCGGGCGATGGCGAGGTAACCCGCGGCACAGGGCAGCAACGCAGCCACCACCGCCGACGAACCGAGCGTCCCTGCGACCCGCAAGAATGCGGTGTAGGCGCGGGTGGCCGGGTAGGGCGCCGCTCGATCCAGCTGCTCGGGGGTCAGTCCGCGGTCCCGGGCAAACGACCGGTGCAGATCGAGCTCCACCTCGCGCGTGAGCCGCCCGAGCTCCCCGAGGCGAGCCGACACCTCCGTGCCCTCCGAGGACACGCGTCCGAGCACGTCGACGTAGGTGAGCAGGTACAACCAGTCCTGCTCGACCCAGCGCGAGAAGAGGTCCGCGGGCAGCGTGCCATCCAAGATGCCCTTCACGAAGGGGTGGCGGCGGCAGGCGGCGTGGAGGGCCGACGCCTCTGCGGCGAACCGGGACGCCCGGTCACCCACGGCGGGCCACGATGGCCACGTAGTCGCCAGCATCGTGCCCCTCGCGCGGCTCCTCGATGCCCTGGGTCGCGAACACCGGGTGTCGGGTCAGCGTCTGGGCCGTGCGCACGAAGGTGAAGCCCGCGGACTCGAGGGCCGCGATCCGCTCGGCGGTGGTCCGCCACGTCGCCTGCTGGACGAAGGGCAGCGGGTAGGCGGCGTCGGGCTTCACCCCCTCGAACACGGGGTGGTCCCAGGTGCCGAGCGCATTGGCCAGGCAGTAGAGCACGCCGTACCCGCTCTCGCGAGGCACGTCGACGACCACGATGTGGCCACCGGGACGGAGGGCCCGGAAGGCGCGAGCGAACACGGGCTCGAGGGCAGAGACGTACGACGTCGACCCGTTGAACAAGAGCACGTCATAGGCTCCGTCGCCGAGCTCGGCCTCCTCGGCGGTGCCGATCGTCACCTGGAGACCCCGCTCGCGAGCCACCGCGGCCATGCCCTCGGCCGGCTCGATGCCGTGCTTCACCACGATGCCGTGGTCACGCTCCAGGATGGCCTCGAACAGGGCGGTCCCACAGCCGACGGAGAGCGCATCGCCGCCCCCCGGCCACACGTGGGCGATGAGGTCGACCTCGCTCTTCAGCAGGTCCTGGTTCTCTCCGAACCACGCGTCGTAGTCGTTGGCAAACAGATCGAAGGCAGACATTCGCGGACTCCTCGGCGGAGAGGCTCCACGAAGCCGAGCCCAGCCCCAACGAGGCTCCGTGCACCGGGCACGGACAGGCCCGAAGCCTCCCTACGCCGGTGTGAACCGGATCAGGTTCGAAGGGACTCTCTCAGCCCACTCCTCGTGGGCACCCCTGGCTTCGCTGCCAGCGGGTTAACCTCGTCCGCCCTCGCGGGTGACCGAGCCTCCGGGATCCGCGCCGCCGACGGGCGCGCGAATCAGGCGAGCACGACCACGAGAAGGGCCAGAAACGTCATCGTCGTGGCGAGCGTGGTGGCGGCCAGCGCCATCATGAGCGGCACGATCGAGACGAGCACGAGCAGACCCGGGGACCGGGCGATCCGGGACGACCATCCGTCCAGGACAACCGGGCGCAGGGAGCGGCGACGCAGGTCTTCGGGAAGCTCGGGCGGGTCGAACGATTCTGGCGGAATGATCGTCGGTCCGGGCACTTCCCCTCCAGCTGTCCAACCCGTACTGCCAGTCCCCGATTACCGCAACGGCACTCGCATGTTTTCCGCATGATCCTCGTCGTGTCGCGACCGCCCAGGATCACGGCGCAGGCTGGTCCGACGCTTCGACGTGGACCGCCATCGGCACCCACTCCTCTCGCGAAACCAGCTCGGTGTCTCCGACGTCCGGTCGGTCCTTCGGCCCGAGCATCCGCAGGCGGCCGTTGTGGGCGTAGTACCGCGTGACGATCGACCCGGCCGAACTCGGCGTGCTCTGGCCCCGCACGGAGTACACGCGCTCGACGAGAATGCCGTTCGCAGGATCGAACACGGCCACCCCATCGAGTTGGAGGTCGAACGCGAAGGGAATCGGCATCTCCGTGGTGCCGGCTTCGTCGTCGCTTTCGTTGGACACCCCGCTCAAGATGGTGCGGTCCTGGATGTGGGCCCGTCCGATCGTCTGAACGAGCAAGTGCTCCTGGACGGGGTTCATGTAGTGGTTGATCTGGGCACTGCCCTGGGTCGACGTGTGGGACGGCCAGTCGAACAGGGGTGAGTGGTAGGTGGTCCACCGGGAGACGGGACGGACGGGCTCGGGAAGCTTGAGATCGAAGGGCGCCAGCAGGTACCACACGATCTGCCGCAGCAACTCCTGGCGCTGCCGCGTGCGGCGAACCGTCGTGGTCATGCCCTCGAGGCCGAGGTTGAACACCCGCCCCTTGTCGGTGACCTGCAGCTCGATCTGCAGACCGGTGAGGGTGGCGTCGAGCTCGGGCAGCACGCGAAAGTGGCGAGGCTTGTTGTCCCGCCGATGGCCTCGCCCGCGCAGCGAGATGTCCTCGATGCGGCAGCGGACCTCGAGCTGGTGGACTCCCTGGGTGGCGAAGCGCTCGCAGTCGAGCACGGCGCGTACCTGGAACGAGCCCACGCGTAGCTCGTCGTTGTAGAAGCTCGCGAGCCGCAGCGGAATGATCGGTCGGACCTCCGTCTCGACGTAGAACCGCTCGTCCCAGCGCAGGAAGGGGTCTCCCCACACGATGATCTGCTGGTCGACGTCGTCGAGCGACGGCGACGCCAACGCGGTCGCGACGAACCACCCGAGCACGGGCACCTCCGGACCGGACCAGGGTACCGTCCGAGACCGGCGTTCGCCAAATCCACACAGGCTACGACTACGTCAGCTCCAGCCAAACCGCCTGGTAGCCATCGAGTCGAAGGTCTCGTCCGAGCTGGACGATCTCGTCGCGAAGGAGATTTCGCGCGGTCGAGCTCGCCGTGTGCTCCCCAAGCTGCTCCACCGGCATCGTCTGGGACTGGTCGTGGAAGTTGCAGACGACGAGGACCGTCTGATCTGCGTGGTGGCGCAGGTACCCGAAGAGGTGTGGATTGCCGGTGCCCACGACCTTCATGCCTCCGTTGTGGAAGGCCGGAGTCTGCTTGCGCAGGCGGAACAATCGCTTCTTCTCCTGGAAGAACCTCCACTCGAGCGTGTTGGGGTCCGCGAGCTCCTCGTGGGTCTCCCAGCGGCGACGGGCCCGGTGAACCCACCGGCTGTCGCCCACCCGCGCCGGATCGTGAACATACGTATAGTCGTTCATCTGCCCGAACTCGTCGCCCGCGTAGAGGAGCGGGATGCCGCCCATGCTTACCTGGAGCGACCAGAGCATGCTGATGCGCTTGACCGCGAGCTCGATCAGCGCGTCGTCTTGCCGCTCCACCGCCTGCTCGAGCCCAGCGAGCGACGACAGTGTGCCCGAGACTCTCGCGTCACCGGTGTCGGGGTTCTCCTGGAAAGGAACCCCTCGAGCGAACGAGCCAGGGAACTTGCCGAGGTAGAAGTCGTTGAGGAACTGGCGATGGCCGGTGGGGTCGATGCCGACCTTCCGAGCGTCCTCGTCGTCGAACGACCAGCCGATGTCGTCGTGACAGCGCAGGTAGTTGACCCAGGAACAGCCCGTGGGCAGCCGGTACCGGTGGCGCATGGAGTGCTCGAGGAGCTTGACCTCCTTCGTGGCCAGCGCCTCCCAGATGAGGGCCATCTTGAGGGGGTTGTAGGAGAGCTGGCACTCGTCCGGATGCACGTAGCGAACCACCTCGTCGGGGTGCACGATGGCCTCCGATTTCAGGAGCACGCTCGGCGCGACGACGGAAACGACCGCGTTGAAGATGCGCACGACGGTGTGCGCCTCGGGCTGGTTCTCGCAGTTCGTACCGAGACGCTTCCACACGAAGGGCACCGCGTCGAGGCGAAAGATCTCGACCCCCTGGTTGGCGAGAAAGAGCATCTCCCCGATCATCGAGCGCATCACCTCGGGGTTCGCGTAGTCGAGGTCCCACTGGAAGCTGTTGAAGGTCGTCCAGACCCAACGCTGCATGTCCTCGTTCCAGGTGAAGCTGCCGCGCCGGACCGTGGGGAAGATGTCGCGCAGGTGGGCCTGGTACTGGTCGGGAAGCTCGCGATCGGGAAAGGTGAGGTAATAGTCACGGAACTCGGGATCGCCCTCCCGTGCCCGCCGTGCCCACTCGTGCTCGTCCGAGGTGTGATTGAACACGAAGTCCAGCACGAGGCTGATGTCCTTCTCCCTGAGCTGCCGCGCGAGCTCCCCGAGCTCCTCCATCGACCCGATGTCGGGATTGATCGAACGGTAGTCGCTCACCGCGTACCCACCATCGCTGTTGCCCTTCGGGGCCGCGAAGATGGGCATGAGGTGGAGGTACCTGAGCCCGAGCTCCTCGAAATAGTGGAGGTGATCTCCGAGCTTCGCCAGCCGGTCGGCGAAGAGGTCGACGTAGAGCACGAGGCCCACGACGTCCTCCGAGATGAACCACTGCGGGTCGGCCTCGCGGCGCGCGTCGAGCTCGCGCAGCTCGGCGGAGCGCTCGAGCCACGCCTCCACCATGCCGTGGGTCAGTCGCTCGAGCGTGTAGAAGAAATCGTACTGCCAACCGTAGAGATCGTGCAGGTAGCCGAAGAGCCTCGGCCAGTGGGCCATCAGCCTCCGCAGGAAGCCCGCCCAGGCTTCCTCGTTCTCCGCGAGTCGCTCACCGTGAACCTTCTCGATGTCCACGAGGATGCGGTGAAGCGACTTGCGGGCCGCGCCGATCCGCCAGTCCGGATCCGACAACATCGTGAGACTCCTTGAGTGTGGTCGCCACAGAGCCCGGCACGGCACCGCCAGGGCACCAGGGCGCTTCGAGGTGGGGAAGTGGGGAAGCAGGGTCCTCGCCGCGGGTTCGCCTCGTCGCAGCCAGTCGATCACGCGGTAATCGGCTCGAATGCGAGTTCAGGAACCCACGGACGTCCGCAGTCCGAGAGCGGAGTTGGGGATCAGGTCCTCAACCGCCCTCACGCGTTTCGCGCGCGCAGTATCACCTGGGTCGCAGGCTGGCTCGTGCACGAGGCCGATCGGGTGGATCTCCCACGGGGAGCCCCTGACCTCGTGCCAACAACGCAATAGGACCCTCTCGAACCGAGAGGAATGCGATGCCGTTTGCGCTCTCCGACATGCAGGTCACGAGCTCGACGTTCTCGTCGGGTGGCCCCATCCCCACGAAACACACCGGTGAGGGCGAAGACGTCTCGCCGGCGCTCGCCTGGTCCGCCGCTCCCCCCGAGGCCAAGGCCTTCGCGATCATCTGCCACGACCCCGACGCCCCCCTCGTGAAGGACGGCACCTACGGATACGTCCACTGGGTGCTCTACAACCTGCCCGCCTCGACCACGAGCCTCGAGGAGGCCACCACGCTCGGGACCGCGGGTCGCAACGACAGCGGCAACGACCAGTACAACGGTCCCATGCCGCCCCCCGGCCACGGTGAGCACCGCTACTACTTCTGGGTCATCGCCCTCGACGACGACCGCACGTTCGAGCCGGGGCTCACGATGTGGCAGTGGCTCGCGCAGGCCGAGCCGAACATCATCGCGATGAACCGCATCACCGGCACCTACCAGCGCGGGTGATCAGCCCGCCGCTGCCTTCCGGCCCCTTCGAGGCAGCGGCGGCGCGGGGCTCGTCCAGTGGATCTGCCAGGGCGCACCGTCGTCGCCGTGCTCGATCAGATCCCGATCGGGCTCGTGGAGGCGGTAGGTCCCGAACACGTGGTCCCACCAGTCCACGGTGATGCCGAAGTTGTGGTGCCACTCGGAGTGGTAGTGGTGCACCGAGTGGGTCGGCTGCGCCATCCACCAGACCTGCCGCGGGCGCTCGTGCTGGATCTGGTGGGCGTAGGCGGCGAGCGAGGCGTACGCGAGCGCACCGAGGGCGAAGCCGAGCCCCGCCTCGGTCGAGTACAGAAACCCGACCCAGGCGATGGTCGTCGACGGAAGCGCATAGTCGCGAAACTCGCCGAGCCAACCCTGGCCTTGATTGTGCTGGTGGTGACGGGCGTGGTGCCCCCACTTCCAGCGGTGCATCAGGCGGTGCCCCCAATACTCCACGAACGTTCCCATCACGATGGCGGCCACGAACGCAACGCCACCCGTCATCCAACCCAACCTGCACCTCCGCCGACAGGCCGTACCGCGCCACAGCGCTGGGTCCCACCGAGGCCGCTCCATTCGGATTTACGCCAGGGCTCACGCCCAGATCCCCGGGTTAGCCATGCAGTGCACCCTGGAAGATGGAGAATCGATGCGCTGGCTCCCGTTGCTCTCGCCCCTCGCAGCATGCACCATCGCCGATGGCTCGGATGACGAAACCGGTGACGACGTCGCGCCTGGCGGCGATCTCGAAGTCGACTGCGACAGCGTCGCGAGCAGCGCCGAGGTTTGGCTCGGCGTCGGCAGCGACGTGATCGAGTTCCTCGGCGGCGCAGCCGCGGCCTACGACGACGGCACCGACGTTGCTCCCCCCAACGTGACCGTGGTGGCCGCGCACGCCGAGGCGACCGCGTTCCCGTGGGGCATCACGCTGAACTGGTTCGGTGACACCGCCGACGGCCCGGGCACGTTCTCGTGCGACCTTCCCGGCGACATGCTGCTCCAGAGCCCCACCATCACCTACAACGACGGCACGGCCATGATCTGGGGCGCCCGAGACGTGAGCCCGGGTTCGAGCTGTGACATTGTCGTGACGGCCCTCGACGGAGTGAAAGACGGGCGGGTGGCCGGCACCTTCACCGGGGTGATGGTCGGCCTGAACCACCCCGAGAGCCAGGCCTTCTGCGGCGGGTTCGACACGGTGATCACCGAGGTCCGGTGACCGCGCGTTAAATCGGCGCGGGAGGCGCCGTGACCCTCGCCGAGCACCGTGCCCGAGCCATCCTCGACCACCCGGTGATCGCCGAGCGCTGGTTCTTTCCGCGCTACCTCGCTCACCCCGACCCGTTCTGGGTCCGGGTGGACGGGGCCCGCCTCGCCTGCATCAAGTTCGACGGCGGTCATCCCCGCACCTTGTTGCACTTCCACGGCAACGGAGAGCTGGCTCGCGAGTGGACCGGTGACTTCAGGCGCCAGGTGCTCCAGGCGGGCTTCAACCTGGTGCTCGCCGAGTACCGGGGCTACGGCGCGTCGACCGGGGAACCCGCGCTGGGTCAGATGCTCGTCGACGCCGTCGCGACGGCCGATGCCGCTGGCTCCGCCGAGCGGCTGTATGTCTATGGGCGCTCCATCGGCTCGCTGTTCGCCCTCGAAGTGGCTGCTCGACGCAAGGTGGCCGGTCTCGTGCTCGAGAGCGCGATCGCCTCCATCGGCGACCGTCTCGAGCTGGACCCCGGGGCGCTCGGGTGCACGACCGAGGAGCTCGACGCCGCCATTGCCCTGCTCCTCGATCACCGTGCCAAGCTCGAGGCTCACCAGGGAGACGTGCTGATCCTTCACGCCGAGCACGACGAGCTCGTGCCCGTGTCGAACGCCGAGACGCTGGCGGCCTGGGCCGGCGACCGTGCGAAGCTCGTCCTCTTCTCCGAGGGTGGGCACAACACGATCCACGCCCGGAACGCCCTCGCCATCGCCGCCCAGCTCGGCGCCCTCGCCCGCTGACGGACCCCCGGAGATCGGCTATGCGGCGCGGCCGGGAGGGTGCGTTGCGGTGGCTGTGGCTGGTCGCGGAGACGGGGTGCACGGGGTTGTTGCCTGGCGACAGCGTCCCCGAGCCTCTCGTCGAGCGCTGTCCCGAACCGGATCCCGCGCTGGCGCCCGCCTACGAGGATGGCCCCCCGCCGAGATCACCGGCCGAGGGGCTGTGGGCCTACCAACGTCCGGTAGACCCCGAGCTCCGGGCCCTCGCGAGCATCGGGTACGTCGACGGCACCGAGCTCGCGGTCACCGAAGCGGGCGTCGTCGTCTCCGAGCCCGCGGCGACCGACGGGTATGGGCTCTACACCTCCGGTCACGATGCGGTGGCCATCCTCCTGGACCTCGACGGTCGCGAGCTTCACCGCTGGTGGCGCCCCTTCGACACCTTGTGGCCCGATCGCCTCGTCGACGACCGGCGCTCGGAGCACCAGTACTGGCGACGGGCGGCCT
Organism: uncultured Enterobacteriaceae bacterium; assembly: GCA_964655065.1. Classification (GTDB taxonomy): domain Bacteria; phylum Myxococcota_A; class UBA796; order UBA796; genus DRPG01. Next base: position 190,556 of record CAZZLC010000005.1, on the reverse strand, counting down.
TGCTCCCGAACGGCGACCTGCTGGCGATCATCGAGGGCCAGGGCATCGTGCGGCTCGACTGGACCTCGGAGGTGGTCTGGAAGTGGGGCGGCGGCGCCCACCACGACCTCGAGGTCCTGCCCGACGAGCGGATCTGGGTGCTCTCGAGGCGGGCCGGCTACCGCCCCGACCTCGGGGTTCGGCCCATCCTCGAGGACTTCGTGACCCGCCTGGACCCTGGAGGCTGTCCAGAGGTGCGCATCAGCGTCCTCGACGCGGTGCTCGCCTCGGGCGCACGCGAAGGCTTCTGGAGGGACGGCGACTGGGGCGACGTCTTTCACACCAACAGCCTCCGGGTGCTCGACGAGACCACGGCTCGCGCTCACCATGCCTGGCGACCCGGTCACCTGCTGCTGTCCCTCCGTGAGCCGTCGGGGCTCGTGGTCCTCGACCCCGAGCGGGCCGAGATCGTGTGGTGGTGGCAGGGGCCGTTTCGGGAGCAGCACGATCCGCGCGTCGTCGACGACGGACTGCTCATGGTCTTCGACAACATCGGACTCGGCGACGACCACAGCGCGGTGCGGGCCTTCGACCTCGACGACGGAAGCGAGGTGTGGCGCGTCGACGAGGCCAGGGGCGCGACCCTCGACTCGAGGTACCTCGGAGCCGCACACCGGATCGGTGACGGCCACCTCCTGGTGACCGAGAGCACCCAGGGGCACGCCTTCGAGCTCGACCAGCACGGCGAGGTCGTGTGGGCGTTTCGCAACCCGGAGCGCGCCGGTCCGAACGACGCGTACGTGGCGGTCCTCCCCGAGATGCTGCGGATCCCGCTCGGGTACCTGCAGCGTCCCCCCGGGCGTCCCCTGATCGGCGATCGCCCCCTTCTCCGCCGGTGAGCCCAGCCCTCGGGACGCCTTCTCGGGGACGCCGGCGAGCGACTCCCGAAGGGCCCTTCCGCGAGGCGCCAGGGAGGCCTGCTGGCCAGGACGCCCGGTATTGGCTAGCCTTCGGCCTCGGAAGCAACCCCGGAGGATCCGTGCTCTTCGCTCTCGGTCTCGTGCCCCACGCCGCAGCCGCTCCCCTGACGGCCGACGAAATGCACGAACGCTACTGGACGCTCACCGACGTCCGCGATCACGTCATCGAGGGCGACCTCGCGAAGGCGCGGGAGGATGCGACCGCCCTGCAGCAGCTCCCCACCAAGAAGCGGGTGCGTCGCAAGTGGCGGACCTACGTGGCGGCCGTCGATGCCGCGGCCAATACGGTCCAGAACGCCGAATCCCTCGACGTCGCGGCCGCTGCCGTCGGTCAGGCCGCGGCGGCCTGTGGCGAGTGCCACGCTGCCACGCTCGGCGGACCTCGGCTCACCGGTGCGGGCAACGTGCCCCCTCAAGAGTGGGCGCCTGGCCAGCAGATGGCGCTGCACCGCTGGGCGATGGACTGGATGTGGCTCGGCCTCCTCGATCACAACGACGATGCTTGGAAGCTCGGTGCCACGGAGCTCGACAACAAGACCGATCTGTTCCAGTTCGCCGACGGCATCGGCAGCACCGACGCACACTCCGACCTCGAGGAGCGGGTCTACGATCTCGCCCAGTACGCCACCACCACCGATGCCGACCGGCGCGGCGAGGTGTTCGGGATTCTCGTGGGCACCTGCAGCGCCTGCCACACGATGCTGAAGGCCGCCCCGGAGCCCGACGAGCCCGAGAAGACGGCGGCGTCGGACGAAGCGCAAGACGAGTAGAGCACAGTTCCGACCGGGGTGGGCGAGACCGACCGCCGGTTGGGCTTCCTGACACGAGCCGCGGTTCACGATCCGCGGCTCGCGACGGTCCTCGCCGCCGTCACCTGATTGGCACGCAGATCGCATCCGACCGAGATCCACACGAGGACCGGACCCGGAGCCAGACATGAGCGATCTGCCCCTCATTGCCACCGAGAACCTGCGCACCATCGCGCTCGTCGGCCACGCTGCGGCCGGCAAGACGACCCTGGTCGAGCAGCTCCTCTTGAAGTCCGGCACGATCCAGCACGCGGGCGAGGTCGAGCGTGGAAACACCGTCAGCGACCACGACGCCCTCGAGAAGGAAGCCAAGCACTCGCTGCGAGCCAGCATCGTCCACGTGGACGTGCCTCGAGACGAGGGCATCACCCGTCTCCACGTCATCGACACCCCCGGGTACCCCGACTTCGTGGGCCAGGCGCTCGGGGCGCTGGACGCCGTCGAGACCGTGGCGGTGGTGGTCAACGCCACCCGCGGCGTGGAGCTGCTCACCCGACGCATGATGGACCTCGCCAAGCAGCGCAACCTCTGCCGCATGATCATCGTCAACAAGATCGATCAACCCAACGTCGACCTGCCGGCCGTGCTCGCAGAGCTCGAGGAGGCATTCGGCGAGGAGGTCCTCCCGATCAACCTCCCCGCCAACGGTGGGGAACGCGTGATCGACTGCTTCGACGAGGACCACGGCGAGGCCGACTTTCTGTCGGTGCCCGACGTCCACCGCCAGGTGATCGAGCAGATCGTGGACGTCGACGAAGCGGCGATGGAGCGGTACCTCGAGGAAGGCGCCGTGGACCCCTCGACCCTCCACGACCCGCTCGAGCAGGCGCTTCGCGAGGGTCACCTCGTCCCGGTGTGCTTCGTCTCCGCGCGCACCGGGGCCGGCGTCGGCGACCTGCTCGACGTGATGGTCCGCCACCTGCCCCACCCCGGCGAGGGCAACCCGCCGGCCCTCACGCAGGGCCTCGGCGACGACCGCTCGCCGTTCCACGCAAAGCCCGACCCCGACGCCCACGTCGTTGCTCACGTCTTCAAGGTGGGGAACGACCCCTACGTCGGGCGCATCGGCATCTTCCGCGTCCTCCAGGGCACGATCCGCGCCGACACCGAGCTCTACGTCGGTCACCACGACCAGGAGGGCAAGCGCCTGTTCAAGGTCGGGCATCCGATGCTCGTGCAGGGAAGCGAGATGATCAATGTGCCGCAGCTCGTTCCGGGCGACATCGGCGCCGTCTCCAAGGTCGAGGAGATCCAGTTCGATGCGGTGCTGCACGACTCGCACGACGAGGATCTGGTACGCATGCGGCCCCTCGACTTCCCCCGGCCGATGTTCGGCTGGGCGCTCGAGCCGGCCCGCCGCGGCGACGAGGGCCGGTTGAGCGAGGTGCTCGCCACGCTGGTGAGCGAAGACCCCACGCTGGCCGTCGAGTCCGTGGCGAGCCAGAACGAGACCGTGCTCCGCGGGCTCTCCGAGCTCCACCTGCGCTCGGTGCTCGACCGCATGCGCGCCGACCACCGCCTCGAGGTCGAGACGCGCCCTCCCCGCGTGCCCTACCGGGAGTCCATCACGAAGGCGGCCGAGGGCCACGCGCGGCACAAGAAGCAGACTGGCGGAGCGGGGCAGTTCGGCGAGGTCTTCCTCCGGGTCGAGCCGCTCGAGCGTGGCGCCGGCTTCGAGTTCGTGGACAAGGTCAAGGGCGGGGTGATTCCGTTCAACCTCGTTCCCGCCGTCGAGAAGGGCGTTCGCGAGGCGCTCGCCACTGGACACGCCGCCGGGTACCCGCTGCAGGACATCCGGGTCGTGGTGCACGACGGCAAGCACCACCCCGTCGACAGCAAGGAGGTCGCGTTCGTCGCCGCCGGGCGCAAGGCGATGCGCGACGCGCTCGACAAGGCCGGGGTCACCGTGCTCGAGCCGATCGTCGACATCGAGATCATCGTCCCCGAAGACGCGGTGGGCGCCATCACGGCCGATCTCTCGCAGCGACGCGGTCAGATCACCGGCACCGAGATGCTGTCGGGCGGCCAGGTGTCGGTCACGGGAGCGGTGCCCCTGTCGGAGATCGAGGACTACTCGGGCCGCCTCAAGGGCATGACCCACGGCCTCGGCAGCTACTCCATCGAAATGGGAACCTACGAGCCCGTGCCGCATCGCGTGCAGGAGCAGCTCGTCGAAGAGCACGTCGGTCAGGGCAAGGCCGAGGTCTGATCCGCTCCGGTCTGTCGTGGAACGCTCGGCCGACCAGCGGCTTCATCGACGACCCGGCGTGTGCCGGTCTCGTGGTCCCAGGCCGCGGGACCCTCGGGGTGCGGATCATCCGGGCCCGGCACCTCTACCTCGCCGCGTAATGCGCAGGTAAGCTCCAGTCCCGGCCACGCGGATAGCCCGGCGTCGGAGGTGCCGATGCAGTCGTGGAAGGTGGGGCTCGCCGTGAGCGTGCTCTTGCTCGGGTCGGGGTGTGCAACCAACGCGCGGCGAGTCAACGCTGCCGCCGACGCAGTCGCCCGCACCGAGCCCCTGGGGGTGTGGACGCGTCCCGCCGAGGTCGGCTTCGAGCTCGGGTGAGGAGATCGTGGGAGAGGCCGACTCGCTGCGGGTGTTCGGCTTCAACGTCGGGGAGAGCAAGCCCAGCGGCTCCATCGTGACGGCCATCTTCGGCGTCGCGGGGGCGGTGGCTGGCGGCAAGGGCCAGGCCAAGCTCGACGCGGTCGAAGAGTATGCCGCGTTCAAGGCCGTCGAGCAGGCCAACGCCGACGGCATCTACGTCACCCGCGTGGCCACCGAGTCCACGGGCTTCCTGTTCTTCTACCGCCAGCGTCGGGTCACCGTGTACGGGCGGACCCTGAAGCTGCACAACCTCGGCGCGGTCGATCAAGCGAGGGCCGACGAGTGGCGCTTCCGGAACCGGCAGCCCAACGTGGTCGTGATCAAGGAGGGCGAGACCAACGTCTCGCTCCCCATCGAGGTTCCTCCACCGCAGTAGGACCGCTCGGGGCTCGAGCCCCTCGGCGAAGTCGAAGTCGAAGCGGAAGCCGCCGTTCGATCCCAGCACGAAGCGACGCCGGCTGTCTCGCTGTACGTCGGGGGGGGCGCGAGCCGGGTCATGGACCGCGAGGCCTACGCCGCGCTCGCACGCCGTGCGCTGTCCGAGCAGATCGCGATCCTGACCGATCCTGAAGGTTAATGGGTTTTACTCTTCTGGGGAGTGCGCCAGTCGTCTTCTTCGAGAACCTCGTCGATGACGCCCTGCAGCCACTCCCAGTAGCGGTCGATGTACGAGCGCCCCTCGGGACCGGCCTGTAGCCAGGGGTTCATGAGCGTGTGGCGGAGCACGAAGATGTGGTCGGACTCGCGAGCGGTGTCGATGGGTACGAGCACAAAGGTGTCGCGGTCGATGCCGAGCTCCTCGAGGATGCGATGGGCCTCGTCGCCGGGCAGGGTCGCCTTCTGCAGCGAGGTGTACGACCCGATGAACGACTTGATCTGCAGGGGCTGGGTCGGCTCGATCCGCATCCGCTTGAACACCGCACGACCGAACCGGTTCATCGCCGCCTGGTCGACGTTGCCCACTGGGTTGATGGTGAGGCAGACGAGGTTGCTGTCGGGCTCGAAGGGCACCGTGAGCCGAACGCGATCCGCGAGCGCCTCGGCGACGACGTCTGCGGCGGAGCGGAAGGCCTCCGCCGAGCGCACGGTGACCGACAACAATCGGCCGAAGCCCTCGGTGTCGAGCGGGAGCACGCGGTGGGTCACGTAGACGGCAGCGGCGGCGGCCCCCGGCTTCGATCCCTCGAGGATGTACTGCCCGAGGTGATGGAGCTTGTCGCGGACCGACTGTCCGTCCGGCTCGTCGACGTCGAAGACGTAGGCAGCCTCCTGGCTGACGAAGTCCGCCACGTCGCGATTGCGCGCAACGTAGGCCCCGGCGGCGTAGGGTACGTAGCCGAGCTTGTGTGGATCGATGGTGATCGAGTCGGCCTGGGACACGGCCCGGAACGCCTCGTAGACGACGTCGCTCGGAAACCAGCGGAACTCTCGCCGCAGCTCGCGGGCCGAAGCGAAGGAGCCATCCCGACGACGGAACATCGAGGTGAGGTAGCCCCCCCACGCCCCGTCGACGTGGATCGCGAAGTCGAGTCCGCGCTCGCGCCACCGGGCCCGCGAGGCCACGATCTCGTGGATGGGATCGACGGTACCGAACTCCGTGCTGCCCAGCATGCCCACCACCGCGAGAACGGGGACGCGCGCTCGCTCGAGGTCGGACAGTCGCGCGTCGAGCTGCTGGGTATCGACGCGAACGTGGTTGTCGATCCCGACCTCGAGGAGGTTCCTGGTGCCGAGGCCGAGCACCTTGGCCGCCTTCTGCCACGAGTAGTGCGCCGAGACGGGGACCAGGATCACCGGGGGCGGTACCTCGTCGTGCTCGCGGAAGAACCCGGCCATCCCCAGCGCCTCGAGCCGTGACTCCTTCACCGCCTGCACGAACTCGTAGAGCTGGGTGCGGTCGCGAAGGGACCGCGCTCGCGCCCCCACCTCGCGGCGAAGCGCCACCGCGTCGTCGATCCCGAGGTTGACGAGCTCCCACTTGGTGTAGGCAGACAGCGGCTTGCGCAGCGGGCCCACCCCTTCGGGATCGAAGTCGCACGCCGCGGCGCCGGCCTGCAGGGCGAGGGCGTAGAACTTGACGGCGCGGAAGTACCAGACCGCCTCGTAGTTCGCGACGGTGCCCCCGCTCGTGAGGTGGCCCCACGCACACGGGTCTCCGCTCGGGTCGGTCGAGAACCCGACCATCCGCGCGAGCTGGTCCCCGACCTGGAGCTCCTTCTCGACGGTGACCGGCGCGGCCTCCTCCGTCACGTTGTTCGGGTTGTAGAGGCTGGTCACGAGCTTGGCGACCACGCCGGGCAGCAAGAGGTCCGACGCCATGTGCCCGACGTAGCGGGGGTGGAAGAACGGCACCGCGCGCTTGAGCTCGGCCGACAGTGCGTAGAGCTCGGTACGCGTGCGGGCGTGGAACTCTGCGAAGCCGTCCCGGCGCGAGGCGCCCGGGGGGATGCACTGCCCGTCCTCGGGATGGAAGTTGCGGCGCCAGTAGACGTGGTCCCGCAGGAACTCCAGCACCAGATCCTCGAGCAGACCATCGTTCTCGGCGGCGGGGCCGAGGAAGTAGGGGTGGAGGAACTCGAGGTTCTCGCTCATCGGCACTCCTGCGATCGCCTATGTCGGTACGGAAGACCCGGCCGGTGAGGTTCGAGGAGCAATCGCGAAACCCTTGCCGCAGCGCTCGACGCGACGATCGCGAATGAAGGTCGGGTCTGTTGGATCCGAGCGGAATCCGTCGAGCGGGGGTCCTCCGTGGAAGCTTGGGTGAGCGGAATCGTACTCGTCGCGTTGCCCCTGGTCTTGCTCGCGGGGATGCTCGCGAGCTCGCAGGGCTACTACGGCGAGGACGAGCAGTTCTACTCGGCGGCCCACGTCCTTCGCCAGAAGGTCCTCCGCATCTACGCGGTGGTCGCCCTGGTGCTCGGACCGATGTACGCCGCGTTCTTTCTCTTCTTCGGTGCCGCGTGGACCGCGCTCGGCCCGGGCGTGTTCGCGGTGACCACCACCACGAGCTTCCTGCTCGTCCGCGCGAGCAGGTACCGAGCCGGAGCGGTCCTCCTCTCGTGGTCCATCTGGTTCTGCCCCGAATGGTGTGTGGTCACGACGGACCAGCTGTACTCCCCGCTCCTGATCTGGATGGCGCCCAGCGCCTTCATGGCCGGTCCGCTCCTCGGCCGAACCGCGGCGGGGTACGCGGGACTCGCCTCGGTGGGGTTCGTGGCCATCATGGGGTTCGTCCCCCCCGACGTCTTCGGCATCAACGAGATGAACGACCCCGTGGGACGTCCGCTGCTCTTCGTGCTCTGCGGGACCACGGCGATCGGCCTCATCGCCTTCTACTCGTGGTCCACCACCGGCAACTACGACGACGCCCGGAAGACCCTCGAGGCCCAGAACGACGAGCTCGCCAAGGTCTCCGACGCGCTCGAGCGCGGCAACCGCGAGATGGCCAAGATCCTCGACAACGTCGAGGAGGGGTTGGTCACCGTCGACGCAGAGGGCAAGATCCAGAGCCAGGGCTCGGCCGCACTGGAGAAGGTGCTCGGCGCACACCAGGTCGGCGACGTCATCTGGGATCTCGTGGGGCGCGTGGACCCGCGGTTCGCCGAGCGCTTCGAGTTCGCGTGGGAGAGCCTCTCCTCGGACTGGATGGACCGCGAGCTCGCGCTACTGCAGCTGCCCAAGCGCTTCGTCGCCGGGGAGCAGACCTTCGCCATCGAGGTCGAGCCCATCGGCGAAGGCGACTACCTCGTCGTGATGAGCGACATCAGCGACCAGCTCGCACGCGCCCGCGCCGAGGCCCAGCAGCAACAGACGATGGCGATCTTCCGGCACTTCCAGAGGGACCGCTGCGGTGTGCTCGCCTTCCTCCAGGATACCGACCGCCTCGTGGAGTCGCTGACGGCCGAAACCGCCGACCTCGTGGTCCTCGCCCGTCAGATCCACACCGTGAAGGGCAACAGCGGTCTCTTTGGGCTCACCGACGTCGCGGAGCGGTGCCACGAGCTCGAGGACGGCCTCGCCGAGACGGGTCAGCTCGACGCCACCAAGGTGAGCGAGCTCGCGGCGGCCTGGAGGTCGCTCCGGCGAGACGTGTGCGACCTGATCGGCCACCATGCCTCGAAGCGCGTCGAGCTCGACATCGACACCGTAGAGGCCCTGGCCCGGCAGATCGGCCAGGGCTTGCCCAAGAAGGATGCGGCCAACCTCGTTTCCCAGCTCGTGCGCGAGCCGGTGGAGGTTCCCCTCGCTCGCCTCGCCGACCAGGCACGGGGGCTCGCGTCGCGGCTCGGCAAGCCGGGCCTCGTCGTCGAGCTCGCGCCGAACGCCGTCCGCACCGACCGTCGCGACACGAACGACCTGTTCAACGCGCTCGTGCACGTGGTGCGGAACGCCGTCGACCACGGCATCGAGCCTCCAGAGGAGCGCGCCCTCGTGGGCAAGCCGGCCGAAGGCCACCTCCGGCTCGTGGCAAGCCGTGAGGACAACGCTCTGGTCGTCGAGATCCGAGACGATGGTCGCGGCGTCGACTGGGAGAAGGTTCGACACGCCGCGAAGGCTCGGGGGCTCCCCACCGAAGCCCACCAGGACCTCGTCGCGGCGATGTTCGCCGATGGCCTGAGCACCCGGTCGAGCGCTACCCAGACCTCGGGTCGGGGCGTCGGCACGTCCGCCGTCGCGGCCCAGATCGCGCGTCGCGGAGGCCGGGTCGACGTCACGACCGAGGCGGGCCGGGGCACGACCTTCCGGTTCACCTGGCCCGACACGGCGCCGGAGCTCGTGACCGCCTGAGCCCAAGGCTCGCATTTCCACAGCGGCAAGACCCACGCGGTTACCGTCGATCCATGACCGCAACCGCGAAGGAGGACGTCCGCCGCCGGGTGAGCCTCGACACTGGCGCCAACTTCGTGCTCCTCGGCGTCTCGCTCGTCCTGGGGCTGGTGACCGCGCTGGTCCTCGCTCGTCTTCTCGGCGCCGAAGGGCTCGGCACCTACTTGTGGTGTTGGTCTGCGGCGAACGTGCTCGGCATCGTGGCCAAGCTCGGGCTCGAGCTGTTGGTGCTCCGCGAGGTGGCGATCAGCCGCGACCAGGGGCGCTGGGGTTCCCTGGTCGGCATCGCGAGGTTCGCCACCCGGTCTGGCGCCGGCGCCGCGGTGCTCCTCGGCGGGCTCACCGTGGCCATCGGGGCCGTGACGCTCGAGGCCGAGACGTGGTGGACGCTGCTCCCCGCCATGGTCCTCGTGGTGGTGATGACGTCGGTGGGGCTGGTCTCGGCCGGCGTGCGCGGGCTCGGCGCGGTGGTCGCCGCCAACGTGCCCGTCCAGGCCGTCCGTCCGCTCGCCCTGCTGGGACTCGTCGCCGGGCTCGGGTGGTGGGGCGCCGCACGGCCCGAGACGGCCATGACCGCACACCTCGCCGCCTGGGCCCTCGCCTGGTTGGTGGCGGTCGCGTTCTGGCGCCGGAAGCTGCCCGCCGAGGCGCGCGAGGTCGTCCCCGAGCAACAGCCTCGGCGCTGGCTCGGCGACGCCGCGCCGCTCCTGGTCCTCACCAGCATGACCGCGCTGCAGAACCAGGCCTCCGTCCTGATGCTGAAGGGGCTGGCCGACAGTGCATCGACGGGAATCTTCGGGGTCGTGCTCCAGCTCGCGCTGCTCTCCGCCTCGGTCCTCGTGGTCCTGGTGTCGGTGGTGCAGCCACGATTCGCCGCGCTGCACGCCGCGGGGCACCGAGAGGAGCTCCAGAGCCTGGTCACGTTCGCCACGCTGGCTGCGGGAGGGGCCTCGCTGCTGTTCACCGGGGCGATGGTCGCCGTCGGGCCCACCCTGCTCGGGCTGTACGCCGAGGGGTTCGAGGCAGGCTACCCCGCCCTGATCGTGCTGATGCTCGGCCAGTCGGGCGTCGCGTTCAGCGGCACCGCCCACCAGCTCATGGTGATGACCGGCCACGGCCGGGAGCTCGGCGCCTGGTCCGTGATCTCGGCCACGGTCGCCGTGGCGTTGAATGCCGCCCTCATTCCGAGCTTCGGTCTGCTCGGCGCCGCGGTGGCGACCGCCTCGGTCAAGATCGGCATCGCGGTGGTCCTCGCGGTGCGCGTGCGGCGCCTCATCGGCATCGACAGCACCGTCTTCGGCTGGTTCCGGACGTCGGACCCGCTCGCCGCGCCGCAGCACCTGGACACGTAGCCCGCGACGTAGCGCCGCCGCGCACCGGCGCCCCGCGTGGTATGCACGGGGTCGACAGGGGGGCGGCTTGCGTCGCAAGGTCTTCATCTCGTACGCCCACGAGGATCGAGAGGCCGCCGAAGCCATCCGCACGGCGCTCCTCGGACTCGAGCGCGAGGGCCGCATCGATCCCCCCTGGATGGATCGGCGGAGCCTGGTTCCGGGCGAGGTGTGGTCGGAGAAGCTCTGGGACGCTCTCGACGCCTCCGACATCGTGCTCGCCTGCGTCTCTGCCGACTACATCTCGTCGGAGTTCTGCACTCGGGAGTGGTCTCGCGCGCTGGCTGCGGGCGCCACCGTCGTGCCCTGCCTCCTCTCCGAGACCGAGTGGAAGGGGCTCGAGCTCGCCCGGCTCCAGCTCGCGGGCGGGTACCAGCCCTACGCGAGCGCTCCGACGAAGGCCCGGTGGCTCGCCGGACTGGTCCGTGACCTGCGCCGTGCGCTCGTCGGCATCCACGACCCCGACGGGGGCATCGACGTGCCCGCCCCCGAGGGCCGCCCGGCCGATGCCTCGCGCTGGAACCACCTGCGGCTGGTCGCCGAGCGCTTTCAACACCGGACGCGCGCGCCGGACCGGGTGGTGACCGTGCGGACGTCCCACACCGACGTCGCGATCCAGGTCGCCGGGCGACTCGTCGGCCCGGTGGCTCGCCCGAGCGACCACCTCGCCCAGTGCCTCGCCCAGCGCGGGGCTCCGACCATCCCCGAGCTCGTCGCCGCCCTCGCCGGCGAGGCCACGACCCTGTCCCGAGACACGCTGCTCGCGTTCGGCGAGGCCGCCTTCGACTGGCTCGTGCCCGGTGACCTGCGCGCCGAGGTCATGACCGCGGTGGCCGGCGGGGGGCACCCGCATCCCGCCTCCGAGCACGTCCGGCTGGTGCTCACCCTCGGCGACGCCGACCTCGAGGCGCTGCCCTGGCGCCTCGTCGCCTACGACGGCCGCTTCCTGCAGCACGACGGTGGCTGGACGGTGGAGTTGCGGTCGCCGGGGGTGGTGGCGCGCACCCGGGTGGACCTCGGAGTGCCCGAGCAGGTCCTGCTCGTCGCGCCCCGCATGGGCGACGACGCGGGGCTGGCCGTCGACTGGTTCGTGGCCACCCTCACCAAGCGGCTCGAGTCCGCGTGGCGCACCCCGGCCGAGAACTTCCTGCGCATCGTCCGCACCCGCGACGAGGTCCTCAATCCCCGCGCCGTGCGCCCGAGCCTCGTGATCGTGCACGCCCCGCTCACCGTCCACCAGGGCCAGCTCCGCGCGCTCGTGGACGGCCCCGGTGGCGGCGCCCAGCGACTGGGTCTCGCCGAGCTCGCCGAGGTGGCACCCTCGGCGAAGATGCTGGTCCTCGACGGGCCCTCCCACGAGCCGCCGCCGGTGTCCCGCGCGATCACCGAGCGGTGGCCGGTGGTCGCGGTGCGCGGTCCGAGCGGGACCCCCTGGCAGCAGGCCTACGCGACGCTCGACTGGCTCGAGGCCATCGTCGACGCAGGCTGCGACCCCATCGCGGCCACCGCCCACCACCCCGTCTCGTCGGAGACGGCCCTCGCCAGGGCCACGATGCGCGTCTACACCGGCTACGACCTGTGGCACACGCAGCGCATGGCCACCGGCGAGGCGCGCGTCCACGCCCTCAAGGAGGTCGACCGCAAGAGCCAGCGGGCCAACGCGTGGAACCAGATCCGCGATCTGGCCGCGGGCGACGTCCTGCGGGTGCTCAACCTGGTCGCCTTCGGGGGCGAGGGCGAGCACATCGAGTGGCTCGGCCGCCAGATCGACCAGCACGTCCGCACCGAGCTCGCCCGCGGCCGCGACCTCGTGGTCACGCCGTTCGAGGTGGAGCTCGACTTCGCAGCGCCCACCTTCGACGACAGCCTCTGGAACACGCTGGGCGGGGCCGACCCCGCCAGGTTCCTCACCGAGCGCGCCCGGCGGCACCGGGCCCAGGGTCGGCGCACGGTGTTCCTTCTCGACTGGGGCACGCTCGACCTCGAGGCCCACGGCCGTCCGGTGCTCGGGGCGTGGGCTCGGTTCGCCCACACCCACCTCGTGGCCCTGTGCCCCGAGGATGCCCGCATCGTCAGCTTCCTGGCCGTGAAGTGCGAAGCCGACCACGACGCCGACCTCCAGGACGACGTCATCGACGCCGAGCCCCCGTCGCCCACGCCCGGCGTGGCCGTGCAGGCGGGGTTCCTCCCCCGACTGGGGCCGGTGAGCCGGCAGGACCTCGAGACCTACCTCGCCCAGCCCGAGTGCAGCTGTCCCAAGACCGAGATCAAGGCGGTGGCGCGGGCGCTGCACACCCAGACCCAGCGCGGCGCGTTCGCCCGGGTCATCGACGCGATTGCCGCGGCCGAGCGTGACGGCTGGCGGGCGCTCGTGAACTTCGAGCGCACCTGACCCATCGGAGCAACCATGGCGTTTTCCCTCTTCTCCGCAATTCCTGCGACGCAGCGCCCCGAGCGGGGTCCCGGGTCTCCCGAGGCTGCCCGGTCGCGCGGTGTGCCGCGGCACCTCTTCGACCTGCGCGAGTCGGCCGCCTGGTACGTCGCCGATCCGGAGCTGGTCGCCGCGGTGAACGTGGCCCTGGCGGTAGGGGCGCCGCTGCTGCTCACCGGGGAGCCCGGGTGCGGGAAGTCGCAGCTCGCCTATCACCTCGCCTGGTACTTCAACGCGCGCCCGCTCACCGCGCCTGTCGAGGACGGGCCCGTCGACGACGCCACCTGGCGAGCCCCCTGGCCCCACTACGGCGCCGCCGAGCTCGAGCAGCCCTTCGTCTTCCACACCAAGAGCACGTCCGAGGCCACCGATCTGCTCTACCAGTTCGAGACGGTGCGCTACTTCCACGACGGGCACGATCCGACGCGGCAGGGCCGGCAGCTCGACAAGCGCCGCTACGTACGTCGGGGGCCGCTGTGGCACGCCTTCGAGGCGCTGAAGTCGGGAGGCCCCGCCGTCGTCCTGGTCGACGAGATCGACAAGGCTCCCCGGGACTTCCCGAACGACCTGCTCCACGAGCTCTCGCAGTACAGCTTCACGGTGCGCGAGACGGGCGAGACGGTGGCGCGGCCCGACGACGCGGATCCGCCCATCGTCGTCGTGACCTCGAACGAGGAGCGCCGCCTGCCCCCCGCGTTCCTCCGCCGCTGCATCTTCCACCGCATCGAGCTCACCGAGGACACCCTGCGGGCCGCCGCCACCGCCCACCTCGACGCGCTCTCGCGGTCCCTTCGGGACGGCCCGGCGCCCGACGCCGCCACGCGCGCCGCCTACGTGCAGCACGGCACCGAGCGGGTGCAGCGGCTTCGCGATCGCACCAACCTGCGCAAGCCACCGAGCACCTCCGAGCTCCTCGCCTGGCTGACTGCGCTCGTGCGCCACGACGTCCCCCCGACCGAGCTCGAGCGGGCCGCCCTCGAGGAGCTGCCGTTCCTCGGTGCGTTGCTGAAGGACGGCGCCGACCTCGCCGAAGTGAAGCAGAGCCGGTGATCGGTCCGCTGCCGGCAGAGGTCCGGGAGCTCACGGGGCTCCTGCGCGACCACGGACTGCGCGTGGACCTCGTGGTCGTCACGCGGCTCGGGGTGCTGATCGGCCAGCTCCCCGAGGACCCCGAGGAAGCCGCGCGCTACCTCGCCGCGGCCGTGGTGGTGGATCCGGGCGATCGCCCCGCGGCCCTGCAGGCGGCCCGGGCGTGGCTCGCCACCCGCCGGGAGCCAGCGCCGCCCGAGGTCGTCGCCGGGCCCCCGCCGGTGTCGACGCTGCGCTACGCCACCCCGGCCGAGAAGCTCGAGGCCGCGCTCCAGCGTCCCCGCCGGCGCACCTGGCTGTGGCTCGGACTACTCGCGGTGGTCGCCGTGGCCCTGGGTTGGTGGTCGATGGGCCCTCCCCTCCCCGACGGGGACACCCGGCTCCGCGACGACGTACCGCTGAAGGAGCCGCCGCCGGAGCGGCCGCGGCCGACGACCACTCGGCCGATGTTGCTCCCCCGCATCGACCTCGTCGAGGTCGTGACCGCAGACGACCGGCGCACCGAGGCGATGGTGCTCGCGGTGGCTGCGCTTCTGGCCTTGCTCCTCACCGGGCTGTGGCTGTGGTGGTCGGGCCGACGGCGTCCGGCGGGGTCCGATGGGCTCGCCGCGCTGCCCCCTCCCCCCTCGGCCCGGCTGGTGCGGGCCGGTCCGTCGGCGCCCCTGCTCCTCGAGCTCGACGAACAGGACGAGATCGTGTGGGCGGCGGCCCAGCACACCATCGAGGTGGGCACCCGCCGGGTCGACGTGCGGGCCACCGTGCGGGCGACGTCGGCCAACGCCGGCATCCCGGTGCTCCACTACCGCTCTCGACGCCACGCACTGGGCATCTGGCTGTGGCAGGACGAGATGGCGCGGCCACCCGAGGTCCCGCGGCTCGCCGACGAGATCGCCAGCACGCTCGCCGAGGCCGGGCTCAACGTGCAGCGCGGGCGCTACTACGACGTGCCGTCCGACCTCGTGGTCGAGCGCGGGCGAATCCGTCCCGAGGACGCCGACGAGAGCCTGCGCTGGTCCAAGGTCGTCATCCTGACCGACGGCGTCGGCTGGGTGCAGCAACTGCGCGGTCCCAGTCGCGACGAGGCGCTGCGCGTCGCGCGGGAGCTCGGCACCTGGCGTCACGTCCGCGTGGTGTGCTTCGACGCCGAGGCCCACGACGTGCTCCGTGACGAGCTCGCCCCGCACGGCCTCGAGGTGCTCGCTCCCGAGCAGGTCACCGAGGCGATCGGCGCCGGACCTCCCAAGCGGCGGGGGGCCCAGCTGCAGGACCTCGACCGCTGGGCCGCGGTGCTCGCGCTGTTCCCGGGTGCGGTCTCGCTGCGCGAGGCGCTGGAGCTCCGTCATCGACTGGGGCTGCGGGTGGGCGCCCTCGACTGGCGGGAGCTGCGTCCGCGGAGTCGCGGGCAGGGCATCCACTACGGCATCGGCGAGCGGATCGAGCGCGTGGACTGGCTTCGCCGCACCACCGGCTACGATCGGTGGCCCGAGGGCAGCTCCGACCTCTTGTACCGTGCCCTCGACGCCTGGGACGAGATCGTCGACGAGGAGGGGGCTCGGGGGCGCATCACGCGCCTGCTCCTCGCGGTGTGGCAGGACCCCGAGGACGCCGCCTGGCAGCTCCGGACCGCCTGTGCGGCCGACGAGTCCCAACGCGAGCGGGTGCGCTCCGAGCTCCAGCGGATGGTGCCGGCGGACCGCGCGGCGAACCTCGGGGGCCAAGCGTTCGTGCTTCCCTGGCGCTCGACGGAGATCGACGCCGTGGCGCTCGCGTGGCTGCGGGAGCTCGGGCTCGAGTCGGCCTTCGGGGCGACGGCCGCCCGGACGCGCCCCCCCGGTCGGCGGGTCCTCGCGCTGGCCACCCTCGCGGGCCTCGCGCTGTTCAGCGGCGCCGTCGCGGTGTTCTCCGAGCCCGCGGTCGACGTGGAGCCCACGATTCGCTTCACCCCCGACGGCGCGTGGTCGAGCTGCAGCGCCACCACCTGCGCCGCGGGGACCGGAGACGGCCTCGCGTGGGCGTCCGCGCTCCCCGGCGGCGTCTACGAGGTCACCCTCGAGGAGGTCTCCCGCGCGCCTTGCCTCGTCGGCACCGCCACCGAGCGCATCTGGCGGTGCACGCGCGCCGGCGTGGCGGCACCGCTTCCCGAGGGAAGACTGGGGAGCTACGTCCTCCTCCAGGGCGGCACCGACGAAGAGCGGGCCGATGCAGCGTATGCGCTACTCGGCACGGGCTCCGCCGTCGAGGTCCGGGAGGTGGTCGAGTGGCCCGCCGGCCTCACCTTCGCGCCACGCGACGGGACGCGGAACATCCAGGGGATGCTGGCCACCACCGAGCGCTCGGCCGACGCGTACCGGATCACGTCCTGGCCTGCCTTCGTCGAGGAGCTCGTCGACCTCCCGGCCACCAGGGACACCGACGTCGGTGATCTCGACTCCGTCGAGCCGCCGTCCGCCGACCCCCGCTTCGGGGTGCGGGGCTACCAGCGACCCGAACCCCTGCGGATCAGCCGGACCGGCGACGGCGACCTCGTCGGGTTCGGTGGCGACACCACGGCCTCGACGTCCAGGGTCTCGACGACCCTCTCCGCCCGCCCGACAGGGCCGAGCCTGACGGTGGTCAACCGCTGCGACGAGCCGGTCACGTTCTTCCTCGACTGGCGGCAGGAGGGCTCGCGCCGGACCGCGGAGCGTCGGCTCGAACCGGGCGTCGCCCTCTCGCCGCTGGAGATGGGGCCCGGCGTGGTGGTCCTCGAAGGCGAGGAGTTCCGGTACTCGGCCGAGGCGACCGAGTCGGGCCGCCTCTGGGTCGGCGACACGCCCGTCAAGTACCGGGGCCCCGCCGGGTTCCGGTTGCTCGAGATGCGAGCCGTGGAGATCGGGGACGAGCCGGTGGTCACCCTGTCGTGCGACGACGAGCAGGGCGCAGGAGTGTCCGACGATGCTCTCGTCGCGCTCCAGCGGTCCGTCGACGCGCTCGAGCGCCAGGCGGCCGAGACCCCGGCAGACCCGTCGTCGGGGATCGAGCTCGCCCTCGCCCACGAGCGCGTCGGCGACGAGCAGCAGGCGCGCGGCCAGCTCGAGGACGCCCTGACCGCCTACGAGCGAGGGGTCGACGCGGCGGCGCGCGTCGACGACCTGCCCGTCCTCTTTCGCATCGTGGCCAAGGCCGGAGACGTGCAGCGGCTGCTGGGCAGGCTCGACGACGCCGGCAAGTCGTACCGACGAGGCCTCGCGATCGCGCGGAAGACCGGGGACGAGCGCCAGCTCTACACCGCATCCACCAAGCTCGGCTACCTGGCGACCAGCCAGGGCCAGTTCAAGGAGGCGGCGGTCAACTTCCGACAGAGCGTGGTCATCGCCGAGAAGCTCGGGAACCGGGACGACCTCCTCGCGGCGCTCGTGAGTGCCGGCAGCGCGGAGGTCGCCCTGGGCAGGCTGGAGGACGCCGAGGCCACCTACCGACGAGCCACGAACGTCTTCGGCGGCAGCGCGGGTCGGACGAGCCCCGACCAGCTCCGCAACGTGTTCGTGGCCTACACCCACCTCGGCGACGTGCTCGTTGCCCGAGAGGAGCCGAAAGCGGCTCGCGAGGCCTACGACGAAGGCCTCGCCACCATCGTCCGCCTGACGACCCAGGAACCGTACAACGCCCAGTGGCTGCGCGACCTCTCCGTCGCCCACGAGCGCCTCGGCGGCGTTCAGCTGGCGCAGGGCCAGCGAGGTGCTGCCCTCGAGTCCTACCGGGAGCGGCTCGCCATCGTGGAGCGACTCGCCGCGGCCGATCCCTCTTCGTCGCCCGCGTGGCAGCGAGAGCTGTGGAGGGCGCAGTGGGACCTCGCCGAGATCCCCGAGTCGGGAATGAGCTGGTCCACCGTGTACAGTACGCTCCATCAGCTCGAGACGCAGGGGGCGCTCGACGCGGAAGCCCGTCGGGCCCTCGACATCGCCCGAGCGCGAGCCGCCGGCAGGGAGTGAGTGGCTACTCCGCCGCCTGCTCCAGCTGCGCCGGGCCGCGGGAGTTCAGCTGCTGCGGCTCGGCTCGGCCCGCGCGCTCCCGGAACGAGGGCTCGTCGCTGTAGCGGATGTCGGCCGCCTCGCCGGTCCCGCCCTGCCGGCCGTCGGCCCCGAGCGACACGATGTCGTAGGGAAGGCCATCGGGCCCCGGGACCACGAAGACCAGCTCGTTGCCCCAGCCGTCGGTGGTGCGCACGTCGGAGCCCACCAGGAGCGGCAGGTCCTGCCGACCCGACGGCAGTCGAGCCCCGTCCTGCGCCAAGCTCGACTGCACCCGTTCGTCGATCTCGACCATCGCTTGCCTCGTCCGCCGCTCGGGGCTCTGCGCATCGATCGGCTCCTGGAGCAGGACGTAGCCCAGGACGAGCCCGGCCCCCGCGAGCACCCCGAGGCCGACCAGCAGTCGTCGGACCCCCGCCTCGAAGCCACTGTGCTCGACCGGCAGCGGGCGTCCGGTGAGCGCCGCGCCCGCGAGGAGCGCGGTGCTCGCGAGTCCCACCGTCGTGCCGACGGCCCCGCCCGTCGACCAGACCGCCGCCCCGACCGCGCCTCCGAGCAAGAGCCCCAGCCCCAGCATCACCGAGACCGGCACCCGGTCCACCTGCTGACCGAGGCCGGGCGATACGGCCGCCGCACGACGCGGCCGCGGTGACGACGGGGCCCCGAACGCGCTCGCCACCCCCTCGAGCGTCTCCGGGATCGGCAGGAGCGCCGGCGCCCCCCGCGTCCCCGCGATGCGCGCCACCTGCCCCGCCACCTCGGCCACCAGCTCGCGGTAGGCCGGGTGCTCGGGTCGACGCGCCACGCGGCGCAAGATCCCGTCCACCCGCGGGGCGCCGCCCGTCCCCTCGACCGGAGTGGCGTCGAGCCGCAGGGGCAGCACCAGCTCCCCGCCGCCACTGGACTCCCGCAGCCGGGCCAGGGTCAGCCGCCGCCCGCAGTCCACCGACGCCACGAACGCCCGCGAGAGCACCATCACGTGCACTCGGCAGCGCGCGGTCGCCCTCGCCACACCGGGGTGCCACGGGAGCTCCGGGTCGTGGAATCCCACGCCGATGGCCGTGTCGCGCGCGAGCTGCTCCCGCACGGCCTCCTGCAGGTCGAGGAACAACTGCGCGAGCGGCCTGCCGAGACGGCCCTCGCCGTCCGACCCGGCGTGACTGAAGACGAAGACCGGATTCATGGTGCCTCGCTCGGAGGTGATACCACGCGTCGGGTCAGTCGCGACGCAGCTCGGCCCACGAGCAGCGTCTTAGGCGAGCTCGTCCTGTTCGGTGGCCACCTCCGCCGCCGAGCCGTAGATCTCGGTGGCCACCGCCGAGACCGCTCCGGGGAGGTCGCCGCGGGCGATCGCGACCAGAGCGGCCCCTGCCTCCTCGACCTGGTCTGCGAACGCCCGGATCACCGCCCGACGCAGCGCGGACGGGATCTGACCGTCGCGTCCCGTCAGCGTGGTGTAGCGATCGCGGCGCAGGGCCAGCGTGTCGACCTGCTCGGTGGCCACCACCGACGCCATGCGCGGCCGGCCGTCGACCAGCGCGGTCATGCCCACACAGGCGCCCGGGCCCACCGTCCCGAGCTGGTGGATGCGGCCCCGCGCGACGTGCACGACGACCCTCCCCTCCCCGTGGGCGATCAGGTGGAGGGGACCCCCGGGCTGCCCCTGCCCGCAGAGGATCTCCCCCGCCGCGAACCGCCGCGGCTCGAGCAGCTCCGCGATGCCCTGCACGAGCGCGTACCGCTCGCCGCGGAACAGGTGGCTCGTCTCCACCACCGCGATGCGGTCCACGGACCGCGACGGGAGGGTGGGACGCTGGGGGAGGGGTTCCCCGAAGAGGAGGTCGCGCACCCGGCCGAAGAAGTCGCGAGGGGGCGGGAGCCAGGGATCCGCCTCGCCCTCGACCTGGGTGGACAGGAAACGGTCCAGGCGCCGCAGGCGCTGCCCCAGCTGCTCGAGGGCCTGACGCTCCAGCCGGAACACCACGGGGTTGTTCGCCTCGACGAGCGCGTCGTAGCCGGCTCGCGTGAGCACGAGCGCGCGGGTGGGCATTGTCGTCCCCACCTGGGCCATGCGCGGCGCGTCGCGGAACATCCCCATCTCACCCAGGATCTGCCCGGGTCCGCACACCGCGAGCTGCACTCCCCCGCGCCGGACCTCGACCTCGCCCGACAGCACGTAGGTCAGCGCAGGGTCGCGAACGCCGGGCGACATGATGACCTCGCCCGGCCCGAAGGTCAGGTCGTGACAGATGTCGAGCGCATCGGCGACCTCGATCTCGGGCAGCGCGTCGATCAGTTGTTGCCAGGCGTCCACGGAGCCTCCGCACTCTCTCCGCCATCGGCAGGAAAGGGCGAGGCTCCAGCGCAGGAGCCGGCTACTTGCCGAGCGCCTCGAGGCGCGCGGCGAGCAGCCCCTCGAGCTTCTCGAAGGCCTTGCTGAAGCCGTCGATACCCTCGGCCAGCTTGTCGGTCGCCATCGGGTCCTGGGCGTGCATCGCACGGAAGGTCGTCTCGTCGCTCGCGATCCGCTCGATGTCCATCGCCTTCGGACCTTCGGGCTCGAGCTTGCGGACGAGCTCGCCCTCCATCGCGTCGAGCTCCACGAGGAGCTTCGGGGAGATGGTGAGCAGGTCGCAGCCCGCGAGCTCGATGATCTCGCCCGTGTTGCGGAAGCTCGCCCCCATCACCTCCGTCGCGTAGCCGAACTTCTTGAAGTACTGGTAGATGCCCGTCACCGAGATCACGCCCGGGTCCTCCTCGGGCGGGAAGTGGTCACGCCCGGTGGCCGCCTTGTGCCAGTCGAGGATGCGGCCCACGAACGGCGAGATCAGCGTCACGCCAGCCTCGGCGCAGGCCACCGCTTGGTGAATGCCGAACAGCAGGGTGAGGTTGCAGTGAATGCCTTCCTTCTCGAGGATCTCGGCCGCCCGGATCCCCTCCCAGGTGGACGCGATCTTGATCAGCACCCGCTCCTTGTCGACGCCGATGCCGTCGTAGAGCCCGATGATCTCCCGAGCCTTGGCGACCGTGGCGTCGGTGTCGTAGGAGAGGCGCGCGTCGACCTCGGTGGAGACCCGCCCGGGGATGATGTCGAGGATGCGCCGGCCGAACTCGATGGCCAGACGGTCCACGGCGGCGGTCACCGTGGCCTCGGGCCCCACCTCGTCGCGAGTCTTGGCGAGGACCCCGTCGACCAGATCGGCATATTCGTCCATCTGGGCGGCCGCGGTGACCAGACTCGGGTTGGTCGTGGCGTCCTGGGGCTGACGCTCCCGGATGGCGTTGATGTCGCCGGTGTCGGCGACGACGACCGTCATCTCACGGAGTTGCTGGAGGATCGAAGGCATGGGACTGTCCTCGGGCACGTTCTGGTGAAAGGTTCGGCTTCGCAGAGACGGTAACTTCCGACTGGCGTTACGCCGCGAGCAACGGAGTTCCCATGACACGGCTCGCGTTGGTCCTGGGGTTCGTCGCCTGCGGGGGGGAGGGCTCGTCGCCGTTCTCGCTCACGGCGCCGACCTACCTGAAGTCCCTGGTGTCCGTCGCGAACGGCGCCGACACCACCCTCGACGTCACCCTGACCCCGGCCGTGGACGAGCCCGTGGTGTTCGAGCGCCTGCTCCCGGGCACGGCGACGCCCTTTCGCGAGCTCGAGCTCTCCCTGCTCGAGGGCATCGACGTGGACTGCGGCGGCGACTGCGGCGAGGGCACGGTCGACCTCACCCTCGAGGCGGCCCACACTCTCCTCGTGCTCCCCGACGCACCTCCGCTCCTCGATCCCCAGTCGCTCACCCCGCCGGAGGTCGTCGCGACGCGCCCGGCCGACGGTCGCGACGACGTCGCCCGCAACACCTCGCTCGCGGTGACGTTCGACCAGGACCTCGACCTCGCCACCATCGCGACCGGTGACGGCTGCTCCGGTGCGCTCCAGCTGTCGTCCGACGGATTCGCGTCGTGCGAGGAGCTCGGCGAGCTCGAGACCGACGACGGACTCACCTTCTCGACGCGCTCCCGGAGCGTCCTCGAGCCCGAGACGACCTACACGCTCCGGATCGGTGACGGGGTCCGAGACCTCGACGGACGGTCGCTGACCGAGCTCGTCGAGACCACCTTCACCACCGGCCTGGAGGCCGACGGCGTGCCGCCCTCGCCGGTCGCCAACCTCGTCGCCACCTCCGACCGCTACGACACGGTCACGCTCGAGTGGGCGGAGTCCGGCGACGACGGCGACCTCGGGGTGGCCTCGAGCTACGACGTCCGCTTCGTCGAGGCCGCGTGCCCGTTCCTCTTCGACGAGGGCATCCACGCCGTCGGAGAGCCCCTGCCGCGCGGGGCCGGTGCGACCTCGAGCCTCACGCTCACCGGCCTGAGCGAGGCCACACCGCACTGCTTCGGAGTCGCCGCCTTCGACGAGGTCCCCAACCGGTCGGCGGTCACCTTCGTCGACTTCGTCACCTCGGCCAACGACGACGCGATGCCGCCTGCCGCCCCGACCATCGCGCTCGACAACGTGCTGCCCTCGTCGCTCCGCGTGAACTGGACCGCGGTGGGCGACGACGGGACCAGCGGCACGGCAGACTTCTACGAGCTGCGCTACGCGTCCGGCGAGTGCCCGGAGCACGACGGCATCCGGTTCACGTCGGGCACGGTGTTCGAGTCCGTGCCGGACCCGCTCCCCGCGGGGACGAAGCAGGCCAAGACGGTGACCGGCCTGGTCCAGGGCGTGTCCTACTGCTTCGTGCTGCGGGTCGTCGACGACGGGGACAATGCGAGCTTCTCGAACCAGGCCGAGGCCCGCACCCTCGAAGACTACTGGTAGGCGTCAGAGCGACCAGAGGAACGCCACGAGCGCATCGCGCTCCGCGGGACCGTAGTAGCGACGGGAGGCGCCGTGGACCCGCCGCGCGGTCGGGTCGCTCCGGTCCACCACCGCGCGAAGGCTCGGGGCCGAGCCGTCGGTGAAGTACGGCCCTCCCCGGTAGAGGGCGACGAGCGGGGAGATCCGCGTGCCGGATGGCGTCATCGTGGGCTCGATGCCCGACCGCTGGAAGAGGGGGGCTCCGAAGACCAGGGGACCCGACCGCAGGGCCTCGGTCACGTCGCTGACGAGCTGCCGGGTCCGCAGGTTCCGAACCGGCTCGTGGCAGCCCGCACAGTCCCGCTCGAAGAGGTGGAGGCCCCGACGCGCCTCCGCCGACAGACCTCCGTCCGGCAGGCGCAGCGGCCCCGGCTCCGGCGCTGCGGTCATCAACCAGGCCACCAGCGCCTCCCGGACCGACGCGGGCGACAGGGTGATCGGAAGGGGCCCCCCCGCCGCGGGCACCGAGACGACTACGGGAGCCAGCACGGGCGCGCGCTCCGGGCGCGTCCAGTACCGCACGTCGAGCGTGGACACGAAGCCCTCGACCGCTTCGGTCAGCGTCGCGGACTGCATGGGCGAGAACACAGGGGCGACCCCGCGCATCCCCACGGCGGGCCGCGTGGTCTCCCGTCGCTGCTCGAGGAAGCCAGGGTGGACCCGATGGTCGGAGAGTCCCTCCCAGTGGCAGCTCTCGCAGGTGAAGTCGTTTCGCACGTCGTCGGACCAGAGGGCCCGTTGGCTGAACAAGAGCTCCCCGATCGCGGCGGGATGGCGGGCCTCCGGCGTCGGCCCGAGCGCGACCGAGGTGACCCGGACGCGACCGGCGGCCACGGGCTCGCGTAGCGTGGCGTCCACGTCGATCGCGACGAGTCGATCGTCGAGACGACCCGGGACCAACACGCGCTCGCCGGCCACCACGAGCCCCCGGGGCCCGAGCCCCGCGTCGACGACCACGTCGTGGTGGGTGTCGGGATGCACCAGCCACACCGCACCCGAGCCGGACGCCGCGACCGCGAGCCGGTCGCCCACCAGCGCGAGCGATACGCCATCGACCAGGCGCTTGTCCCGAAGATCCAGGACGTGGCGGGGGCGGTCGGGGGGTCCGTCGAGCGGCGTGCCCTCGACGGTCGAGTAGAGGCCTTCGAGGAAGCCCTGGTGCCGCCGCAGCGGGCCCGGCGCGGGACCGACCGTCCACACCAACCCTCGGGCTTCGTCCACGACTGCGTCTCGAACCGGAGTGCCGGATCGGAGCGGGCGTACCGCGCCCGTCGGCTCGACCACCGCGACCACCGGAGGCTGGCGGGCGAGCACGACGAGGCGACCGTCCGAGACCGGGAGCACGCGCCGCACGCCTGGCCACAGGGGGCGGGTCTCGACGGGTCGGCCGGCCTTCAGCGTGATCAGCTGCTCACCGATCCCATCCACGACGTGCAGCGCCTCTCCGGTCCACGCGACGTCGGTGAGCCCGCCCCGGTCGGGCATCCCGTCGACCGGCTCGTCACGGTCGACCCGCCACGCCCCGCCCCGAAACCCCACACACACGGTACCGAACGCCTCGGGGCCCGTCGCGACACAAGCGCGGGTCCCCGCTGGACCAGTGCGCGTGCCCACCGCGCGCAGGGTCGCCACGTCGACGCCGACCTGGCGAGGCTCCGTCGCGGACACGCTCCACCAGGTCCCCCCTTCGAGGTAGCCCCCCGTGGGCCGCAGGCGGCCATCCGCGGGCGGCCCGTAGGCCACCGGCGCCGCGAGCTCGGCCTCCTTCGCACGAGCCTTCGCCGCGACATCCGGCGGGCCGGCTGGTGAGCAGGCGAGCCAGCCCAGCGCGATGCTCGTCATCCATCCTCCAGGGCTGGCTAAGGGACCCCGGGAGGAGCCGTGAACGTCGTCTTCGATCTCGACGGGACGCTGATCGACAGCGCACCCGATCTCCGCAACGCCGTCAATGCCGTGCTCTCCGCTGCGGACCGCCGACCCCTGACGCTGGAGGAGACCTATCGGTTCGTGGGCCAGGGGGCCCGGGTGCTCCTCGACCGGGCGTTCCGGGCGACCGGTGGGCCGGCCGCCGATCTCGATGCCGCGCTCGCTCACTACCTCGAGGCCTACCAGGCCGGCATCACCGACCTGACGAGCCTCTACCCCGGCGCCCGAGCCGCCCTCGACGCAGTGGTGGCGGAGCAGTGGGGCCTCGCCCTGTGCACCAACAAGCCCGAGCGGCCCACCCACGTCGTGCTGGCCCAGTTCGGACTCACCGAGAGGTTCGGGGCCGCGGTGGTCGGGGGCGACACCCTCGACGTGCGCAAGCCCGATCCGGCGCCCCTCCGCGAGGCCATCGCCCGCCTCGACCGCGCGGGGGAGCCCGCGGTGCTCGTCGGGGACAGCGAGACCGACGTGGCGACGGGCCGTGCGGCAGGCATCCCGGTAATCGCGGTCTCCTGGGGATATCGCGAGCACCCCGTCGCCGAGCTCGGTGCCGACGCGATCATCGACGACTTCTCCGAGCTGATCCCCACCTTGCGCGAGTTCGCAGGGTAGGGCCCTCACGCGATAGGAGCCGGGTCCTGGAGGACACGTGACCGGAGTGCTGCTCTTCACCCTGCTCGTGAGCGGAGGCTGCGGGTTCGGCTCTTCGTCGGATGCCCCGGTAGCCGATGCGTCCGGCGTCTACGCGCCGCTGCGCGAGGCCCTCGCGAAGTGGGACCAGCCGTCCGGAACCTCGGGCGAGTACCGCGTGGAGACCAACCCCGCGATGTTCCTCGGTCAGCCCGACGCGGGCGACGTGAAGCAGGTCACCACCGGCGGCTTCGCCTATGCCCCGCCCGATCGGTTCCGCGTGGCCGGCACCCAGCGGATGATCGGGGGCGACGTGCCGGCCGGCCTCCCGAGCCAGGCCGAGATCGAGCTGATCTACGACCGCCGCACCGTCACGATGGTCCGCAAGATGGCGCTGGACGGCCCCACGCCGCGGGTCGTCCGGATCGGCCCCCGGGTGTACGACCAGGAGAGCCCCTTCGTCCCGAAGACGGCGCTGCAGGGCACCCCCTTCGGCAACGGTGACATCGTGACCGTGGTTCGACGCATGGGGGAGCTCGCGACCTTCGAGCGCACCGAGTCGGTGACCGAGCACGGCGAGACCCTCACCGCGCACGTGGGCCAGCTGGACCTGGAGCGACAGATCGAGCGGATGGTCGCCGAGCGCACGCCCACGCTGGGCGCGCTGCTCCTCGTCCAGGAGAGCCCCAAGGCCTCCGCCGATCTCGTGGAGCGACGCTTCGAGGGGATCGCCCGGTCCCTGAAGGGCGGCCGTCACGTCCGCTTGCTCGTCGACGGCGACGGCTGGATCCGTGGCTGGGACGTGGGGCCCGCGCCCGGCCGCTACGCGATGCAGATCCGGCTGTCCAACCTGCGCGGCCAGGTCGAAGACGGCGCCTTCGTGGTCGACCCCGAGCTCGAGGCCAGCGCCAACGACATGACCGAGGGACTCGTGGCCCAGGCCGAGCAACTGCGGGAGGCGTGGAGCGACGCCGAGGCGGTGGAGCAGACCAAGCAGAGGCTGCTCGAGGCGGTGGCCGCGAAGTGACGCGACGGCGCTCCGCGAGACCGGCGGGGTCGTTCAGCCCCCGGGATGCTCGGTCGTGACGTGGACCGGCCCCTTCGTGTAGCGGGCCCGGTTCTCCGAGACGCGGTCGTCGTGCAGCGTGCGGAGCCGCTCGCTCGTCCCCTCGGGACACTCCCCGACGACCCGGATCGCATCGGGCGGACCCGCGAGCGTGGTCCAGCAGGACACGCCATCTGCCGCCTCCTTCGCGGCGAGCGCCTCATCGTCGGTCACGGCGGCGTCGGCCCGCTCGCGAAGGGCCACCACCGCCTTCCACGAGATGCTGGTGGCGATGGTGGCGTCGTCCCACGCGTCGGCGAGCTGGGTGAGCAGCCGGACCGCGAGCCTCGGACGCCGAGAGGCCAGCGCGTCCCGAGCCCGCGAGTACAGCCAGGCGCGACGGTCGAGCGTGGCCCACCCCCGCATCGTCTGCAGCGATCGGACGTGCCCGATGGCGGCGAGACGCCGGAACACGGCCTCGGCGATGTCGAAGTCCCCCTCGTTCATCGCGGGGAGGCCCTGTCGCGCGTAGGCGAGCTCCGCGCTCGCGACCACCATCTCGTCGAGCTTGCGTACGCTGGCGGGCCTGCGGGGGTTGGTGGAGGTCTGGACGAGCTTCGTCAGCTCCGCTGCGCAGAGGAAGCGCTCCTGGGCTGCATCGACGGACGCCCGGTCGAACAGCGCCTTGCGACGTTGCTTGTCGTCGAGGCCCTCGAGCGTCAGGTCGTCGTGACCGCAGCGACCGAGCACGTCCTCACCGGACTCGGCCGACAGCGCCACACTCACCAGGAACCACACCACCAAGACCCCTCCGCGCTGGTCGTCATGGAGCCCATTCCCGACGAGCCCGACCGACGTCACGCCACGGCAAGCCGCGCCGCCAGCTCGCGCTCGGCCAGCGCAGCGATGGCGCTCATGCCGGACAACCCGTGCTTCGCCTCGACGTCGCCGTTGTAGTTGGTGGTGCCGTTGATGTCGTAGGTGTAGCGATTGCCGTCGGCATCTTCGACGAACTCGATGCCCGCGACGTCGAGGCCGTTCTCGCGCATCATCGACACGTAGGCATCGACGAGCGGATCGTCGGCCGTGAAGTCCTCGCGCAGCGCGAAGCGCCCGGTGTCGCCCACGGGGCAGAACTCGTCGTCGATGGCGCAGGCATCGGCAGGGCAGAGCTCGAACCCGTCCTCGGTGCTGGACCGGATGGCGTACTGGAACGCTCCGTCGACGATCTCGACCCGGGTCACGAACGGCTCGCGAGGTGAGATGTACTGCTGGAGCAGGGTGACCCCGTCGGGACCCTCCACGAACTCGGGGCCCCGCACGTAGGCATCGAACGCGTCGAGGTCACGGAACAGCCGAACGCCGAGGCCCTTCCCGCCCTGGTTGTCCTTGGTGATGAAGGGCAGGGGCATGCTGCGGGCGGCTTCGACGAGCGGGTCTGGCCCCCCGACCACCGCGATGGTGTGGGGCGTGCGGACGCCAGCGCGTCGCAGGGCGAGGTCCTGGGCGACCTTGCTCACCTCGAGCGCGAACGCCTGGCTGCCGTTGATCACGCGACGGCCGTGGTGCTCGAGAAAGGTGAGGTACGACTGCAGGAAGCGCACCCCCCCTTGATTCCCCCGGGTGTGCGCGGACGGACTCATCCGGTTGAGGAACACCCCCTCGGGCGGCGGTGCCGACAGGTCGAGCCGACCTCCCGTCACCCGGTGCTCCTGCCAGGGCACGCTGCGGCCGGCGAGGGCCTCGCGCAGGGGCGGCATCCAGTCTTCGTTCTCGAACAGCACGTGCAGTACGGACATCATCGACTCCTGCAGGGCCCCTGCCGGTCGGAAGTCTCCGCGACAGGGGAAGTCCCTGCCGTGGCGGGTTGGAGCTCCGGTTCGCTAGCCCACGCCGCCACGGCCGCTGACGAAACAGCGACAACAGAGACAGCAAGTGGAAGCGAGGGCACCGCGGTCCGAAGCGAAGCGAGCGCATGCGCAACGCGCGCTTCGCGACGGCGTGAGGGACCTGTAGACGGGGAGGTGGTTGGTCATCGGAGCGCTCGCCCCGTATCGACACGTCGAGCGGGAGACAACCACAGGCCCCATTTCGCCCTATGATGGGCGCCGGAGGTCTCATGTCCACCCGATCTTGCCTGCCCATCCTCGTCGCCGCGGCCGTCGGCTGCTCGGGCGACGGCCCCGACGCGCTCGTCGTGGACGAACCGGCGGTCCTCCGTCCCCGCATCCAGGGCGCGGCCACGGTCGAGGTCCGCGCCGAAGGCGCACCGAACGTGGTGGTCACGCTGACCCAGGACGAGAGCGGAGCGTTCTCCATCTTCACCTCCCCAGCGGGCCTCGCGACCTGGGCCGACGAGGTTCCCGCCCTCGAGTCGGCCGCCCCGTGCCCAGCCGACCTCGACGCATTCGGCGAGCTCGACGCCATCTGCCTGACCCTCGCCCCCCAGGAGGTGCTCGAGCTCGAGCTCACGGTCGTCCCCGAACGCTCCCTGGATGTCGTGACGTGGTCCGAGCTCCTCGTCTTCGAGTCTGGCTGCATCGCCACCGACGAGTCCGACACCGTCCGGTGCACCATCCTCGGCCCCGGCGACCGGGTCACCCCGCTCGCGACCGTCGCTCCGCCCGAAGACCCGGAGCCCGATCCTGCCCCCGACCCCGGCTGCGACTTCGTCTCGGTCGCGTCGAGCAACGTCATCGACCTCGACACCTGGAACGACGACACGCTGGTCGTCGTCGGCAGGTTCGACTCGATTGCGCGCCGTTACGACGGACTGCTCCGGTTCGACGTCGAGGGCGAGGTCGCAGGCTGCCTGGCCGGCGTCGACGACTTCGGCAATATCGAGGACCTGGTCGAGCACCCTGACGGGGGCTACCTCGCGAGCGGATACTTCGAGTCGGTGGCGGGCGTCCCCTGCCCGGGACTGGCTCGTCTCGACGAGTCGGGCCTCGACGAGGAGTTCTGCGCGCTCCTGCCCCCCGAGGTCGAGGGCGGCTTCATGGAGCTCGACGGCCGGGTGGCTTACCTCGCGAGCTCGAGCGGCGTGATCGCGTTCGACCTCGACCGCCTGTCCGTCGTGGCCCAGAGCGCCCCCTTCACCATGACCGACTCGCTCGGCTTCCTGCGTGACATCACGCTGCACGACGGGGTGCTCTACGTCGTCGGCGGCCTCGAGCGGGTCGGTGACGAGCCTCGCCCCCAGTTCGCGGCCTTCGACGCCACCGACCTCTCCCTCCTCGACTTCGCGCCCCGCTTCGACGACCGGGTATTGACCATCGAGGGGCTCGGCGGCCAGCTCTGGGTCGGTGGCGAGTTCACGACCGTCGACGAGCAGCCGCGGATGGGGGCGGCCATCTTCGCCCTGCCCAACTTCACGCTGAGCCCGCTGAACCTGCAGCTCGACTCCATCATCGGAGGCGAGGTCGAGGACTTCGAGCCCTCGCCAGACGGCATGTGGGTCGCTGGCCTGTTCACCGAGGCAGCGGGCCAGCCGCGCGCCGGCCACGCCCTGTTCTCGACCACCGGCGTGCTCCAGCCCGACGCGTTTCCCATCGTCGACACCACCGTGTTCGCGCGCCTCAGTCAGATCGTCGAGCGCGACGGCGTCGTGACGATGGCCGGCTTCTTCGACCGCGTCGAGGGGTTGTTCCAGGAGAACCTGGCCGCGTTCCGTCGGTCCGACGGAGCCTCGCTGCCCGTGCCCCCGCCAACCTTCGTCCCTCGACTGCTGCCCGTCGGCGACGAGATCTGGATGTTCACCCAGGTGGCCGAGCCTGCCCGGTATGCCGCCACCCTCGACGTGGACTCCGGCGAGGTCCGTGACCTGCAGCTCGACCTCGATCTCCTGCCCCGCGGGGTCCGGGTGGACGGCGACGTCGCCTACCTCTGGGGCGACTTCACCCAGGTGGCCGGCGAAGACCGGAACGGCTTCGCTGCCATCGACCTCTCCACCCTGCAGCTGCTGCCGTTCGCGCCGCAGTTCGACGGCGAGGTGTCCACGATCGCCGTCGGCGCCGACCGGGTCTACGTCGGCGGAATCGCGATCCCGGGCAGCGACATCGGCACCGTGGTCGCCTTCGACAAGTCGGACGGGAGCGTGATCCCCACCTTCTCGCCGGGAATGGGCGGCTTCGCGACCGAGCTGCTCCTCGTCGGCGACGATCTCGTGGTCGGTGGGTTTCTGCTCACGGTCGCCGGCCAGGATCGCGGGCAGCTCGTGTGGGTGGACGCAGAGACCGGAGCCCTCCGCAACGTCCAGGCGCCGATCACGAACACCGTCACTGGCCTCGCACGATTCGGAGACGAGCTGATCGTCGGCTCCCTGAACGCGGCCTCGGTCACGGGTCTGCCCGCCGACGACGGGCTGTTCGCGGTCGATCTCGCCACGGGGACACTGCGGAACTGGCAGCCGGGCGTCGCCCCGTTCAACACCGTTCGGTACATCGTCCCCGACGGCGACCGCATCCTCGTCGGCGGCCCGCTCCGGATCGGCGGGCTCGACGGAACGCTGTTTGCCATCGACGGCGCCACGGCGAGCGTCACCCCACTCGAGTCCCCCACCATCGGCGGCCCGCAGCTCATCCGTCCGCTCGGCGACCGGCTCGCCGTGTACACGGACTTTGGCGAGCTGGCCGTCATCGAGCCGCCCGGGAGCCCCTGATGTTGACCGCACTGCTCGCCCTCCCGCTCGCGCACGCCGTAGACGGTGACGACATCGGCGTGTGCGGCTACCGTGCCCTGCTGTTCGGGGTCGAGGCCTACGAAGACCCCGACGTCAGCGACCTCGAGACCCCCCACGAGGACGTCCGGGCCCTCGCGGACACGCTCTCCGAGCGCTACGGCGTGCAGACCGAGGTGCTCCTCGATCCCGACCGGCGCCGCATCCTCGACGCCCTCGACGGGCTGCGCGACTCCGTGCAGGAGTGCGAGGCCGTGATCGTCTACTTCGCGGGCCACGGCATCGAAGACGAGGCCGCGGGCGAAGGCTACTGGCTGCCCGCGGATGCCGACGACGACAGCCGCGCGAGCTGGATCTCCAACGCCGACGTCGCGGCGGGGGTCAACGCGCTGCCGGCACGCCACGTCCTGCTCGTCGCCGACTCGTGCTTCTCGGGCTCCCTGTTCACCACCCGCGGCCTCGAGCTCCTCGAGCCGCGTCTCGCCGACGCCACGCTCCAGGCCCGGCGGCTCGCTCGTGACCGCAGCCGGTGGGTGGTGACCAGCGGAGGCAACGAGCCCGTCCAGGACCGCTACCGAGACGGCCTGTCGGTGTTCGCCTACTTCCTCCGTCAGCAGCTCGCCCGCACGGATGCCCGCTACGTCTCGGTCGACGTCCTGTTTCCCGCCGTGCGCTCGCTGGTGGTGGCCAACGCGACCCAGACGCCCCACCAGGGCGCGTTCGCCGGGACCGGGCACGAGGGCGGCCAGCTGGTCCTCGTCAACCAGCAGGCCACGACCGAGACCATGGTGGCGGCGCCCGTCTTCGTACCCCCCATCCCGCTGGATCCGGATCCGAGACCCGAGGCGCCGAGCTGGTGGACGGCGGGCATCGCGGGCTCGTTGCTCGTGGTCGGCGTGGGCGGCCTGGTGTGGCTCGGCACCCGACGCCGACGCCTCGGGCCGCCGCCCTCGCCCGAGTTCGTCGCCTTTCGCCGTCAGGCCTACCAGGGCCTTTGGAACCGCATGGAGAAGCTGCACACGGACCTGAGACGCGGATCGATCCCGCCTGGGTCCGTGGTGGAGCGCGTCGGCGAGGTCAACGCCTTCGTGCTCCAGCACGGTGTGCACATCGACCAGGACGACGCGGCGCTCGTCGACCGCTACCTGAAGGCGCTGGTCGCGCTGAAGCAGGCGGCCGCGGCGGCAGGGACGGAGGCCGAGGCCGACCTGGCCACCACGGGCTCCTTCTCCATCGACGTCGTGAACCAGGCCCCCGAGCTCGCCCGACTCGACGAGGAGGCCCGAGCGCTCCGCGAGGAGCTTCGCGAGAAGGTGAAGTCGTTGTACGCGTGAGGGGGCTCCTCATGCTTCGCTCACCGGAGAACGCAGGATGCGCCTTCGGCGGACGGGGCTCCGGCGTTCCGGCCAGGGCGACACGGACGGCCGATCTGGTAGTTCGGACGTTCCTACTGCCGGGCCTCGCCGCCCGTGGCGAGACCCGAAAGACGGATCGCGGCTCGCATCTCGTATACTTGCCGGAGCTTTTTTCAGGAGGAAGCATGCGCGCAGGACTCACCCTGACTGCTCTCGGGCTACTCGTGGGCTGCGGAAGCCCGCCCCCCGATGCGCCGGGCGAGCTCAAGGAACTGTCGGCGTTTCTGTTCGAGCGAGCCGACGACAAGGACCCCGCCGAGCTGGCCGCCGGCATCGCGAACCTTCGGACGCTCAACGAGAACGTGGACTTCGAGCTCGACGCCAAGGACCGCGCGGTGACGCTCGACATCCTCCAGGGTGAGAGCCTCGACGGCCTGCCCATTCCCGAAGGCTCCAAGGTCGAGAACCAGGTCCCCATCGGTCTCGCGCGCATCGTCAACAGCACCGTGCTGCAGAACGCCGAGCTCGCGCTCGAGCCGAACCGCGTGTGCATCGAGTCTGGCACCACGAAGTGGGCCCAGCGCACCTACACCGACGGGGAGAACTGCTTCCCCGAAGACTGCGACGAGCTCCGCTACGAGCAGCCGACCCGCAAGGAGAACGCGCTCGCCGACATCTGGTACGACCAGTTCGGCTACTACCGGGTTCTCGACATCGAGCCGGCCGAGGGCGAGCCCTTCCAGGCGCTGGTGCACCGCTACTGGATCGAGGACCAGGGCATCAGCGACAACGGCCGCTACACCTGGAACATGTCGTGGGGCATCGACGTCATCTACGAGAAGGAAGATGGCGGCGTCGAGGGCTACGGCGCGTACTGGTCGTGGGTCGACATCATCGGGATCGGCCCCGATGGCTACCCGGGCCTCGTGATCAACGGCCTCGAGGAGGCGGGTATCTTCGCTGACGAGTTCATCGCCGGCGTCCGCGACGGCGAGGGCGAGTGCCGCGAGGACCGTGACGCCGAGGCCCCGCCCCGAAACAACTGATGGCGGATCGGGCCCCTTCCGCACTACGCTCCGTCGGACGGTAGCGAGGCGGAGGGAGGTCCATGGGTTCGGTCGGACGACGGGGGTGGCTCGGCCTCCCCCTGCTGCTGCAGGGCTGCTTCTTCTTCGACGTCCTCGGCACGCCCCGTCGGGCCCCGGACCCGGTGGACACCTCGGGGCCCATCGCGCAGACGGCGCAGGACACGGGGCCCCCGGGTCCCGACTGCTATCAGCGCGAGGCGCTCGAGTCTGGTCGGCTCGACGTGATCGACGCGCCAGCCCGCATCGACCGCTTCACGCTCGCCGTCCGACCCGCCCTGCCCGCGCCGAGCGTGGCGCTGCCGGGAAGCCTCGTCGACGAGCCTTATTACGGCGCCATCGACCCCGAGGGGCCCCCGTTTTGGCAGGGCTGGTCCTACGTCGATCCCCGGGTCGACCGGGGCCTGCCGGGCGACCCCTTTCACCCCCTCGAGGACGAGATCGTGCGAGGAGAGCTCGCGCCCGCGCCGTCGAGCCGGTGTGAAGAGCTGGGGTTCGACGATGGCGGTCAGGTCGCCGTGTTCGGCGCGAGCTTTCCCGTCTGCGTGATCCGCGACGCGATCACGAGCGACACCACGCTCACGCCCGATCACGTGTGGCTACTCGACGGCGAGATCCGGGTCGGAGACGGCGACCTCCCTCTCGACGTGAACCCGGAGCCCGCCCGGGTCGCCTTGACGATCCAGGCCGGCACGCAGGTGTTCGGTCGAGCCTTCACCCTCTCGGGACTCGTGGTCACCCGCGGGTCGGAGGCTCGCGTTCGGGGCACCGCAGCCCTCCCCGTGATCATGGGCGCGGTGAACGTCCAGCCGGGGGTTGCCGACGTCATCTTGGACGATCCCACCGACCTGACGGGCCGAGGGCAGTGGCTCGGGCTCGCGCTGTCGGGGCACGGGCTCGTGAACCTCGAGCAACCCGCGGTGGCCGCGGCCACGGGCCCGCGCTTCTACGGCGGGACAAGCGACGCGGACCGCAGCGGGGACCTCGACTACGTGGTGATTGCCGAGGCCGGATACGCCGACTCGGTGCTCGATCGGGCCGCGCTCAACCTGGAGGGCGCAGGTCGCGGCACCACCGTCGATTACGTACAGGTCCTGGGCTCCGACGACGACTGCGTGCAGATGCTCGGTGGAGCCGCGTTCGTGCGTCACCTCGTGTGCCTCTCCCCCGATCAGGTCGGGATCGACCAGGATCAAGGCTACACCGGCGAGGTGCAGTGGGCCCTGGTGGTGCTCGGGCAGGGGCACGGCAATCGAACGTTCGAAGGCGACAGCCACCCCGTGGACGTCGGCACCCCTCCCGCGACCGCGCCCCGCATGGCCAACCTCACCTTCCTCGGCGACGGCGGCTCGGTCCGCACCCCGAGCCTCGGCGCCTTGCACCGCTCGGGCTGGCGGGGGGAGCTCCACCGGTCCGTGTTCGCCGACAGCGGCGACTGGCAGCGCTTCGAGGACGGCTGTCTCGATATCGACGACGGCATCTTCGGGGGACTGCGCTACTCGGAGGTCGTCTTCGACTGCGCCCGCCCGCTCGCGGCCTGCGACGACTGACCGAAGCGCTCAGGCGGATTCGAGCACGACCGTCGCCCCAGCGACCTCGAGGTGGTCGGCGAGACGCGCCGCATCGGCCTCTACCCCGGCCAGCGCCGCGTCCGTGAACCCGGACAGTGGGGCCACTGTCACGGTCACCCCCGACTTCCGTTTGTGTTGGGTCCAGGTCGCCACCACGCGACCGTCGTGGATGACCGTCGCCGCGACGACCGCGGCTCGCCGCCAGACCTGGGGCCGCTCGGCCACGTTCGGCGTGGTCCACGACTTGTCGGCGTGTGCCATCAGCACGGTGTCGTAGGCGGCAAGCAGGCGGGCGGGCGTCGGGACGGGGTCGCGGGTCAGCTCGGGCAGGTCGACGGTGCGGGCCACGAGCTCCCGGTCTCCGCAGCAGACCACCGTCGTCTCGTCACCGAGCGCCTGGAGCCAGCCGCGAGCGAGCGGGACGCGGGCGCCGAAGAAGTGGGCGACGTCCTTGTCCGTGGCGGGTCCGTGCACGCCCAGGTACCGCCGGGTCAGCTCGACCGCGGCCTGCTCGGGCTCGAGGCCGAAGCGGCCGGCCAAATCGGGCCGCCAGTGATCCCGGTGGACATAGCTCTGCTCCGAGCCACGCTTCGGTCCCAGGCAGACCTCGCCCCGGTGAGCGAGCTGCCACGGAATGCGCCCCGCGGCGTAGCGGTCGGCCTGCGCTTCGCCGACACGGGCCGCCATCTCGGTGCGCATGGTCTCGGTGACGAGGTCGACGAGGTCGGTGCGGGTCTTCGGCGCCTCGACGAGGCGCTCGCGGGCCACCTCGAGGACCTCCTCCGGAGCGCGCACCGTCGTCCTTCCGGTCTGGGACCAGAGCTGGTCGGCCGCGGCGACCCAGGGCCAGTCGTCGGGCCCGAACAGGTGCAGCGTGTCGCGCTGCGCCCAGGTGCGAATCAGCGTGCGACCGGTCTGCCAGGCCTGAGCGAGCGCCGCTGCGGTCGGCCGCGATGCGGTCCGCAACGAGACGGCCCACCAGGCCGGTCCTTCCACCTGCGCCTGGATGCCGACCACGTCGCGGGCGGCAGTCGCCGCGTCGGGAGCCCCCGGGCCCGCGAGGTGACCCCGTACACTCCGAAAGGCTCGAACCTGCGCCTCGGTCACCTCGATCATCGCGACGGCCCCCCACGTGGACCAGCCGAGCAGCCAACCCCGCTCGACGGCGTCTGCAGCGTGTCGTACCTCACCATTCCCTGCAGTTCACGCCGTGGCCGGCGACCATGAAAGGACCTGCAATGGCACTGTCTCCTCGCTCGGGTGAGCGGGACGGCTCACTGTGGGGGAACCATGCAGATCGATCCCGATTCGACAGAGGGGTACACGTCCGGCCCCGAGCTGGGAACGACCGAGCCCAACTTCAGCGTCGCTGATCTCACCGGCCTGAACGACGACCAGGTGCTCGGCAAGGCGGTGTTCGACCGCACCGTCGCCCCGTCCGAGGCGTCGCCGTGGGGTCGCCAGACCGACAGCTGGCTGTGGCTCGATGCGAGCGCGGCCTGGCCCGACTCGGGGTTCCGGCTCCGCATCTCCACCAATCCGACGGTCGCGGCCATCACCGGAGACTACGCGATCTGGCCGGACGCCCCGTTCGTCCCCACCAGCGACGAGCCCCCCGCGGTGGCCCGCTACCGCATCGTGAGGGTCGACGCCGAAGACGCACGGGCCACGGTGGGGGAGCTGCTGGTGGAGGCCGAGGGCGGGCGGTGGCGCCAGACCTGGTGGTCCGAGGGGAGCATGCTCCAGCAAGACCGGATCCACCTCGCGGCCGACGTGGACTACCGCTTCGAGCCGCTCTCCGGCCCCTCGACCCTGAACACGAACGATCTGCGGATCTGTGCCTGCGCCCTCACGGATCTCCGAACCGTAGTGGTCTGATCAGGCGAATGCCCACGCCGTACCGTCCGAACCCGCGGAGGGCGGCGAATCGGGACGCACAACGGCCCGCACGCTCTGCCGCGAGAAAGTGCGAGCCCCGAACCATGCGGTAGCGACCAAGCTCACCGGCCGGCGCCAGGATCTCGGAACCGTCGGGGGGCCCGTTGTCGTCGTAGCCGTTGCCGCACCACACCCGAACGTTCCCCGCGACGCCCCTCACCCCGTACACGCTGCAGTCCTCGGGGTGCTCGTGGATGCGGGCGGGTCGCGGGGGGCTCCCGGCACTCTGGGCGACCCGCGCCCAGGCGGGCTCGAAGTGGTGCCCCCAGGGCAGAGGGCGACCGTCGACCCCGCGCGCCGCCTTCTCGGCTTCCTGATCGTGAGGGAGTCGCCAGTCCTCGCCCGTCTTGGCGGACCACCAGGTCGCGAACCGCCGCGCGGCCTGCCAGGAGACCATGCGCACCGGCCAGTCCAGCTCGGGCGGCACGCCGTTGACCCCGACCTCGAACACGAAGCCGTCGGGACCGAGCCGCACGGCGTGCTCGACCGCACCGCCGCCGAGCTGCAGCCCAGGGGCCACCTCCCAGGCCTCGTCCTCGCGGCCCTGCCGGAAGAGATCGTCGAGGAACGCCAAGTAGCGGCGATTGGTGACGACGTGGCGCTGCACGATACGGTCGCCGACGAAGAGGCGTCGTCGAGCGATGCCGTCGGAGGCGAGCGGATCACCGCCCGACACGAACCAGCCGGCAGGCATCCAGCAGTCGTCGGGGGACCGGAGGGCGGGGACGCGATGAACCAGCGGGTCTCGGTCACCCGGGCGAATGGTCGCCCACGACTCGCCCGGCTCCACCAGGGCCGGCAGGTGCAGCGAGCGCCCTCCGGGCACCACGAGCTCGAGCGAGAGGCTGCCCGAAGGCACGTCGACCTCGTCGAGCGGGGTCCGGCCGAGCGGCCCGACCCTGACCCGCTGCAGCCTGCGGTGGCGAACCTCGTAGCGCCACAGCACGACCTCGATGCCCTCGGGCTCGGTCAGCAACGTCAGGGCGGAGCGGCCCGCGAGGTAGCGCGCGTACTGCCCCCGGTCGTACTGCGTGAGGAGCTCCCGGTGGCGAAGCTCGTCGAGCTTCTGCTCCTGGCTCCTCGCAAGCTGGGCGCAGCGGTAGTGGTAGTCGGCGAGGCGATCCCGAGCCTGCACGAGATCGGGCGACGTCTGCAGCGCGCCGTGCACCCGCCGCAGCCAGCGCGTCCAGGTGAGCTCGGCCTGCGTCTCGGCGGCGTCGGCCTCGTCGAACAAGGCCCACGCCGGCTGCTTCGCCAGCGGAGGCGCGTCCTCCCCCAGAGCCGCGAGCATGGCTCGTGCCTCGTCGCGTAGCGCGGCCGCCCGCGACTCCTGGTCCGCGCACTCGCGCTCGAGGGACTCGGCCGCCCGGAGCATGGCGAGCGCTCGCTCTCGCGCCGCCTCGCCGTCGAGGGTGGCCTGGATGGCATCGGCGAGCTCCAGCGCCGAGGGTCGCTCCGCCGGCACCAGGGCGCGGGCTCGTTCGACCAGATCGGTGAGGATCTCCGCCCCGCACGCGCGGAGCACCTGGTCGAGCATCTGTCCGAGCGCCCAGACGTCCGTGGTCTCGACCACCCGTCCCCCGGGCCGCTGCTCGGGCGCGCGGTAGGGCGGTGTCCCCATCCCGCTGTCGTCGAGAGCCCCGACGGCCTGGGCGATCCCCCAGTCCAGCACCTGCACCTCGCCAAACGGTCCCACGAGCACGTTGTCCGGCTTGAGATCGCAGTGCACCACCTGCTGACCATGCGCATAGGCCACGGCTCGCGCCACGGGGACGAGGAACCCGAGGAGCCGACGCAGCACCGGCTGGGGCTCGCGAAGGAGCTCGCCGAGCGTCTGCCCGCGCACGAGCCGCATGGCGTACCAGGGACGATCGTCGGGCAGTCGTCCGCGAGCGTGGACGGTCACGATGGCGGGGTGATCGAGGCGGGCCATGGTCCTCGACTCGTCCTCGAACGCCTGCACGATCTCGGGCCGGTCGGCGCACTCCGCGGTCAGGATCTTGACCGCCACCTCCCGATCCATCGCGACGTCGTGCGCCAGGTACACGTCGCCCATGCCCCCGGAGCCCAGCCATCCGAGGTGGACGTACCCCGCCGGGAGGGCCACTTCACTCGGGGAGCCGCCGTCTTCCACGGGCTCCCCGACCCAGGTTCGCGCGGTAGGTGCGTTACGATGTCTGGTCTTCGACACTGGAGTCTGGAGGATGTGTGGGACGCCTGGAGTGTATCGCCAGCGACGCCGTCCACGTCCTGCGCCCCCAAGAGGTGATCGGGCGGTCGCGGGCCTGTAGCCTGCGGGTCGATCACCCGTCGGTCTCGGGCGTGCACGCCACGATTGCCTGGACGGGTGG
Source organism: uncultured Enterobacteriaceae bacterium (assembly GCA_964655065.1). Classification (GTDB taxonomy): domain Bacteria; phylum Myxococcota_A; class UBA796; order UBA796; genus DRPG01. The sequence continues at coordinate 150,995 of CAZZLC010000005.1, read as the reverse complement.
CGCCTGGACCGTTCGCGACGCGACGAGCACGAACGGCACGTTCGTGGACGGAGATCGCGTGGCGCCCGGGCAGGCCATCCAGGTCCACCGCGGCTCCAGGATCCGCTTCGGCAGTGCTTCGGTGTGGCGAGTGGCCGCTGCCGACCCCCCGGCGGCCCACGTCGTCCACCTCGACACGGGCGAGACCCGCTCCATCGAGGGCGGGGTCATCGTTCTCGGCGACGACGAGACCTCACCCTGCGTCGTGTACGACGAGGCCACCGACACCTACTGGGTCGAGACCCCGGACTCCCGCGACCGCATCCCCAACGAGGGGGTCGTGCACGGTGGAGGGCGCAGCTGGGTGCTCCAGGTCCCCGAGACCCTGCTCCCCACGCAGAGCGGGCTCACCGCGCCGCACGTCTCCCAGCTCACCGCCGAGTTCGTGGTGTCTCCCGACGAGGAGCACGTCGCGATGACGATCCGAACCGCGGCGCGACGCTGGGACCTGCCCGGGAAGGCCCATCACTACACGCTTCTCGTGCTCGCGCGCCATCGCATCGCCGACCAGTCCGCGGGGATCGGCCCCTCCGAGGCAGGTTGGATCGAGCGCGAGGCGCTGCTCAAGGAGCTCCGCATCGGTGCGAACCTGCTCTATACCCACGTGTTCCGGGCCCGAAAGGAGCTGTCTGCGCTCGGCATCGAGTCCGGGGCCGCCGTGGTGGAGCGAAGAACGGGACAGATCCGCATCGGAATCCCGAATCTCGAGGTTCATCCAACGCCATGAGCCATGCGTGACCGTGGTGAAATGGACTGCAATTCGCGTTTGTCGAGCAGGAGGCAAAGGAGAACCCCGGGGGGCCACGGCTCGACGAGTCGTCGAGATCGCACGCCACGGAAACGGGGGGAAGGCACGTGGAGCTCGCGCCCGGGACCAGGGTTGATCGCTTCGTCGTCGAGGCCACGCTCGGTATTGGGGGCCTCGCGACCGTGCACCGGGTGCGGCACAGCGAGCTCGACACGGTCCACGCGCTCAAGGTGCCCCACGACACCGCGCCGGCGCGGGTCGCACAGCTGCGACGCGAGGCCCGCATCCAGGCGCGGATCCGGCACCCCAACGTGGTGGGGGTCACCGACCTCGTCTACGTCGACGACGTGCCGGCCTTGTTGCTCGAGTACGTTTCGGGGCCCACCCTCGAGGAGCTCCTGCGCGTGACGCAGGTGCCTCGTTTCGAGATGGAGCTGCTCGTTCCCGGGATCCTGGCCGGGGTTCACGCAATGCACGCCGAAGGCATCGTTCACCGCGACCTCAAGCCGGCGAACGTCCTCCTGGACCGTCGGGGGCGCCGCATCGTCCCCAAGCTCCTGGACTTTGGTCTGGCCGAGCAGCTCGGGAGCGCGTTCCCGGACCCCGAGCGCGCTGCCCGGGACTTCGGGACCCCCCACTACATGGCTCCCGAGCAGATCAGGGACCCGTCCATCGTCGATCAGCGGCTCGACATCTATGCCCTCGGAGCCGTCCTCTACGAGATCGCGACCGGCGTCCGCGCGTTCCCCTCCGACGATCCCCGGGTGGTGGTCGAGGCGGCCCGCCGGGGTCACGTCGTGCCGGTGAGCCAGCTCGCGCCCGGTCTTCCCTCCCGGATGGCCGACGCGATCGAGGCGGCGATGAGCCCCGACCCCGCGCGACGACCGGCGAGCTGTCGGGAGCTCTGGCGCCGCTGGGCAGGCCCCGACGCCCCACCGCTGCAGCGAGCGGCCCGTCCGTCGCTGTGCTGGCGTGGAGTCTGGCTGGGAGAGCTCGAGCGCATCAGCCCGGCGCCCGTCTCCGGTCACGTCCCCGCCCACGAGTGGTCCTCGTCGAGCACCGGGTGGCCCATCCCCGCGGCGCCGGTAGCACCACGGCCCCGCTTGTCGCTCGGCCTGCTCGTCGCGGCGACCCTCGGCGGGATCGGCCTCGTCGCTGCGGGATCGCTCTTCGCGGCATGGGCCACGACAGATGGGAATCCGCATCCAGGGGCCCCGCCCGACCCTCCGGGGGCACGCAGCTCCCAGCTCGACGACGCCCGTGAATCGCCGGGCGACTGACCGGCCGACGTGGTAGTTGAATCCAGGTTGCGAGCATCATGGCGAATCAAGCGAAACCACCTCCGGACCCCAATTCTCTCGAAGGCCAGCGCTTGGCGGCCCAGAAGGTGCTGTGGTGGCGCGCGCAGGTGCAGGGCCTCTGGCACACCGGGTTCCTCGCCTTGCTCGCCTTCGACCTCATGCTCGCCGGGGGCCTCGTCTTCTCCGCCGCCACCGAGAGCCGCAGCGCCGTCGAGTTCACCATGCGCCTGTTCGGCGACGCCGAAGAGGCGGCCTGGCTCGGCTGGCTCACCTACTTTGGGTGGTTGTTCTTCGATCGCATGAACCGCGCCCGCAAGAAGCGCCGTTCCGCTCGTCTCGCCCGCCTCCTGCTGCGACGCGGCCACCCCCGGTGGTACTACGCGTTGCCCACGTCCTGACCCGCATCCCGAGGACTCGCCCGTGGCCCGTACCGAAGAGGAAGCACTCCAGGAGCTCCTGAACGCCGACCAGTCCATCTCGTGGTCGAGGGTGACGGCGTGGGTGGCCTCCGTCGTCACGCTGGTCGTGGTCGTGGCGCTGATGATCGTCACGATGCGCCAGATCGCGCAGACCGACCGCGACGCGTTCGACGCCCACCTGCGGGAGGCCCGCGTGCAGCAGGCGCTCGACTCCGCCCGCGAGGTGCAGGCGATCAGCGCCGAGCAGTTCCTCTCGTTCGGAACGCCCGCCAGCTTCGGCAGCGACCCGTCGCTCGATGCGATCTTCGCGGAGTTCGCCCACGCCCGGTTCGTTCCGATTGGTGCCCTCCGAACGCTCCGCGAGCTCGCGACGGACTCCGAGGCGACGTCCAACGAGCGCGCGCTCGCGAAGGTCATCCTCGAGATCAACTCCCTCGAGCGCTGGATCGCGCCGCTCGCGGAGTCCACGAGCGAGCTGACGAGCGACGCCCACTACGTGGCCGCCCTCGAGGGGATTCCCGACTCCGACCAAGCTCCGTGGCCCATCGTCCGCCGTCGGCTCGATGCGGTGGCCGTGTCCGTCAGCGGAGCGAACGACGGCACCTGCGACCTGTGCGCGAAGCTCCTGTGGGGTGACGACGTCGCGAACGTCTCGGCCGAGGACGAGCCTTCGTTCGTCGACCCCAAGGTCTCGTTCGGCCTCGCGGTGTGGCAGGCCGAGTGCCTGCGCAAGCTGCCCACGCTGGTCGAGCCCGAGTTCGCCAGCTGCGACGGCGAGGGCTCCGAGGAGTCGAGGCGCGAGGCGCGAGCCCACGGTCGCGAGGTCGCCGAGCAGCGCTTCCGGGAGGCCACCCGGTCCTTCGAGATCCAGTCGGCCGGGCCCGACGAGAAGATCTGCGGGGTCCTGACGAGCGACCAGCGAGAAGCTGCGGGCCGGCGGACCCTCGCCACCCACGCGGCCCGCGCCTACAACGGCCTCGCCATGTCTCTCGTCAACCACGACGCCGTGACGGCCGAGCAGCTCGGGGCGGCTACCGAGGCGATCGACCGCGCGATCTGCCTGCGCCAGGAGGCCCAGGAGACGCGGGCCCAGGTCGCGGCGAGCCGCGAGAACCTCGCGGTGATCGCCTATCGCGAGGCCTGGCAGGCTCACGACGCCGGCAACGAGCAGGATGCGTCCAAGGCCTTCAACCGGGCGCGCTGCCACGCCGAGGTGGCGGTGCGGGACAACCCGAACCTGCCCTGGTCGTGGACCATCCTGTACCTCACGAACACCGCGCGCTCGTCGGTGTTCGAGGAGGCTCCCGACTGTGCCGAGGCCCTCGAGGGGGCCGACGTGACCGTCAGTCGGCAGAGCCGTTCCCGCAGCGGACTGTGGCGGCGGCTGACGTTCTTCGAGTACGACGCCTTCGCCCCCGAGGAGCTTCCCGGGCTCCTGCCCATGTTCCCGAGCGGGCGGTTCAACCGCACGGGCTACGGCGACCTCGCCACCATGCTCCTCGACCTTCGCGAGGATCACCTGGCGCTGCGCGACGGGACCGAGGCGCCCTGGCAGGTGTTCATGACGTCCGTGGTCGAGCCTGGCGGGTTCCGGCTTCCGTTCTTCTGAGCAGAGCAACCACCGATCAGCGCGGCGACCGCTCCCCGGAGGCGTTCGCCCGTCTCGCGCAGAAGCCACGTTCTCCCGGGAGCGACGCGAGGGGGAGCCGACCGGGCGAAACGCGCGCTGCGCGTGCTGCGACGGCGAGCGGGACCCGCCAACGGTAGTGGACGGGTTTGGTTCGCACCAGGCGTCGGGATAGCCGTGCATCGAAGCCGGCAGGGGACAGGAGCAGGATCGATGGCAATCGTGGTGTGGATCATCGCCACGACGACAGCGTGGGCTGACTGCGTGGAGCAGTCTGCGCGGGTCGCGGCCCTCGAGGAAGCGGTGCTCGATGGCCGCGACACCGAGGCTCGCCAGGCGGTGGACCAGCTCGTGAGCTCGTTCGGGTGCGGTCCGCTGGCCCCGCCCGCGATCCTCGCTCGCCTCTGGCTCGCCCAGGCGATGCTCTTCGACCGGCTGGGCGAGGTGCAAGCCACGAACGAGGCCCTGCTCGCGGCCGGCGAGATCTCTCCCTCGACCTGGGTCCACGGCTATGGGTTGGCTATGCGCGTTCGTCAGCTACGACTCATGGCCACCGAGATCCTCGCCGATCGCCCCCGCGGTAGCGTGAAGATCGAGCCCGAGGGCTACGTCAACGGCATCGACGGGCTCCGCTACGACCGATTCCCCGCCAAGGTGCCCGCGGGCCTGCACCTCGTCCAGGTGGGTCCCCGCGAGACCGAGATGCGCCACGCCGAGCTGGTCGACGTCATTCCCGAGACCGAGCTCGTCGTCGTCACCGGCCTCGCTCCGCCCGCGCGCTCGCTCACCATCGAGGCGCGACGCCGTCGGCGTCTGCTCACCGCGCTCGCCTTCGCTGGGGGCGCTGCCGCCACCTACGCGCTCACCGCGGGCACCAACTCGGCCTTCGACAACAACCCTCGCCGCGGGCTCGCCGTGTTCAACAACACGCTGGTCCTGGCCTCGGCGGGCCTGCTCGCGACCTCGGGGACCTTCGCCGTCCACGGCATCACGACCGGGCGGAGGGCGCGGTGAGCGATCTTCCCGAGCTGGTCGAGGGCACGCTCCTCCCCGACGAGCGGGGCCGTCGCTTCGTGCTCGAGAAGCAGATCGGCCGAGGAGGCTTCTCCGAGGTGTTTCTCGCTCGGCTCGAGCAGGGCGACGGGCTGGTTCGCCGGGTCGCGCTGAAGCTGCTCCACCCGGGGCTGTCCCCCGAGGGTCAGCCGCTCGAGCGGATGCGCGACGAAGCCAAGCTCCTCGCGCGCCTCGACCACCCCGCCATCCTCTCGGCCCAGGAGCTCGTGAGGCTCGGCGGCCGGGTCGCCATGATCAGCGAGTACATCGACGGGATCGACTTCAAGGACTGCCTCCAGGAGGGCATGCCCAAGGGGCCGATCCTCGAGGTGATCGAGCAGGTCGCGGATGCCCTGCACGTCGCGTGGACCGAGCACCAGGTGGTCCACCGCGACATCAAGCCCGCGAACATCCGCATCGGCGCCTACGGCAACGTCAAGCTGCTCGACTTCGGGATCGCCCGCTACGAGGGCATGACCCGCGACGCCAACACCACCTCGGGCACGCTGCTCGGCACCCTCACCTACCTGGCCCCCGAGCGATTCGATCTCACGGTGGCGGCACCCGAGCCGGCGAGCGACGTCTTCGCGCTCGGCTGCGTCCTGTTCGAGGCGTGGACCGGCGCCCGCTTCTTCGGGGGTCTCGAGGCGAGCACGCTCCTGCGGCTCACCGAGGATGCCGACCACTTCGACAGTTACCTCGACGAGCGCCTGACCGAGCGCTCCTTCGACCCGATCGGTCCGTTGCTCGCCGACATGCTCTCCTTCCACCCCGACGAGCGGCCCACCGCCCTCGAGGTGGCGCGACGCTGCGAGCAGCTCGCCAACACCTGGCCCGGCCGCCTCACCCTGCGGCGCTGGTGCCGGGGCCGCCGGTGGCCCGACCCGGCGAACCCCATCGAGGACACGCCACCTCCCATTCTCACGTCGAAGGGCGTGGCCGTGTCTGCGTCCACGCTGTCCAGCGTGCTCGACGCGCCGACCGTGCCGGTCCCCGAGGGCCCCCGTGGCAGCGAGGATCGGGAGCGACCGGCCACCCCACTCGCCTGGCCGGACCTCGCGTGGGCCGACGAGCTGCTGGCCACCGTTCCCCGCCCCGTCCTCGTCGGCGCGGCAGGCATCGCGGCGATGCTCCTTCTCGTGACCGTGGTGGTGGTGGTGGCCGGGTCGTGGGGTTCATCGGACGACGCGCTGGCCGTGGCGTCACCCGATCTCGACGATCCGGCGCGCCTGCCGGTGACCGCCCCGGTCGAAGACGAGCCGAGCCCGCCGGTCGAGCCCGCGCCGCGGCGTCGCCAGGCCCCCGTGCGTCGCGTGCAGCGGGCGCCGACCCCGCCGGTGGTGACCCCCGAGGTCGTCGAAGAGCCGCCGAGTCAGGACCCCGCAGCGCCTCGTTACGCGATCCTCGTCACCTCGGTGCCTCCAGGGGCGGAGATCCGGATCTCCGGCGAGATGCAAGCCTACACGCCACACACGCTCGAGCTCACGTCGGGCACCTACACCATGGCCCTTTCGCTGGACGACGCCGGGATCGACCGCATGATCAAGGTCGGCCCCTTCGCGAAGGGCTACGTCTGGTGCGTCGAGTCGGAGACGTGGAAGTCCACGAGCTCGTCGGACTGGCGGGAGGCGGCGACCGTCTGCGAACAGTGATCGGGCGCGCCTCGTGGCCTCAATCGTCGACCGGGGCGACGGGGACCTGACAGTCCGGTCCACACGCCCCCGTGTCGGCGTTCTGCGCTCCCGCGTCGCACGCCTCCACGCCCTGCCAGACGATGCCGTCGCCGCACACCGCCTCCTCGCAGGCGTTCGTGCAGCCGTCGCCGTCGCGGTCGTTGCCGTCGTCGCAGGCCTCGTCGCCCTCGACGAGGCCGTTGCCGCACACCCCGAGCGGGATCCAGGTGCAACCGGCCAGCCCGAGAGCCAGCGCTCCCCAGGCCAACCGAAGCGCCATCAGTGTTCGCTCCCCTCGTGACCCGCCGCGTCGGCCGCGTCGGCGTCGTCGGTGGGCTCGTCGGCGGGCGCGGCCTCTCCGGCCGCCGCCGCGATGGACACGGGAACCGCGACCTCGGCCCAGCGGAGGACGATGCCCTCCTCGGTGCCCTGGATGTCGAACGCCTCGGTGGCCTCGGCAGCCTCGGGCGTGGCGGTCACGCGGAGCACGTCGTTGCTCTCGTCGTACTGCGTCGAGCCCCACTGCGTGGCGTTCTTGTTGAAGATCACCGTCCACTCCTCCTCGCCGGGGATCGTGAACAGCCCGTAGAGGCCCTTCGGAAGCTCCTGACCCTGGACCATCACGTTCTGGTCCACCGCGATCACGGAGGCCTCGTTGGCGCCGGTGCGCCAGACCTTGCCGTAGGGGACCAGGCCGCCGAAGATCTCGCGGCCATTGACGAGCGGCTTGCCGAAGCGCACCGTGACCTTGGTCCCGGCAACCTCGTGGATCAGCTCACCGTTCTTGCTGACCCGGTCGGCGTCGGCCCCCCGCTCGGGGAGGGTCATCGCCGCGTCGGCAGCGGGAGCCTCGGGCAGCTCCGGCGCCTCGGCCGCCGCAGCGGGAGCCTCCTCGGCCACCGGCGGCTCGGTCTCGTTCTGCTCGCTGCACCCAGCCCACAGGGCCACCATCACCAAGCTCACACCCATCGTGCTCTCCTCGTCGCGGTCGTGGGTGAGGTACAGTTCCTACCCTCCAGGGGCAACCCCGACTTCAGAAACGGTTTCGATGCGACGCCGGTTGGGGTAGCCTCCGGTCCATGTCCGATCGCTCTGTCGACCTCGACGCGCTCACCACCGGCGAACGCCGCGTCATCGCTGCCCTGAAGCGCGATCGTCGGGCCCGATGTCGTGGCGAGCGCGTTCGGGCCTCTGTCCTGCGGCAGCTCCTCCTCGAGGGGGCGCCGGGCCAGGGCCCCTCCTCGTCGGGCATCGCCATCGACGGTGCGGTGATCGACGGGACCCTCGACCTCGAGGGCTGCGTGCTCGACTGGCCCGTGCTCCTCTTCGAGTGCCAGCTCGGGACCCCCGGGGACCGGATCGCGCCCCTCGTGCTCCGCGATGCGCGCCTTCGGCGCCTCGGGCTGCACCAGTGCCGCATCTTCGGCGGGATCAAGGGCGAGCGGGTGCAGGTCGAGAGCAGCCTGTTCATGAGCAAGACCCACATCGAGGGGCCGCTGCGGCTGCGGGGCGCGCGGATCGGCGGATCGCTGAACCTCGAGGAATCGGTGCTGCGCGACGCGGGCAACGCGATCTCGCTCGACGCGGCCGAGATCCGCGGCAACTGGCTCATGCGGGACGCCCGGATCGAGGGCACGGTGCGCTTCCTCGGCGCGACCATCGGGGGCAGCGTGCTGATGGAGTCCGCCGAGCTGCGATCGGCGGGCGTCGCGCTGGCCGCGGACAGCGCGGACCTGCAGGGAGCCTGGGTGCTCAACCGGGCCTCCATCGCGGGCTGGGTCCGCCTGCGCTCGGCGAAGCTGCGGGCCTTCGTGGCCACCTCGGCCGAGTTCCTGGAGCCCGTCTCGTGGCTCGAGCTCTCCCAGCTCCCCCCCGACGAACTGCTCGTCGTGCCCGCCGACGAAGCAGGTCGACCCGCCGACGCCCCCGATCCGGAGACCCTCGATCCGACCCCGCTGTGGGCCCGAGACGCTCGCGATCGCGATCCCGTGCGCAACGTGCTGAACCTCGACGGCGTGCGGGTCGACGGCGACATCGCGCTCCGGCGCACCCGGATCGTGGGAGGGCTCTCGCTGCGCCAGGCCCACGTCGCAGGGGCCATCAACGCGCAGGCCGCCCACGTCGAGGGCGCGCCCCCCGCGCTCGACGCCACCGGGGTGAACGCGCTGCAGGGCATCGTGCTCGAGCACGCGGAGATCGAAGGCGGGCTCGCCGTCGAGGGGGCCCGGGTGAGCCGGGACCTGGCGGCGACCGGGGTCACGGTGCGGACCCGCGCGGGCCGGGCCATCGCTGCCGACGTCGTGCGCATCGAGGGCAACTGGCTCATGCGGGGGGCGCAGCTCGACGGCACCGTCCGGATGTCGGGGGCCCGGATCGACGGCCAGCTCGCGATGTCGGACTGCCGGGTGACCGGTCAGAACCTCGCGATCCGCGCGGACGGCGCTCAGATCGGCGGGGGCTGGTTCATGAGCCGGGCTCGCATCGCGGGCCTCGTGCGGTTTCCCGCGTCCATCATCGGCAACCAGCTCCGCTTCAGCGGCGCGGTCATCGAGGTCGTGGAGGGCCCCGCCATCTTTGCCAACGGCATCACCGTCAAGCGCGACGTGGTGCTCGCGGCCGACTTTCAGACCACCGGGGGCATCGCGCTCGACCAGACGCGAATCCACGGCACCCTGAACCTAAGGGGATCGCGGATCACGAGCGCCCGGGTGAGACGCGGGGGGCGGGCCGAGCCGCGAACCGAGAGCGGCGAGCAGCTCGTGCAGCGCTACGACACCTCGGCGGTGAGCCTCGTCGACTCCGTGGTCGACCGGGTCCAGCTTCCGGCCGAGAAGGACCATCGGCCGCACGGCGTGGTCGACCTGTCCCGGGCGCGCACCGGCTCGCTCGACGACCACGCCGCCGCCTGGCCCCCCCACGGTCCCGACGTCGACGACACCGACGACCACCTCGTGCTCGACGGTTTTGCCTACGAGCACCTCGAGAACCCTTCCGGGATCGAGGCCGCCGAGGGTCCTTCGGACCGACCCGTCTGGTCCCAGCGCCTCGTGTGGCTCGAAGGCCAGGCCCAGCGTGACCTCGACGAGTTCTTCAAGCCCGCCCCGTGGGTCCAGCTCGCCGCGAGGCTGCGCGCCCAGGGCTACCAGGAGGACGCCCGCCAGATCTCGATCGCTCGGGAGCGCCGGCACCGCCAGAGCGCCTCGGTGGGGAGTCGAATGCGGTGGCAGAGCCGGCTCCTCGACTGGTTTGCCCTGTATGGCTACAACCCCTGGCGGACCGTCGCCTGGATCGTCGCGTTCGTGCTCCTGTTCGCGGGAGTGTGGAGCGGCGCGGAGCAAGCGTGCGGCCAGGCCGATTGCTCCGACGAGACCGTGTTCGTGCGGACCAAGCGCGGCGAGTTCGCCGACGACCAGACCGTCCTGAACGCGACCTACCCCGAGTTCAACGCGCTCGCGTACTCCTTCGACCTGTTCGTGCCCGTCGTGGACTTCGGCCACCGGGAGTTCTGGCGGCCGAACACCCGCTACCTCCCGCTGCTCGAGGTCCCGGTGCCCGCGGAGATCGCGCAGGACCGCACCGTCGACCTCACCGTCGGCGAGCTGCTGTACGTGCTCACCGTGGTCGAGATGCTGCTCGGGCTCATCCTGACCTCCCTCGCGGTGACGGGTTTCACGGGCATCATCGCGAGCGAGGTCTGATCCTGGCTACGCCACGCGTCGCTCGGCCTCGGGCGGGACCCGGCCGCGCATCACGGCGACCACGTCGACCCTGAACGAGGCGTGCGACACGGTGGCTACGGTGCGATCGACTGGTAGAGGGCCTCGTACTCGCTCACCCGGGCCTCGATCTCGAAGCGTTCGATGGCCTGGGCTCGGGCTGCCGCGCCGAGCCGTGACCGCAGGCGGGGGTCGGTGAGGATGGTGGACACGCGGTCGGCCATCGCGTCGACGTCGTCGAGAGGGACGAGGAAGCCCGTCTCACCGTCGTCGATGACCTCGGGCAGGCCGCCGACGTCGTAGGCGACCACGGGAACGCCGCACGCCTGGGCCTCCAGCGCGGCGAGCCCGAAGCTCTCGGTGCGGCTCGGGAGCACGAACACCGCCGACTCGCGGACCAGCGACTCGGGGTGGGACTGGCCGCCCACGAGCCGCGCCCGGTCCCACAGCCCGCGCTCCAGCAGCCGCGCCTCCACCTGGCGACGATCGGGGCCGTCACCCACCAACAAGAGTCGGGCGTCGGTGCGCTCGAGCACCCTCGCGAACACCTCGACGAGCTGCTCGACCTGCTTCACGGGCCGAAAGTTGGAGACGTGCACGAGCACCGGAGGGTGGGGATGGCCGAAGAGCGCGCAGAGGCGAGGGCGCTCGTCGCTGTCGCGAGGCCGGTACACCGCCGGGTCGACGAAGTTCGGGATGACCTGGATGGGGCGCTGCTCGGGGGTGAGCCCGAGCGAGGCGTAGGTCTCGTCGCGCAGGCTCCGCGACGGGGTGGTCACGGCGTCGGACTGCAGCACGCTGTGCCGGATGATCGGCCGATAGCCGTCGTCCTGGCCGATGAGCGTCACGTCGGTGCCGTGGAGCGTGGTGACGACGCTCAGCTCGCCGCCCAGCGCCTCGCGGGCCATCCACGCCGCGGCGGCGTGAGGCAGGGCATAGTGGGCGTGAACGAGGTCGAGGCCCTGGTGGGTGGCCACCGACGCCAGGGTCGAGGCGAGGGCCAGCGTGTAGGGAACGTGCGGGAACACCGCGTAGTTCGCCGCGTTCACCTGGTGGAAGAACACGTTGTCGAGGTCGGCGCCGAGCCGCCGCGGGACGTCCGTGCTCACGAAGTGCACGATGTTGCCGCGCTGCGCGAGCTTCACCCCGATCTCGGTCGCGATGATGCCGCTGCCGCCGAACGTTGGGTAGCAGAGGATGCCGATGCGCCGGGTCATCGGCGGGGCCCGAACGCCTGGGGCGGGGCGGAGGCGAAGTGCGTCACCGGGTCGGGGACGGGGATGGGACCGTGGTACACGTAGGGTTCTCCGTGCTCGACGCCGATGCTGGCCCCCCAGTATCGGTCGCGGGCGAGGAATGCGCCCACCCCGAGGGGGCCGTTGATGAGGGTCTGTCGGGCGCCCGAGGCGCGAAACTGGGACGCGTGACAGTCGATCGCGGCGCGCTTGACGTCGGCGACCGCGGTGATGTCCACGACGAAGTCCGGGCGGGGGTCGTGGCGCTGGCCGTAGTGCCAGAGGTGGGCGGGGCGGTGGGGTGCGCCGAGGTGCGGCCACTGGTTGCGCAGCCCCGCGAAGAAGCACGCCGCGGTGACCAGGGCGGAGGTGGCCGCGTGGTCGGGATGCCGGGCATCGGAGAAGGGGCCCAGCGCAATCTTCGGCCGCAGCTGCCGGAGGATGGCGACCACGGCGCGGAGCTGCCCCTCGTCGTGGGGATGCAGGCCCCCGTCGGGGAGCCCGAGGTTGTGCCGCTCGGCCCCGAGGATCTCGGCCGCCGCGGCGGCCTCCTGGGCGCGGAGGGCGGGAGTGCCGTTGGTCGCCAGCTCCCCGCGGGTCAGATCGACGAGGTGCACCGTCTGGCCGCGGGACGACGCGAGCGCGCAGAGGCCGCCGCACGACAGCTCGATGTCGTCGGGGTGGGCGCCAAACACCAGGAGATCGACGGTCACGGGAGCGGGACCTCGCGGAGCGTGCCGTCGAAGGGCACGATGGCATCGAGGAGGGCCGGCACCAGGCGGTCCCAGCCCGAGCGGGCGGTGAGCGTGGGAAGGGACAGCGCGCGCTCCTGGGGGGCCCCCGCTGGGGTGTACCAGGCCCGAAGGCGGTCGAGGCGCTGCACGACGATGTCGTTGTCGCGAGCGAGCGCGCGACGGTAGCGGTCGATCAGCCGGTCGACGGCGCGCGTGACCGTGCGCCGGGTCTTGGCGACCGAGCGGCCCAGTCCCTTCGAGAGCTCCCGCGCCGGGGGCTCCGCCGCCTCGAGGGCGTCGAGGAGTTGCTCGCGGGCGTCCAGCCAGGTGTCGAAGGCGGCCTCGGGGGGCGCGAGGGCGGAGAGCAGCTGCTCGCGAGGTTCAGAGAGGCGGTCGAGGCGCCAGCCCCAGGCAGCGAGGATGCGGTCGCACGCCGGATCGCGAACCACGAAGCGCGGGCGCGGCACGACCAGGGGCATCGGCAGATCGAAGGCGTCGTAGACAGGGCGGAGCTGGGCGAAGTAGGCGATCTCGCCCGGTCCACCGACGTAGGCCGCGGTGGGCAGGAGCCGGTCCTGGAGGATGGGGCGGAGCATGGCCGAGGTCGTGTACGCACCGCTCGCGAGGTCGGTCAGGACGCGATCGGTACCGACGAGCCGCCACCCCAGGTCCGCGGGCTCGAAGCGGTAGCGCGGACCCGTGGGACCGTCGGGGTGCACGAACGACAGCGGGGCGCCCGGACGGACGTGGATCGGCGCGACGAAGCCGGCCGCCTCGAGCTCGGCGGCCCAGGTCGCAGCGGCGGCGGCGATGGGCTCGGCGTGGGCTCGGGCATGCTCGTGGACCGGAGCGGCCGCGCGACGCAGCGCGGGGTGGCTCGGATCGACGACGAGCAGGCCGTGGTCGGCGAAGAGGGCCTCGACGAGCTCGGCGAACGCGTGGGTCCAGGTGGCCCCGGGGCGGTAGGCCCGGGTGAGACGGTCGAGGGTCTCGGGGCCGTGGGCGAGCGGGCGCAGGATGGCGTCGAGCTCGTCGAGGGTGGCCGCGATGGCGTCGGGGATCGCGCGCACGCCCACCGAGCGGCGGCGCTCCACGTCGCCTTCGTGACCATGGGGCACGGACACGACGTGGCGTTCCTGGTCGGCGCCGACCACGGGGCAGGTCGCGATCTCGTCGAAGTCGTGATCTTCGGACTGCAGCCAGAACACGGGGACGCACGGGATGCCCGACTCGGCCTCCAGCGCGCGAGCGTCGACGATGGCGCCGGCCGCCTTGTACAGCGTGTAGAGCGGACCGCCGAACAGGCCCGCCTGCTGCCCGGTGACCACACAGGTGGTGCCGAGGGTGGCGAGACGGTCGCGGTGCCGCCGCTGAGCGTCGGTGCGGGCGGTCACCGCGTCGAGCACCGCGGGGTCGACGGGGCGGCCGGCGCGGCGGACCGCGGCCCGTCGGTCGGGCTCGCGGCGGAAGGCGTCGGACAGGAAGCGAACCGCTCGCTCGTCTCCCGCCAACCACGCTGCCGTGACCGTCTCGCTCATGGGCACCCCGACGAGCCACGCGGGGCTCGTCCAGGGAGGAGTGCTCTTTTGAACAGCAAATTGCGGGTCAAGATTGGTCGAGGGCGGCAGACGGGGGGTTCTGGTCGACCTTTGCTGTCGCCGGGGGGCCGATCAGGCGTGGCAACGCGCCGGTGAGCCCGCCGGACCGTGGCCGCGACGGCGCACGCGGCGCGGGACGGAGCCCGGGGCGTGGCGGGCCCGCCAGGAGCGCGTCTCTGGAGGGTGATCGCGGCGCCGGGCTCGGGGTTGTCGGACCGTGAATCCGGGACGTCGCCGCGCGGCCTACAATGGCGCGCGGAGGGTGGGATGAACGAGCGGATCATCGGCTGGTTGGCGATCGTGGCCGCGGGCTGGACGATCGCCCCGACGGCGCTCGGACTCGGGCTGCTCCTCGCCGCCATGACGTACCTCGAAGGCAGTGTGCTCTTCGCGCCGCTCGCCCTGGCCCAGTTCGCGAGCCTCGCGCTGGCCACGACCCTCGGGGCGCGCGGCGAGGACTGGCTGCGCGGGTCCCGGCCCCGATTGTGGACGCTCGCGATGGCGAACGCGGGGATCTGGGTCCTCTACGCGGTGCTGTGGGCGAGCTTCCTGGGTCTCGTGGTCGAGGGACCGATGGCGCTGGGCTCGATGTCGGGTCCGGAGGCGCTCTGGTCCTCCGGGCTTGCCGCGCTGGGTCTCGGCGGCCTCGCGCTGGGCCTCGCCGCCCTCCGGGCGCTGGCCACCGTGGTGGTGCCCGCGCTCCGGGTGCGGTGGGGGGTGGGGGCGTGGGGGGCGGCCGCGGTGCTCGCGTTCTGGGTCGTGCCCGCGCTCACCGTCGCCTCGGGGGGACCGACGCTGGTGGGGCTGGTCGCCCTGGGGCTCAGCGGGGCCGTGGGGTTCGCATCGCGCACCCCCACCACGGGCTCGACGGCGCAGCGTGGCCGGGCCGGGCCCCCGGCGGTGTTCCGGCTCGGCGTGCTCCGGCTGGCCGGGCTCGGGTTGGTCGGCGCGGGACTCGGGCTGCCGTGGGTGGTGTCGGAGGCCGGACTGCTGGGCGTCGACGCGCCACCAGCGGAGGTCTCGGGGGCGCTCCGGCCGGAGCTCGTCGAGCTGCCCGGCGGCACCTTCACCATGGGAAGCCCGGAGGGCGAGGGCTATTATGACGAGTACCCCCAACGCCGCGTCGAGGTGGCCGGCTTCGCGATGTGCCGCACCGAGGTGACCCAGGCGCAGTGGCGCGCGGTGATGTCGACCGTCGAGGGCGCCGAAGCGAATCCCTCCGACTGTGGCGTCGGCTGCGGCGATGACCATCCCGTGCAGGCCGTGAGCTGGTTCGACGCCATTACGTACCTCAACTCCCTATCCGACCTCGAGGACCGCTCCCGATGCTACGTCCGCGATGGCGACGCGGTGGAGTGGCAGCGAGGCTGCACGGGGTACCGGCTGCCTACCGAGGCGGAGTGGGAGTACGCCGCGCGAGCTGGGACCGAAACCCCGTGGAGCTGGGGTGACGACGAAGCGCGGGCCGGCCTGCACGCGTGGTTCGACGGCAACGCTGACCGCGAGTTGCACCCGGTCGGCACGAAGCGTCCCAACCCGTGGGGGCTGTCGGACGTGCACGGCAACGTGTGGGAGTGGGTGTGGGATGGGTACGCGGGCGATGCGTACCGGCGTGTCCCCTCGAGTGACGAGACCGTCATCTGGAGCGACACAATTGTCAATCCAAATGACACGCCCCTCCGCGTGCTGCGCGGCGGGTCGTTCGTGCGCACCCCGTACTGGCTGCGGTCGGCGGTCCGGGACTGGGACAGGCCCGGGTTCCGGCTCGGGGACTACGGTTTTCGTTGTGTTCGTGCCCCCCAGCTCGTCGACCTTTGATCCCTTGATCCTTGCTCTTCGCGCGAAGCGCGATCGCGATTTTTGATTTCGGCCGTGACTCGTGTCACTTCGGGTGACATCACGTGGAGGTCACCATCGAGCTCTCCCTCCAGCAAGCCGCCGCCCTCCTCGGCAAGTCCGTTCGTCAGGTCCGCTACCTCGTGCAGCAGGGCCGGCTCCCCGCGCACAAGTCCGGCCGGGTCTGGCGAATCCGCAGCGAAGACCTCCCGCTGTCCGACGGTCAACGGGCGGCTGCGACCGACCGGCGACGCGCCCTCGGGGCTGCGGTGGAGCGCGCGCTGGGGCCCGAGCCGACCAGCCACGGCCGCGGCTTCTCGTTTCGGCAGCTGAGAGCCGCGGCCGTGGGAATCCCGCTCGTTCGCGCCGCCCGCCAGGAGCTCGGCGACGATCACCCGGCCGCCCGCCAGCTCCATCTCGCGCTGGGTCAGCTCGCCATCGGGGCTCACCGCTACCACGCGGCGGCCAAGCGCTCCGCCTACGAGGCAGCGCGGGACGCGGCAGCGCTCGCCGCCTGCGAGCTGGCCCTCGACGCGTCCGGGGCCTCGGCGACGACCGCCAGGCCCTCGCCGAGGTGCGATGCGCCATCGGGGACTGGCTCGACACCCACCGCCGACTGGCGCTGAACCCGAAGCACGGCGACATCGAACCGACGCAGAGCCCCACGACGTGGCTGGGGTTCCGGATCCACCCCTCCGGGATTCGCCCCGGGCCGAAGATGCGACGGCGACTCCGCCAGAAGGTACCCGTCGCGGCCGCGCGGGGCGCGGCCGCGCTCGAGGCAACGGTGAGCGCCTACCGTGCGCTCTGGACCTTCGGCGGAGGTTGACGAGCGTCCGGAGGATCGAGGGTCGAGGGATCAACGGAGCTGGGGGGCACGAACACAACGAAAACCGAAGGCCCCGCGCCCGACCCCGGGCCAGTACACGTCCCGGTCCGCCGACCGCAGCCCGTCCGGGGTGCTCCCGAACGACCCGCCGCGCAGCACGCGGAGGGGCGTGTCATTTGGATTGACAATCGTGTCGCTCCAGACGACAGTCTCGTCACTCGAGGGGACACGCCGGTACGCATCGCCCTCGTACCCGTCCCACACCCACTCCCACACGTTGCCGTGCACGTCCGACAGCCCCCACGGGTTGGGACGCTTCGCGCCGACCGGGTGCAACTCGACTCCAGCGTTCCCGTCGTACCACGCGTGCTCGCCGGCCCGCGCCTCGTCGTCGCCCCAGCTCCAGCGCGTCGTCGTGCCCGCGCGAGCCGCGTACTCCCACTCCGCCTCCGTCGGCAGGCGGTACCCCGTGCAGTCCCGACGCCAGGTCACGTCCTCGCCCTGGCGCACGTAGCAGCGCTCCAGGCCCTCGCGGTCGGACAAGGCGTTGAGAAAGTCGATGGCGTCGAGCCAGCTCACGTTCTGCACCGGGTTGTCGTCACCGCAGCCGAAGTCGCAGTCCGAGGGGCCCGCTTCGGCGCCCTCGACGGTCGACATCACCGCGCGCCACTGCGCCTGGGTCACCTCGGTGACCGCCACCTCGAACGCGGGCACCGCGACCCGCCGCGAGGGGTGCTCGTCGTCGTCCCCCACCCCCTCGGGGCTCCCCATCGTGAAGGTGCCCGCGGGAAGCCGTACGAACGGCATGCGCTGCGACCCGAGCTCCGCGAGCGCGGCCTCCGCCGCCACCGGGGCCGTGTCGGCCGCCGCCGCCGGCTCGTCCGGCTCGGCCACGACGACTCGCCACGTCGCGGGCACCGCGCGTCCCCCCACCGGCACCTCCACCGTCTGCGACGACCAGCGGGCCACGCTCGTGCCGAAGAGCCCCAGCGCCACGAGGACCACGACGAGCACCGTGCCCGCACCCGCCATGCGGAGCCCGCCCGTCGATGCCGCCCGGCCCGACAGGTGCGCCTCGACGTCGCGCTGCACCTCCGCGTCGAAGCAGCTCACCGAGAGCCCGCACTCCTCGTTCACCAGCTGCTTCAGCTCGGGCTGCACCGCCGTGCCGCCGAACGTCTCGAGGAGCTCGCGCACGTCACGCTCGCCGAGCTGCGCCTCGTGCATCGCGATCTTGAGCCTCGCCACGTGGGCTGCGAACCCGTGCCCCTCGTGCTTCAGCTCCTCGGCCCGGGCGGCGAGCTGGGCCTTGAGCCGCGCCCACACCCGCCGCTGGAGCGCCCAATCCGGCGCCTGCGCCCGCAGGGCTTCGAGGTGGGCCACGCACCCGCGGTCGGTGTCGAGTCCCTCGCCGTAGTCGTCGTCGCCGAGCCCCAGGAACTCGAGGAGCAGGATCACGTCGGACCAGTGTGGGAGGGCGGGGGCCACGAACGTGCGCCGCAGGTCGTCGAGGTGCGCCCAGCGCGGCCGGGGCACGAGGGTCGCGATGGCCGCCCACTCCGAGAGCGGTCGGTGCAGGTCGGGCCGCGCCGACGGCGGCTGCCACTCGGGCCACTCCGCCCGAGGCTCGCCCCCCTCCTTCAGCCACCGCGCCGCCGCGAACAGGCCCCCCTCGGTGAGCGGGAGGTGGGGTGGACCGTCGTCGGGCAGGGCGCCATCGTAGATCCGGCGCCGATGGGGGCGCGGATCAGGGTCGAGCAGCACCACCCCGGGCCACCGCGAGAGCTGGGTCACCCACGAGGTGCGCCCGCCCTCGCGGAAGGGCAGCCGCAGGCGCGTGAACACGAGCACCACCGCATCGGGCCGACGCCGCGCGAGCTCCGCCACGGTGGACCGGTGACCGTCCTCGCGGTGCAGCCGGTCGAGCCACTCGGTGAACGCCCACCGCTCGAAGGCGAGCCCGTCCCGCCGCCAGTGGTCGAGGAGCGCCTCGTAGACGTGCAGGAAGGGATGATCGCCCTCCTCCCGGTCCACGAGCACGAGGAGCGGCACGCCGTCGCGCCGGGGGCGGTACCGGGGCTCCAGCCGACCCGCCTCCCGCGACGAGGCGTCCACGGTGCGGGGCACGTCCCACGCGGCGCCGTCGAGCGCGTGGGCCACCCGCGCGAGCTCGCGGGCCACCGCCCCCATCACGTCCGGAGGGAACGGCACCACCGGCTCGACGACGTGCAGCGCGGGCAGGTAGTGCATGCCGCTGGTGAGCCGCTTCCGCTCGATCTCGGCCTTCCGGTCGAGCTCCTTGCGGTGCCGACGCGCCCCCGCCACCATGGCGAAGAGGAGCGCGCCCGCCACGGTGAGCACCCCGGAGACGGCCATCACCACCGCCCGCTCTCCGGGCTCCCCGGGGACCACCCGCGTCGAGGCCTCCACCACGAGGCCCGCCGGCTCCACGAGCTCGAGCCGGGCCGTCGGCGTCGGCGGCGGGGCCCCGGTGTCCGGCCGGGGCGGCGGTCGCCCGGTGTCCGCGGCCGTGTCCTGGGGTGGCTCGACGTCGTCGATCTCCACGAGCCAGCTGACCCCGAACGCGAGCCCGACCAGCCCCAGCGCGAGGGCGAGGCCGCCGTACAGCCACCGGCGGGCTGGCGAGGTCGTTCCGGACGGCGGGGCGTCGTTGAGGGGGCCGGCCGCCGGACCCTCGACCACGACCGGCGCCACGTCGGTCTCGTGCGCGAAGAAGAGCTTCCAGTACCCCAGGATGTCGCGCGTGTGCTCCTTGGACGTCCCGAGCAGGGCCGCGATCGCGCGGGGCAGATCCGCGGGCGGCGCGAGCAGCACCCGTTGGACCAGCACGTGCTCGCGCGGCCCCACCTTGGCGTGGCCCTCGCTCCGCAGCCACTCCAGGAAGGCGTGGACCTGGGCGGAATCAGGTGTGGGAGGCATCGGGCGTCAGCGCCTGCAGGTCGTCGCGCAGCTTCACGAGGCACTGCAGGGCAGGCAGCGACGTCCACGCGACGGGCCCGGGCGCCTCCAGGGTGGCGATGACGTCGTCGAGCCGCCGGTGGACCACCGCTCCGCGGTACATGCGGTGCATCGCGGCCACCCACTGCACGAGCTCCGAGGTGGCGGGCCGCTTCACGAGCTTGTGCCGCGGGTCGCGCAGGGCCTCGAACAGCTTGATCGCCTTGTCGGCGAGCTGGGTGCGCTGGGCGGTCTCGCCCGGGTCGTCGCTCGGCGGGAACGCCTTGGCGATGACGATCTGCATGAGTCGGCGATCGTCGGGGAACTCGACGTGGTGGAAGATGCACCGGCGCAGGAAGGGGTCGGGGAGCTGCCGCTCGGCGTTGCTGGTGATGATCACGAGCGGCTTGTCGCGCCCGGTCGCGCCGCGGTGCCCCATCTCGGGCTGCAGCGCGTGACCCTCGGCCGGCTTCTGGATCTCGGGGATCCGGAACCACCCCTCGTCGAGCTCGCGGAGCAGATCGTTGGGCAGGTCGCGGGGGGCCTTGTCGATCTCGTCGACGAGCAGCACCCTGCGCGAGGGCCCGCTCCAGGCGAGCGCCTCGCCGAGACCCTGCAGCGTGATGTAGTTGCGCGCATCGGCGGCGCGGGCCTTCTGCTCGCCCTGGGCGTCGGCGAACCGGGCGACCGCGTCGTGGTGGTAGAGCAGGTCGCGGGCGGTGCTGTCACTGCGCACGTCGCAGCGGAGCAGCGGCTCGCCCTCGAGCACCTCGGCGACCGCCGACGCGAACACCGTCTTGCCGGTGCCGGGCTCCCCGGTGAGCAGCAGCGGCATCTGAAGCTGCCACGCGAGGTTCACGGCGACCACGAGCCCGGGGTCGGGGAAGTACTGCACCGCCTCGAGCGCCTCGGCGCGGATCGGCGTCTCCTGGGCCATGGGCATCGGCGGCGGCACGGTCATCGGGACTCCTTGAGGCG
The DNA here is from genome assembly GCA_964655065.1 of uncultured Enterobacteriaceae bacterium. Classification (GTDB taxonomy): domain Bacteria; phylum Myxococcota_A; class UBA796; order UBA796; genus DRPG01. The sequence goes on along the minus strand of CAZZLC010000005.1, from coordinate 130,251 downwards.
ATCGAGGGTGGTGAGCAGCCGGTCGGCGAGCTGGGTGAGGCTCGCCACCTCGGTCACGGCGAGCGTGTAGTCGTGGCGGGCGTTCGCGAGCGCCGCGTCGTCGAGCCCGACGAAGTGCTCGTCGGTGCGGAGCTGGTCGTAGACCTCGGCCCAGGGGGGAAAGTGCAGCGGATCGAAGGGCTCGAACGCGATGGGTCCTGCCTGCAGTGCCCGCAGCAGACGCCCGTGCAGGGGACCGCCGCGGACCTCCTCGACGACGACCACGACCCGAACCGGCCAGCGACCCTCGGGCGAGCCGAGGAACTGGTCGAGCCCGCGCGCGAAGGCCTCGAGCGCGCCGAGCTGGGGCACGGCGGTGGCGCGGAGCGGCTGCCCGAGCACGAAGATCACGGGGCGCTTGCGGGCGGCCTGGCCGAGCACCACGCGGGGCTCGTGGCTCGGGTGGAGCTCGGGGAACTCGGGGTGCTCGCACAGCGCCATCACGCACTGGCGCTGCACGTCGAGCGCGTCGACGGCCACGAAGTCGGGGTCGGGAAACGACACCCCGACCACCGCGGGCCTCCGGGCCTCGTCGACGGCGTGGCTCGGCAGGTACGAGCGCATGCGGCTCGCGAAGAGCTGCGGCTCCTGGCTCGGCTCCCCCACCACGAGGTACGCGCGGTGGCCGCCGCCGACCTCGGTCGTGGCGACGTGGCGGCTGAGCGTCGACCAGGGCACCGTGCGATCGAGGAGGCTGCGCCAGTACCGGGTCCACGGCGACGACACCGACTCGCTCTGCACCACGGGCTCGGCGGGGGGCGGTCGCTTCACGGGACGCGGTGGGGCGTCCTCGGGCTTCGCCTCGATCGCCACGGGCTCTCCGGTGAGCACCGCGAGCTGACGCAGCACGGCGCGGGCGCCGTCGGGATCCGTCCGCCACAGGGCCTCGAGCCCCGCGACGGGATCGGCGGGCGCGAATCGCTCGGTGAGCTCGAAGGCACCGGCGAGCAGATCGGGATCGACGGTCGGGAGCGCTGGCGTGACGACGGGGGGCGTGCCGGGCAGGATCGCGCGCTCGACGTCGGCGACGAGCTGATCGAGCCACAGCTCGCGCTCGTGGGGCTGGTCCCACACCTCGGAGAGCGGCTGGCCGCCGACCGCGAACTGACGGTGCTCGACCTTCGGAGCGCGGCACGGTCGGATGCGGCAGGGCACGAGCAGGATGCCCTGCTGAAGGGCCTCCTCGAGCTCCTGCTGGCACCACGGCGAGGCGAAGTAGTAGCGGGAGAGGCAGGCGAGCACGACATCCGCGTCGCCGAGCGCCTCCCACAGCTTGCGCTCCCACTCGTCGCCGGCCACGATGCTGCGGTTGTCCTGCCACAGCGTCACCCGGCCCTCGTAGGCGAGACCGGTCAGCGACGTTCGGATCTCCTCGACCTGCTCGGCATCTCGGTGAGAGTACGAGATGAAGATGCGACGCACGTGCCCCTCCGGGGAGGCCCCGAGTGTAGGTGGAGCGACCGCAAAGCACCACCCGTCCGATTCACGTGCGTGGTCACCCGGGCGAGGACGTGCGCTCCACGCGGCACGAGCTGGCGCCCCGAGCCCGGAAATCCAACTCCCCCGCCAGACTTCCGCCTCGGCGCTGAAGGACGCACTACCTTCGTCCGATGCCGAGGAACCACCACGATGCGCTCTTCAAAGCCGTCTTCTCGAATCCCGACCAGGCTGCGGCGCACCTCGGCGCGGTGCTCCCTCCCGAGGTCGCTCGCCACATCGACTTCGGCCACGTGCTCCAGGATCTCGGCGAGATCGATGACGCCGATCTGCGCGGCAAGGCCCTCGGTCGGCTGGCGCTGCTTCTCGCCAAGCACGCTCGCGACGGCAACCTCTGGGACCGCCTGCCTGACTGGGTCGATACCTTGCAGGCCGTCGTCTCCGAATCCGGTCTCCGGGCCATCGAGATCGTCGCGCGGTACATCGTGTACGTGGATAGCCACCCTCCGTCCGAGACGGTTCGCCGCTCTCTGGTCGAACGCGTTGGCGAGGAGACGATCGAAACCATGATGTCCTGGGGACAGAGACTCCGCGAAGAAGGGCGCGAAGAAGGGCGCGAGGAAGGGCGTCGTCAGGGCCGAATCGAAGAGGCTCGCCTGCTGCTCCTGCACCTGCTGGGCAGTCGGTTCGGCAACCTCCCCGACGCTGTCTCGACCGCCATCGCCGCCGCCGACCTCGACCAGCTCCACGCCTGGACCAGCCGTCTGTTCGCCGCCGACTCCGCAGAGGACGTCGTCGCGGACTGACCCGGTGCGGCGGTTCGTCGTCGGGCATACACCCTCCGTCCCCACCGCCCCGGCGGGACTGGAGCCAGCGTGTCCGACGACCCTGACCTCGACGACCCGCCCCCGCTGCTCGGCGCCTGGAGCAACCTCTATGCGCTCGTGATCGGCGCACTCGTGCTTCAGATCGTGGTCTACGCCTGGCTATCGTGGGTGCTCTCGTGACGGGCATCGACTGGGTCGTCATGCTCGGCACCATCGCGGTCATCGTCGTCTACGGTGTGTGGTCGTCACGGCGCGGCACCGGCACCGCCGCCAGCTACCTCAAGGGCGAGGACCTGCGCTGGCCCACCATCGGGCTGTCGATCATGGCCACGCAGGCGTCCGCCATCACCTTCCTGTCGGTACCCGGGCAGGCCTACGACGACGGCATGGGCTTCGTGCAGTTCTACTTCGGCCTGCCGATCGCCATGGTCATCATCAGCGCCGTGTTCGTGCCGATCTACTACCGGCTGAAGGTCTACACCGCCTACGAGTACCTGGAGCAGCGCTTCGACGTGAAGGTCCGCGTGCTCGCCGCCCTGCTCTTCATGATCGGCCGCGGGCTCGCGGCCGGCATCTCGATCTACGCCCCCGCCATCGTGCTCTCGTCGATCCTGGGCTGGTCGCTCAACGCGATGAACGTCGCCATCGGCGCCACCGTCATCGTCTACACGGTCACCGGCGGCGCTCGGGCGGTGAGCCAGACCCAACGCCAGCAGATGATGGTCATCATGGCGGGCATCCTGATCGCCGCCGCCGTGATCGCGTGGCGGCTCCCCGCCGGCGTCTCCGTCACGAACGCAGCCACGCTCGCCGGCGCGCTCGGGCGCATGGAGATCGTGGACTTCTCCTTCGATCTCGAGAGCCGCTACAACATCTGGTCTGGCCTCACGGGAGGCCTGTTCCTCGCGCTGTCGTACTTCGGCACCGACCAGTCGCAGGTGCAGCGCTACCTCGGTGGCCGCTCGGTGGCGGAGAGCCGCCTGGGCCTGCTGTTCAACGGGCTCTTCAAGATCCCGATGCAGCTGCTCATCCTGTTCATTGGCATCCTGGTCTTCGCGTTCCACCTCTTCGAGCGGCCGCCGATCTTCTTCAACGAGCCGACCCTCGACGACGCGCGTCAGACCGAGCAAGCCGCCGCGCTGTCCGACCTCGAGGCCCGCTGGGACGATGCCTTCGAGGTACGCCGCGACGCCGCACGCGCCATGGTCGCGGCCGACAACGAGTCCAATCGCGCTGCCCTGGTCGCGGCCCAGGCGAGCATGGACGAGCTCCGCACCGAAGCGAAGGCCGTCATCCACGAGGCCCTGCCGCAGGCCGAGACCGAAGATCACGACTACGTCTTCATCGCGTTCGTGCTCGCCCACCTCCCCGCGGGACTCGTCGGCCTCCTCCTCGCCGTCATCCTCTCCGCTGCGATGAGCAGCACCGCGAGCGAGCTGAGCGCGCTGGGCGCGACCTCGGTGGTCGACCTCTACAAGCGGCTGCTCGACCCCGACGCCGGCGAGCGCCGGACCATCGCGCTGTCCAAGGGCTTCACCGTGATGTGGGGTCTCGTGGCGATCGCGTTCGCCACCTTCGCCTCGCTCGTGGACAACCTCATCGAGGCGGTCAACATCATCGGATCGCTGTTCTATGGCGTGAGCCTCGGGCTCTTCTTGGTCGGCTTCTTCTTCCGGCGGGTCTCCGCGAACCCCACGTTCGGGGCCGCGCTGATCGCGCAGGCCGCGGTGCTCGGCCTCTACTTCGGCAGCGACCTCGGCTACCTCTGGTTCAACCTGGTGGGCTGCGCCCTCGTCGTGGTCCTCGCGCCGGTAGGGCAGTACTTGGCGGGACCCACCGAACCCCGAGGAGAGTCCCCGTGATCGTTTCGTCCCTGCTGTTCGCGATGTCCGCCCCCGCCCAGGAGCTCCCCGTTCCGCCCCTGTCCCCCCGCGCCGAGGTGATGCAGGAGGTCGGCGTGGTGGAGGTGCGCGTCAACTACGCCCGCCCCGCCAAGCGGGACCGCGCGATCTTCGGCGAGCTCGTACCCTACGGCACGTTGTGGCGGACCGGCGCGAACGCCGCGACCACCCTGGAGATCTCGGACACCGTCACCGTCGCGGGGGTCGACCTCGACCCCGGTCGCTACGCGCTGCTCACCATCCCCGGCCGGGACGCGTGGACGGTGGTGCTGAACCGGAACACGAACCTCCGCGGCACCAGCGGCTACGACGAGACGCTCGACGTCGTGCGCTTCGACGTCTCCCCCGCGCTGGTCCCCGCCCGCGAGCGGCTCACCTTCGCCTTCGCCGACGTCACCGACAGCTCGACCACGCTGACGCTGACCTGGGCAAGCACGCAGATCGCCATCCCCCTGTCCGTCCCCACGCGCGAGAAGCTCGACACGGCCGTGGAGCGGTACGTCGCACGCGCAGCCCGCACCCTCGCGCAGGCAGCGCGACACTACTCGCGCAACGGAGAGCACGAGGCCGCGAGCGCCACGGCCGACCTCGCCATCGACGTCGAGGAGGACTGGTACACGCTGTGGACCAAGGCCGAGGTCCTGCGGGCCGCCGAGGAGATGCGGAGCGCCCGCCGCTACGCTCGCCTCGCCCAGCGCTCCGGCGAGCGGGCCGAGCGGAAGGGCGAGAGCTTCCCGCAGAGCTACGCCGAGCGGATCGACAAGGCGATCGACGACTGGCGCTGATCCAATACTCGGAGCCTCCCGGCGTTAAATGGGGTCCCGCTCCCGGAGGCTCCCATGTTGCTGCTCGTGGCTGCTTGCGCTGGCGATCCGCCGCCCGACGACGCACCGACCTACCACCAAGACGTGGCGCCTCTGCTCGCGGAGCACTGCGGCGGCTGCCACCGCGACGGCGGCATCGCCCCCTTCACGTTCGACACGCACGCCCAGGCCGCGCCACTCTCCGAGCTCATCGTGAGTGCCACCGCGTCGCGACGCATGCCGCCGTGGCTTGCGCTCGACACGGAGACCTGCGAGCCCCCTCATCCCTGGCTCGACGATCTCCGCCTCACCGACCAGGAGATCGCGACCATCGAGGCCTGGCACCTCGCGGGCGCCCCCGCCGGGCCCCCGGAGACCATCCCCGCCCCGCCGGACCTCACCGCGCTCCCGGACTCGTCGGTCACCCTGCTACCCCCGTCGTCGGTCTCCATCAGCGGGTCCGAGGACCAGTACCTGTGCCGCTCCTTCGACCCCGAGCTCGACGAGCCCGTCTGGGTGACCGGCCTGCAGGTGGTGCCTGGTGACCCCGCGGTGGTCCACCACGCGCTCGTGTTCTCGGACCCGACGGGCGCCTCGGCCGCGCGAGGTGACGACGTGTGGCCCTGCTTCGGAGGCAGCGGCGTGCCCAACACCGACCTGCTGCAGCCCTGGGCCCCGGGGCAGCTTCCCTACGAGCTCCCACCCGACACGGGGTTTCCGCTGAACCCCGGCGCTCGCTTCGTGGTCTCCGTGCACTACCACCCGGTGCCCGGCGAGGTGCACGACGACGCCACCGGGATCGAGATCCGCTGGACCACCGACCCTCCCGCCCAGCCCGCGCTGGCCACCCTCATCGGGAACCGTCGCGGGCTCCAGCCGGGCCCCGAGGACCGCAGCGACGTGCCCGAGTTCCGCATCCCTGCGGGAGCCCGCGATCACGTCGAGACGATCCACTTCGATGCTCCCGCCCGGGGTCCCGCGTTCCGCATCTTCAGCGTCGGCGGGCACCTGCACTGGGTCGGCACGTCGATCGACGTCCGCATCCAGCACGAGGACGGCGACGAGACTTGCCTGCTCACCATTCCCGAGTGGGACTTCGACTGGCAGCTCCTCTACCGCTACGACGCACCGCTCGCCGATCTGCCCGTCCTTGCACCCGGGGAGCGACTCGTGGTGCGCTGCACCTACGACAACACCCTCGACAACCCCAAGGTCGCCGAGCTCCTGGCCGAGCAGGGCCTCGAGCAACCCATCGACGTGAGGCTCGGCGAGCAGACCACCGACGAGATGTGCCTGGCGATGCTGGGCGTGATCCCGGAACCGTGATCACGCGATGAAGCCGAGCTGCGACATCCTCTCGAGGCTGCTCTCCACCACCTCGCGAACGTAGGTTCATGCCCCCCCACCCGGGCCCGTTGCTCAGTCGTCATCCAACCGACCTCGAGCGGTATTCGGCTCGTCAATACGGGGCGGGGTCCCCACGATGGAGGAACCATGAAGTGGAGCACAGGCCTGGTGGCCGCAGTGATGACCCTCTCGCTGGCCGCGTGCGAGGGCCCCGACGGCCCCGCAGGCCCGCAGGGCGACCGCGGCGACGAGGGCCCCATCGGCCTGCAGGGCCCCGCGGGTCCCGCCGGTGAGCCCGGCGCCAACGGCAACGACGGCTTCCAGACGATCTTCCTCACCCAGGTCGGCCGCTACGTCGCCCCCGACGCCTTCGGGGAGAGCGCCGCCGAGATCACCGCCTTTGACGCGGCCAACGACCAGGTCTTCGTGGTCAACGCCCTCGACACCACCGTCGACGTTCTCGACGTCTCCAATCCGGTCACCCCGTCGCTCGTCGACACCATCGACGCCTCGGCCCTCGGCGTCGGTGCGAACAGCGTGGCCGTCGACGATGGCGTCGTCGCCGTCGCGATCGAGCGCGTGGACGCGGTCGACTCCAGCATCCAGATCAACGGCGCCGTCGCGTTCTTCGACGCCGCGACGCTCGCCCAGCTCGCCATCGTGGACGTGGGCCCGCTGCCCGACATGGTGACCTTCACCCCGGACGGCAACACCGTCCTCGTCGCCAACGAGGGCGAGCCGAACGACCAGGTCACCGTCAACCCCGAGGGGTCGGTCAGCGTGATCGACATCAGCGGCGGCGCGGCCAACGTGACGCAGGCCAATGTCCGCACCGCGACGTTCACCGACTTCAACGTCGGGGGCCCCAAGGAGAACCTGTTCGATCCGAGCATCGCGCTCCTCTTCGGCAGCACCCGCGCCGCGGAGCTCGAGCCCGAGTACATCGCGGTCTCGCCCGATGGGGCGACAGCGTACGTGGCCTGCCAGGAGCACAACGCCCTGGCCGTGCTCGACGTCGCCTCCGCCGAGTTCCAGAGGGTCCTGTGGCTCGGCACCAAGAACCACGGCATCCCCGGCAACGAGCTCGACGCCTCCGAAGAAGACGGCGGCATCAACATCCGCAACTGGCCGGTGTTCGGCATGTACCAGCCCGACGCCATCGCGGCCTACGAGGGCATCGACGGCGGCACCTACATCGTGACCGCCAACGAGGGCGACGCGGTCGAGTACGAGTTCGACGACGCCATCGTCTTGACCGACGAGACCACGGTGGGCGAGGTGACCCTCGACCCCACGGTGTTCCCGAACGCCGCCGAGCTGCAGCTCCCCGAGAACATCGGCAACCTCAAGATGACGAACCGGTTCGGCACCACCAACCTCACGCGCATCCACACCTTCGGCGCGCGCTCCTTCTCGATCTGGGACGCCACCGGCGGCCTGGTGTTCGACTCGGGCAGCGACTTCGAGGTCATCACCGCCCAGCGCATCGGTGAGATCGGGTTCAACACCACCGACGACGAGAACGACGGCGAGTCCCGGTCCGAGGACAAGGGCCCCGAGCCCGAAGGTGTCGTCGTCGGCCAGATCGGGACCCGCAACTACGCGTTCGTCGGTCTCGAGCGGATCGGCGGCATCATGGTCTACGACGTCACGAACCCGGAGAGCCCGGCCTTCGTGCAGTACCTCAACAACCGCGACTTCACCGCCGACCAGGACACGCTCGAGGCGGGCAACGGCGGAGACCTCGCCCCCGAGGGGCTGACCTTCGTGAGCGACGCGGACACCCCGACGGGCACCCCGTGGCTCATCGTCGGCAGCGAGGTCACGGGCTCGACCACGATCTACGAGATCACCGTCGTCCGCTGACCGATTCGGTCCACCAGACGAACAGACCCGGCGAGCCTTGCTCGCCGGCTCTTCGGCTCAGCCGCGCAACGCGTGTCGACAGTCAGGGGACCACGGTGCCGGGGGGCGTCTGCTCCTGCGTGTACAGCACGAACTCCTTGACGACCGGACCGTCGAACGGCGAAGCCACGCCGAAGAACGAGCGGTACGGCACCGACGCGCGGACCCGGAGGAAGTAGCGGGTGCTCGCGTCGGGCAGCCAGCTCGTGGTGATGGTGGCGGCGCCCGCATTGAGGCCCCAGGTGGACAGCGCCGTCGTGGTGGTGTTCCGCGCGAGGTTGGTGAGCGGAGCGCTGTCGGTGGCATCGGCGGGCAGCGTCAGGCGGCTCGCCTCGCGGGCGCCGTCCTGCACGGAGCGGCTGACCGCCTGCCGCGCGAACGACCACATGGCGAAGTCGGCCGACGCGACGAGCATGAGAACGACGAAGGGAAAGGCCAACGCGAACTCGACGGCGCTGGCCCCACGGCGGCGAATCGTAGAACGAGTGGTCATGGTGCGGGAGCCCTCTGGAATTCGAGGCGGTAGACCGCCTCGTCGGTCATGGTACCAGCGGTGAGGCCAGAGAGGCCCGGGGTGAGCCCCCCCGCCCACGGAGCGGAGAGCCTGCAGCGCACGGCGCGGTTGGGAATCGCGCCCTCGAGGGTCACGGTGACCACGCAGCTCGGGCAGGGGCCGACATTGCTCTGGTACGCGTTGAGCACGGAGGTCTTGGCGGTGTTGATGACGGCGGAGACGTTGGCTTCCGCCAGGCCGGGATCCACGAGCGTACCCGCTCGGCATCCCCGGCCGACCGCGGTGCGCATCGCGCCCTGGGCCAGCATCATCTGGGAGAGGTCGATGCTGCCGCCGAGCAGGAGCACGAACACCGGCAGGAGGAGGGCGAACTCGAGGGCGTTCGCCCCACGCTTCTCGGTCGAGACCCGCTTCATGATTCACTCCACGAGGGCGATGGGCAGCGACTCGGCGATATCGCGGAAGATATCGACGAGGTCGGCCGAGTTGGTGGCGCGGATGAAGTAGCCGTCACCCTGGGCCGAGTCCCGCATGAACTGCTCGTCTTGCAGGAACGACACGAACCAGGTGTTGACCTCGGCGTTGGCCCAGGCCGCCTGCGCGAACGCGACCGTGTCGGTGCGGATCTGGGCGACCGTCCGGGCGACGATGCCGGTGAACTCGTAGCGACTTCCCGGGAACTTCAGCAGGTCGCTGTAGTCGCCGGCGGCGATCCGCTGCGTGTGGGCGCCGACGTTGGCCGGCTGCCCGTCGGTCACCACGATCATGGCGCGGTAGACGCTCGGGTCGGGGTTCTCGGCGAACTGCTTCACCGCCATCTGGATGCCGATCGCGTGGTCGGTACCCGTCTCGTCGGGGAACTGCGTCGGCATCTGCGGTGCACACTTCTCCCCCCCGGGGCACTCCGCAGGGAGGTTGGCGGGCCGAAGCTGCTCGAGTCGAGCCCGCTGGTTGGTCGCGAGCGCCTGGGTCACCAACATGAGCGGCACGTACTCGACGCCGTACTTTCCGTAGAAGATGACGCAGCCGATGCGGTCGGCGTTGCTCGCCGCCGAGGTCACCTGGTCGTAGGCGGCGAGCACGCCGTCACGCGCGTTCAGGAAGTTCGCGAGGCTCCACGAGTTGGTGATGTCCACCACGAGGACGGTGTGGAGCGCGCGCGCCGCGGCCGTGGCCCGAGCGCTGACCGTGCGGACGCCGTCGCCCCAGAACGACGAGAACGGCAGGCTCATGTCGGCCGAGACGTCGATCCGCACGGCATTGGCCTGCACGTTGTTGCTCGCGAACAGCCCGCCCTCGTAGAGCCCGAAGTCGACGAGGTCGGCGTTCGGCGTGATGCCCGCGACCCGGTTCTCGGTGATCACCTGGGTGGCGATGTTCGACGCCTGCGCCTGGTTGTCGGTTCGCCGCAGCTCGAGCACGCCCGCCTGCGCCGCCGCGTCAGCCACCGCCTGAATCTCGGCGTCGGCGAGCCGAAGCATCGAGATGTCGACCGCAATCGCTCCGAATCCAATGAAGAGCCCCGCCGTGAGCGCATAGAGCGCGGCGTAGGATCCGCGCCTCGAACCTGGCTTGAACCACATTGCTGACCCCCAGTGCCCCGATGATACTGTTGTGAAGGCGACCAGGAGTTGCAGCGGGGTGACGGTTACGGCCCCAGGTGGTCCCGGTCTTCGGGCCCGTTCCGCCCAGTGCGGGGGCCCTCCCAACGCCGCAGCACTCTATCGCCTTCCGGCGTCCACTGCAGACATCTCGTTCGGACGATCTCATCGATCTCGACGAGCGGCTTCTGTACGCGCCATCTCGCCTCTCGGGCGTCGACGGTCGGGCCTCGGTTGACTCGGCGCGATCCTCGCGTTGGTCAACAGGTGACATCAGATGCGCGGAGGAAGCCCGTGGGCACTCGGATCGAAAAGGACAGCCTGGGCGAGGTCGCCGTTCCCGACGAGCGGTACTGGGGCGCCCAGACCGAGCGCAGCCGCCAGAACTTCCCGATCGGCACCGAGACGATGCCGCGAGAGCTCGTCGCCGCTTTCGCCGTCGTGAAGAAGGCCGCCGCGCGTACCAACGTCGAGCTGGCGGGGCTCGGCGCCGACACCGGCCAGGCCATCGAGAAGGCGTGCGACGAGATCATCGCTGGCGACCACCACGCCGAGTTCCCGCTGGTGGTCTGGCAGACCGGCTCGGGCACGCAGAGCAACATGAACCTCAACGAGGTCATCGCGAACCGCGCCACCGAGCTGCTCGGGGGGGACTTCCGCGTGCAGCGCACCGTCCACCCGAACGACGACGTGAACCGCAGCCAATCGTCGAACGACACCTTCCCGACCGCCATGCACATCGCGGCCTACACCTTGGTGGTGGAGCGCACCATCCCTGCCCTCGAGGGGCTGCGCGACACCCTGGCCGCGAAGTCTGCCGCCTTCGACGACGTCGTCAAGACCGGGCGCACCCACCTCATGGACGCGACCCCGCTGACGCTCGGTCAGGAGTTCGGCGGCTACGTCACCCAGATCGACAACGGGATCGCCGCGCTGCTCAACGCGCTACCCCGGGTGGCCGAGCTCGCCCTCGGGGGCACCGCGGTGGGCACCGGACTCAACACGCCCGCGGGCTACCCCGTGGCCGTGGCCAGCGCCATCGCCACCATCACCGGCCACCCCTTCGTCACCGCGCCGAACAAGTTCGAGGCGCTCTCGGCTCACGACGCGCTGGTCGAGCTCTCGGGGGCGCTGAAGCGGGTCGCGGTGAGCCTGCTGCACATCGCCAACAACATCCGGCTGCTCGCCTCGGGTCCGCGCACCAGCATCGCCGAGATCGCCCTGCCCGCGAACGAGCCCGGCAGCTCCATCATGCCCGGGAAGGTCAACCCGACCCAGTGCGAGGCACTCACCATGGTGGCAGCGCAGGTCATCGGCAACGACACCACGGTGGCGCTCGCCGGCACCCACGGCCAATTCCAGCTCAACGTGTTCAAGCCGGTGATGGCCTACAACGTGCTGCAGAGCGCGCGGCTCCTTGCCGACGGCGCGGCGAGCTTCGACGAGCGCTGCGCCCGTGGCATCGAGCCCAACCACGCCCGCATCGCCGAGCTCGTCGAGCGCAGCCTCATGCTCGTCACCGCGCTGAACGCACACATCGGCTACGACCGAGCGGCCGAGATCGCCAAGAAGGCCCACGCCGAGGGCACTTCGCTGCGGGAAGCGACCCTCGCGCTCGGCCACCTGACGGCCGAGGAGTTCGACGCCATCGTCGTTCCGGCCAACATGGTCGGCCGCTGACGTGCGCGCGTGGTGGGGGAGCCGCGAGATCCCGCGCGGTCAGGCCGTCCGCTGGACGATTGGCCCCCTCGAGCTGTGGATCGCCGGCCACGCGAGCGAGTGGCGGGTCGCCACCCGGGACGACCCCGACGAGCTGGACCGTCTCGCCATCGAAGGCCCCGGCGACCTGTCGCCGCCGACCGACGCCGAGGTCACGAGATTCGCCACCACCGCGACCGACGAGCGCATCTCCCTCCAGCCCGTCCCCGCGGACCGGCCCATCGTGGTCCGACCGGACCCCGCGATCGCGGTCCTCCCTGACCAGACCGTCACCTTCTACGTGAGCACGCCGAGCTGGCTGGAGATCACGGGGGGCACCGGGACGCTCGCGACCCTGCCGTCGAGACGCCTCTCCGACACGTGGTTCGGCGCCAGCACGATGGACGGTCAGCTCTGCTACGCGAGCCCGACCGCGGCGCGACTCCAGCTGCAGGATCTCCCCGTGCGCCCCGGTCGGGTGCGCACCGAGATCCGGGTCCGCAACCAGGGCTCGGACCGACTGCTGCTCGAGCGGGTGCAGATCCCGGCCCCGTGGCTGTCGCTGTTCGCCTCCGCGGACAACGTGTTGTGGACGCCCACGGTCACCGTGGTGCGCAAGGGCGGCGAGCCGAGCGCGGAGGTCACGCTGGCCAACCGGCCGCCCGCCGTCGCCGGAGCCACCGAGCGACTCGTGGCCGCGAGAGCGCCCGGTCTCCCGAACATCGTGGTGCGCGCCCTCGGCGCCTTGCTGGCAGGGGACTGACGATGGACGAGCTGCTCGCCCAGGCACGCACGTGGTTGACGACGCTACCGTGGGCAGACCCCGCCCTGCTGGCGCGGGTTGGCGTCGCCCTGGCCATCGCGCTGGTCGGCTGGGGGATCGCTCGCGTCGCAGCCAACACGATCTCGAGGCTCACCCGACGTCAGCTCGACGCACAGGGCTCCCTCGTCGCGAGGCTCGTCACCTATTACGGGCTGCTCGCGCTCTTCCTGGTGACCGCGCTTCAGCAGCTCGGCGTAGACCTGACGGTGCTCGTCGGTGCGGCGGGGGTCCTCTCGGTCGCCCTCGGGTTCGCCGCGCAGACGTCGGCGTCCAACGTCATCAGCGGGCTGTTCCTGCTCGGCGAGCGCCCCTTCGTTGTGGGCGACATCATCGAGGTCGAGGGAGAGGTCGGCGAGGTGATTGGCATCGACCTGCTGAGCATCAAGATGCGGACCTTCGCCAACCTGCTCGTCCGCGTCCCCAACGAGACGCTCCTCAAGGTGAAGCTCAAGAACCTCACCCACTTCCCCATCCGGCGGTTCGATCTCCAGGTCCGGGTTCCTCACGACGCCGACCTCGAGACCGTGAAGGTCGTCCTGATCGACGTCGCCAGGAACTACCCGATCTGCCTCGACGAGCCTGCGCCCGTGGTGTGGTTCGGCGAGTTCGAGGAGAGCGGAACCCGCTTGCAGTTCTCGGTGTGGACCGCGACGCCCAACTGGGTGCGGCTGATCAACACCCTGCCGGGCCTCGTACACCAGGCGTTCGATGCACACGGCATCGCGCTGGCGGTGCCGGTGCGTCGGATGGTCGGGGGAGAGCCGACCAAGGCGGTCGGCCCTACACCGGGGTGAGGATCATGTGCATTCGCCGCCCCTCCATTCGGGGCTGACTCTCGATGCGTCCGACCTCGCTGACCGCGTCGGCGATCCGGTGGCACTGGTCCGCGCCGATGTCGCGGTGGGCATGCTCGCGTCCCCGGAAGAACACGACGACCTTGACCTGATCACCGCGATCGAGGAAGTCCTTCGCCTTGCGGATCTTGACGGCGAGGTCGTGGTCGTCGGTCTTCGGCCGGACCTTCAGCTCCTTGAGCTGGCGCTGGACCTGCGACTTCCGGGCCGCCGACTTCTGCTTCTTGCGCTCGTACTTCATCTTCCCGAAGTCGGCGAAGCGGCAGACGGGAGGGTCGGCGTCGGGGGCGACCTCGACGAGGTCGAGCCCTCGCTCCTGCGCGAGCGCCATCGCGTCGACGGGCTGAAACTCCCCGAGCTTGTTGCCCTCCTCGTCGACGACGACCACGCGACGGGCCCGAACCTGCTCGTTGACCCGCGGACCCTCTGCCGGAGGGGGGAGGCGGCGGCCTCTGCGTCGAAATCCCATTACCGCAGCTCCAACACGTAGTTCTCGAGCTCACCCTTGCGGAACACCATGCGCATCTTCTGGTCGGCGCGCTCGAGCTGGACGGGGCGGAACTTGCGGGTGGCGCTCCAGCGACGTGCCTTTCGCACTGCGGCGTCGCGGCCACGCACCTTCTCGGACTGTTCTCCCTGCTGGACGATGTAGGTCTTCTTCGCTTCGTTCACGAACTCTCCCGGAGAGGGTTGGTCGCGCCGAATCCCCATGACTCGACGCTCGGGTACGTCACCCGTTAATCATTAGTTTAGCAACGATTCGGGTACGTCACAACCCAGAAGGGGCCGAGCGATGAACGCTCCTCGAGACGCCGACGCCATTCTGCGGATGCTCCGACGAGTCGGGCGCTGCCTCTCGGAGCGCAGCCACCGGCTCTCTCGCGAAGCCGGGCTCACCGTGCCCCAGTCGCTGTGTCTCCGCGCCATCTCGGCGCTCGGCCCCGACGCGACCGTCGCCTCGGTCGGTCGCAGGGTCGACATGGGGCCGCCGACGGTGTCGGGGATCCTGGACCGGCTGGAGCGACAGGGGCTGGTGAGGCGCGAGCGCGGCACCGAGGACCGCCGCCGCGTCTACGTGCGACTGACCGACGCGGGCGACGATCGGATCGCCACCCTGCCCTCACCGCTTCACGACAGCTTTCTCGAACGGCTCGAGGCGCTCCCCGAGGCCGAGCGGACCCGCATCAGCGACGTGCTGTCTTCGGTGGTGGCGATGATGGAGGACGGGCGCCCGGATCATTAGGTGCATCACGCCTGACGTGGATGGACCGTGGACCCCTTTGCCTCACCCGAGCAGTCGACCTCCCACGACGAGCCGTTGATCGTGGTCGCCGTGAGCGACGCCGTGGCTGGCCTGCTGCGCAACGCTCCAGGGTGGATCGCCATCCTCCTGGCGAGCATCGCCATCAACCTCGCTGGAGTGATCACGGTCCTCGGCTGGGTCGTGACGGTGCCGCTGGTGACCTGGGGAACCACGGCCTTCGCCCTGCAGGCGATCGACGGTCGGGCCCGGTTCGGCGCCTTGTTCGACGGCTGGTCGGATCTCGGCCGCACCCTGTCGCGCGTCTGGGGGATGATGATCATCATCGGCGTCGCGACGGTGCTGATCGGCCTGGTGCCCTTCCTCGCGCTGACCTTTCCCGAGCTCACGGTCATGGCTGCGGGGGGCGAGCCCGATGACGTCATCTTCACCGTGAAGACGGGGCTGGTGGAGCTGTTCCTGGCGCTGCTGCTCGTTCGCTTCGAGCTCGCTCTGCCCTTGATCGTCGAGCGCGACCGCCCCCTGCTCGCCTCGCTCACCGAGAGCTGGCAGCGGACCGGCGTCGTGTGGGGCTCGCTCGTGGGGCTCGTCCTGCTCCACCAACTCCTCGGCTTGCCCGCGACCGTGCTCCAGCTCGGCCTGCAGCGGATGGTCCCCAATGTCTTCGACGTCGAGAACGTGCTGGCCAATGCGCCCGCGATCGTCGGGACCTGGTCGGCGGCGTTCGCCATCGCCACCTTCGCGAACGTGTTCTTCATGATGTGCGCGATGAGCGCGTACCGTCGGCTCGTCGGGCCCGCGCCCGACCAGGAGACCACGTGATCGACGACCTCATCGAGGAACACGGCCTGCGAGTTGCCTTTCCCCCCGAGGTCGCGGCCGAGGCACAAGCGCACGTCGCCGCTCCAGGTCTCGACGACCCGGCCCTCGAAGACCTCGATCACTTGCCCTTCGTCACCATCGACGAGGTCCACTCTCGCGATCTCGACCAGGCGCTCTGCGTCCAGTCGGCCGGAGATGGCCGGGGCTTCGTCGCCTGGTACGCCATCGCGGACGCCGCACACTACGTGCCGGTGGGCTCGGCGCTGTTCGCCGAGGCGCTGAAGCGGGGCGCGACCTACTACTTTCCCGGCCGCAACGTCCCCATGCTGCCCCGCCCCTTGTCGGAGGGAGTGGTCAGCCTGAATCCCCAGGTACCGCGACGCGCGCTGGTCTGGCGCATGGCGGTGGCCGAGGACGGCGCGCACTGCACCACCACGCTCCACTCGGGCCGCATTCGCTCCCGGGCGAAGCTCGACTACGATGGCGTACAGGCCTGGTTCGACGGCACGTCGGCGCTGGGCTCCGACGACCCGGCCGTCGCCGCCTCCCTCGACGAGCTCGCACGCCTCGGCGAGGCCCGCCTCGCCAACGCCCTGAACCGCGGGGTCGTGCGCACCCATCGCCGCGAGGTCACGATCTCGAGCGGGCTCGGCGGCTTCGTGGCTCGCGCCGACGAGCGCAACGACGTGGAGCGCTACAACGAGCAGCTCTCCCTGTTGTGCAACATCGAGGGCGCGCGGTGGCTCGAGGCGGCGAGTGAGCGGGCGCCGAGTCTCGTCCAGCCGATCTTCCGGGTGCACCGTCCGCCGAGGCGCGAGCTGCTCGACCGCCTCGAGGCCCAGCTCGTCCAGCTGTGTCAGCGTCACGGGCTCGATCCGGCCCGCTGGGTCTGGGACCCCGACGCCCGCAGCCTCGCCGCCTACCTCCAGGCGCTCCCCGAAGGTCGCGTCGCGCAGGTCGTTCACCGGCAGGTGATCATGATGAACCGCGCGGCGACCTTCGAGCCCGAGCCCGGTCGCCACCACGGGGTGGGGGCGGAGCGCTACGGCCGCTTCTCCGCCCCCATGCGCGAGGTGGTCGGCGTGTTCCTCCACCAGGAGGTCGCCGAGGCGCGAGCCGGAGTGCGGCGCTCCGCCCCCACCCCGTTCCCGGACGCAGACGCCCTGCAGCAAGCCGTGATCGACGCGGCGACGTCGTCTCGGGACGTGCAACGCACCATCGACCGTCAGCTCAATCGAGCCGCCCTCGACCGCCTGTTCACCGGCGCGACGGGACCCCTGCCCGCCACGGTGATGGGGGTGTCGCGAGGTCGGGTGCACGTGCAGCTCGACGACCCGCCGATCGATGCCAAGGTCTACTTCCGCCACCTCGCGGACCGGCACGGCCCCCTCACCGCCGGTGACCTCGGGGTGACCGCCACCAAGCGCGACGGATCCGTGCTCGTGGTGGCTGGCGACCCCGTGGAGGTCGTCGTGCAGGGCCGGGACGACGAGAGCGACCGCTGGGCGCTCGATCTGCGACGACGACAGGCTGTGCGGCCGGAGGTCCCGTGAGCACCTGGCTGCTGCTCGCGCTCGCCTGCCTGCCCGACGACGGACCGAGGCCGGTCCGCGCGCGCACCATGGAAGCGGTGCCGAGCGAGGCGTTCGTCGGCCCGGTCACCGTGTCGTGGAACCAGCGCGAGCCCGCGAGCGCGCGGGTCGAGTACGCGCTCGACGGCGAGTGGCGGTCCACACCGGAGCGCGAGGTCACGGCCGGCGACGTCGCCATGACGGTGGTGGGGCTGCCCCCGGACACCGTCGCGCCGTGGCGGGTGGTGCTCGAGACCGCCGAGGGCGTGCTCGTCCAGGACGCGCCCGACCCCATCGAGACGCCCGCCCTCCCCGGGGGGTTCCCGCCACTCGAGCTCGAGGTCCCCAATGCCCTCGGCCGCGACGACTACCTGCTCACCTCCGTGAACGAGTCGGGATGCGGCTGGTGCAGTGGCCCCTACTGGACCTTCCTCGTCGACCGGGCGGGGCGCGTGGTGTGGGCGACCAAGACGAGCTTCGCCGAGTGGACGCTGTTCTCGCAGCTCTCGACCACCGGGGACCACGTGCTGTACGACGTCGTGCGCAACGACGGTGCTTCGTACGCGGTTCGCACCTGGCTCGACCGGCGGATCGAGACCATCGCCATGCCCGGCCACCACCACGGGTTCGTCGAGCTCCCCGATGGCACCCTCGCCTGGGGTCGCTGGGACGCGCCGTCCACCGTCGAGACCATCGCCGAGCGGGCCCCGGGCTCGGACGAGATCCGGACCGTGTGGGGCTGCACGGACTGGCGCCAGGTCGAGAAGTGCCGCTCCAACGCGCTCGAGTACGACCCGAAGCGCGACGTGTACTGGTTCTCCTTCTACACGCAGTCCTCGGTGGCCGAGATCGACCGCACGACCGGGACGCTGCTCGGCTACTCCGACCTCCGCGACGTCGCCCTCGACGAGCTCGAGTACACCTTCGACCCGCCCGAGTCCACGTTCCGCTGGCAACACGCACCGCGGGTGCTCGACAACGGCAACCTCCTCGTGTCGACCGACGACCAGGCCCGCACGACCACTCGAGTGGCCGAGTACGCGATCGACCGCGAGGAGGGTCGACTCACCGAGGTGTGGTCGTACGACCCGGGGATCAAGTCGAACTACAACGGCGACGTGCTCCGCACGCCCGGCGGCACCACCCTGCACGCGCTCGGCGCGGCGGGCGTGATCTACGAGGTCACCGACCAGGGTGAGGTCGTCTGGCGAGTCGCCTTTCCTCGGGGACACCAGGTGGGGCGGATGGCGATCGTCGACGACCTGTACTCGCTGGTGGCCCCCCCGGAGGATGCGTGGCCCTGATCACCGGCGCCTCGCGTGGCATCGGCGCCGCCACCGCGCGCCTCGAGTGGCTCGCGCGGGCCACGGGCCGCAAGCGGGATCAGGCCCCGTAGAGCGCGAAGGTTCCCAGCCAGTGGTCGCCCTCGTAGTGACCCGAGAACAGCGCGGAGTTGGCCGCGATGCGGTGGCGGTGAGCCAGGTTGCGCCAGCTCGCGGCTCGGGGGTCGTCGGGACGGTGCTCCGCGAGCGCCCGCAGCTCCCAGGCCCGCGACAGATCGAGCCCCACGAGGTGGGCGAGCCAGCCATCGCTCGGATCGAGGTCCTCGACCGGCGAGAGCTCCAGGTCGCCGGGCGCCCCGTAGGCCTCGAGCCACCCCTCGAACCGGTCCGGCTCGAGGACGCGACGCTGGAGCCCTACCGTGGACAGGCCTGGCGAGAGGAAGTCGTAGGCCGAGGGCTCGTAGGCCCAGGGGTAGGCCACGTCGGCGTCGAAGAACCGTGCCGCGTGCTCGACGACGGTGGATCGGAGGTCGGGTCGGTCGCACCCCTCCGCGGCGTCCCAGAACAGGCCCATCGCGAAGGCCGAGTTGCGGTGGGTGCCGACGCGCACGGGACGGATCTGGGCGGCGAGGCGCGGAGCCACCGCGTCGGCGAGCTTGTCGGCAAGGGGGAGCAGCGCCTCGCCGGCGTTCCTTCGCTCCACGTCGTCACTGCCACGGAGCTCGGCGGTCAGCGCGAGCAGCCAGGCCCAGCCGTAGGGCCACTCGAAGCTCGGGTGGGCATCGAAATAGTCGGACTCGACCGCGACGTGAGGAGCGGTGATGGTGGTAACGAGCTGCTGGTGGGCCTCGTCCGCGACGCCGCCCCCCAACAGCCCCCGGTTCAGGAGCCGGGCGAGCGACCAGTGAGCGTGCACCGCGCTGTGCCAGTCGTAGCAGCCGCAGAAGATGGGGTGCAGCTCGGGCGGCGAGCGGCCATCGTCGGGTCCCCGCCAGCGATGGGCCGGCTGGTAGGGCCAGTGACGCACGATCCCCTCCAGAGCGGCGCGAGCGATGCGTCGGGCGAACACGGGGGACAGCAGGGGGAGGGACATGGGCCCCTGTATCCGGTGCAACGAATGACACGGTCCGCGTGTCTGGAGGATACTCCCCCGACGCTCGGCTCCACGATCCCGAGGACGGCGATGAACGCTCGGACCGCACTCTTTCTACACGAGAACCACGCCAGGCTACCGGCGCGGCTCGACCTCCACCACGGCGGCCACGTCGCCCACGGCCGGGTCCGGTTCGTGGACTCCGAGGCGTCCGGAACGCCGGTGGTCCTGCTCGGTGGCGTCTCCGCGCGAGCGGAGTGGAGCTGGTGGCCGAAGATGGTGGGCACGGGACTCCCCATCGACCCCGACCGCGAGCGGATTGTGGGCATCGACTACCTCGAGGTCCCCACAGTGGACCCCCGAGACCAGGCTCACGCCGTGGTGGCCGTGCTCGACCACCTCGGTCTCGACCGCGTTCGGGTCATCGGTGGCTCCTACGGCGGCATGGTCGCGCTCGCGCTCGGGGCCGAGGCGCCCGACCGGGTGGAGGAGATGCTCGTCATCGCTGCCGCCCACCGTCCCCACGCCCTCGGCACGGCCTGGCGTACCGTTCAGCGGCGCATCCTCGACCTCGCCGTGGCGGCTGGCGAGGAGGCCTCCGGGGTCGAGCTGGCCCGTGCGATGGCGATGACCACCTTCCGGAGCCCCGAGGAGTTCGAGGCCCGCTTCGGACAGCCGGGCGCGGTGGAGGCGGGTGAGGCCCACTTTCCCGTCGACAGCTACCTCGAGCACAACGGGCGCAAGTTCGCCCGGCGCTTCGACGCGGCGACCTACCGGGCGCTCATCACGTCGGTCGACCTGCACCAGGTCGACCCGGCGGCCGTCTCGGCTCCCACGCACGTCATCGGCTACCGGCGCGACCAGCTCGTGCCCCCTTCGCTGGTCGCCGAGCTCGCCCGCGGACTGCCGGACTGCCGGACCCACGTGGTCCTCGACAGCGAGCACGGCCACGACGCCTTCCTCACCGACCCCGAGCCGCTCGCCCCCTACGTCCGCGGCATGCTCGCGTAGGCACCGCGGCTCACGCGGTGGCGTAGGCCTCGAGCGACGGAAGGGGGTGGGTGCGGTCGTCCTGGGGGTTCGGCATGGGCACCCGCTCCGCGAGGTCTTTGGCCGGCACCGCGTCGAGCGCCGAGAGCAGGTCCGCGCACGACTGGAAGCGCTCCTCCTTGTCGAACGCCATGGCGCGCCGGGTGACGTCGAGAACCGACGGACCCAGGCCCGGCACCAGCCGTGCGAGATCGGGCACGTCGCCACGCATCATGGCGCGCAGTTGGGCCACGTGGTGACCGCGGGGGAACGGACGCTGGCCGCTGGCCACACAGAAGAGCAAGCAGCCGAGGGCGAAGATGTCGGCACGCTCGTCGACCGAGGCCGCGTCGACGAGTTGCTCCGGGGGCATGAAGCCCGGGGTGCCCATCGCGATGCCACCACGAGTCTGCAGATCCCGCTCCCTGACCGGTCCATCGGCGAGGACCTTCGCGATGCCGAAGTCCGACACCTTGGGGACCAGCCCGTGGGGCACGCGGTGCAGCAGGACGTTCGAGGGCTTGAGGTCGCGGTGCACGACCCGGTCGAGGTGAGCGCAGTGCACGCCGCGCGTCACCGCCACGAAGATCGAGAACCAGGAGCGCCCCGACCGATCGGGCGAGGTCTGGAGCCACTGATCGAGCGTGGGGCCCGCCACGTACTCCATCACGAGCCCGCGAGCGCCATCGGCGAACTCGATCAGATCGGTGGCGGAGACGAGGTTGGGGTGGCGGAGCCTCGCCTGGACCCGGCCCTCCTGCACGAGCCTGGCGTGCTCGATCAGAACGCCGCTCCGCACCACCTTGAGGGCGTGGGTGCTGTCGAGGGAGCGGTGGCGGATCTTGTAGACCGTGGCCATGCCGCCTTCGGCGATCTCGTCGACGATCTCGTAGGCCCCGATGACGTCACCCGGGCGGAGGTCCACCGAGGTGGGCATGCCGACGTGAGGGACCACGCCGCGCCCCGTGCGTGGCCCCACCCGGTTCTGCCACCGCGCGCAGGCCTTCATCACGACCGACCACAGCATCTGGGGGTCGAGCACATCCTTGAACAGGAAGTCTTCGGCCCCGAGGCTGACCGCGAGCGGCCCGAGCGTCGGGTCGTCCATGCCCGTGAGCACCACGACCGGCAGGTCGAGGTCCATCTGCAGGATGGCGTGGAGGGCCTCGAATCCGCGGTAGCGCTCGAAGTTGAGGTCCAGCAAGACCACGTCGGCGCCGACCGCACGGAGCCGGTCGCGCATCGCGTCGAACGACGGTGCGTGGTGGAGCTGGAGGTCGCCCGGCGCGCGTTTGGCGCAGCGCGACACCAAGACGTGGTCGACCGGATCATCATCGATGTGTACGACGCGGACCTGGTCGTGCCTGAGGGTGGTCTCACCGAGCACTTGGGCCCCCTGGATGCCGGCATTTCGGATCACCGGGCGACCCCGCCAGTTTCAAAGCGTTACCATGCGGTCTCGCCTGCCTCCGGGATATACCGCCCGGACTGCCGTGGGCGTCTTTCAGGCCTTGTCGAGGATCTGTGGTAGCGGAGGGTGGAGCACCGATCGAGGGCGGGGCGATTCGCATCGTCGCAGTCGGCGACCTGCACGCCGACTTCGACCAGGCCTCGAGCGTCCTGCGCGCGGTCGGACTCGTCGACGACGAGGACCGCTGGATCGGCGGCCGCAGCGTGCTCGTGCAGACCGGCGACATCATGGATCGCGGCGCCGATTCCCACCGCCTGATTCGGTTCCTCGATCGCCTCCGCGACGAAGCTCGGGCCGAAGGCGGCGACGTGGTGCCGCTCCTCGGCAACCACGAGGTCATGAACCTCCGTGGAGACTGGCGCTACGTCGAGCCCTCCGACATCGCCCAGTACGGCGGGCAAGCCGCCCGTCGCGAGGCCCTCGCCCCCGACGGCGAGGACGGACGGTTCCTGAGGTCGCTGTCCACCGTCGCCGTCATCGACGGCACGGTGTTCGTGCACGGCGGCGTCCACCCCGACTTCGCGACGGCTCCGCTCGACGAGATCAACACCGCGACCCGGACCGCAATCGACGAGCCGAGCCGCCTGTCACCGGTGCTCGGCGAGCGGGGTCCCCTGTGGTACCGAGGCTACCTGACCGACCCCGAGCCTGCGGCCTGCCGCCGCCTCGAGCTCGCCCTCGAGCATCTCGAGGCCGAGCGAATGGTGGTCGGGCACACCACCCAGCGTGACGGCTTGATGAAGTCGCGCTGTGGGGGTCGACTGTTCGCGATCGACGTCGGCATCGCGAGCTCCTATGGCCCGCACGCCGGTGCGCTCGAGATCCTCGGCGACGCGTTCACTGCCGTCTACGTCGACCGAGACGGCTCCGTGCGCCGCCACACCTTCGAAGATGCCGAGCTCCCCCGGGCCGCGGCCGGGGGCCGGGGCTGACGTGCGCGACGCGTACGGGCGGAGGGTCGCGCTGCACTCGCTGCCTCCGGGTCTGCACGCGGCCGGGCCCGAGCTCGTGGGACTCCGCGCCGACCTGGCGCGACTCGCGGGGCTTCACCACCCCGCCATCCCTCCGGCAGAGGTCGTCGAGGTCGAGGGTCGACTCGCCATCGCCACCGCGTGGGGGCCCGGCTCCGACCTGGGCGCCCGGCACCAGGGCCTCGTGCCCCCCGGTCCACTGCTCGAGATCGTGGAGCAGGTCGCCGATGCGCTGCACGTGGCCTGGTCGGAGCTCGGAATCGTCCACGGTGACCTGCGCCCCCGTCACCTGCGCATCGGTACCCACGGTACCGTCGAGCTGCACGACCTGGGGCTCGCCCGGTTGCTCCCTCCCGATCGCCACGCGCCGCGCGACGTCGGCCAGCCTTCGTCGGACGTCTTCGCGCTCGGCTGCGTGCTCTTCGAAGCGTGGACCGGCAACCCCTTCTTCGGGGGCCCCGAAGGTCCTCGTCGGCTTGGTCCCGCCGATACCGCGGCCACGACCCGGGCCTTCCTCGAAGAGCGTCTGGCACGACCCTCGCTTCGACCCGTCACCGAGCTCCTGCGCGCGATGCTCGCGTTCCACCCGGAGAGCCGACCCACTGCCGCCATCGTGGCCCAACGCTGCGAGGAGATTGCGTCGCGGCTGCCCGAGCGACTCACCCTGCGTCGATGGTCGCGCGACCGACGCGACGAGTCCCAGGCGACCGAGCGCGTGGCCACGGTCGAGTCGGGACCGATCGAGCGCCGTCCCCTCGACGACGGCGCGGACGAGCCCACCTCGGTCACCCTGCCCACGCTGGCCTCGGTCCCGCAGGGCCTTGGACCCGAGACGCCGCCTGCACCTTTGCCTTCGGTGGGCGAGGTCCTGCGGCCAGGACCCATCGACCCCCGGCCCGCGCCCCTGCCGCCGCTCCCCCCGTCGGCCGGGTCCCAGGCGACCACCCGCTGGATGACGCCGGTAGCGTTCGACGACGATGTCGACGCCCGCCGCAGCCGCTCGACCTCCGACCTCGTGTTGATCGGCACCTTCGTCGTGGCCGGGGGCGGGCTCGCGCTGACCGCGATCTGGCTCGCGGGGGTCTTCGACGCGCTGCCCCCTTGAACCTCTCGCGGCCGGACCGATGAGGGACCCACCCTGCTGCGCCCGGTCACTGCATGCCCATCGATCCGCCATCGCCGCTCGTGAGATCGACGTGGATCGTCGACGATCACGAACCCGACATCGTCTGGTGCCGTCGCGTGCTCGCGCGCTCGGGTCGCTACGGGCACGTCCGGGCGGCGAGGTCGGCCCAGGAGGCCCTCGCCTGGCTCGACGACCTCCGTGACGCGCGGGCCCGGGACGAGGAGGCAGGCCCCCCCGATCTGGTCCTCCTGGACCTCAGCATGCCCGGGATGGACGGCTTCGAGTTCCTCCACGAGGTGGAGGCCCGTGGGAGCGAGCTCGAGGGAACCCGTCTGCAGGTCGTGGTGCTGTCGTCTTCCGACGACGGGCGCGACATCGGCCGGGCCTGCGCGTCCGACCTCGTCGTCGACTACGTCGTCAAACCCATCACCGGCGACGACGCCACCGTCATCGCCGACCGCATCGGGAGCAGCGCCGCGTGAGCCCGACCCGAGACCTCGACCTGCTCGACCTCGAGCAATTCGCCACGCTGTCGCTCGACCTGCTCGCGATCGCGACCCGAGAGCGGCTCGTCTGGGTGTCCCCCCGGTGGACCGAGGTGCTCGGGTGGTCGTCCACGGAGCTCCTGTCACAGCCCTTCCTGGCCTTCGTGCACCCCGACGACCTCGCCGCCACCGTACAGGAAGCCTCCCGCCTCCAGGAGGGCGAACGGGCGGTCCAGTTCCTCAACCGGTACCGGACGAAGGACGGCGGCTTCCGTTGGCTCGAGTGGAACACTTCGGTAGCCGAGGATGGCCGGCTGTACTGCATCACCCGCGACGTGACCGTGCGTGTGGAGGCCCGCCAGGCGCTCACCCAGCGCGCGCGTCTCGTCGAGATGGCCCAGCACCTGCTGCAGGTGGGTCACTGGTACGTCGATCTCGCGGAATGCACCACGTTCTGGTCCCCCGAGATCTACGCGATCCACGGTCAGAATCCAGAGACCTTCACCCCCAGCCCCGAGCGGACGATCGCTTCGTACCACCCCGAGGATCGCAGCACGGTCTCCGAGACGGTCGCGCGTGCGGTGGAGTTCGGTGAACCCTTCGAGCTCGAGGCCAGGATCGTGCGCCCTACCGGCGAGGTGCGCCTCGTGCGCACGATGGGCCAGGCGCAGCGCGGCCCGACGGGGTCCATCTCCGGGGTGTTCGGCATCGTCCGTGACCTCACCGACGACGAGCGGGTGCGACGCAGCCAGGAGCTCGAGCAGTTCGCCCACGTGGCGAGCCACGACCTGCGCCAGCCCGTGCGCACCATCCGTCAGTACCTCGCCCTGCTGGACGAGGACTACGACCTCGGGCTCGACGAGGACGGCCGTACGTTCTGGGGGTTCGTGACCGCCGCCGCGGACCGGCTCGATCACCTCGTGCGCGACCTCGGCCGCTACACGCGAGCCTGCGGCAACGCCACGACCGAGCCCGTGGGGCTGGACGCCCTGGCTCGGTCCGTACTGGAGCGGTTCGAGGTCGACTACGCGTCCAGAGGGGGACACGCCACGATCCACGGTCCGCTGCCGGAGGTGCTCGGGAACCGGGCCCGCCTCTACCAGGTCTTCGAGCATCTCGTCCAGAACGCGCTACGATTCGCGGGCGACGCGCCCCCCCACCTCACGGTCACCGGAGTGCCTGCCCCCAGCTCGGGCACCGTCACCGTCGTGTTCTCGGACCAGGGGTGCGGCTTCGACCCCGCGGACGGCGAGAAGATCTTCGAGCCGTTCCGGCGCCTCGCCCATCACGACGACGAGGGCACGGGGATCGGCCTCGCGATCGTCCGCCGCATGGTCCAGAGCATGGGCGGCCAGGTGTGGGCCCACGGCCAGCCCGGCCACGGCGCGAGCTTCTTCGTGCGGCTCCCTCTGGCCCCACGCGACCGCCCCACCCCCTTCGGCACTCCGGACTCGCGGCGCGACTAGGCCGTTCGAGCCGCGAGATCGCTCACCGGCCCACCCTGCTCGAGTCGCCGCCACACCACGAGCGACAGGGCACCGCCGACGGCCACCGCGAGCAACATGGTGCGGTCGCCCGCCACGTCGGCGAGCAGCCCCGCGACCGGAACGAGGAGCAGCTTCGTGAGGTCCCACAGGGCGGTGAACAGCGCCATGGCGGTACCCCGCAGCTCCCCGTCGACCCGGCTCACCACCTGTCCGGTGAGCACCGGGAACGCGAACCCGTGGCCAATCCCCGCGAACAGGCCCGCCACCCCGAAGCCGATCCCCGATGTGGTGAGCGCGGCCCCCGCCACCCCGATCACGTAGGAGAGCAGGGCGGGAACGACCATCCGCGACGGCCCCAGGCGCTCGGGGAGTCGCGCGCCGAACACCCGCATCGACACCGCACCCACCGCATAGGCCAGCCACACCGTCGCCGGCTGGTCCACCCCCCGGTCCTGGGCGGCGACGGTGACGAAGGCCATGAACACCGCGACGAGGGTCGAGAACACCACGGTGGCCCACCACACCGACCACAGCGGGCGCCGACGGAGCGCGGCGAGTCCAGGGAGGGCCACGCCCCGCGGCGCGGCCGACGACGTGACCCCTCGCGGGAGCCCGGCGAGCAGCAGCCCCGACGTCGCGACCAGTCCCCCCATCGTGACGAAGAAGGGCCGGAGCTCCGCGCCGGCAATCGCGAGCAGGTCGGCCAGCGGATTCACGGTGAGCGACACGAGCCCCGCAATGCCGAACAGCGCGAGCCCCTCGGTGCGCCTCGTGGGCGGAACCAGGTCGGCGGCCATCGTGAAGTAGCCCGTGAACAGCGCGCCCGTTCCGACGCCAATGCCCGCGTGGACGAGGTAGACCACGATCCCGAGGTCGTGGACGAGCCCGATCGAGGCGAGGCTCGTGGCGAGGACCGCGGTGCCGACCGCGAGGGTCGGCAGACGACCCAGTCGGTCGAGAGCCCAGCCGACGAGCGGTCTCACCGCGAGTCCCCCGATGGCGGACGTCGCGAGGACGAGCCCCACCTCGGCCCGGCTCGCACCGAGATGATCGAGAAACAACGGCATCAACAGCAGTGATGCAAACCCGAGCGACTGCAGGGCGTGGGCGAGCATCAGGGTGGTGAATGCCCGCGTGAAGAGCCGGGGTTCGGGGTTCATGGAGGATCTCCAGCCGAGCGGGCGACGATGGCGAAGAGTCGTGCCGCGTCGGCCAGCTCGGCCAGCCGGTCGCGGCGCTCGACGAGCGACGACGCCGCGGTGACCTGCTGAACCAGCGATGCACACTGCGCGTACCGACGCGGTCCCTTGGGGTGGTCGGGCACGCGGACCGTATCGAACGCAGCCCTCACGTCGCCATCGCGGGCGATGGTGATCCGGAAGGCGTCGACCGGAGAGAGGTCCGCGGGGACGGGTCGAGCGAGTGCGGGCAAGGGCTCGAGCGGCTCGGCGGGGGGCAGCGCGGACTGGGCCCGGGCGAAGTCCGCCACCCAGACCTCCGCCACCTCGGGGGCGACGTGGGCGTCGAGAGCGGGCACGAACCAGGTGCGTTCGCGGAGATCGTGATGCTCGAGCACCCCTGCGAGGCGACCGAGCCGGTCCTCCGCGGCGAGCACCCGATCGGGAGACTCCGCACCGACGTCTTCCTCGAGCGCGTGGACGAGCTCGCGCAGCTGTGCGTGATCCGCGAGGTAGACGTGGGGCTGCGCGTTGGGCGGAAGGTCTCCCGCAATCTCGGCGAAGACCGGCATCAGCACGCGTTCCTCGAGCTCGATGTGCAGCTCGAGTGGCCGCACGAGCTGGTCGAGCGCTCGACGCTGCCGAGCCGCCCGCCCCTCGGGCCACACGCGGCGCAGCGCGCGGAGCGCATCGTCGAGATCCTCGTGGATCTCCATCCAGCGGGCGATCGCGGCCATGGCCGTGGTGTAGCCTGCCAGGAGCACCGGGAGGCCACTTGCTTCGCTTCACCTACGACATCGTCTGCCCGTTCGCCTACCTCGCGTCCACGCGCATCGCGGCCCTCGCCGCCGAGGCCGGCCGCTCGGTGACCTGGGATCCGGTTCTGCTCGGCGGGGTGCTGCGCGCGCTGAAGCGTCCGGACGTTCCCCTCGAGGCGATGCCCGCCCCCAAGGCCCGCCTGCAGGCGCTCGACATCGTGCGCCAGGCCTCCATGCTCGACGAGCCGCTGACGGTCCCCCCCACGCACCCCCGCCGCACGGTGGCCGCCATGCGCTGCCTCGTCGCGGCGGACGAGGTCGCGGTGCCCGCCCTCACCGCCGCGCTCTATCGGGCCTACTGGGTGGATGGCGTCGACGTGGCCGATCTCGACGCCCTCCAGGCCGTGACCGCGCCCTTCGGGATCGACGCGCGCGCGGTGCAGGGCGACGACGCGGTGCGGCAGGGCCTGTTCGACGCGACGGCCGCCGCAGTGGATCGCGGCGTGTTCGGCGTGCCGACGATCGAGGTCGACGGTGAGCTCTTCTACGGCGTCGACCGGCTGCGCCTCGTGCGCGAGAAGCTCGGGCTGCCCCGCGAGCCGTCCGGAGAGCCCACGCAGCCGCCCGGGGGCACGATCGAGCTGTTCCACGACTTCGCGAGTCCCTACAGCTACCTCGCGTCCACCCAGATCGAGGCCTTCGCCGCTCGCCACGGCGCCGAGCTCCAGTGGACGCCCTTCGTGCTCGGCGGCCTGTTCCAGAACATCGGCACCCCCATCGTCCCCCTGCACGCCATGTCGCCGTCCCAGCAGCGCTACGGCGGCAAGGACATGCTCGACTGGGCCCGCTGGTGGGGGGTCGACTTCCGGTTCCCGTCCAACTTCCCGCTGCGGACCATCGCGCCGCTGCGCGCATCCCTCGTGGAGCCCGCCGCCACCGCCGCCATCTATCGGGCCGCCTGGGCGGAGGACCGGAACATCGGCGACCCCGAGATCCTGCGGGCGGTGCTCGACGACGCGGGCTTCGATGGGGCCGCGATCCTCGAGGGGACCCAGGCGCCGACGATCAAGCAGCAGCTGTTCGAGAACTCGGCCCGAGCCGAGGCGGTCGGGGTCTGCGGCGTTCCCACGTTCAAGGTCGGGGAGCAGCTGTTCTGGGGCCAGGACCGCTTCGACATGGTCTCGCGCGCCCTCACCGGCTGGAACGTCACCGACTGACCACACCGATCGACAGGGATCTGCAGACGGCTCACGACGGTCCACCGGCTCCACTTCGGGTAGGTTGTCCCCAGGCGGCCACGAACGGAGAAGCTCGGGGACCATGCAGCTCCTGCTCGTCGACGACGACGAAAACGACCGCGCGCTGCTCCGCCACGCCCTCGGGGCGCTCGGAGCCTCCATCCACGAGGAGGACTCCCTCGCCGGGGCGCGGCGGCAGCTCGAGCGTCAGGCCTTCGACTGCGTGGTCCTGGACTGGCAGTTTCCCGAGGGAGACGCCACCGACTTTCTCCGGGCGCTCCGTCGGGACCAGCCCGAGCTCCCCATCATCGTCGTCTCGGGCTCCGACGAGGCCCACCTCCCCGAGCGGGTGCTCCAGGCTGGTGCACAGGACCACCTGAACAAGCACGACCTCGGCGAGCCCCAGCTGCTGCGGGCGGTACGCTTCGCCATCGAGCGCCAACGGTCGATGGCCATGCAGACGCGCCTGGTCCACGCGGATCGCCTCGTCTCGGTGGGACGGCTCGCCGCGGGCATCGCCCACGAGGTGAACAACCCCGCGACCGTGCTCATGACGAACCTGTCGGTCCTCGAGTCCATGCTCGATCTGGGCCGCGAGCTGGACCGCGCGATGGTCGAGGAGCTCGTGGCCGAGAGCGTGGAGTCGATCCAGCGAATCTCGTCGATCATGCAGCAGCTGACCGGATTCTCGCGCGAACGCTCCAGTGGCCTCGTCGAGGTGCCGCTGCACGAGCTGCTGGACGAGAGCGTGCGGCTCGCGAGGCCGTCGATGCGCCATCGGGCCGACCTCACGGTGCACGCAGGTCTCGTGCCGCCGGTGGTGGTCGATCGGACCGCCATCGTCGGGGTTCTGGTGAACCTGCTCGTCAATGCCCAGCAGGCCGTCGATCGCGCGCCCCCGGGGGACCATCGCATTCGGGCGTCGCTGTCGGCCCCGGGCGAGCAGATCGTGCTGAAGATCGAAGACTCGGGCGTCGGGGTCGCCGAGTCGGAGCGGGAAGGCATCTTCGACGCGTTCGTGACCCGCAGGGAGCAGGGGCTCGGGCTCGGGCTCGCGATCTGTCGCGAGGTCATCAACGCTCACGGGGGCGAGATCCGGGTGGAGGACTCGATCCTCGGTGGTGCTGCCTTCGTCGTGGAGCTGCCGCTCGACACGGGGCTCGAAGCCACGGAGTTCCCCGAGGTCCCCGAGTGGACGATGCCGCTCGACGTGCTCGTACTCGAAGACGAGACCAACGTGCGCAACGCCATCGTTCGCCTGCTCGGGCCCCACCGGGTGCAAGAGGCCACCACCGTCGCCCAGGCCAAGCGCGCTCTGCGCGACGGGCACGTTCCGGACGTGATCTTGTGCGACCTCATGCTCGACGGGGAGCTCGGCTCCGCCTTCTTCCAGCACGTGCAGGAGACGGCCCCCGAGCTCGCGGATCGCGTGCTGTTCGTCACCGGTGGGGCGGTGACCCCCGAGGCACGGCAGTTTCTCGAGGTCGCTCAGCCTCCGGTCATCGACAAGCCGTTCGGGGCGGTCGAGCTCCGGTTCGCTATCCAGCAGCTCCTCCGCATGGCGGTGACGCGACGCTCCCTCGGGTCGTGACGGCCGCTCGAGGGTGGTAGAGCCTCCGGACCAGGAGGTGCCGTCGTGTCGGACCGCACGACCGTCGAGAAGTCCGCCCCGACTCCGGTCCTCGAGCTCTCCGAGATGATCCGGAGGTTCGTGCACCCTGGGGACACCGTGGCCCTCGAGGGCTTCACCCACCTCATCCCGATGGCCGCCGGTCACGAGATCCTGCGCCAGGAGATCGGGGATCTCACGCTGATCCGGATGACGCCGGACCTGCTCTACGACCAGCTGATCGGCGCGGGGCTCGTGAGGAAGCTCGTCTTCTCCTGGGGAGGGAACCCGGGCGTGGGCTCGCTTCACCGGTTCCGTGACGCGGTGCAGAACCAGCGTCCGCGGCCACTCGAGCTCGAGGAGCACAGTCACGCGGCGATGGCCGCCGCCTGGGACGCGGGAGCGGCCAACCTTCCGTTCGCGGTGCTGCGGGGCTACGCGGGCAGCGATCAGCCCGCGCACACGGCCACCATCCGGCCCATCACCTGTCCGTTCACCGGCGAGCAGCTCGTGGCCGTGCCCGCTCTGCGACCCGACGTGGGCATCGTGCACGCCCAACGGGCGGATCGGCAGGGGAACGTGCTCGTCGAGGGCATCGTGGGGGTTCAGAAGCAGGTCGTGCTCGCGAGCCGCCACGCGCTGGTCACCGTCGAGGAGGTGGTCGACGATCTCGGAGACCTCCATCCCAACGCGATGGTCTTGCCATCGTTCGTGGTCTCGGCCGTGGCGGAGTGTCCTGGGGGCGCGAAGCCGTCCTACGCGCTCGGGTACTACGACCGCGACAACGCAGCGTACCTCGCGTGGGACGCGATCTCGCGCGATCCAGGTCAGTTCGCGGCGTGGCTCGCCGAGCTGCGAGGAGGTGAGGCATGAGCGGGGCGACCTCGGCCGAGCGAATGACGATTGCCGCCGCGAGGGAGCTGTCGGACACCGATGTCTGCTTCGTCGGCATCGGGGCGCCATCGGAGGCGTGCAACCTCGCCCGGCTCACCCACGCACCCAACATCACGTTGATCTACGAGTCGGGGACCATCCGGACCCGCCCCGACGTGCTCCCGCTGTCCATCGGCGACGGCGAGCTGTCGAAGACCGCGCTGACCAACGTGTCGGTGCCCGAGATGTTCCGCTACTGGCTGCAGGGCGGTCACATCTCGGTCGGGTTCCTCGGGGGGGCCCAGATCGATCGGTACGCGAACCTCAACTCGACGGTGATCGGGGACTACGACGAGCCCGAGGTCAGGCTACCCGGCGCCGGGGGGGCCCCCGAGATCGCGTCGCACTGCGGCCGCATCCTCGTGGTGATGCGGCACGCGAAGCGGGCGTTCGTGCCCGAGGTGGACTTCGTGACGTCGTTCGGGTTCGGCGCCGGCGGCACCGAGCGCGAGGACCGGGGCATCACCACCCGCGGCATGCAGCGCGTGATCACCGATCTCTGCGTCCTCGAGCCGTGCCCGGAGACGCGAGAGCTCGAGGTGATCGCGCTCCACCCTGGCGTCACGGTGGAGCAGGTGCGCGAGCACACGGCGTGGGACGTCCGGGTGCGTGACGCGTCGACCGTCACTGCCGAGCCGACCGCGCAGGAGCTCGAGGCGCTGCGGGACCTGAAGGCGCGGACCGAGGAAGCACGACGGCGCGTCGGCCGGTGATTTGACGGAGGGGGACACCCGGCGGGCCGGGCGATAGGGAGGGCGTCGACACGGAGGGCGCCATCATGATCAGCCTGTCCCTGGGCCTGCTGGCCTGCTCCCCGCCGCCCCTCGAGCTCGCGTTCCCCGACGCCCCCGGCGACGACACCGGTGTGCCGCCGCCGGGCGACACCGGAAGCTCGCCGTGGACGGTCCCCACCGATCGGCCGCTCCGCCTCTTGTTCGTCGGCAACAGCTTCACCGCCGAGGGGCCCATCGCAGCACTCGTTCGAGAGCTCGCCGCCAGCGTGGGATGGCCGGCCCCCGACATCGCGGCGGTGGCGCCGGGCGGACAGGACCTCCTCTTCCACCGCACCAACCCGGGCACCCTGGCGCGGGTCAACGACGGTCCGTGGGACGCCGTGGTCCTGCAGGACCACTCGCTCCGCCCCACCGACGACGCGGGCGACCCCGAGGGCTTCAAGGCCGACGCCACCTGGTTCTACGACCGCATCAAGGCGAGCTCCGCCGACGCAGACGTCGTGTTGTACCAGACCTGGGCCCGGCACCCCGACCACCAGGTCTACCCGGGCACGTTCCCCGACCCGATCGAGATGCAGGCCCAGCTGCGGTTCCACTACGACGATGCCGCCGACCGGTACATCCCGGAGAACGCGACCGCGACCCCGTCGACCGACGTGCGGGTGTCGCCGGTGGGCGATGCCTGGGAGATCCACCTCGCGGAGACCGACCCGCTCGTGCTGCACGCGAGCGACCTGCACCACGCGAGCCCGTCCGGCCGGGCGCTCGCCGCGATGGTGATCTACTCGACGATCTACGGCGTCGCGGCGACGGGCACCGGGGATCTGGCGCTGCCCCGGGTCGCGGCCGACCGGCTGCGGGCCTCCGCCGACGCGGCGACCGGAATCACCCTGGCCCCTCCGGCGCTCGAGGCGCCGAGCTTCGGGTCGGGTCAGGTGGTCGAGGTCGACTTCGGCATCCTCGACACGGATGGCTTCGGCTCGGTCACCAACTGCCTCACCGGCGGCACGAGCGCGATCGTGGACACGAACGGCCAGACCACGAGCGTCGCCGTGCGGGTCACCCGTGGGTTCGAAGGCTCGAACGAGAGCGGGCTCGCGGGCAACACGCTCGGCTGGCCGGACACCGTGTCACGGGACGTCTGCTTCCTCGGGTCGTTCGACGGGCACGACGCCGCGCTGCTCGAGCGCGCCACGGTGGAGGTGTCCAACCTCGAGCCGGGTCCGTACACGCTCACGCTCTTCGCGTCGCGGGAGGGCGACGACAACGGCGCCGGACGGCTCACGCGCTACACGGTGGGGAGCTCGTCGCGAGACCTCGAGGCATCGGACAACACGGGCGACGTCGCGGTGTTCGAGGGCGTCGAGCCCGACACGCGCGGCGTGATCACCATCGACGTCACCGTGAGCCCGGCCGGCACCGCGCGATTCGGCTACCTCGGCGCCCTCACCCTCGCGAGGCCGTAGACGCGGTGAAATCCACCCTCGCCGGGTGGGCTCGACCCGAGCGCCCGGCTCCGCCGTCTTCCTCCGTCAGATGGAGCCCGCCGACACGAGCCCCGCGAGCTCCCTCTCGACGAGCTTGCGCAGCTCCCCGAGCCGGGAGTACCGGAGGATCCGGTGGCTCTGAACGTCGAAGGGAGGCTCGACGCCCTCGCGCAGGATCAGGACGGTCGGCTTGCCGAGACCCCAGGCGTAGCCGACCTCGAGGAACACGTTGGGGTTGAAGTCGTCGAGCCGGTGCTCCCCGGAATCCACGCCGAGATCCAGCCGCTCGAGAGCCCGGGCGATGGCGAGGTCCGCGCCGTGATGGCGGCCCGCGTACTTCAGCACCAGGACGTCGACCTCGACCTCCCGAACCTCGCTCTCCACGACCTCGATGGGGGTGGTCACGGGCCGTTGTCCTCCACGCGGAGGTTCAGCCCGACCGTGGCGCCGTCGGCGATGGCCTGGGCGTCGGCGGCAGGCAGGGACACGTTGTTGGTGATGAACAGATCGCCCGCGACATCGACGAGCGAGCCCATGCGGAGATCGTCGAGCACCAGGTTGCTCCGGACGCGGAGGTCGCCGTCCAGGAGGAACCCCGGCTGCGTCGGCCCGGTCGTGGCGAGGGAGGAGAGGTCGATCGTCGTGAGTGACCCGTTCGAGGCGATGCGGACGAGGATGGCGCTCGTCGCGAGCGGCATCACCACCTCCGTGACAGACGGGTTCCCGTTGACCTCGAGCCGGCCGAGGTCGGTGAGGAGCGGCGCCGAGACGGAGGGGACCAGCGGGTTCTGCTCGACCTGAAACAGGTCGACCGCGGACACGAGGGCCGGCGTGTTCAGCAGGGCGAGGTCGGGATTGAAGGTGACCACGAGCTCGTCGACGGAGGCGAGGTTCGCGAGGTCCAGCGCGGTGACGGCCGTGTCCTCGACGCGGAGGGAGAACGTCGAGACGAGCCCCGAGAGATCGACCGACGCGAGGTTGGGGGTGTCGAGGTCGACGACCGAGGCCTGCGCGAGCTGCCCGAGGTCCAGCGTCGTCAGGCTGGGCAGCTCGAGCTGCAGGACGCCGACGGTCTGGAGGCTGCCGAGCCGGACGTCGGCCAGGCCGTTGGACTGGCGAATCCGGATGTCCTCGCCGGCCGCGTTGGTGAGCCCCGAGAAGTCGACGCGGGCGAGCAGGGGCTGGCCGCTGACGAAGACGTCTCCGACCAGGTTCACGACGGTGGGCGCGTCGATGTTGGTCAGCTCGTCGTTCTCGAAGAGCGACGTTCCACCGAGCGTCGTGACGTCGAGCGTCACGTCCGCGAGCACGGGGTTGTACGCGATGTCGAGCGCGTTGATCGTGTCGCCGCTCAGGGTGAGCGACTCGAGCACGGGGTTGTTCCGGACGGACACCTGCATGTCGTCGATGCCGTCGAACACCAGAGCGGTCAGCCCCGAGTCCTCGACCGAGAGGAGTCCCCGCGCGAGGAGCGGCGCATCGATCGTCGTGAGGGCCGAGCCGGAGACCCGGACCGTGCCCTCCGCGAGCAGCGGGACCGACACCGAGGTCAGCCCCCCGCCACCCGCCGAGATGCCGCCGCTGATCAGCGCGGGGAGGGACACGGAGGTGAGGCTCCCCGCCTGGATGGAGACCGTCTCCCCCACGTCCTGCAGCACGGGAAGGTCCAGCGACTGGAGCACGGGACACCGCACGAACAGGAACTCGCCGACGGTGGTGAGCGAAGGCAGCGAGAGGGTCTGGAGCGCGTCCGAGCCGACGTCCAGCCGCCCGACCGAGCGGAGGTTGCCGAGGTTCGGGTCGAGGATGCTCGCGCCGTCGAGGTTGAACTGGCCGCCGACGGTCTCGAGCGCGGCGAGCTCGGGGGTGACCACGCCGCTGAACCGGACCCAGAAGTCTCCGGTCACGGTGGTGAGGCTCCGCAGATCGAGCGTGGGGCCCGTACCGCGGAGGAATCCCTCTCCGAGCTGCTGGAGGAGCGGCAGCTCGAGGCTGCCGAACGACCCGTTGAGCTCGAGTCGGATCGAGTCGAGGGTCGTGACGTCGAGCGCGAGGCCCTGCAGCGCGTCGTTGTACCTGAGGTTCACGTCGCTCGTCGAGGTCAGGACGGGCAGGTCGATCGACGTGAGCACCGAGGTCTCGTAGAGCACGAGGTCGTCGCCAATCGAGACGAGCGCCGGAGCAGAGACGCTCGTGGTCCCGTCGTCCTGCTGGATCTGGAATCGCTGCCCGACCGTCTCGAGTTTCGGGAGCACGAGATCGCCCATCGCGGCCCCGTAGAAGCTGAACGACTCCGTCACCGTCGTGAGCTCGGGCAGGGAGATCCCGGTCGGCGCGTAGAACCCGTCGAACCCGCCGACCTCCACCAGGGACGGAAAGGAGACCTCGAAGGGGAAGCTCGACCCCATGTCGACGAGTCCGCCCACGCGCTCGAGAGCGGGGAAGTCGAGCGGCTTCAGAGCGGGCATGCCGATGAGCACGAGGTCCCCGTCGACGTTGGTCAGCCGCGGCACGCCGACCGTCTCGAGCAGCTCGTGGTAGTACAGCCCGAATCGCTCGTCCGTGCGCTCCAGCACCGGCAACTCGAAGGCCGTCAGCAGGTTGTTGCCGTTGACGACGAAGCTGCCGACCCGATCCAGGTCGGGGAGGTCGATCTCGGTGAGCGCGTCGTTGCGTCGGAAGGCGATCGTCCCGCCCACGCGGTCGAGGGCGGGCAACGAGACGCTCGAGAGCAGCGTGTCCTCGACGAACAGGCCGCCGTCGACGCGCTCGAGGCAGGCCAGGCCGCTCGTGTCGGCCGCCGAGGTGGTGGTGACGAAGACGTTGCCGGCGACGTTGGTGAAGCCATCTGCGCAGAACTGGAGCATGCTGGCCGCGTCGGCGAACGTGGCGTCACCCTCGAATCGCCCGACGTCGATACCGCCGACGGTGAACCACCGGACCTCGGCCCCGACAGCCGGCTCGAAGGGTGCCCCATCTGCCCCCACCAGCCGGAGGGAGAGCACCTGCTCGCCGTTGGTCTCGGTCTCCACTGTGAAGGAGGTGGAGGTGACGGGGTCGATAGGCTCGTCGTCGAGCCCCCCCGTGATCCGACAGCCCATCGGAGCCTCGCCGCCGAGCTCGCAGCCCGCGACCTCCACGACGACCTCGACCTCACCAGCCAGCACGTCGGCGTTCGCCTCGGGTGCGACGATGGTGAGAGCGGGTGCGGGCATCACCTCGACGCTGACCTCGGCCTCCGCAGTGCCGCCCTGCCCGTCGGCGATCGTGTAGCGGAAGGCGTCGGGGCCCGAATAGCCCGCCAGTGGGCGGTACCGGACCGTCGAGCCGTCGACGACCTCGGCCACGCCCTGCGCGGGCGGGCTCACCTCGACGACCTCGATCGGATCGAGGTCCGGATCCTGGTCGTTGACGGTCGGGTCGAAGGTCAGCTCGCTGTCGGTCCGCACCACGATGGCATCGTCCACGGCCACCGGCGCGGTGTTGTCCGTGGGCACGCTGCCGTCTTCCTCGACCTCACCCCCGCCGCACGCCACGAGCACCAAGCCGAGTCCCCAAGCCCACCGTCCCACACGACCTCCCCAGCGGACCATCATCTTGGACGGGGATCGGCCGAGAAGCAAGTGCGCGGACGCGGCATCACCCGAGCAGCGAGACCAGCAGGCCGACCGCTTCGCCGGCGAGCACGAGCCACGTCACGCCCACCCCGAAGAGCCGCCACGGGGTGGGACCCGACGAGGTCTTCAGCCCGAACCAGTGAGAGAGGCGAGCGACCACGAGCAGCGACCCCGCGATCACGAGCATCGCAGGTGGGGTTCCTCGGAGCTCGAGGAGCAACAACAGCACCAGTGCGAGCGGCACGTGCTCGGTGTAGTTGCCGTGCGCGCGAACCGCTCGCGTCACGTGCTTGTTCTCGCCCAGCCCCTGCAGTGCCACTTTGTGGTGGGACCGCTGATAGGCGACGTCGGCGCTCATCGCGACGAGCATCAGGGCACAGACGGCCGCGACGGCGGCGGTGATCTCGGGCACTCCGACCTCCTCACCTGGCGTCGAGCCAGGCGAACCCATCATTTCAGAGATGCGCCTGTTCCGTCCCCAGTCCGATCATCCGAGCCACCACCAGACCACGAGCGCGACCGGCACGATGGCGAACATCGCACGCCCGCA
Source organism: uncultured Enterobacteriaceae bacterium (assembly GCA_964655065.1). GTDB lineage: Bacteria > Myxococcota_A > UBA796 > UBA796 > DRPG01. The sequence goes on along the minus strand of CAZZLC010000005.1, from coordinate 91,799 downwards.
GACTCGGCTGACCTCGGCGTGCCAGCGACCTCGGCGCTCGCGGACGAGCCACCGGAAGAACGCGGAGCTCCGTCGCTGCAGCGGCGTCGTGCAGTCGCGCACCAGGCCCTCCAGTGCCTGGAGGTCGACGTCGGGCCAGGCGTGCTCGAGGGCGACCCTCCACGGCCCGAGCCCCTCGCACAGACGCACGGGCTGTGGCAGCTGGGCCTCGAGACCGAGCAAGAGTCCCGACCGTCGGGCGTACCGCTCGACCGCGAACGCCGTCCACCGGGTGAGGGTCGTCACCTGCTCGCCGGGCAGGCGGACGGTGGGGTCACCGTCACCGCGGCGGGCGAGCGCCTGCGCGACGAAGCCCGGCACGGGCTCGAGCGGCTCCTCCGAGATCTCCTCCGTCGCGGTGCAGGCGACGACGAGCCGGAGGCCGGCGGTGGCGAGGAGCACGTCGTCGGGGTCGCCGGCTTGCCACGCGACGTTGGAGCCGGTCAGCAGGTGTCGGATGATCTCGCAGGCCGCGATCGTCTCGCCTCGCTGCCACGCCTCGTCAGCCACCGCAGCGAGCGCTCGCGCGCGGTGTCGAGCGAAGGTCACCGCGTAGGACGCGCCGTCGTCGTCGAGGAGGCTCCGGGCCCGGGCTGGGTCGTCGAGCATCCACCCGAGGGCCCGGTCCGCCGCCTCGCCTACAGCGCGCCAGGCTCCGGTCTCCGCCAGGGCCTCCAGCCTCCGCGCGATGCCCCGCGCCCACGCCCGCTGGGCCGCACGCTCCGAAGGGCTCATCGCGAGCTCGAGGCGTCCCGCGTCGAGGTCGACGAGGACGAGGCTCCGGCCCACCCGGCGCAGATCCTCCTGGAGTCGCTCGAGCAGTCCGCCGTAGATCGCCATCAGCAGGTGCTCGAGGTTCTCCCTGGCCTGCGCCGCCGAGGCCCGGTAGCGACGCGAGAAGGCCGCGAGCGACTGCTCCAGACGCTGTCGCGAGGCACGGATCCGAGACTCGAGCCGGTCCGGAGCGGGCCGGGAGCCGAATCGGGCGAGCAGCCCTCCGGCCATGCTCGCGGCGAGGGCCAGACCGGTCCGAGGCGCCCGTGTGACCTCGGCCATCAGCGCGTCGTGGTCCTCCACCGCCCGCGCGTGCGCGTCGAGCTCGGGAGCACAGCCTCGCACCGGCCCCAGCGCGTTGATGCGGAGTCCCTCGACCAGATCCGCAGGAAGCCGGTAGCGCTCGACGAGGCCGCCCGGCGTGGTACGCCCCAGTCGCTCGAGCACCGCCTCGTAGTCCCTGTCCGGCTGGGCCTCGTGTAGCGCCCGCTGGACCTCGCTCGCGAGCGATCCGGCCGGAGGGGCGGCGCCCCCGAGGTCGTCTCGCCGGTCGACCACGGCGTGGATCGGCTGCATCGACCGACTGACCCGCAGCGCGACCCAGCGTCGCAGCTCGGCGAGGATCTCGGGGGAGAGCGTAGCGGCGAGCTGCTCTCGGAGGGCCTGCCGGTCCGCGGGTTCGAAGTGGGGAAGGTCGCTCGCCATCGGGGCCGCCATTAGTAGGGCCGACAGTCGGCGTCCGCGAGTCCGTCACGCCTGTCGCGCAGTGGGAGGGGCTCACCGCTGAACCCGATTCGCATGCCGCCCGTCGTCGCCGCGGCGTCGGAGCGCCTCGAGACCCCCGGCGACAGCCGCGTGACCAAGGCCCCGGTGAGCGTCCGGATGCTCGTGCCCTCGAAGATGTCCGGAACGGTGTTGAAGACCCGACCGGCGTCCGCCTCGAGCCCCAGCGGAGCGACGTGTCCGTAGAGTGCGTCGACCAACGACATCTGAACCTCCGCACCGGTAACGGTACAATCCGTTGCTCCGTTGATTCGGATTGCCAACTTGGAACGCTCGAATCTACGGCACCGGACCCCGTCCCGCCTCGAGGTCCGACGTCGAGAGCCTGGCTGGATACACCGCCCCAATGCACGAGATCCGCGCCACCACCCGCGTCGCCGCTCCACCCGACCGGGTGTGGGGGTTCGTCGCCGACCACGAGCGGTTCCTCTCCGGGGGCCCCGACTTGTCCTGCACGCTGCTCGCCGAAGGCACCGAGGACCGCAACGGCGTCGGCGCGGTGCGCCTCGTGCGCTCGTCCCCGCTCGAGTTCCGAGAGGAGATCACCTCGTTCACGCCAGATTTCCGCTACGAGTACGTGATCCGCTCTCTCGACGGCCCCATGGGGGTTCGCATGCCCCTCACCCACCGGCTCGGCTGGGTGGAGCTCACCGAGGACGGCGATCACACCGAGGTCACCTGGGGCTCGCGGTTTCGGGTCGACCTGTTCTTCGTGGCCGGGATGGTCGAGCGCCAGCTCGGGCAGGAGCTGCAGACCGCGTTCGGGCAGCTCCTCGAGCGAGCGAGGCGCGTCGTGGAGGCCGGTCCCTGACGGGTGCCTGGCTCCCCGCTCGCGCGAGCCGTGGCTCGAGGCCCAGGTGGTACAGCACGTTGGCGACCGGGCAGAACCCGGTGAACGCGAACGTGATCGCGGCGACCGACACGAAGCCGGTGAACGCGAGCCACCACGGCGAGTGGACGGCCGCGAGCACCGAGGCGAGCGTCAGGTTCACCCCCACCACCGCGTAGATGGTGCGCTCGAGGTACCAGCGGTCGGTACGCATGCGGTAGACCCGTCCCGGCCGGGGTCCAGAGAGCCGAGGCGGCAGCCCCGACCACTGCAGCGCGGTCGAGACCGGGCAGAATCCCGTGAGGGCGTTCACGACAGACGTGAGGCCGATGGCAGCGATCGCGGCCAGACCGAGAGGCTGCCCCGCCGCGGCCGCCGCCGTGGCGAGACCGCCGACCAGTCCCGCGACACCCCACCCCGCTCGCTCCACGTACCAGCCTTCGCTCTGCACCAGATAGATCGTCGACCGCCCGTCCACGGACACCTCCGGATTGCCCCGGAGCAAGCTCCGGGCCAGGCCGTCCTCCGGTCAGCTCGGGCGCCCGGCGGCGCAGGGGTTGGGGATTCCGCACGCTCAGGTGTTCGTTTTCGCGATGAGCGGGGCAGGGCGAGCGGTCAGAAGCGGACCGCGGCCCGGGCGCCGTTCGGGGTCGGCGACATCGCCACCGTGACTCGACGACGCTGGGCCGTGCCGGTGGAGGCATACTGCACACAGCCGAGCACCACACCGCCGAGGGTGAGGAGCGAGCCCACGGTGACCGCCGGCGGGGTGCTCGGGACCCCTCCAGCGCCCGCCTGCGTCTGCGAGGACATGCCTGCGAAGCTCACGGCTGCGCCGCCCACCGTCAGCGCCAGAGGGGCCCAGCCGAGCTTCGGTCGCACCCGGAGTCCGGCGTCGACGGCGTTGCCCTCCGCGATCGCGCTCACGGTCTGGAAGCCGAACAGTCCGCCGGTGTAGGCGAACGAACCCGCAACGGCGAGGATCACCCCGGCTGTCGGGCCGGGCCCCGAGCACGCGTCGGTCCGGCAGGTCCCCGCCACGAGGCCCACGCCGCCCACCGTCGCGGCGAGCCCGCCGAGCGTGGTCCAGCCGAGCACGCGCGCGCGACGGTGCTGCGCGATCGACAGCTCGAGCAAGCGGTGGTCGAGCACGGGCGACACCACGGCGGGCGGCGGTGGCAGTTCCGCCTCCGGCGGGCCCGCGACGGCCAGGGACAGAGCGAACGGGAACACGAGGCCTCCTCCGTGCCACGATGGCACCAAACGTCGCCGCTGTCAGTCGAAGACGTGACCGCGTCGGCCCCGCTCGGCCCGTCGGCCGATCGAGCGGCGCGGTGAAGAAGCCTCGCTGGTCCTGGGGCTCGCCCGGTCGGGATCCGCGACGGCTCGACGCGCAGCCCGGCTCGAGGACCTCACGAGGGGTAGCCTCCACGCCGCACCTCGGCCTCGCTACCGCCTCGAGCCGAGGGTCGAGGGAGTCTCGTTGAACACCGCTACCCACGCCAGCCGTCTCCTCACCGAGGTGGAGACGGTGCACTTGCCCATGGCCGTCTTCTCGTACCTGGTCCTCACGTTCCTGCCGATCCTGGTCTCGGTCGGGCTCTTCGCCGTCTACGAGCTGGTCACCGGCCACGACCTCGACATCGTCTACCTGGCCATCTTCATGCTCGTGCTGCGCCAGGTGAACGTCTTCACGCTGTCGACGCTGTACCACCGGCAGTACTCGCACCAGCAGTTCGAGTACCATCCGCTCGTCGAGCACCCGATGCGGGTGTGGAACTGGATGTGGATGGGCACCGGGGGCCGGGCGTGGGCGATCATGCACCGCTGGCACCACCACAAGTCGGACACCGACGACGATCCACACAGCCCCACCAAGGAGGGCGGCTCGCTGTGGAACATCGTGCAGCAGACGGGCAAGAGCTATCAGCACTGCCTGCACCACCCCGAGCTCTACCGGCGCTACGAGGGCAAGCTGCCTGACGATGCTCTCGAGCACGGCATCCGCAAGCTGGAGGGGCAAGGCATCTGGGGGCTGCTCGTGGTGCGGATCCCGGTGATGATCGGCGTGCTGTCGCTGTTCATGCCCTGGCAGGCTGCGATTCTCGCGCTCCCCGGCGTCATGGGGTCGGTGTTCTTCTCGACGGTGATCGTGGTGAACGGGCTGTGCCACACCATCGGCTACCGGAACACCCAAGCCGCGGGCACCTCGACGAACCTGTTCCCGGTCGACGTGATCGGGTGGGGCGAGGCGATGCACAACAACCACCACTACCGGCCGGGGCACGCGAACAACGCGCTGCGGCCCTGGGAGTTCGACGCCGGCTACGCAGCGCTGTGGCTGCTCGCACAGGTCGGGCTGGTCCGGCGGCTGCGGGCCTGACCGCGCCAGGCTTCGAGGGACCGCGCGCTTCGTGGGCCCGGGCGTGCTACCCGGCCGACGGAGGCCCGATGCTCCTCGCCTGGCTCGCCACCTCGACCTTCGCCCACGACTACATCCTCGACGCCGGCCCCACCCTCGAAGGCCAGACCCCGGTGTTCGGGCTCGTGGCCCACGACCGGGAGCGCGAGCGTCGCGAGTCGCGCCCCGAGACGCTGACGCGACTCGACCGCCTCGTCGAAGGCACCCTGCGACCCGTCGAGCCCACCGAGGGCTCCTGGGGCACGGTCCCCGAGGCTGACGTCGCCACCGTGGTCGTCTACGAGAACGCCGGTGCCGCCATCGAGCTGCCCTGGCCGCGCTTTCGCGACTACGTCGCCTCCGAGGGCGACGCTCGCATGCTGGCCGTGGTCGACTCGCTCGCCCGAGAGCCGCAGCACGAGCACTACCGACGCTCGCTGAAGCTCCTGCTCGGCGTCGAGCACGAAGGCTGGGACGTCGTCGCCGGCCTGCCCCTGGAGATCGTGCCGCTGCGCCGCCCGGGCTCGCGGCGGCGGATGCGGGTGCGGCTGCTCGCGTCGGGACGACCCGTGGCGGGGGCGCGGGTCCGCGCGTTCCCCCTCGCCGGACACGCCGACGACGACGCGGTCGTCGCCACCACCGACGACGACGGCGTCGCCACCCTCCGACTGCGGGACCGCTCGCTCGACTGGGTCTACGCCGCGGTCACCATGACCCACGAGCCCGACCGCGACCCCGCGTGGCACAGCATCTGGACGACGCTCCGGACCCGGTAGCCCGCGAGGCCCCGTTGCGTCCCGGGTCCCGACGGATCAGACTCCTGGAGCACTCGGGGGCGCCGCGATGGCCACGTTCACAGAGGATTCCCTCCGCAGCCGGATCGTCGGCCTCTACCCCCACCCCATCGCCATGGCCTGGCACCGCGTGGGGGCGTTCGAGAGCGAGAGCGCCCGGCTCAAGCACCTTCACGAGGCCTTCGAGATCGTGCTCGCCACGCTGCAGGGCATCCTCGCCGCCGACTACCTCCGCGGTCCCCGCAACCCGACGACCGACGAGGTGCTCGCCAAGTCGTGGACCCGCCCCACCCTGGGCAGCCGCCGTGCGGCCATCGAGGCGCTGCACGCTGCCGCCCGCAATCGCGGCTGGACCTTCCTCCCCGAGCTCGTGACCCAGTACCCGGCGACCAACGACCTCTTCCTCGAGATGGTGAAGTCGCGCAACGCGACGGTCCACGGGGTGAGCTCGCTCAACGAGGCGGCCGTGCGGGCCGAGGCGGACCGCTTCGAGCGCACCTTCTCGGCCGCGCTGCAGAGCCTCGCGTGGCTCGAGATGTACCTGCTGTTCCGCCTGCAGCAGGTGCGACCCGCCCGCCGGGGACCCCGCAAGGGCCAGGTGCAGATCTTCGTCGGCGTCGACCCCAGCCCTCCGCGGGTCGGGGCGGCGTGGGGCGATGCCGAGCTCGCCCACGGCATCGTGTACCTCGCCCACCGCGAGCACGGCGTCCTCGAGGTCTCGCCGTACCTCCAGGTGCCGCCGAGCGCCGACAACCGCAACAACCACGTCTACGTGCTCTCGGAGGTCGCGAGCCCCACCCGACTCACCATGGTCCAGCCCTACGACGGCACCTTTGCCGGCGTCCCCGTCGACCCCGACGAGCCCGAGCGCACCTGGGACGAGCACCTCGCTCGTCCCGAGGGCCAGTACTGGCCGAAGGTCAAGCTCGAGGGCGCGCTCGCGCGGGGCCGACTCGAGGGCTCGTTCCTCTCCGAGAAGTTCACCTACCTGAAGAAGATCGGGTCGGGCGCGTTCGGCGACGTCCACCTCGCGCGGGAGGCGTTCACGGGGCGGGAGGTCGCGCTCAAGGTGCTGCGCCCCGACCTGTGGGGCGACGTGCGCGCCCAGCGTCGCTTTCGTCGCGAGCTCGAGTCGCTCGGACGGGTGACCCACCCCAACGTCATCGACGCGAGCCTCGAGTACGGTCGCGGCGACCGGCCGATGATCCGCATGCCCTACATCGCCGGGGGCACACTGCGGGACCGGCTACGCAGGGGACGGCTTCCGGACCCGATCGTCCTGTCCCTCGCCCGGCAGCTGTACCGCGGCCTCGCCGCGATCCACGCCGAGGGACTCATCCACCGCGACATCAAGCCCGAGAACCTGCTGATGGACGGCGACGTCCTCGTCATCTCGGACTTCGGGCTCGTGCGCATCGAGGAGCCGGAGCCCGGAGAGTCCCGCCTCACCCTGACTCGCGACGTGCTCGGCACCGAGCTCTACTTCTCACCCGAGCAAGCCGAGGGCGTGCCCGACGTGGGGCCGGTGAGCGACGTGTACTCGGCGGCGCTCGTGGTCCAGGAGATGCTGACCGGCGTGCAGCCGCGCTACCGGGGTCACCCCGTGGAGCGGGTCGACGGTGCCTGGAAGCAGTTCCTCAAGGTGTGCGGACGTCAGGACCCGGCCAAGCGGGTCACCGCCGAGCAGGCGCTGGTCAAGCTCGACGAGCTCTTCGGCGAAGATCGGACCGTGGTGGTCGAGATCGATCCCCAGCCGCTGCAGGGCACGGTCGACGCGGGCCTGGTGGTGCGGCTGGCGGAGGTGCTGCGGCAGGCGATCGACACCGGCGCCCCCTTCCCGAAGGAGGCCGCACCGTGGGCCGACGTGCCCATGCCCGACGGCACCACGGTGCGCCAGACCTACGACGTGCTGCTGCGACGCCACGTCGGGCGCGCCTGGCCCCACCTGCTGCACCACGTGCCGGTCCGGCGTCTCCTCGACGGTGTAGGCAGCCGCTTTCACGAGCCCCGGATCAAGGAGCTGCTGGCCAACCTCGAGACCTCGGACGGTCGTCGGAAGCTCGATCTGAGCCGCATCCCCGCCTCCACGGTCGCCCTGCGGGACTGGGTGTCGGCGCTGTCGGCGGGCGCGTCGCGGATCGTCCAGGAGCCGGCTCTGCTCACGTCGATCCTTCACCGCGGGCTCGGCATGAGCCGCCGCGATGCCGCCACCCACACCGAGCGGCTCGACTGGTCGCCGGTGATGGCCGCCATCGAGGAGAGCGCGTACGTCGCCCGCCGGATGCCGAAGCGGAGCGGGGGATTCCGGTGGATCCACCAGCCCTCGGCGGTCCTCAAGTCGATGCAGGCGGTGCTCGCACGCCGGCTGGGACGCGGTCTGCGTCTACCGGGCACGGTGACGTCGTTCGCCCCTCGACGCTCCCTCGCGCTGCACGCGCGCATGCACGCGGGGTGTCGGGGGGCCGTGGTCGTCGACATCCACGACTGGTTCGGCACGACCAGCTACCGCAAGGTGTCCACGATGCTCCGCCAGGCCCTGCAGCTCGCGAGGGTCGAGTGGAGCGAGCACGCGTGGCTCGCGCTGAAGGCGATGTGCTTTCACCGTGACCGGACGCGGGTGCGCGACTTCCTGCCCCAGGGCGCGCCCACCTCGCCGGTGCTCGCCAACTTCTCGGCTCGAGCCCTCGACGCCATCCTGCAGAGACTCTGCGACGGGCCGTTCGCGCGCTGGCGCTGGCGGTACTCGCGGTACGCCGACGACCTCGTGATCTCGAGCATCACGGGCGGCCACGTGTTCCACGAGCGCGCCGAGGCGCTGATGCGCGAGGCCATCGAGGGCGAGGGCTGGCACGTCACGACGAGCAAGGTGCGGCACTGGAGCGAGGCGCGCGGCGGGCCCCTGATCCTCTGTGGGGTCCAGGTCCCGGAGACCGAGACGGGACGCCTGCGCCTGCCGAGGGACGTGCGGCGGCGGGTGCGATCGGCGGTCCACCAGGCCCGGATGGGGAGGCCGCCTGCGGAGGTGCGAGGACTGCTGGCCTATGCCTACGGGATCGTGGGGTACCACGGGCTCGCTGCGCTGATCCCGGGCCAGGTGCAGGACGCCGTCCGAAACGTCGGAGCCGCGGTGGCGAGCGGAGACACGCGGCTCAGCGACACCTTCTTCGACGCGTGGACCGCGGGGGCCGAGCGTCCACCGGCCGGGAAGGAGGGTCCTCCCGGTCGGTGACCCGACCGGGAGGCAGCGCTTGCCATCTTGATCTCAGCTCGGCCCCTCCGGGGCCGATGTCGGCCGGCAACCTACCCGGCCGACACAGGGCGAGCGTTGCGTGAGCAACGCGCGGACCGACCGTGGCGAACCGCCACTATCCAAGCACCGCGCGCACCGTAACCCATCGCGGCTCGAGCGCCGGGCGCCCGGGATCAGTCGTTGCCCTGGATGTCGACGGTACCCGTGAAGCCCGAGCCCTGCAGACGATCCGCGAGGCTCGTCGCCTGGCCCGTCGGCAGGTTGCTGTTCCAGACGATGGTCAGGTCGCCCCCGACCGACAGCAGGCTGTCGAGCGACGTGATGTCGGCCAGGAAGAGATTGGTGCTGATCACGAGATCCCCGGCGATGCTCGCGGGAGCGAAGCCGGCGAGCGTGGTCGCCCGCACGTGGTCGATCTCGAAGCCACCCAGGCTCTTCAGCAGAGGCAGATCGAGGCCGTCCTGGAGCCCCACGTAGGAGAGCTCGAGGGCACCGCCGAGGGTGTCCAGGGCGGGAAGCGAGAGCTGCCGCACCTCGGTGACGAACTCGGCGCGGAGAGTGCCGCCGACGGACTGCAGCACCGGGAACGACAGCGTGGTGAGGCCGCTCGAGGGGTGGATCCACAGGCTCGACCCGACCTCCACGAGGGCGGGCAGGCGAAGCTCCGACATGGTCCCGCCGAGGTTCACGGATCCGGGTGCCACGCGCTCCAGGCTCGGCAGCTCGATGGGACCTGTCCAGTCGAAGTTGCCGCGGATCTCGAGACCCCCGACCTCCCGCAGCGCGGAGAGCGGACCCGTGGGGGCCGGAGTGACCGCGCTCGTCCTCACGGAGAAGTTGCCCTCGACCACCTCGAGCGCGTCGAGGGGAGACAGATCGGAGACCGCGTCGTCCACGACCACGGTGCCTCGGAAGCACCGAACTCCTGCGTACGTGGCGAGCTCGCTGTCGCTCCGGATGACCAGCGGGGTGGTGCCGACGTCGACACAATCGAGACCGCCGTCCGGATCGTCGCCGGGGTCGTCCTCGCCGAGAGGGATGCCGTAGGGCGGTCGATCGTCCCGGTCGCCGGTGGGCGGGCCGTACACGAGTTCGACGTCACACGACGCCTCCTCGAGCACCACGAAGGCAGGCCCCCCTTCGACGGGCGGCTCGAGCTCGACCTCGCCCACGAGGCAGGTGCCACGGTCACTGTCGTAGCGGACCTGGAACTCCACGTCCCGCTCGCCCGTCGCCCACACCTCGTTCTGCGACGCCGCGACGAGGATGCGCTCTCGCTCGGTCCCGAGGTCCTTGGCGGCGACGAAGCTGGTGCAGCCGGGCTCACTCTCGTCGACGATGGCGACCGCGGGCTCCTGCACCAGCGGCTCGTCGAGCCGGTGAGCCCGCATCACCCAGGAGTCGGGCTCGATGATGTCGGTCGCGAGGGGCGTCCCGTACGAGCCGGGGGCAGGGCAGTCCGCGGTGGGCTCGAGGCCCTCCTCTGCGGGATCCATCCGCCACAGCTGACTCTCGGTCGGGGAGTTCCACGGGGCGAGCCAGGGCTCGCTGCCGTCGGGGAGAGGGCCCGCGACGGACATCCGGGCGCCGACGACGCAGGGGTAGACGAGATCAGGGTCACCCAAGCGACGGAACTGGGCGGGCGCGCCCACCGGGTCGAGAGGCAGCTGGTTGTCGAGCGCGCGCTGAAAGGCGTCGCCGACGCGATCGACGCCGTAGATCAGGCTCTCGAAGAACGCGCGGCCGTGGCTGTCCGCGAACTCATCGGTCACCGGGAGGTCGTAGCCGAGGTAGGCGCCGGCGCCCTTGGCGAAGAATGCCTGCGCCAGGCTCGCGTTGTACGCGCTGGAGCACGACCCGTTGTAGATGATCGAGCCATCCTCGAAGCGACCGGGGAGCGAGCCGATCGCCGAGGTACCGACCACGTAATAAGCTTCTGCGGTCGCGCTGCCGTCGAACAACCCCGGCACGGCCTGGTCCTCGAGCCTCTGGAGGATATCCTCCAGCGTCGGCAGATACTCGATCTTCACGAAATCCGGCGAGGTGAACGCGAACAGCTCCATCCGTCGCTCCGGGTTCAGGAGCTCGGGAGCGCTGGGCGCGTCCCCTCGTCCATTGTGCGACTCGCGAGTGAGGAAGTAGACTTCGCCGTCCCGGTCCACGACACCGTGGGTGACCATGATGATGGTCTGGTACTCGGTGAAGCGAAGGACCGATGCGAGATCGGCTTCCTGGTTCATCACCACGTCCACCTCGAAGGTCGGGCACTCCGACGACGCGAACATCGTGGCGATGGCCCCACCTTCGACGAAATTGAAGTCGGACTCGAACGGCATCCACACCAGCACCTTCTGGCCGCCGACGGGTTGCTGGGGTCGAACGGCGAACTGCGCGGGCTCGAGGGTGGTTCCGGTGGTCGGGGCTCCCCGGGTCCCGGGATCTCCGGCGAGAACGAACGAGGCAGAGCCATCCTCGTAGACGAGCCAGATGTTGTTGTCGTCGGGGGTGAGCTCGGCCTCGGCCACCCCGGGGAGCTGGGCGATCTCGGCCAACGCGGCCCGCCGCCCCTCGATCCCTGGCTGTTCGAGGACGTGACGGTAGGCGAGGAGGGCCGCCCCCACGCCCACGCGGTAGCGCGCCTCCTCTCCCCCCGGGCGATCCGGACCGGGAGCCTCCGAAGGCGTGTCGTCAGCTGAAGTACACCCAACGAGGGCGCCCACGAGCGTGCACGATGTCAGCAGAGCGAGAAGACGCGACACAGTTCACTCCTGCAGACGCGGGGCCTGCGTTTTCCGGACTCTGCCACAGCGGCCGACCCGTCGCCGCCACCGACCATTACCTGCGCACAACGCGCGGCGATTCCCCGCGGTCATCCGGCGACGGAAGACGCGCCTCGAACCGACAGCGGCCGCACGACCTCGAGCGTGGCTCCGCAGTTGGGGCACAAGCTCGCTTCCATCCGAGTCATGTGGCCGCACGTCGGACAGGCGCGCCGCCGGGCCTTGTCGATGGAGCGTTCGACCGCTCGCACGGCTCCAAGCACGCCGAGGACCGACACCACGAGCATCACGCAGAGGGCCAGGGCGACCAGCGGTGCCAGCACCACGAGCAGCAGCACCCCGCCGACGGACAGGCTCTCGATCCATCCGACCAGGCCCCCGAACCCGAGATCACGGGCCACCGTCATCAACTGCCGGCGCGCCCAGGACACCGCGACGTGGAAGGCCCCGCCTACCCCGAAGGCTCCCATCATGACGGGGCCCATCGGCGAGCCAGCCGCGACCGTGTACCCGATAGACGCCGAGAACTGTGTTCCGTCCGTGACGACGAAGTGGTACCAGAGGATGAAGCCCATGGCGATGGCCTTGCTGAGGTCGAAGGCCACGCCGGTCTGCTCGGTCATGAACTCTTCGATCTCTTCGGTGTAGTCCTCCGTGGTGAGGAAGTGCTCGGCCAGGGCGCACAGCCCGAGAATCGCCACCACGCCGGGTCCCACGCCGGCCGCGGCAATCCGCTCGGCGTCGTCGGCCGAGCCCCACCAGGCCAGGAACAGCGGGGTCGCGAACAAGAAGAAGATCACGAAGAAGGGCCGGAACGCGCTGAGCGCGAACTGAATGAACGGCTCGACCTCCCTCGCCAGGTCCTCGGCGGCATCCACGTTCACCACGCACCTCCCAGCATCGGGGCCATCACGACCCAGGCCGCCGTGAGCACGGTACCCACGGCCACGATCAGGGTTCCGAGGATTCCGAAGGGAATCAGCATCGCCAGCCGCACGGCTCCGGGCGACATCCGCGCGGACCGCTCCACCGCGCGCTCGACGGCCCACAGCGCGCCCTCGATGTAGAGCGCCGACGTGACGAGCCCCGCCACGCTCGCCACGAACGCCCCCAGGCCGGGAACGATCCACGCGAACACGCTGATGGCGAGGTTCACCAGCACGAGCGTGAGGCCCCACAGCACGATGAGGAGTCGGGTCGTGGTGCGGATCCCCGCGGGCAACCAGCGCGTGGGTCGGCGGATCAGCAGCACGTTCGCCGCCGCCATGCCCACGGCCGAGAGCAGGCCGGGAACGAGCGGGAACCACCCCGCCATGAAGAAGGCGACGCCCACGACGCCGTAGACCATCATCCGCTGGTCGCGCCACTGGCTGCGCAGCGCGGTCAGCAGGCCCTTGACGTGGTCCTGCTCACCCTGGATTCGCAGCGGTCGCTGACACGAGGAGCAGGCCTCGCCCCGCAGGAGGGCCGTCGCGGTGACCGGCTCGGCACACATCGGGCAGCGGCGTTGCTGAAGGAGGCGCTGCTTGTGCTGGAAGAGCCACGGTTCGCCATTCGCGGCAAGACTGGACAGGGTGACCCCCTCGGCTGGGTCTCACGATACTCCCGCGTTTCGGGGTGAAGCAAGCGAGGCCGTTCACCTTCGGTGGCCGACGGTGAGCTCGAACGCGCCCCCTCTCCACGCGGCTCGGCTCAGTGAGCCGAGCCGCGGCGAGCGGCGGCGCCAAGGACGGCCTTCTTCATCTTCTCCATTCCGACCAACGGCTCGAAGTGCCTGGAAAATCCGGCAATCGAACGCACCTTCGACCGGGCGGGGGTCCTCTCTCCCAGCTCTCGGTGCAGGATGCTGTAGGCCTCGGTCAGGATTTCCCTCGTCTTCATCGAGGTTCGCACCCTGACGTCCCCCACCAGGATCTCGAACTCGCCCTTGGGCTTTGCCGTGCGGGAAGCCCGACGGGCCTGGAACTCCTCCCGGATGGCGTTCAGCAAGCCCTCTCGTCCCATGCTGTCCAAGTCGCGGAAGAGGTCAGCGAAATGGTCCACGGTGATTCGAGTCTTCGCCGAGGAGTTTCCCTTCTTGATTCGTTCCAGTATGAGTTCCGTACCCGTGTTCAACGCTCACCTCGCGACGGCACGTCCATAATGCGGCGAAACAGCTCGTCCACAAAGGGCTCCATGATGCCCTTGAGCTTCTCGGTTCCCTCGGAATACGCGAATGCGCTGACGTCACCGCCCTCGCTTCGAAACAGTTCCTTCGTGACGAGTTCCTTTTCGACTGGGATCGTCGCCTGCACGAGGTGCGGAGCGAGCCGGCTCGCCCCGGGCGCCAGCTCCTCGTTGCCGGCCCGCAAGGCCCGCATCAGCCCGTCTTGTCCCTTTGGCTTCTTCGAGGTGTAGACCTTGTTGAAGACCGCAGACTGGCGCGGACGCTCGTCGTCCGTGACGTGCCGACTCACGAAGCGGTCGTAGAAGACGAAGCCCCGCCGTCCGAGATCGTCCGGCGTGACGGGCAGCACCACGTGATCCGCCTTGAGTGCACAGTGGGTCAGGGGTGACACGCTCGGATTGCAGTCGAGAACGATCAAGTCATAGGTTCCCCGCAGCGCGTTCAGGGCGTGCTCGAAATGGTGAACGAGCAGTTGCCGGTTCACCCCGAGCTCGTCCGTGTAGCGAATGGCCTCGAAGTCGCCAGCCACGATGTCGAAGCGCGCGGAGTTGGCGACGGAGGCCTGACCCGAGCCCAGCGTGATCGGAACCGTCCGGTAATCCGGAGGACTGGACGGCGGGGTGTGCTCCACTGCCTGCAGCGCGTCGCCCTGTCGGGGCGTTCCGATTCGCAGGGGCTCGCAGAGCCCGACCACCGTTCGGTTCTGGCGGGCGGCCTCGGCGAGCGTGGTGGGGCTGACGAAGAGCTCGGTCAAGCTCTGCTGTGGGTCGAGGTCGATCATGAGGACCGAGACGGGCCTACGCTGCTCGGTTCCGTTGGCCATTCGAGCCGCGAACTGCGCCGCGAGCGTGGTCTTTCCGACTCCGCCCTTCATGTTGAAGAAGGCGACCACCCGAGCCCTCCGCACCTGCTCCCGGACGGCCTCGATGATCCGGTCGCGCAGTCCCTGGACGAGGTAGTTCCCGTCGAGGTGCTTGGTGTCGTGAAGCTGGCCGTACCACCAGGGCCAGTCCCCGAGGTCGCCGAGGACGACCGCAATGACCGGAACCCCCTTCTTCAGCGCGTGCTCGTACTCCGATTGAACGAAGTTGCTCTGCGCGCTGTGGCGCGTGAGGATCAAGAGCAGAGCATCGGATTCCTCGATGTTCTTCTTCAGGCCACTGATCGGTCTCCCCACCGCAAGCTCGTTGTCGTCCCGTCTCGGGTCGAACCCGGCGTTGCGAAGATCCTCTTCGACCCGGAGAACCCGGTCCTTGTCGTTGTGGGAATAGGCGATGAAGACCCGATGTGGCATCCGCGCTCCAGGCTGGCTGGAATTAACGTGACCCTTGGACGTCGACCGATGCCTGTGAAGCGAAGTGAAGTGCGGAACCCGTTCACTGTCGACAAGATCCGCTCACCACGCATGCCTTCACTGCGAGGCCGACACTCTGCCGAGTGCGGCTCGTGACGCCTCGATCCGGCTCGAGAGGCCCTCGATGTCGACCCCGAGCGCCTCGAACTCGCCCAGCACCTCCTCCGTCGCCGCCAGCTCCGCCAGGAATCCCTTGCACAGCCGCGGCACCACCTTGTGGTCCACCGCCGTGTGCCACAGCGACTCCAGCACCTTGACCCGCGTCCCGAACCCCGTCGGCAGGTCCACCGACCGGGCCACTCGCGCCATTCCGTGCAGCGACAGGAACATCCCGCACCGCAGCGGCGACGCCAGGTACTGCACGATGTCCCGTAGCCGGGTCTCCGGGTCGTCCAGGTCCAGCCCCTTCACCACGGGCTCGGCCACCATCTCCGCCCCGAGGTCGAGCTCCGCCCGGTGTCCGGCCGCGAGCTCCACCGCGAGGGTCCCCACCCGCGCGATCCAGGCGCTCCTCGTCTGCGTGCGCAGCGCTGCCGCGAGCGACGGCCACCATCGCAGCGCGTGCCGGTCCAGGAACCCCGCGGCCAACCCTCGACAGCGCTCCACCACCTCCGACCGTCCGTCCGCCTCGGCGTCCGCCTCCGCGCGCGAGAGGTGGGCCAGGTACGCGAGCTGCAGACCTACGTGGTCCGCCTCCAGCGACGCGGTGTCCGGCAGGAACCCGCCCGCCGCGTAGGCCTCGCGCACCGCCGCCGACACGTCGCCCCCGAGCAGCCCATCGGGGGACCGGAACGCACTCTCGAAGGGGAACACCTGTCGCCCGAGCGCATCGTGGTGCGCTGCCGCGACGAGATCCTCGTCGACGGCCTCCGGCAGGGTCTCCGCCACGGCGGGTAGCGCGAGCAGCGTCTCCCACACGCCGTCGCCGGGCCCCTGGGCGAACACCTGCCCGAACAGCGCGTAGGCGCGATGTCGGGCCTCGGCACTCACTTCGCGTCCTGCGGCACCTTGGGCAGCTTGTACGCCTCCGCCGTCGGCTTGAGCGGCCGCTTGAGCCACGATGGCCGTCGCGTCCCGTCAGGACTGTGCTTCTCGGCCGACCGCGTGAGCGCCTTCCACTCCCGGTACACCTGCATCGACTTCTTCGTGTCGACGTGCACCGAGCCATACCGGTCCCCCGGGCCCGCCTTGGTCACCGAGACCGCGCGCTGAAGCCAGCAGTGCGCCCCCGACACCGGGTCGGGATGCACGGCGTGGGTGAGGTTCTGGTGCACCCCCACGTGCTCCCACCACACCCGCGACGTGTCGGGGTCCGCGCTCTCGTAGGCCGCCGCGCCGTGCTCGACCTGCAGAGAGTAGTTGGTCCCGTCGTGGTCGATGCTCGCGAGCGAGCTCCCGAACCGGTTGACCCCCTGGGTCTCCGACAGCCGCCACCGACCGAGGTGGTGGGAGATCGCGACGATGCCCGGCGTGATGCCCTCGGTGACCCAGCACCGATCGACGAACCACCCGATCTCCGTCTCGATTCGAATCAAGTCGCCCGTCTCGACCCCGAGCCGCCGTGCGTCCTCGGGATGCAGCCACGCCGGGTTGTCGTGGCTGATCTCGTACAGCCACTTGGCGTTCGCCGACCGGGTGTGGATCAGCGTCGGGAGCCGGAAGTTCGGCAGGAGGATCATCTCCCCCCGGCTCCGATCGACGTGGTCGGGATGCACGTGCGACTTCAGCGGCCAAGGCACGACGTGCTCCTTGTCGTCCCAGCCCCACGCCATCAGCGTCTCCGAGAGCAGCTCCAGCTTGCGCGACGGCGTCTTGAACCCCTCCCGGGCGACCCCGTCGACGACCACGCCCACCACGCTGTCGCCGGAGCGCACCCGCCCGTCCTCGCCGATCTCGCCCTCGACCTGCTTCTCGTAGGGCACGTAGCGGTCCTTGCTCACCTCGAACGCGCCGTACTTGCGCATGTAGGCGAGCGGCGAGAGCCCCTCCTTCGCCGCGGCCTCGGGCAGACCGGGCACCGAGTTCTCGAAGATGAAGCCCCAGTACTCGTCCTGCGTGATCGGCTCGCCCGCACGGACCGGACTCTCGAACCACTTGCGGATGCCGAGAGCCCCGTCGGGATCCATCCGCCAGGACAGCTCGACCCAGAACTCCGCCTCCTCCCAGACCTCGCCGGGGTTGGCCTCGTAGGTGTACTGGACCTTCTTTCCGAGCCGCTCCATGGCCACCCTTCGCACCGGCTGGCGGAACCCGATCCACTGCCCCGCGTGGGTCTCCTGGCTCATCAGGTCGTGCCGCTCGGCCGAGTGCCCCATGGGCAGCACGTAGTCCGCGAACCACGCGGTCTCGTTCCAGGTCGGGGTGAGCGCGACGTGACACCCGAACATGTCCTCACGCTGCAGCTTCTCGAGCCAGGTGAACCCGTCGGGATTGGTCCACAGCGGGTTGTAGACGCGGGTGAAGTACACGTCGACGTTGCCGCGACCCTCCTCCATGAGGTGGGGGAGCAGGAAGCTCATCTCGAAGTGCGCGAATGGCCACTCCAGGGGCAGCTGGAGCTCGTTCCAGGTCTCGACGGGCGGGGGCTGGGCAAACGGCTTCGGCACGAACTTGTTCCACGAGTTGCCCGACGTGCCTCCCTTGGTCCCGATGCTGCCCGTGAGGACGTTGAGCAGGAACAACGCCCGCACGATCTGCCAGCCGCCCCGGTTGCCGATCGAGGCCGAGCGCCAGTTGTGCGACGCGAGCCGCGAGCCCGCCCGAGCCACCGCCTCGGCCGCGGCCTCGATGCGGTCGATGGGCACCCCCGACTCCTCCGCGGCGCGCTCGAACGTGAAGTCCCGGTACAACGCCCGGAGCGCCCGCTCGAACCCCTCGAACGTGCCGTCGAGCTCGCTCGTCACGACCTGGTCGGCGATGGCGGTCGGGGCGAGCTTGGTGAACCCCTCCCAGTCGACCCACCGCCGCACGAACTCCCGGTCGTGCTGGTCGGTGACCAGCAGGTGCCGCGCGATGGCCAGCAACACCCACGCCTCGGAGCCCGGCCACGTCGGCAGCCACACGTCCGACTTCGACGCGGTGTTCGACAGCCGCGGGTCGAAGGTGATCAGCGTAGCCCCCGCGCGCTTCGCCTCCATGATCCGCTGGGCGTGCGGGTTGAAGTAGTGACCCGTCTCGAGGTGGCTCGAGATGAGCAGGATGGTGCGCGCGTGCGCGTAGTCGGGGCTCGGCCGGTCGAACCCGGCCCACAGGTAGTACCCGGTCCGCGACGACGCCGAACACACGTTCGTGTGGGAGTTGTGGCCGTCGACCCCCCACGCCTGGATGCAGCGGTTCGCGTAGTGGTCCTCGCCGGGCCGACCGACGTGGTACATGATGCCGTCACGCCGCTTCTTCCTGCTCTCTCGCATCTTCGCGGCGATGGCGTCGAGGGCCTCCTCCCAGCTCACCCGCTTCCACTGCCCCGACCCCCGGGGACCGACGCGCTCGAGCGGGTAGAGGATGCGCTCCGGGTCGTAGATCTGGTTGTGCGTGGCCGGGCCCTTCGCACAGTTGCGGCCCCGAGAGCCCGGGTGCGCGGGGTTGCCCTCGAACTTGCGGACCTCGAGCGTGGCCTTGTCGACGTAGGCGAGCAGCCCACAGCCCGACTCGCAGTTGAAGCAGATCGTGGGCACGAGCGTGTAGCGACGGGCTACCCGGTCGGGCCAGGCCGTGCTCTCCCACTCGACCCAGTCGTCCCAGCGATCTGGCGGCGGGTACTGCGACAGCCGGCCGTCGGGCTGGCGCACCTCGATCTTCTCGACGGTGGCGTCGGGAACGATGCCGTACTCGGGCATGGCCGTGCCCGCCACGTTGGTCGGCGAAGCAGGACCGAGGCCTCGGCTCCCCTTCGAGGGGGGCAGCCCGAGGAGGCGCGCCAGGGTGTCGGCGATGCGGGTGGTCATGGACACTGGAGGCCTCCTACGAGTTCGAGATGCGCTGGGGCGCCATGACGAGCGCCCAGGACCAGCCGAAGAGCCCGACGGCTGCGCTGGCGATGGCGAGCGGGGCCGCCGACGCGCCGATCACGATCAGCGCGAGCAGCGGAGCGACGTGACCGAACGCGATGCCGCCCAGCCAGTAGGCGGTGGCGTACCGGCCCCGGGTCATGTCCTGGGCCGCGCGCCGCGCGAGCTCCGACGGCGGCGCCACGGTGAGGTCGGCCACCAGCGTCACGAGCAAGGACAGCCCCACGGTGACCACGAGCGGGAAAACGGGCACCGCCCCGAACGCGGCCAGGGTGCCGAGCCCGAGCACCGCGGCGTGCAGCGTGACCTGCGCCGGCAGCGCGGGGTTCTGCCAGAGGTCTCGACCCTCCGCCTGCGCGAACAAGAACGCGGTGTAGACGGCGGCCAAGGTCGCGGCAGGCAGCGTCAGGAGCGCGAACAGGGGCCGCAGCGTGTCGGCGAGCCCCGTGTCGAATCCGGCCAGGGGGGCGAGCTCGACCGCCGACCAACCGATGGTCACCCCCGCGAAGGCGGACAGGATCCACGCCGCTCGCGCGATCCAGCTCCGGAACTGCGGCCGCACGAGCAAGTAGAAGAACCGGTCGGGCCGGTCGAGGTCGTACACGAGCAGTCCGAGGGTGACGAAGAGCATCGCCAGGGCGATCCCGATGGGCGCCGCCACGTCGGGCCACGCGACGGCCGGCCCCAGCTGAAGCCCCGCGAGCAGCGTCTGCACGGCGAGCACGCCGAACACACCCGACGCGATGCCCTTGGTGACCATGTAGGCGGGAATCGGCCAGTGCCACTGGACGTGGTGGCGTGAGGTGTAGGCCACCTGCACCATGTGCTCGGCCATGCGGCCGCCGATGTGCAGCGGACCCGTGCGCGGCAGCCCCTGGGGATCGGGCACGCGAACGGGGTAGCGCTCGTGGGCCTTGGTCTGGCGCTCGGGCACCGTCGCGGTGCCGACATCGCCGATGTGGTGGTCGTCGTCGACCACGTCGGCCCACATGAAGTTGCTGGGCACGGGTGCCGCGGTCGGTCGCAACGCGAGCTCGTTGCCCTCGATGTAGAAGACCTTCGGGGCAGTGCCCTGCTCGGGCTTCCGCACCGTCACGTTGTGCTTGGCGAGCGTGCGGCTGATCTCGGACTCGGGGTCGTCGAGGTCACCCGCGATGATGGCGTGCTCGGGGCAGACGACCACGCACGCGGGTTCGAGCCCCGTCTCGATGCGCGGCGCGCAGAAGTTGCACTTGGCCGCGGTGTGGGTCTCGGGGTCGATGTGGATGGCGTCGTAGGGGCACGCCTGCATGCAGCCCTTGCAGCCGATGCACGCGTCCGAGTCGAAGTCGACGATGCCGTCGTCACGCTGGACCATCGCGCTCACGGGGCAGATCCGCACGCAGGGCGGATTGCTGCAGTGGTTGCAGCGCGTCACCTGGAACGACCGCCGGACGTCCGGGTACTGGCCGGCCTCCACGTACTTGACCCAGGTGCGGTGCACCCCGACCGGCACCTGATTCTCGCTCTTGCACGCCGTACTGCACGCGTGGCAGCCGATGCAGGAGCGGTTGTCCATCACGAAGCCGAAGTTCATCGATGCTCCTCGCCCGAGCCCCTCGCGCACCCCCATCGGACGTCGAGGAAGGCACCATCCCAAGCAATTCCCGTGCCAGGTGGCGACCCAGCCCCGTACACCACCATGGCATGGACCTTGCTTCCTTCCCCCTTCCGGCTCACCCCGCCACCAGGATGCTCGATGCCCTCTGTCGCTGACACCCTCCGGTCCGCTGTCGTCCCCCTGTTGCGGGCGTGGCGCGACGAGGCCCGCGAGGCCTCGTGGGGCAAGGAGCTCGTGGCGGCCCTGACCGTGGCCTCCATGAGCGTGCCCCAGGGCGTCGCCTACGCCCTCATCGCGGGCCTGCCCCCTGCCGTTGGCCTGGTGGCCGGAGGCATCCCCGCCATCGTGGGCTCGCTGTTCCGCAGCTCGCGTCACGTCGTCTCGGGGCCGACCAACGCCCTGTCCCTGCTCGTGGGAACCTCCGTCGCCGCCCAGTTCCCCGAGGACCAGGTGGTGGTGGCGGCGGCGACTCTGGCCGGGCTCGTCGGCGTGATGCAGCTCGCCGCGGCGCTGCTCCGGCTCGGCGCTGTCGTGGACTACGTCTCCGCCGCGGTGGTCACCGGCTACGTCACGGGCGCGGGCATCCTGATCGGCGCGGGGCAGCTCGCGAACGTGACGGGAACCCAGGGAGTTCGTGGCGATCTGATCACCCAGGTCTGGCACTGGCTGGGAACCCTGCCCGAGACCCACCTCCCGACGCTGATCCTCGCGGTGAGCACCATCGTGCTCATCGTGGTGCTCCGCCGGTTCACGAGCAAGAGTGTCGCCGCGCTCGTCGCGGTCGCGGTGGGGGTCGTCGCGGTGGTGGTGCTCGACCTGGGAAGCCAGGGCGTCCGGCTCACTCGCGACCTCGCCAGCGTGCCCCAGGGCCTCCCACCCTTGATGATGCCCGACCTGTCGCTCGTCGCGACGCTGGTGCCGGTCGCGCTCGCCGGTGTGCTGCTCTCCCTCGTCGAGTCGACCTCGGTCGCCCGCTCCATCGCGGGACGCACCGGACAGCAGCTCGACCTCGGGCTCGAGTTCTTCGGGATGGGTCTCGCGAACCTCGCCTCGGGGATGTTCGGTTCCTTCCCGGTGAGCGGCAGCCTCTCCCGCTCCGCCATCAACGAGCAGTCCGGGGCCGAGACGAGGTACGCGGGCGCGCTGTCCGGCGTGATGATGCTCGGCGTGCTGCTCGGGCTCGGCTTCGTCGTCGACCTCATGCCGATCGCGAGCCTCGCCGGTCTGCTGGTGATCGTCGCCGTCGACCTCGTCGACACGAAGCGGATCCGCCGTTTGCTCACCGCCACCGTGTCCGACCGGTTCGCGTTCCTCGGGACGCTCGTCGGCACCTGGGTGCTTCCGCTCGACCAGGCCATCGCGGTCGGGGTCGCGGTCAACCTCGTCCTGTTCCTGCGTCAGGCTCAGTCGCTCCTCGTGCGCGAGCTCATCGTCGACGAAGAGCTCTGGCGACTTCGCGAGGTCGAGCAGTCCGAGGTCCCCGACGGCCAGTGCCGCTCCGTGCGCATCCTCCATCTCGAGGGACCGCTGTTCTTCGGCGCCGCCGGGGCGCTGGAGCGAGCCGTGCGACCGATCCTGGCCGACGATGATGCCCGCTTCGTGGTGATTCGCATGAAGCGAACCCGCGGTCTCGACTTCACCACGGCCGAGGTGTTCGGCAGCATCCACCGCCGCCTCGCCGCGCACGGGCGCACGCTCCTCATGGTGGGCCTGCGCGAGGCCGCAGTCGAGACGCTGGCTCGCTCGGGCGTCGGAGCCACGCTCGACGAGCGCCAGATCTACCCCACGCAGCCTGGCTGGTTCGTCGCGATGAACGAGGCGCTCGCCTACGCGTTCAGCCACCTGCCCGCAGACCACCCCGACCGGGACTGCCCGCTCGCCGAATACCTCCGGCGGCGTGGTCCCGCTCAACCTGATTCGACAACGCGAGCGGATCTGCGACAAGCTGACACCCCCGCCTCCGCTCGCACCAGGAGTGACGACATGCACATCGAGGCGTTCTACGACGAGGCGACCAGCACGCTGACCTACGTGGTCTCCGACCCGACCACCAAGGACGCGGTGATCATCGACCCGGTCCTCGACTTCGACCCGCAGTGGGTTCACGTCACCGAGTCCTCGATCGAGCAGGTGGCGAAGTACGTCCAGGACCAGGGGCTGAACGTCCACTACGTCCTCGACACGCACGTCCACGCCGACCACTTCTCGGGGAGCCAGGTGCTCAAGGAGCGGCTCGGTGCCCAGGTCGGCATCGGTGAGCACATCGCCGTGGTGCAGGACACGTTCAAGCAGATCTTCAACTGGCCCGCGGCGTTCGCCAGTGACGGGAGCCAGTTCGACGTGCTGCTCAAGGACGGAGAGCCGCTTCAGGCCGGCACCCTGACCATCCTCCCCATCCACACCCCCGGTCACACCCCCGCCGACATGACCTACCAGATCGGCGATGCGCTGTTCACGGGCGACACCATGTTCATGCCGGACTTCGGGACCGGCCGGACCGACTTCCCGGGCGGCTCTGCCGAGCAACTCTTCGAGAGCATCCAGAAGCTCTACGCCCGCTTCGACGACGACACCCGGATCTTCGTGGGCCACGACTACCAGCCGGGTGGCCGCGAGCTTCGCTACGAGACCACCATCGGCGAGTCGAAGGCGTCGAACAAGCAGCTGCGCGCCGACACCACCAAGGCCGAGTTCGTCGAGTGGCGCGAGACCCGCGACAAGACGCTGAAGCCCCCGAAGCTCATCCTCCAGAGCCTGCAGGTCAACGCCAACGCGGGTCACCTGCCGGAGCCCGAGGACAACGGGCGACGCTACCTCCGCATGCCGCTGGGCGTCCTCGGCTGACCAGCGGCTCAAGGCTTCGTCTTCTTCTCCTCCTCGACGAAAGGCACCAGTCGGCGCCAGAACGTCCAGCTGCCCGGCGTCTCCCCCACCGGGGTGAACCGATGCCCGGGCTCCCGGTACAGCCAGCCGCCGATGTACTCGGCGCTCGAGATGCTGTCGCCGGCGACCTTGCCCACTCGGAACGAGCCCTTCTCGTCGACGGTCCAGGGCTCGTCGTCGTAGGGCAGCTCGGGAATCACGAAGGTCTCGGCCCCCGGCCCACCCACCGCGAGGAGGGGGAACGACGCGCCCTCCTCGTCGACGAGGACGAGCTCGACGGTCGTGGCGAGCCCGTCCCCGGCGTCCCGCAGGTGCTCGACCTCCACCGCCGCGCCGGTCCAGCGCGCGTCGACCGCGGGCTCGAGCACCCCGAGGTCGACCGACACGCTCGGGTCGGCGCCCGTTCGACGAACGACGTGCTCGACCGTGTCGGCCTCCTGGCTCTGCCGAACCCGGACGTCGACGAGGTCGGCGAACCCGGTGGGACCGTAGGCGAGCACCGTGGACCCCTCCGGGTCGCGTAGCCGCTCGGAGGCACCGCGGTGGCGACGGCCCTCCCGGACCCCGACGGCGATGGCCTCGGGTGCCGGGCCCTCCTTGGCTCGATTTGTCCAGGAGACCCCCACCTCGGCGAGGCTGGTCGACCAGTTGGGAAGCACACCGCCGTCGTCGAGACCGCCAATGGGCAGGGTGACGCCGAGCAGGGTCGACACGCCGACCACCTGACCGCCCGGGGCCTCGGCCCACGCCACCACGTCGACCTCGCCGGTCTGGCCTACGCACTGCCAGTTGGCCTCCCAGCTCACGCGGTCGAGAGGCCGGAAGCGCCGCTCCGTGCCGCAGCCGTCCGTGAGGCGGTACCCGTTGTCGCGGGCCTCGGGAAGCGCGCCCGGAGTGCCCACCTCGAGCGGAGAGCGGACGGTCGACGCAAAGGGCAGCTCGTAGGTGAGCAGGGTGCCTGCCTCGACCTGGACCGACGTGATGGTGTCCCGCACGACGATGGTGACGATGCCGCGGTCCCCGACGCGCGCCTCTGCGATGCCGTCGAGATCGGTCTCCGTCTCGTTCTCGAGCGTCCCTTCGACCGTGCCGTAGTACACGGGCACGTTGCGGAACGGAAGGCCGTCCTCGAAGAGCTGGACCCGCACCACGTCGGGGGGAACGACGTCGTCGCCAGGCCCGCAGGCCACGAACAGGAGCACCACAATACCGCGCACGACACCTCCAACGACCCTCGAACGTACTTGAAGTGCGCGTAGTCCAGGTGCCGGAGCCGTCAATTGAATGTGTGGACGTCGGCCCACTCGAGCCAGCGAAACACAGGCTGCACGGCGACCTCGGGAGGCGGCCGCGAGTTCGACGGACGGATCGCCCAGTGTCGGCCGACGAGCTCGACGCTGTTGGGGTCGGCGGAGACCAGCCCGGCCGTGAGACGCACGGCGGTCCGACTCCGCAGGTCGTCGGGCAGCTCGGGCAGCGGGTAGCTCTCGCGTTCCGGCGGACCGACCGCGCTCCACAACCGAACGAACCCCTCGCCATCGACGAGCTGGAGCTGCCCGAGCACGGTGAGGATCGGGTCGTCCGGGCCTTCGCCGGTCACAATCGACAGCGTCGCGGTCTCGTCGTCCCAGTCGCCCTGGATGTCGGGCGCGAAGTCGGCGGCTCGGACCTCCATCACCTCGGGAACCTCGCTCCGTCGCTCGATCCGGCTCACGTAGGTCGGGCCGGGGTTCCAGGTCTGTTCGATCTCGACCCCGTCGCCGAACCCCGAGGGGGCGAGCCCCAACGTCCAGGACCTGTCGACGCCTCGCCCGAACTGCGTGCCCGCGTCGTACCAGCGCCCCTCGCGGCCCACCCGAGCGCCCGTCGCGAGCCCCTGCGGGGGGTCGAACGCGCCGACCCAGTCGATTCGAACGCGATCGAGATCGGAAGTCCACGAGGGAAGAATCGCGCCGTTCCCGGCGGCGGGAATCGGCAGGCCCACGATCGTCGACGCGGCGATCACCTCGCCGGCGCCGTCGACTGCGATACCCAGCACGTCCACCGTGCCCGACTCGCGCCAGCAGGGCTCGAGCGCGTAGACCGGTGCGCCGTCGCCCAGCGTGAGGAGCTGGCTCGTGCCCGGGCATCCGGCCGACGCCCGGTACTGCACGGCGCCATCGAACGGGTCTTCGAGCACGATCGTGACCCCACGGACCTGGTCGCCGGTTCCCGCGAAGCCGAGGTCGACGACCGCCCCGTCGGGGAGGTCGAAGAAGGAGGTGGCCAGCGTGTCCTGGACGAACGTGACCACGAGGTCTCCGTCGGCGGGACCCTCCGCGACCCCGTCGAGACCCGTGGTGGCGAGCCCGAGCAGAGCGCCGTCGACGGGGTCGTTGAACGCAACGTCGACGCCGTCGACGGGCTCGCCCGCTCCGAGGAGGCGCACGGTGTAGCCGGGGGTTGCCGCGGGCACGGGCTCCGGAGGCGGGGTCGGCGGGGACCCCTCCTCGTCGGGGGCCTCGCCCCCGCAGGCCACCCAGATGGCCAGGATCAGCGCTCGCATCGAACCTCCAGCCTGTCCTCATCTTTGCCGTAAAGCAGGCATCCCGTCACGCCCGGGGACGCGAGCCGCCGGGTCCTTTACACTGTCGCTTCCCGGGAGCCGCGGTTCGACGTTCCGCCCGCCCGGCCCACTCAAGGAGCTGGTTCATGAGCGTGTCCCCCCCCATCATCTACACCTGGACCGACGAGGCACCCGCGCTCGCCACGCACTCGTTCCTGCCCGTGATCCGCGCCTTCGCTGGCATGGCCGGGGTCCCGGTCGAGACTCGGGACATCTCGCTCGCGGGCCGCATCCTGGCGGCGTTCCGCGACCAGCTCGGGGACGCCTCGATCCCCGACGATCTCGCCGAGCTCGGCGAGCTCGTGACGCGACCCGAGGCGAACGTGATCAAGCTGCCCAACATCAGCGCCTCGATCCCCCAGATGAAAGCGGCGATCGGCGAGCTACAGGCTCGAGGCCACGCGCTGCCCGACTATCCCGACGAGCCGACGACCGAAGAGGAACGGGCGATCAAGGCTCGCTACGACAAGGTCAAGGGCAGCGCGGTGAACCCCGTCCTGCGGGAAGGCAACTCGGACCGCCGGGCTCCCAAGGCAGTCAAGGCCTTCGCCCGCGCGAATCCCCACCGCATGGGGACCTGGTCGACAGACTCCAGGTCGCACGTCGCCACGATGTCGGACGGCGACTTTCGCCACAACGAGCAGTCGATCACCCTCGTCGCCCCCACCACCGCGCGCATCGAGCACGTCGGCACCGACGGGACGGTCACTGTCCTGAAGGACGGGCTGAAGCTCGAAGAGGGGGAGGTGCTCGACGGAACGTTCATGAGCAAGCGCAAGCTGGTGGCGTTCCTGCGAGAGCAGGTCGCCGACGCCAAGGCCCGTGACGTGCTGTTCTCCCTGCACGTGAAGGCCACGATGATGAAGGTCTCCGACCCCATCTTGTTCGGGCACGCCGTGAGAGCCTACTTCGCCGACGTGTTCGCCAAGCACGGCTCGGTGCTCGACGAGCTCGGGGTCGACGTCAACAACGGGCTCGGCGACCTGCTCGCGCGGATCGAGGACGTGCCGGCCGACCGCAGGGCCGAGATCGAGGCCGACATCCAGGCGTGCCTCGAGAGCGGTCCCGGCATCGCGATGGTCGACTCGGATCGCGGCATCACGAACCTGCACGTGCCGAGCGACATCATCATCGACGCCTCGATGCCGCCGATGATCCGCGACTCGGGCAAGATGTGGAACGCCCAGGGCGAGCTGCAGGACACCAAGGCGGTCATTCCCGACAGCAGCTACGCCAGCGTCTACGCGGTGATGGTCGAGGACTGCAAGCGGCACGGTGCCTATGACCCGACCACGATGGGCAGCGTGCCCAACGTCGGACTCATGGCGAAGAAGGCCGAGGAGTACGGCTCGCACGACAAGACGTTCGAGATCGCGACCGACGGCACGGTTCGCATCGTCGACGCGATGGGCGTCGAGCTGATGTGGCACCGCGTCGAGGCCGGCGACGTCTGGCGGGCCTGCCAGGTCAAGGACGCGCCGGTCCGAGACTGGGTCGCCCTCGCGGTTCGCCGGGCCCGGGCGACCGGCGCCCCAGCCGTGTTCTGGCTCGATCGCACGCGCCCGCACGACATCCAGCTCATCAAGAAGGTCGAGACCTACCTGATGGACGAAGACACCCACGGCCTCGACATCCGCGTGATGGCGCCCGCCGAGGCGACCAAGCTGTCGGTCGACCGCATCCGCCGGGGCGAGGACACGATCTCGGTCACCGGCAACGTACTGCGCGACTACCTGACCGACCTGTTCCCCATCCTCGAGATCGGAACCAGCGCCAAGATGCTCTCGATCGTGCCGCTGATGAACGGCGGCGGGCTGTTCGAGACGGGCGCGGGCGGCTCGGCGCCGAAGCACGTCCAGCAGTTCCAGAAGGAGAACCACCTGCGCTGGGACTCGCTCGGAGAGTTTCTCGCGCTCGCCGCGTCGCTCGACCACCTCGGCGAGCGGTTCGACAACGCGTCCGCGCGGGTCCTCGGCTCGGCGCTCGACGAGGCCACCGCGAAGCTGCTGCTCGAGCGCAAGACGCCGTCGCGCAAGGTGCACGAGCTCGACAACCGCGGCTCGCACTTCTACCTCGCCCTCTTCTGGTCCCAGGCCCTCGCGAACCAGACCGACGACCCCGCGATGGCCGCCAAGTTCGCCCCCGTCGCGGAGAAGCTGGCCGCGGCCGAGGAGACGATCGTCTCGGAGCTGAACGGCGCCCAGGGCCCCGCGCAGGACATCGGCGGCTACTACCGACCCGACGAGGCGAAGGCGCGCGCGGCGATGCGTCCGAGCTCCACGTTCAACGCCATCATCGACGAGCTCGCCGTTTAGAGGTCGCCCGGAAGGTCCTCGCGACGGGCGAGCCACTCCGCGGGAGGGCCGCCGTGGGGACCCGCGATCATCCCGCCCACGATGGCGCAGGTCGTGTCGACGTCGCCGAAGCCTGACGCGGTGGAGAACAGCGCGTCCGACCAGTCGGGCCAGCGGTGGGCCGCGACCCAGATGCAGAAGGGCACCGTGTCGAAGGCGGCGATCCGGTGACCGGTGCCGAGCACGGCGAAGCCCCGCTCGAGGTCGTCGGGGTCGAGCGTCGCCGCCTGCTCGAGGCGGTTGCGCGTCTCGCTGGGATGGAGGGCGGCGACCACCTTGGCCAACAACTCGGAAGGACGCGGTGGCTCCGGATCGAGGAGCCGGGCGGTGGTCAGCGCGACCGCCGCCGCGCCCTCCTGCGCTTCGACGTGGGTGTGGGTGACCGCCGCCGAGCGACGCGCCTCCTCGGCTGCGCGCTCCAGGTCGTCGGCGAACCAGGCCCCGACGGGGGCGACCCGCATCGCGGCGCCGTTCCCGTAGGAGCCCTGGCCGCCGAACAGCTTCGCCGACTCCTCGCGCCACGAGGCGCCGGACGCGATGCGCTCGAGCAGCTCGACCGCACCCGCCCCGTAGCCCCGGTTCGGCTCCTGGGTGAACCGGGTCGCGAAGCGCCGAGCGAGGTCGTCCTGGTCGATCCGACCCTGGGTCGCCAGCGTCTCGAAGATCGAGCACGCCATCGCCGTGTCGTCCGTCCATCGCCAGCGGCCCGGTGGCAGCTCGCCCCGTGCGATGAACGTGATCGTACCGAATGCCTGTTCGCCGAAGGCGTCGCCGACCGAGAGTCCGTCGAGGGCGCGGTGAGCGCGTTCGCGGCGGGCGGAATCGTCCATGGTCCCTCCAAAGACCATAATGGTCGCAGCGACCGAGCGAGCTCCGTTGCGGGCCGAGGTGTCGGCGATTCGGCGGAGACTGGTTCCAACCCCGGCCGCCCGGCTGGCGTCAGTAGGGTGAACGCAGCGCGGAGCGTGCCACCGGTGACCGGAGTCCCCCGAGATGCCCTCGACGACGACACCATCACCGTTCGGGCTGCGGTGGCGGGAGACACCCGGGCCTTCGAGGCGCTCTAGCGAGAGCACGTCGGTGTTGTCTACGCCTTGTGCGCCCGGATGGCGGGGGACGCGCGGCTCGCCGAAGAGATGACCCAGCGGGCGTTCGTGCGGGCCTGGCAGCGGCTCGCGAGCCTGCGGGGGAGCAACTTCGCGGCGTGGATCAAGCGGATCGCGGTGCGGGTGGTGCTCGACGACCGACGCAGCCACCGGCGCAGGCGGCAGCGCGTCGTCCTCGCCGACGTCGACGGGGCCGACCCCGGGGTCGCTCCGGCAGGGACCCGACTCGAGCTGGAGCGCGCGATCGCGTCGCTGCCTCCGGGAGCTCGCCACGTCTTCGTGCTCGCTGCGGTCGAGGGCTGGTCGCACGGCGAGATCGCAAGCGACCTCGGAATCACCCAGGGCACGTCCAAGGCCCAGCTGCACCGTGCCCGCCAGCTGCTCCGGGAGGTCCTGTCGTGAGACGCGACCCACTCGACGATCGCGTCGCCCGCCTTCCCCGGTCGGTCGACCCCCCTCGAGACCTGTGGCTCGGCATCGAGCAGGCGATGCAGGCCCCGCCTCGAAGATCGTGGCGGGGAGCGGGGCTCGGGCTGCTGGCTGCCGCGGCCGTAGCGGTCGTCGTGGGCAGCTTCCTGCCCACCGAGGACGAACCCCCGCCCGAGCTTCCCTGGGCCACTCAGATGCGCCGGGCGAACGACCAGCTCGAGCGAGCCGTCCGTGCGCGAGAGGATCTCGATCCTGCCGTGCTAGCCGAGATCGAGCGCAACCTCGCCGTAATCGACAACGCGATCGCCGACTGCGAGCGCGCGCTCTCCGAGCATCCCGGCGACGCCACGGCGGCCGGTGCCCTCGCCCGCGCCTGGCACACCCGGCTCCACCTGCTCTCGGACACCCGCGACCTTCACCCCTTCCCCTGACCGGAGGCTTCGATGACCGCTCTGCTCCTGCTCCTCGGGCCCCTGGCGCACGCGTCGGAGCTCGTCCTCGCGGGCGACTTCGACGAGACGCTGGCCCCCCCGAGCCCTCGGTTCGTGACAGTGGACGTCGTGTGCGGGACGGTGCAGACCCAGGCGAGTCCGCGGGTGACCGTGCGGCTGCAGGGTGATGTCGGGCCCGACGGTCGCTTGCACGTCAAGCGCATCGGCGACCGCCTGCACGTCTCGGTCCGGCAGATCCGCGAGCGCGGCAACGGCAACGTGCGCCTCTGCACCAACCTCACGATCGAGCTCCCCGCGAGCGCCGACGTCAACGTCGACACTGTCTCGGCCGAGGTGACGGTGGAGGGCAGTCAGGGGCGGGCCAAGGTCGAGACGGTCAGCGGCAACCAGACCATTGGGGCGGGCGCGCGAGAGGCCGTCGTGGAGTCGGTCTCGGGCGAGATTCGGGTCGGTGCCACGCGCGAGGGCCTCACCGTGTCCACGGTGAGCGGCAACATCGTGGCCGAGGGCATCGAGGGCGCGCTGAAGGCCGAGTCGGTGAGCGGCAGCCTGTCCGTCACGGGGAGGTTCAGTCGAGCGGACATCGAGACCGTGTCGGGCAGCGTGCAGCTCCTGGCCCAGCTGCAGCCGCCGGGCGAGCTCGAGGTGACGAGCCACAGCGGTGACGTGGGCGTCATCGTTCCGAGCGACCTCGACGCCAGCTTCGCCCTCGAGACCTACTCGGGACGCATCCTGGTCGACGACACGGTGGTCCCCAAGCGGTCCCGAGGTCCTGGCCAGACCCACCGGCTGCTGCGAGGCCGCGGGGTCGGAGTGGTGGAGATCACCACCTTCAGCGGAGACGCGGTCCTCCAGAGTCGATAGCGTCGACGCGGCAGGAGGGTGGCCTGGCTCGAGCGAGTCGAGGTGCGTGTGGGGAGGGTGCTCGGTGTCGCGGCCGTGCTCGAGACCGCCACTGACCGAGGTCACTCTCCGTGGACGTGTCCGTGGGCCTTCTCCTCCTCGGTCGCGTCGCGCACCGAGACGACCTCGACCGAGAAGTTGAGGGCTACGCCCGCGAGCGGATGGTCCGGCGAGAGGGTCACCGCCTCGTCGGTGACGTCCTTCAGCCACAGCATCATCGGCCCGTCGTCGGTCTCGGCGCGCACCGCCATGCCGGGCTGGAGGTCGGCGCCCTCGGGGAAGGAGCTCCGCGGGACGGGGCTCGCCGGGATGCCCGACGGCTCGCCGTAGCCGTCCTCGGGGGGCACGCGCACCGCAACCTGATCGCCGGCCGACTTGCCCTCGAGCGCCCGCTCGAGTCCGGGCACGATGTTGCCTGCGCCGTGCAGGTACTCGAGAGGCGAAGAGCCCGCTGACGAGTCGAGGGTCTCCCCTGCGTCGTTCGTGAGCGTGTAGTGGATGCTGACGGCGCTGCCGCTGGCAATGGTCAAGGGAGCTCCCTCTGGAGTCTTGGGTGTCCCAACCCCATAGCGCGCGCGATCAGGCCAACCGACCCACGCCGGCGAAGCGCACGCCCGCGAGGTCCGCCATGCGAGGGTCGCAGGTCGAGAGGTCGGAGGCGTCGAACTCGGAGAACGAGGCCCGTCCACATGCCCGCGCGAGCACCTTCATGAGCTCGGTCGCTCCGACGAGGAAGTTCTCGAGTCGCTTGGCGCTCGCCTCCACCACGAGTCGGGCTCGCAGGTGGTCCTTTCGGGTGGCGATGCCGACCGGGCAGTTGTTGGTGTTGCATGCCCGCATTCCCAGGCACCCGATCGCCTGGAGGGCGGCGTTGGACACCGCGATGGCGTCAGCCCCGAGCATCAGCGCCTTGACGAAGTCGGCCGGGACGCGCAACCCGCCGGTGACCACGAGCGTGACGGGTCGATCGCTGCCCCTACCCCGACCCACGCGCTGCAGGTGGTGACGAGCGCGCGCGAGGGCAGGGATGGTCGGCACACTGATGTGGTCGCGGAACAGGGCGGGGGCTGCCCCGGTGCCGCCGCCCCGCCCGTCGAGGATGACGTAGTCGGCGCTCGCTTCGAGCGCGAAGTCGAGGTCGTCCTCGATGTGCTGGCCGCTCATCTTGAAGCCGATCGGGATCCCGCCCGTCGCCTCGCGGACCTCGTCCGCGACACGGCGAAAGTCCTCCGGGGTCTCGAGATCGGCGAACGTGGCGGGCGAGATGGCGGCCTGGCCGACGGGAATCCCGCGAACGGCGGCAATGCGCGCGTCGACCTTGTGACCGGGCAGGTGGCCGCCGGTGCCCGTCTTGGCGCCTTGACCCGCCTTGAAGTGCATCGCCTGCGCCTTCTTGGCATTGTCGATCGACCAGCCGAACCGCCCGCTGGCGAGCTCGAGGAGGTAGCGGGAGTTCGCCTGCTGCTCTTCGGGTAGCATGCCGCCTTCGCCCGAGCAGATTCCGGTGCCCGCCCGCTCGGCCCCCATCGCGAGCGCGAGCTTGGCCTCCTCGGAGATGGCGCCGAAGCTCATGTCGCTGACGAACAAGGGGCGCTCGAGCACGAGCGGACGTGCCGCGGCAGGGCCGATCACCACCCGGGTGTCGATGGGATGGTCGTCGAGCAGGGGCTTGCGGCGGAGCTGCGCGGTGACGATCTGCAGCTCGTCCCACTCCGGGAGCTCCTGGTGGGGCACGCCCATCGCCACCGTGGGTCCGTGATGCCCGACCCCCTCGATGCCCTCGCGCGCCAGCTGCTGGATGAACGCGTTGTGGGGCTCGTCGACGGTGCCGTGCGGGTCCTGGTAGTCGCCGAGGTAGGCGCGACGGTCGTAAGGCTGCGGGTTCTCGGCCTGCCAGGCCCGGACCTCGTCGGCGTCGACGGTGATCGACCGCGTGCCGTCGATGTCCTCGATCCAGGCGGTGAACTTCTGGAGGATCTCGTCGTTGTGGTACTCGGAGACGCCGGTGTCGTAGCGGTAGTCCCAGTTGTGGAGCCCGCACACGAGGTTGTTGCCCACGATGCTGCCGTCCGAGAGCAGGGCCCCGCGGTGCAGGCACCGGCCGTAGAGGACGCTCACCTGGTCGGCGCCCCCGCGCTCGTAGCGAACGATGACGAGATCGACGTTGGCCACCCGGGCCCCTCGGGGCGTCAGCGGGGGAAGGTCGCTCCAGGTTGCGACGACGACACGGTCCATTTGGGATCCTCCTGCACCAGCACGAGTCTACGACGTCCTCGAACCGTTGCGCGCCCGCTCTCGCCCCGAACGCAGAAGGACGCGCGCCGCGATGCGACGCACGCCCTCGCCAGGTGGGGAACCTGGGCGATCAGATCAGGGCAGGACCTGCTGGACGGCCGTGGTCGCGGTGTTGAGTCCGCCAACCGCGACCGAGTCGTCGAAGCCCGCGCTGTTCGTGTTGCCGCCCACCACGACCGAACGACCCGCGTTCGACACGTTGAGCCGGCCACCCACGACGGTCGCGCCGAAGCCCGCGGTGACGTTCTGCGTGCCGCCAAGGATGACGTCGGCCAGTCCGGCGGTGCCGGTGGTGTTGGCGTTGCCGCCCACGATGACCGACCAGTCTCCGTCGCCGAAGTTGATCACGCCGCCGAGGATCGCGGAGCCGAGGCCGAAGCTCTCGCTGCTGTAGCCGAAGGCCACGGTGCCGTCGTTGGACAAGATGTTGTTGAAGCCGACCGCGAGTCCGCCGTTGCCGATGTACTCGTGTCCGTTGCCGATGATCACGTTGTGGCTACCCGACCGGGAGGGCGGCGTCGGGGTCAGCGGCGCGGGCAGTCCGCCGACGACCGCAGGCTGACCGTTGTAGCCGACGATCAGGTTTCCGAGGCCGTTGGGGAGGCCCGTCGCACCCGCACCCGAGATCACGTTCACGTTGGCGCCCGAGAGCGTGATGTCATTGGTCGTGGTGTCGACGCTGAGGTAGCCCGAGAAGTCGGCGAGAACCTGCGGGACAGTGCCACCGCCCGCGTTCGCGATCTCGTCGAGCACGAACTGCTCGGTGGCGAAGTTCGAGTTGAGGATGAACGCCTGGGTCACGAACTGCGAGAGGTCGGAGGTCACGACATAGTCCGCCTCGATGTTCGCGACGCGCTGGTCGAGGAGGGTCAGGTCGACCCCACCACTGGTCTGATCGAGCACGAACTGCTCGGTCGCGAAGTTGGCGATGTCGGCGGCAACGACGTAGTCGCCCTCGATGAGGGTCACGCGCGAAGCGAGCGCCTGGTCAGCGTCGTTGAGCGAGGCGATGCTCGCCGACGTGAGGTAGTCGTTCTCGATGACGGTCACGCGATTCGCCACGGTGGCGGTGGCGTTCGACAGCGCGCTCTGGTCGGCCGAGGTGAGGTAATCTCCCTCGATAATGGTCACGCGGCCGGCCACGGCATCGGTGGCGTCGGCCAGCGCGGTCTGCTCGGTCGAGGTGAGGTAGTCGGCCTCGATGGCGGACACACGGCCCGCCAGGTCCTGCAGCGCGGTGGGGTCGACCGCGTCCTCGAGGGCGGCCACGTCGGTCTCGGTCTCGGCCTGCGCCGCCGCGAGGGCCGCGTTGGCGGCTTCGATCTCGTCGTCGGCGGCCTCGAGGGCAGCGATCGCCGTGGTGAGCTGCTCCTGCAGCGAGATGATCTCGGCCTGGGCATCGGCAACGTCCTGGACGAGCTGATCGACGACGGGGTCCGGATCCGAGTCGGACCCCCCGATGCACGCGACCATCGTGGAAGACAACAGCAAGAAGCGAAGCATTTTTCACCATCCAACGTAGGCGGGGCCCATGATACCCCCTGCCGCCGACGGTTGCTCGTCAAATGTCAAATTGTCAGTTGTCGTCGGACTCGTCGGGCTCGGGGAGGAGGGTGCGCCGAATGCGCTGCCAGACGTATCCTGCGTCGGTTCCGGAGTCGTCCCAGCGCCCGCTGTAGCGACCGCAGAAACTCGACTTGAGGATCTCCGCCAGCAGTGCGTCGTCGGCCTTCTCCATGAGCGGGTGCTTGAGGTAGACGCACACCTCGTCGGTTGCCCGAACGGAAAGCCCAGCCACCAACTCTTTGGCTTCCCGAACCTCGTTGGCGAGCTTCACGATCGTCTCGAGTCGGGCCTTGGACACCTCGGGATGTCGGCGGTGGAGCAGCTTCACCTCCTGGTCTCGGGGCAGGTAGTCGACCTGCAGCGGCGCAAAGCGATCGAGCTGGGCCGCGTCGATCGAGAACGTCCCGGTGAAGGCGGATCCCCGGTTCACGGCAGCCACGAACTGTACGTTGTCCGGAATGTCCAAGAACGCATTGGTGACGGGGTCGAACAGCTTGCGAGTGCTGTCGAGTGCAGGCATGAGCGTGTTGCGGGCTCCCTCGGGACAGCGATTGAGCTCGTCGAGGAACACGAGGAAGCGAACGCTGTCGTCCTGCTGGGCCTCGAGCAGCGCGGCTCGCAGGTCGGTCGCGACGAAGTCGGTGACGGGAACGCCGCCCTCCCCGGCACGCACCTGGATGGTGGCCATGAAGTCGGTCGCCTCGATCACCGAGCTGCAGTTGAAGAACACGAACCTCATGCCGAGCGTCTCGGCGATGGCGCGCGCGAGCACCGTCTTGCCCGAGCCCTGGGGACCGTCGAGCAGGATGTTGAGCCCGCTCTCGAGCAAGACCTGCAGCTTCCGGGAGACCACGGGGTCGAGGTAGATCCCGTCGAGCTGCAGCGCGTGCGCCCGCACGTACTCGACCTCGATCCAGCCCCGATCGCTGCGCTCGGGCTTGTGGACGGCGACGATCCGGACCTCGGTGCGCATCCCGGGACGAATGCGGGCATCGTCGGATAGCACCACCTTGGGCGCGCGTTTTCCGTCGAGGTGGGTGGCCCGGTACCGGTACTTGGAGCTGTCGACGGGGTTCACGAAGAACGTCGTCGACATCGTTCGGCCGACCTGGATCTCGTGAACCTTCCACTTTCCACTCACGCGTCCTCCTCAACGTCCACGCAGGATCGCGGTGACCAGGCCCTGAACGATCCGCCCGAACCGCCGCACCACATCCCCGGCGTCGCTCCCGAGCACCTCGACATAATGGTCGAAGCACGGCTCGCGAATCGACGCCACCGCAACCTGCGCACACGCCATGCCCTCGCGCTCGAGCCGCTTCACGAGCGTGACGAGCGACGTGGACGTGCACTCGGTCGGCAGCCCGTCGCTGATCATGACCAGCAGCTTGGCGTCACGCGGGCTCCGGCGGGCGAGCCCCGCGACGTGGTGCAACGCCGCGGCGTCGTTGTTGCCGCCGCCGGCCCGCAGCGCGTGCGCCGCACAGCGCGAGGCCGTGCCCGCGTC
Source organism: uncultured Enterobacteriaceae bacterium (assembly GCA_964655065.1). Lineage (GTDB taxonomy): Bacteria > Myxococcota_A > UBA796 > UBA796 > DRPG01. Next base: position 54,921 of record CAZZLC010000005.1, on the reverse strand, counting down.
GTACAGCGTGGCGTCGGTGAACCCGAAGATCCGCAGATCCACGCTCTGCAGCCCCCGGCAGGCCTCGCCGAGCAGGGTCGCGAACTTCCGGGCGCGGACCATGCGCTCGCCGTTCATCGAGCCCGAGCAGTCCACGCACACCCCCACGAACAGGTCGTTCGCGGGCACCCGGACCCGGCTCACCAGGATGCGCGGGTCCCGCTGGATCGCCGCGCGCAGGAGCCGTCCCCGGTCGATCCGGTGGCCGCGCGTCCGCGGCTTCACGGTGCGGGTGGCGAGCCCGAGGTCCACGAGCGCGCTTCGGAGCTGGTTGGCGGGACGCGCGACGTCCCGCGCGAGCTTCGCGTGCTCGACCGGGTCGTGCGCGAGCACCTGCACGTGCTCGATGCGTTGGAAGTCCAGCTCCTCGCCGACGTTGATGACGTCACGGCCGCCGCCCCCGCCGCTTCCCGAGCCGCCGCCCTGGGGTCGCTCGCGAATGCGGATCAGCTCGTCGGCGCGCTCCTGGACCTCGTCGTCTCCGATCCCGCGGCCCTCGGCGATCGCCTCGCCGTCGCCGCCGGTGGTGGTCTCGTGCAGATCGACGAGGTTCATGAGCTGCACCTCGTCACCGAACAGCTCGGACAGCGCGAGCGTGACCTTCCACAGCCCCTCGTTGTCGAGCCGTCGGAATCCCTTGCCGAACAAGGCCAGTCCCTGCTCCACGAGCGGATCGTCGTGACGATTGCCGAGTCCCATGCGCAGCGCGCGCACGAACCGCGCGAAGCTCGACCGCTCCGCCTCGAGCTGCCGGAACAGCTGGCCCATGTCGACCTGGACGCAGCCCGGCTTGCGCGCGACCCCGAGCTGGGCCCGGATCCTCCGCTCGGCCGAGGTGCCGAGCCGCTCGAGGAGCGTGAGCACGTGGATCTCGGTGCGCGTGTGGAGGAACGCCCACGCCGCGAGCCGCTTCAGCACACGGTCGTAGTCGGGCCGCATCGCGCGTAGGTTGCGCTCGAGGTGCTCGTCGCAGACCAGGTTGTGAAGACGCTGGAGGTCGTGATCGGCCGCGCGCTTCCACACGGCGAGCCCCTCCTCCGTCGCGTTGTAGACGTGGTGACCGAGCTCGTGGATCAAGAGCCCCTTGAGTACGGCGGCGCCGTTGCGGTCGCCACGGATCAGCGGCAGGGGATTGACGAACACCTTGTCCTGCTCGAGGCGCGTGTAGCCCAGCGCCTCGCCTCCGATCAGCTGCACGCCGAAGTCGCGATCGAGCAGGTCTCGTGCCTGGTCGCGACCCCACACCACGAGACGTGCGAGCCGGGAGACGAGGCGAGACTTGGTGCTGCGGTTGTCGAGGTGAGTCAGGGCCTGCCGCTGTACGGCCTCGTCGTCGCACTCCCGCAGCACGGTGAGCGCCGACAGCGTACGCTCGACCTGGGCGACGTGGGGGGCCACCGCTGCCTGCAGCAGCGCGGCGGCGGGCGCAGGAGTCGAGGCGAGCACCCCCGCCTTCACGATCTCGCCCACCCGCCGGGGTGGCAGCTCCACGAGCGGCTCGATCCCACCGCGCACCTGCTCCATGCGACGCGCAGCGAGGATCGGCGCTCCGACGGAGTCTCCGCGCACGGCCAGCGCCTCGGCGACCTCCCACCGAACCTTGGCCACGCGGCTCCGTCCGTGGCGGAGGAATCGGCGCAGAGGGGCGACCTCGGCCCCGTCCGACCGCTTCACGAGCTCGGCCACCGACCAGCGGTACACCGGGAAGTGCGGGCTGTCGGCCAGCCGCTCCGCGTGGCCCCCCAGCTCGTCCTCGGGCACCGTGGCGAGCCACCGAGCGAACCGAGCCCCGTCGAGCCAGGCCCGATCGCCCTCGACGAGCGGAGTCGCCAGCGCGTCGGCCGCGATCTGGACCGCGTCGACACCGGGCAGCAGGTGCCCCTCGGCCGCCGCGAGCGCGACGTGGAACCGTACGATCGCCGGCCTACCGACGTCGGCGAGGACACGCGCCAGGGTGGCGAGGGACTCGGGATCCGTGAGCAGCGCCGCGGCCTCGCAGATCACCCCGGGATTGCGACCCGGGTGCGCGGCGAGAGCCTCGGCGATGGCACGCTGGCCAGAGGCTCCGAGCTCGAGCAGGCGTAGCGCGGCCAGCTCGGCGTACCCACGCTCTCCGCGCGTCACGATCTCGATCAGCGTCGCCACGTCCTCGAGCGACTCGACGCCCTTGGGAGGCGCGACCGACGCCGGCTCCTCGGCCACCTCGTCCGTGGGCGGCGGGGTCATGCCGAGCCACGGCGCGAGCTCGACCACCGTCTTGGCGGGCAGATCGGCGAGCACGGCCTCCACGGCCTCGCGGTGGGTCGACAGGTCGACGGTGAGCCGGTGGAGGTCCGCCACGATGCCCGCAGCGAGCCGGGTCACTTCGGCGAAGTCGTGCTCGTGGGCAATCCACGCGCCGGGGGACCGGCCGCGCGAGAGCTTGGTCGACGCCCCGGCGAACACCCCCATCACCGCGCCCTGCAGTCGCGGTGTGGCCGCGGTGACGAGCACCGCGGGGGACCGCCACCGCCAGCGCCCGCAGAGGTGCCGCACCGCCTGCCAGAGGCGCTGACGAACCCTCGGAGAGGGCAAGGTCAGCGAGCGACCGAGCACCAGCGCGAGGTCGTCCGGCTGGGCGGTCGCCCAGTCGACGAACACCTCGAAGGGCCGATCCCACCGCCACAGCCACATCGCGAGCCCGATGCCCACCTCGTTGTCGTAGGCAAAGCGCGCCACCGCACGCTGCTCCAGCTCGGTCCAGAACGCCGGGCTGTCGTCGCCGTAGTCCTCGACGAGCCGAGCCACCGACTCGAGCCGGTCACCGGACAAGAGCAAGGCGAGCACGGCCTCGACGCTGGGGACGGGCTTGCGCTCGCCGAGTGCCTCGACGAGCCCGCGCACCCGGCCGGCGAGGGCCGGGGCCAGGGCGCTAGCCAGCTGCTTCGGCGTCGCGGCCTGGATGCGCGCCACTTCGGCCTCGGAGAGCCGACGCCCCGGGCTCGTGCCGACGAGCCGCGCCATCGCGACCTCCATCGGGGCGAGCGCGGCCGCGGCCCACTCCTGCACGCCGCTGTGCCCGTGGTGCTGCAGCACGGCGGCGAGCTCCTGCTGGATGGCCCAGGGCACCATGCCCTCGCCATCCAGCGCGATCAGTCGCTCGAGCGCGTCGCCGGGCAGCTCGGCCACCACGCTGGCTCCGAGCGCACGGACGGTCCGAGCGAGGAGCCGGTGGACGAGCGGGCTGGCCCGTCCGTCGCGGAGCACCAGCTCGAGGACCTCGGTGGTGAGGAGCCACGGCAGCTCCGCAAGCTGGCGCACCCGCCGTTCGCGGATCGCCTCGCGCGCATCGAGCGACACGAGGGCGTGCACGATCCCATCGAGCAGGGCGCGCTCACCGCCCCAGTCGGAGGGCCGCGCCTCGAGCACCCCGAGCTGACTGCGGGGGATCGCGATCGCCGCGTGGGCGACGAACTCGGCAGCATCGGCGCCCTTGGCGTCGAGGACGTCGACCACGAGCTGACGCTGGGCCGAGCGGTCCCGGCGGGCGCTGCAGGGCACCGCGAGGAACCGCGCCCCTGCGGCGGGGTTCGCGACGATCGCGTCGATCAGGTCGGAGCGGGGGACGTCGGGGTGCCGGAGCACGGCCTCCACCGCCCCTGTCCCCACGAGCCGCACCAGGCCCGCCAGCCCATCGACGTCGAGCTCCGGAATGGGGAACCGGTCGATGAACCCCGGACGCTTCACCGAGGTGATGGACCCACTCACCACCCGCGCGTATGGCGCCATCCCGGGCCAGATCGCAGCCGGCTGGGCCCGATCCACGAGCTCCGGGAACACGAGCAGACCGATGGCCACGGCCTCGGGAGGCGGCGACCGCTCCAGGAGCAGGCTCACCGCGAGCCGACGCTCGGCCTCGGTGGCGATGCCGCCGGCCGCGACGTCGTGGAGCCAGCGGTCCAGCACGGCGACCGCCGAAGGCTCCCCCTCGCGAACGCCGTCGACGACAGCCCCCACCAGAAGGTCGAGGTCGTCGGGAGCGTCGCGCCACCTGGCCAATCGCTCGTCGATGGGCGCGTCCCCGGCCGCGCTCGGGTCGCGCTCGTGCGGAATGGCCTGCAGCACCGTGGCGAGCCGGTGCCGCCAGTCCACGGTCGCGAAGCAGCGCAGCGCGAGCCCGCGGCCGACGTCCGCTCCGTCGAGGAGCTGGAGCAGGTGCACGACGCTCTCGGGGGCGAGCCCCTCCTCGAGGAGGCGCGCCTCGAGCCGGTCCAGGGTCACGGGGTCGCCGAGCAGGGGAAGGAGCGTCCACTGCGGCAGCCCGCCCTTGGCGGGCATGGCGCCCAGAGCGGCGAGTCGGACGTCCTCGCGGTGGTGGAACACCGCGTGGACCCACTGGAGCCCATCGGCCCGGCCCACGAAGGCGAAGGCAACGAGGACGGCGCGACGCACCGCCTCGTCCTCGTCGTCGAGACCGGCCACCAGGGCCTGGCGGGCGCCGAGCCCCACCGCGCCGGCAAACGCAGTGAAGGCGGCCGCCCGGATGGCCGGCGCCTCGTGCTCGAGGAGCGGCCGCACCCGCGCGAAGAACGGCCAGCGGTCGCCCAGCGGTACCTCCGCGAGGCGACCGAGCCACTCGACGAGCTCGGACTCCGACCGATCCGGGTCGGCCAGAGCATCCCAACAATCCAGGTCGCGCATGACGACTCCTGGGTGTACACCACGGCGGTCCGATCCCGAACGTCACCCCCCGCGCCCGGGGAGCCGGAAGCGCGCGCACCACGCCGTTCGTGACCGGGGGCCGCTAAGAGCCGCGGCTCCCGATCGCCTGGCGACCCGCGAGGGGCTGCAGCGTCGAGCGCGTCGTTCCTGGGTCGGGAGTGCATCGATCGGCGACGAGCAGGGACCAAAGAAGGGCTGGACGAGCCGGGCCCGTCACAGGTGGTCGAATGACCCTTCGGTCGTGCGCGCGGCCCGCTCCCACCTGAGAAGGCCGGATGCTCGCGCACCTCGCTCCTGGCCCTCCTCGACGACCGGGGGAGGACCGGAGGCCCACGCGTCGCTAGCTCGTGGGCAGACTCCGCTTGCGACGACGTCGCAGAGCGAGCTCACGTCGCGCGGGAGAGTGGGTCCGCAGAGCGGACCGCCGTGATGTCAAAGAACCGTGTCGATTCGGGAGAGCTCCCAACCAACTTCGAGGGGCGCACTGGGCACTCGACTCATGACGGCTCCAGTTCCTGGGTTCTGCCCTGTGGTTAAGCGGTACCCGAGCGAGGGTCAACGGAAAGAGATCTGCGCCACGAGGGCCTCCGTGGACCGTACGATACCGAAGACCGAGCCTCCACGGGCCTTGCCGACGCCTGGATCGAGGGCAGCAACGTCGCCGCCGGGTGTGACGCCCACGGGGCTCGCGGGACTACCGCCGGATGTGAACGACCAACCCCCCGATCGACGCTTCGAAGACGCGGTGGCACGCCACGGTGCGGCGATCCGTCGGCTGGTTCGGACCTACGAGGCCCACCCGCGACGACGGGAGGAGCTGCTCCAGGAGGTGTGGCTCGCGCTGTGGAAGGCGCTCGCGACCTTCCGGGAGGAGTCTTCGCTGCGCACGTACGTGTTCCGGGTGGCCCACAACGTGGCCATCAAGCACGTTCGCCGGGACGCCCGGAACCGTGAGGACGAGGAGCTGCCCGCGTCCCTGGCCGACGAGGGCCCGGGAGTCGGCGAGACGCTGGATCGCGCGCGACGACGGTCTCGACTCGTGGCGGCCATCCGCCAGCTCCCGGACCCCGACCGCCAGCTCGCGATGCTGCACCTCGAGGGGCTGTCCAACACCGAGGTCGCCGAGGTCACGGGCCTGTCGTCGTCCAACGTGGGGACCCGACTGCACCGCGTCCGCCAGCGCCTGCGGACCCTGATGGAGGTCGATCGTGGACGATGACCTGAAGTCGCTGTGGCGCGACGACGACGTCGTGCCCGAGGTCGATGTGGCCACCATCCGCAAGGCGATTGCGCGCTTCGAGCGTCAGGCGCGGAGCGGCCGGAACCGAGAGTACGTCGCCGGGGCCCTCGTCGTGCCTCCAGCGACGTTCTTCCTCGTGAGGGCGGTGCTCCGCGACCAGGTCGTCAACGCCGCCGGATGGGCAGTCGCGCTCGCGGCCACGGCGTTCGTGGTGGGGGTGCTCGCGACTCGCGGTCCTGCCCCCCGCGCCGAGCCCGCCACGTCCCTGGTCGAGTTCGTGAAGGCCTACCGAGCGGCCCTGCTCCACCAGGCGAGACTGAACGCCTGGGCGCCGCTGTGGTACTTCGCTCCGTTCGTTCCCGCCTTCGTGCTGTTCGGGTGGAGCACGTTCCCGGCGCCGGGGGAGGACCCGACGTTCTGGTGGGTCTACTACGGCTTCGTGGTCCCCCTGATCTTCGTCGGCGGCAGCGCGCTGAACCTCTGGGGCGCCAGTCGGCTCCGGGCCCGGGCCCGGGACCTGCCCGCGCCGCCGGAGTGACTACAGCTCGAGCGGCGGCTCGTCACGGTCCTCGGGGTGACGGAGCCACCGATCCCGCGCGCCGGTCAGCGCGTACCCGAGCCCGAACAGCCCGATCGCGCCAGGAACCCCGGCGCAGCAAAGCGTGGTCAGGTCGGCGCCGCTCACGAGCCCGAACAGCGCGACAGCGACGAACGGCGTCAGCACCAGCCCCACGGCACCCATCACGAACATCGAGAAGGGCGTGACGATGGTGAACTCCTCGCCGGACTCGTGGCAGGTGTAGGTGAGGTCGGTGCCCATCCGGATGCCGTTGATGGTGGTGGCCTCGACCTTGGTGACCTGCGCCCAGGCGCCGGCCGAGCTCTTTCGGAGGCGGTGGGCGCGCGGATAGCGCAGCGGAGGGACCGGTGCGCCGTCCACCTTCGGATGCCGGATCTTGGTCCACAGCGGACGCCCGAAGCCGATCACGGCCCCCCAGCCCCCGATGACCACGAGCCCGATGAGGCCCACCATCACCCACCGCAGGGGCTCGGTGCTCTCCGACATCGTTGCGAACGGCATGCCGAGCCACAGCGACGTGATCCCGAGCAGCGGGAGGCCCAGGATGGCCGCGAACACGGCCTTGACCTCGGCCATGCTCTGAAGCGTGAACGGCGTGCCGCACTCCTGACAGCGGTAGTCGGTCTGGGCCACCGCGTTCGTGGTGATGCCCATCCGTCGCACGAACACCTGCGACAGCGGCACCGCCGCGGGTTTGCCGCAGGAGGCGCACCGCCGCACGTGGTCGATCGTGCTCCGGTCGACCTGGGGCGGCGGCGGACGCCGGTCCTTCCCCGGAGTCCGTGGGGCGGCAACCGGCGGGGAGTCCGGGCTGGGCGCGCTCTCCGACTCGGCGGAGCGCTCCTCCGGAAGGTTGGCGCCTGCCTCGACCATCCAGTGCCGACGCGCCTCGCCCTCCGGCGGGTCCGTCCGGACGATCTCGAGGGTTCGCAGATCGAACCAGTTGCCGTCGCCCTGGTCCATCCCGAGCGCGAGCACGTCGTCCGGTCCGAAGTCGAGGCCGACGATCCGGCGGTCGACGTAGGAGACCTGACCCACGGTGTCGCGCTCGGGCAGGGTCAGCACCACCGCCATCTTCTCCCCGAGCGCCAGCGCGAGCATCCGCCCGTCGGGCGCCGCAGCGAGGTGGCGGATCTTCTGGTCGCCGGTCGACGTGACGTGGAAGCACTGGTCACGGCCCGGCGGCACCACGAAGACCTCGTCCTCGCTCACGGCGAACCACGCCAGGTCGCCCCCCTCGTGCCACGTCGACGGCACGATGCGGTGGAGCGGCTCGGGCGACTCGAGCTCGCGTTCGACGCCGTCGGTGGCGTCGAAGAGCCGCAACGGACCGCCCTCCAGCACGACGGCCACCCGACCGTCGGGGGCCACGGCGCCGGCCACGACCCCGTCGATCTCGACGTCGGTGTGCTGTCCGGGCGCGAGCGAGCGGACGAACCCGCGGCGGGTGAACGCGACGGTGTGCGTGCCCCGGACCATCAAGTCCACTCCCTCCGCCCCGAGCTCGTCGCGCCCGAGCTCGTCGCCGTGGCGGTCCGACACCACCAGCACGCCGGCCCGGGTGAGCGCGAAGACCCGCCGGGCCGAGGCGGCGACCGCCACGACCTCGTCGGGCAGCTCGAGCACCGCGGCCGGCGCGAGACCCTGGCTCCGAGTGGCGATCCACACCACCGAGCCGTGGCCGACGACCAAGCAGCGACCATCCGGCGACAGCGACGACAGCACCCGACACCTCCAGCGGAGGAGCACTGTACACGGTAAGAGGCCCGGCATGCCTCGCCTGAACGAACTCGTCACCCGGGTCCTCGACCTGCGCATGGCGTTCGCGGGAGCCGCTCTCATGGGGTCGGCCGTGTTCGCCGTGAACGCGTCGCACGGAGCGGGTCCGGCGCTGGTCGCCGCCGCCAAGCAGGCCACCTACACCTTCTTCTTCGCTGGCATGGTGATGCGTCTCTGCGAGCGACTGTCCACGTCGCTCGAGGGGCGAGCCCTCGCGGTGACGGTCGCGACGCTGATTCCGTCGATCATGGCCGTGTCGCTCACGTTCGGGGTCCACAGCCTCCGCGGTACGCCCGACCCGGTGGCCTCGACGGTGCCCACGCTCCTGCTGGGGCCGCCCTCGTTCTTGATCTGGGCCCTGCGGAAGTCCTCTCAAGGCTCCTGATCGGGCCAGTACCGCGCCTCGAAGGGCGAACCGAGGCCCCCGACGAGCCGACTCGCCGGCCCGAGCGTCGCGTACACCTGGTCGCCCAGACCGCCGGTCCGTCCGCTCGGCTCGGGGGTCGGGTCCGGGAACTGCGCCGCGAAGACCCGCCCTTGACCGACGGACCCGCCGGGGCCGCTGTCGGTCACGACCAGGGTGTCGTCGGAGAGCAGCTCCACCCCCCGCACGCGGGCGAGACGGACGATGTCGTCCTCGGGCTCGAGGTCGACGACGTAGTCGGGTCGTACGCGCAGGTCGTCGGTCACGGCGAGTCCCACGGTGCCGCTCCCGTCGACCCGTCCTCGGGTGTGGGCCCACAGCAGCCACCAGCGGCCATCGCGCTGGCGGAGGGTGGGGTCGTGGGGGATGCCGAGCGCGCCGCTCGCGGGGAAACGCCACAGGAACTGGGGTGCGCCGGGCTCCGTGATGTCCCAGAACGTGATTCGGCCCATCTCCTGTGGGCGATGGCTGAGGAGGAGGTAGTTCCGCCCCTCGTGCACCACGAGCTCCGCCCCGTTGGGGGCGGCGGGGAACTCCGGGTTCCGGGTGGTCAGCGATCGAATCGGAGCGTTCGAGCTCCCGTCTCCGGCAATCCAGTGCACCGCGCCAGAGAACGTGGCCACGACGAGGATGCTGTCGTCGGCGGGATCGCGAATCACGTCGTGGGGAAAGCCGAAGCCGTCGACGCGCCAGTCCAGGGCGCCGTCGATGGTCACCCGCGCGACGGCGCCCGGACGCCCCTGGCGACTGTCGGTGGTGAACGAGAGCAGCAGCGCGTCGCCGTCGACGCTGGAGCCTTCGCCGCCGCACACCGGACACGATCCCACCAGCTGGGGCCAGAACGCCGAGAGGACCACGGTCCCGTCGAGCCCGAGGAACGTGACGCCCTGCTGCTCCGGGATGACCAGGGTGTCTCGGGGAAGGGGCCCGACCGGCGGCCACGGAAAGAGCTCCGTCCCGGAATCGTCGGCACCGGGCCCCGCACACCCCCCGAGCAGCAACGCGACTGGACCGACCATCCTCTCCTCCGTGGGGTGCCTCGGCCCCGGTGGCGGTAACGTCGACGGCGCCCGGCGGTCGCTCTCCTCCGCTGGGCGAGCGGTGACCGCGCGTCCGCCTGGCCCTAACGGAGTCGGGATGGCAGAATCCGGTGTCCCCGCGATGGTGAGGTCCCGTGAACCGTTCCTCCAACGGCCTGCCCCAGTTCCTGCTCGTCCTGGCCGTGCTCGTCGGCATCGTCACCGTGCTGCTGGCCGCCACGGGCCTCTGGTCGGTCGCGGAAGCCGTCGGCATCGACACCACCTTCGAGGGCGTCAGCCGACTGGTGTTCTATGCGGTCGCCATTCTCGCCTTCGAGCATCCCGAGGGCCTTCCCGACGAGGTTCCTCTGGTCTGGACGACCGCGCGCTTCGGGGCCGTGGTGTTCTCGGTGACCACCGCCACGGGTCTCCTGCTCGAGCTGTCTCAGCTGCTGCGCGAGCTCGTGATGCGCTTCTACGACCAGCTGCGCAGCCTGTTCGGGGCGCACCCCTCGGTGCTGCTCGGTCTCGGCTGGATCGGCGGGCCCATCGCCTCGACGCTGCGAAACGACAGCCACATCGTCTACGCCATCGCGGTCGACGACCTCGGCCCCGGGGTCGCCGAGGCTCGCCGTGTCGGCGTGCTCGTGGTCGCCGGTGACGCGACGGATCCCCGCACCCGGGGCCGTGTCCCCATCCACCGGGCCCGCGAGGTGTTCGTGGCCACCGGCGACGACACCGTGAACGTCGAGCTCGCCGGTGATCTGCTCGAGTCCTCCAAGCACTGGAACCGCAAGACGCCGCTGCCCTGCTATGTCCACATCACCAACCCGACGTTCGCCGAGACGCTCGGGTGGCAGCAGATCTGGGCCTACGAGTCCGACCAGCTCGAGTTCGTGCCCTTCTCCTACCAAGAGCTCGCCGCACGCGACCTCTTCTTCGGCCCCAAGGGCATCGTGGGGACCCCGGCCCTCAGGCCGGATACCCACGATGCTTTCCACGTCGTGATCGTGGGCTTCGGCGTCATGGGGCAGTCGGTGGCCCGACACGTGGCGAGGTTCGCGCACTTCGCGTCGTGCGGACGTCCGCGCATGACGGTCTTCGACGAGGACGACCGCTCCTTCGGCTCGTTTCTCGAGCGCTATCCCGCGTTCTCCCCGCCCGGCCTCGACCTGGCGGCGCCGCGCTTCCGCTCGGCGGGCAGCGACGCGTGGACGCTGTCCCAGGGACGACCCGCGGCCAGTCGGCACCGCATCAAGCCCACGGAAGGCGAAGCGGCGGTCGAGTACGCCGTCCACGCCGAGTTTCAGCCCCTGCCCGGCGACTTCGCGGCCGAGTCCTTCTCGAAGCTGCTGCTGCACAGGTTCGAGAGGCTACCGCCCGCAGGCCAGGTGCGCATGGCGATCGTGGTCTGTCTCGAGGAAGAGCGCGCGAGCTTCGAGGCGGCCCTCCGCATCCAGTACGCGCTGGCCGCCGCCATCGCGGATCTCGACCACTGGGACGAGAGCTGCCGCATTCCCGTGTACGTCCACCTTCCCGAGCGAGGCCTCGCCACCGTCCTCGACAAGACCGACAAGACGGAGTGGCTCACGGAGCAGCACAAGCGGCGTGACGAGCTGCTGCCGGTGCGCGCGTTCGGGATCCGCGACCACGTCGCGTCGCACACGCGGGTCACCGAGCAGTCCCCGCGGAAACACGCCACGAGCGCGCAAGGCGTCTACTCGCTGCTCGCCCCCCTGCGCGCGGCGAGCGAGCACCTCGACTACTCGTCGTCGAACCTCGACGCCGTCCTCCACACCCACGTGAAGTGTGCCGCCCTGGGCATCACCCTGCAGAAGAAGCAGGAGCGGCCACCCAAGGGCGCCACCCGCGTGCTCGGGTCGCTCTTCGACCGCAAGACCGATCGGGTCGTGCGGCGGCTTCGTCGCCGCTACGGGAAGGGGGTTCCGCGCGCGGTCCTCGCCAAGCAGCCCGACGCGGTACGCCAGCGGCTCGTGCTCCTCGGCGCGGTCGAGCACACCAACGGCGGAGAGGCTGACGTGCACGGCATCTTCGACGAGGTCATCGCGATGATCGAGGACGAGATGCAGGCCATGGGCCACGATCGCGATCTTCCCGCCCAGATGGAACACAATCGCTGGATGGGCGAGCGTCTCCTCAAGGGGTGGCGGTACGGCCAGCGCAACGACACCCGCCGACAGCGCGACAGCATGAAGCCCTGGGACCAGCTCGGCGCCGGCGACAAGCGCTACGACCGCATCTCGCTCCCCCGCTTCATCATCGAGGCCCACGAGGAGGACGTCGTGGCCTACTGGACGGGCAAGTCCTGACTGCCGGGCCGACCACCGGCCCCGCTCGCGACCCCGAGGCGCGCTCCGCTCGGTCGTCTCGACAGCGCGATCCGAGCGTACACGGTCTGCGGGGGCCCGGGCTCGAAGAAGCGATCGCCGAACGCGTTGATCCGCACGTTGTCGACGAAGCGCACCCCGAGCGCGTTGCGGATCCCGACGGCCAGTCGGAACGCCCAGCGACCTCGGACAGGTAGCGCGCAGCCCGCCCGGGCACCGACCAACGCGGCAGGATCGGCGCGAACCGCGTTCGCGTCATCGGCGAACACGGCACCGATCAGCTCCGCCTCGGCCGCGAACGCACAGGTGCCTGGTGTGTACACGGCACGAACGAAGCCGAGGTGCGCCGGAAGCCCGGGCACGAGCTGCCCCTCCCGGTCGTCGCGAAACTCGGCCCGCAACCAGGTGTAGGACCCCACGAGGTCCAGATCGTCGACGGGCTGCAGGCGCACCAGGGCTTCGGCGCCGAGCCGCCTCGACCGCCCGACATTGGTGAAGAAGGCACGCCCTTCGTCGTCCTCCTGGCGCAGCAGCTCGTCGCGAAGCTCGATGACGAAGGCGGAAGCGTCCACGGCGAGGCGCCGGGCACGCGCGCGAGCGCCCACGTCGATCTGCAGCGCACGCTGGGGTCGGAGATCGGGGTCCAGCGCATCGCCGCCAGCGACCACGAGCTCGGAGACGGTGGGGGTCTCGAAGGACTGCGACAGGTTCGCGAACGTCTCGAGCCCGTCCACCACCCGTAGCAGCACGCCGCCCTGCCCGGTCACGGGCTCGAAGGTGCGGCGCCCCGAGGCGTCGCCGTCGTCGAGCAGTCGGTCGTCGACCCTGAACGCCACCCGGTCGTAGCGGGCCGATCCCAACAGCACCACGCGTTCGTCGAAGGAGAGGCGCTCCTGCACGAACGCTCCCACCGCGCTGGCGCGCTCGCGCTGGGACAGCGTGAGGGTGCCGTCGGGTCGCCCCCCGTCGTTGCCCTCGTTGCGGCGGTCATCGTCTTGTCCCTGCGCCTCCGCACCGACCACGAGCGTGCTCTGGACGGGGGCGGGGGCCGTCGCCCAGCGCCACGTCCCCACTCCCCCGTAGAAGTCGCGGTCGAACTGCACGGTCCGAAAGGGGATGGCCGCGTCGAAGGTGCGCATGCCCGCGTGGGCCACGACGTCCAGCTGATGCTGGCTGCCGATGGTGCCCACGAGCCGGGTTCCGGCCTGGAGATGGGTGAGGGCCTCGCCGGTGCCGGAGTCGCGGTTGATCTCGCTCGCGGATCGCGGGTCACGCTCGGCGTCCTCGGGGGTGAGGCCGCCCGGGTCGTCGGCCCGCGGCGCATCGACGAAGTGGACGTTGGTGGTGAGCCGGAGTGCCGGCGCGAGCCAGGTGGCGACGTGGGCCTGCGCCACCACCTGCTCCGTGCCCGACTGGTCTCGCCACCCCCGGAGCTGGGTGCGACTCGCGAAGAAGGAAGCGTCGGTCCGGTCGCTCCGGCTGCGCACGGCTCCCGTCGCCTTCCACAGCCCGAAGGAGCCCACCGTGGTGTCCGCATCGACCTCCACGCCCTCCGTGGCGGCACGCCGCGTCGTCAACGTGAGCACGCCCCCCGAGGCGTTGCCGTACGCCGTGCCCGCGGGTCCGCGCAGGACCTCGATGCGACCCAGGTTCGCGGGGTCGATCGAGTCGAGCTGGCTCTGACCATCGGGGAGGGTCAGGGGGATCCCGTCGAGCAGAACGCGGATGCCGCGAACGCCGAACGCGGAGCGCGCCCCGAAGCCGCGGATCGAGATCCGGCTGTCCTGCGCGAAGTTGGTCCGGTTCGCCACGTACACGCCAGGCACCTGCGACAGCGCTTCCCCGAGCTCCAAAGTCGGGCGGTCGGCCGCGATGTCGTCGAAGTCGAGGGCGGTCGCCGACGCGGGGACCCGCCCGAGCCCCCCCGAGGCCCGGCTCGCGGTGACGATCAACTCGGCATCGGCGTCATCCGACGGCTCGGGTGGCGTCTGTGCGGGATCGGCACCCAACGTGGGCGAAAGCACGAGGGGGAGCAAGAACATCGAGGACCCTCCACGAGGGCGTCCACGCTCGTCGCGCCGCCTCCGCTCGCGTCCGCCTATCCGCGGTATGGTGGACCTCGCGAGAGGAGACGATGGCTCCGAGCAGGCGCCCCGGTCGCAAGAACGACGACGAGGACTCGCTCGCCACCGTGGTGGATCGACGAGCCCCCGACTTCCTGTCCGACGACTACGAAGAAGCCGACACCACCCCAGGCAGGCTGGCCCCGACCTTCGGTGAGCCCCCGGGACGCTTCGAGGAGGCGGAGACCGAGGCTCAGCCGCTCGGCACGCCCCTGGACGGGTCCTTCCCCGAGCCGTGGCCCCCCCCCGACCCGTTCGGCGAGGCGAAGACCATCGCCCGCAATCGGGAGGAGATCGCCGCCCGGCTCGCCGCGGCCCAGTCGGCTCGAGCCGGAGACGAGATCGACGAGGTCTCGCCCGACGAAGCCACCATGGTGGGCCCCGCCACGAACCCGGAGGCCGCGCCCCCTCGGGAGTCGACCACCCGGCCAAAGCTGGCGCCACCGCAGCCCCTGGCGGCCAGTCGCGCGCTCGAGGACGCATCTCCGCCGGATGCCCGCGGTGGCGCCAGCGTCGAGAAGACGCTCCACCGGCCGTCGAGAGCGCCCGAGGAGGGCCAGAGAGGCCCCAAGACGCCAGCACCTGGGTCTTCGCTGCAGGTCCCGCGGCGAGCCCCCCGGCCGTCGACCCCGCATCCGCCAGGGTCCCCACGCCCCCCCGTCGACCCCGAACAGGCGTTCGGCTTCATGACGGTCGGACTCCTGGTGGGGCTGGCGATGTCGGCCCTCGTCGTCTCCATCGTGGCCGGCTGGCTGTTCGCCGTGCAGTGACGAGGCGAAACGACGTAAGCTGCCCGAGATGGCCAACGACGATCCCGACGACCTGCAGCTGCGCTCCTGGAGCCCCAACGCCGACGCCTGGACCGCCGCCGTGCGCGAGGCCCGAATCCCGAGCCGGGTCGAGGTGACCAACGCGGCGATCTGCCGCGCCGTCCTCGACCTCGAGCCGACGACCGCGCTCGACCTCGGCTGCGGAGAGGGCTGGCTCGTGCGCGAGCTGCTCCGAGCGGGCGTCGATGCCCGGGGGGTCGACGGCTCCCCGGAGCTGGTGGCCCGGGCCCGCGAGCTCGGTTCCCCGGACCGCTATGCCGTGGCCAGCTACGAGGCGCTCGAACGGGATCCAGCGGCTCACGGCAAGTTCGACGTCGTGATCGCCAACTTCTCGCTGCTCGGCGAGCGCTCCACGGAGCAGGCGCTGCGGGCGACCCGAGGGCTCCTCGGCGACAACGGCCACCTGGTGATCCAGACCGCCCACCCGTTCGCGGTGGCCGACCCGACCCGCTCGGGCTGGCGGGAGGGCAGCTGGAAGGCCTTCGGGGACGACTTCACCGTGGCCGCGCCCTGGTTCTTCCGGACCGTCGCCGACTGGGTCGTCCTGCTCACCGACACCGGCCTCGCCCTCTCCGCGCTCGACGAGCCCCGCGACGCCGCTCGCGTCCCTGCGTCGCTGCTCGTCATCGCCCGCCTGCCCTGAGCGACGCCGCCCTCGGTGGCCCCGCGGAGACTCGGCTCGCGCGTCGACCCAATGACCATATCCACTTATATGGTCATCGATGCCACGCGCGTTCACCGACCAGGAGAGAGAGCACGTCCGCCAGCGCCTTCGGGCCGCAGCGGCGGAGCGCGTGGCCCAGGTCGGCTACCGCCGCACCACCGTGGGCGAGCTCGCCCGCGCCGCCGGGATCTCGAAGGGCGCCTTCTACGGGTTCTACGACAACAAGGAAGCCCTGTTCGTCGAGATCCTGATGGAGGCCGAGGCGGATCAGCGCGCCCGGCTCACCCGCGCCGCAGCGACCGAGGGTCCCCCCCGTGAGGTCCTCCGAGCCGTCCTGGGGCAGCTCCGGGCCATCGTGACCGAGCACCCGCTGCTCCGGGTGCTCGCCGATCCCGAGGAGTCTGCGGCGCTGTTCCGCCACCTTCCTCCTGGATTCCTCGAGGAGGCGACCGCCGACGACGACCGATGGTTCTCGGGCCTGTTCTCCGACCTCGCGGCCCGCGGGGTGGTGGATGCCGCCAGGGTGCCCGCCCTCGTCGCCCTCCCCCGGCTCGTGTTCGTCGTGGCGCAGGGTCGCCCGTGGCTCGGCGACGACTTCGATCCCACGACCCACCTGCTCGTCGACGCCCTCGCCGAGCACCTCGGAGCCGATCCATGAGCGATGCCGTCCGGGTTCGCGACCTCCACTTCCGCTATCCGAGCGCGCACCACGACGCGCTGCGCGGGCTGACGTTCTCGCTGCGCCGCGGACAGGTGTTCGGTCTCCTCGGCCCGTCGGGGACTGGCAAGAGCACCACGGTCGGCGTGCTGACGGGCGTGCTCGCCGGGTTCCGGGGCGACGTGTCGGTGCTCGGAGCGCCCGGTCCGGCGGACCGGGTCCGCCTGTCGCGCATCGGGGTCGGCTTCGAGGTGCCGAGCCTCTACGCCCGGCTCACCGCGCGGGAGAACCTCGAGCTGTTCGCCGCCCTCCACCGCACTCCCCACGTCGACATCGACGCGTTGCTCGGCCGGGTGGGGCTGCACGGGCAGGCCGACCACCGCGTGGAGCGGTTCTCCAAGGGCATGAAGGGCCGCCTCGATCTCTGCCGCGCGCTGATCGGCTCCCCCGAGCTCCTCTTCCTCGACGAGCCCACCGCCGGTCAGGATCCCGGCCATGCTCGCGTGGTGCGCGAGCTGGTGCGCGACTTCGCCGATGCTGGCGGGGCCGTGCTGCTCACCACCCACGACATGCACGTCGCCGAGGCGATCTGCGACCAGCTCGGGCTGCTCGTCGACGGTCGGTTGGTCGCCTGCGACACCCCCGCCGCGCTCCGCGCCCCGGACGGTCCTCCGCAAGTCCAGGTCGAGCTCCTCGACGAGCCGCCCCGCACGGTGGAGCTCGCGGCCCTCGCCGACGACCCGTGGCTCCGGGACCGCCTGCGCACGGGCCAGATCCGGGCGCTGCACACCCGCGAGCCCACCCTCGAGGACGTCTTCCTCGAGCTCACCGGGAGGTCGCTGTCGTGACGGTGCTCCTCCTCACCGAGCTCAAGCTGCAGGTGCGCGGCGGGTTCTGGACGGTCTACGCCGTGATCACCGCCGCGTACCTCGCCGTGCTGTCCCCGCTGCCGCCGGCCGTCTTCGAGCGTGTGCTCCCTGTGCTCGTGTTCTCCGACCCCGCGGCGCTCGGACTGTTCGTGGTGGGCGCGCTCGTGCTGCTCGAGCGGCGCGAGGGTGTGCTGCAGGCGCTGGCCCACGCGCCTCGCTCCCCGTCGGCGTGGATCTGGGCCAAGGTGGTCACCCTGACCGGCCTGTCGGTCGTCGTGGCGATGGTGGTCGCCGCGGGCAGCGCTGCGCTCGTTCGTCCCGACCTGCTCGTGCTCGCGGTCGCCCCGACCTCGGTGCTGTGTGTGCTGATCGGGATCGCGGTGGTGAGCCGCACCCCGACCTTCGACCGCTTTCTCGCCGCGAGCGCCGTGGCCGCCACCCCGCTCTCGATGCCCGCGTTCGAGCTCCTCCTCGGTGCCGACTGGCCCGCGATGCGCTGGGTGCCGACCGGCGCTACCGCGGAGCTCCTCCGCGGCGCCCTCGGTGAGCCCCTCGGGCCTCTCGCGGTGGTCCGCGACGTCGGGGTGCTCGGGGCTGCGTGCGCTGCGGCCTCGTTCTGGGCGCACGGGTGGACCCGCCGCTACCTGTGGAGGCGCACGTGACCCCCTGGATGGCGCTCGCCCGGGCGGATCGGGTCAACGTGCTCCGGGCCCCGCTGCTGCTCGTGGCGAGCTTCGTGGCGCTTCCGCTCGGGCTGATGGTGCGGGCGACGCGACCCGCGCTCACGAGCCTGGTCGGCGGTGACGTCGACGCGCTGCTCGGCAGCTTCGTGCTCGTGCTCCCGGCGCTCCTCGCGGGCACGGTCCAGGGCTACCTGGTCCTCGAGGAGCGAGACGCTGGTGTCGAGGAGGCCCTGAGAGTGAGCCCCGTGGGGCTCGACGGCCTGTGGCGCTGGCGGCTCGGCGCGAGCTTCGGACTCGGGCTCGTCACCAGTGCCGTCGCGTGGGGGCTCGCCGGGCTCCCCGTGGGGCCCACGCTGCCGCTGGCGCTGCTCGTCGCGGGGCTCCACGGTCCCGCGATCGCGCTCGTGCTCGCGCGCGCGCGGGACAAGGTCCAGGGACTCGCCTTGTCCAAGCTCACGTCGCTCGCGGCCGTGGCCCAGATCACCTGGCTACTCCCCGGCGAGGCCCGTCTCGTGGGCGCGCCCTTCCCCGCGTGGTGGCTCGCCCACGGACTCGGCGATGGTGGCGGAGTCGCCATGACGATCGCGGCTGGGCTGGCGGGGCTCACTTGTGCCACGCTGGTGGTTGGGCGACCTCGGTAGTCGCCGAGGAGGCCGCGTGTCCGACGAACGCAACGTGCCGCGACTGGCGCCGGCGGAAACGACCATCGAGCGTCGGCGCGACGGAAGCATCGTCATGCGCTCGCCGCTCGCCCCTCGGGAGCCCGCTCCCACCGTCGGCGCCTGGCTCGAGCGTTGGGCCAGCGAACGCCCCGAGGCCGTCGCCTTCGCCGAGCGCGCCAGCCCGACGCCAGGTGCGCCGTGGACCACCCTGACCTGGCGACAGGCCTTCACCGACGCCCGCGCCATTGGGCAGGCCTTGCTGGAGCGTGGGCTGTCGCCTTCGCGCCCCGTCGTCGTGTTGTCGCGCAACTCGCTCGCGCACGTCCGGCTGATGCTCGGGGCGATGCTGGCCTCGGTGCCCATCGTGCCGGTCTCCGTGGCCTACTCGCTGCGCAGCCGCGATCACGTGCAGCTCAAGAAGATCGTCGACCTCGTGACACCCGGGATGGTGTTCGCAGAAGAGGGAGCCCCGTTCCTCTCCGCCCTGAAGTCCATCGACCGGCCGGAGATCGTCACCTCGGGGTCCCTCCCGGAGCTCCCGACCACGCCCTTTGCCGAGCTGCTCCGCACGATGCCGGGCCGTGCGATCGACGCGGCGGCGCCCGGGCCCGACACCATCGCCAAGATCCTCATGACGTCGGGGTCTACGGGTCGGCCCAAGGGAGTGCTCAACCCCCACCGCATGCTCACCGCAAATCAAGAGGCGCTGGCGCAGGTGTGGCCGTTTCTCGACGACGAGCCTCCCGTCATCGTCGATTGGCTGCCGTGGTCGCACACGTTCGGGGGGAACCACAACGTCAACCTCGTGCTCCGCAACGGAGGCACCCTCTACATCGACGACGGTCGCCCCGCCCCGGGGGCCTTCGAGACCACGCTGCAGAATCTGCGCGACATCGCGCCCACGCTGCAGTTCAACGTCCCGGCCGGCTACGCGATGCTCGTGGAGGCGCTCGAGGTCGACGAGAAGCTCTGCGAGCACTTCTTCTCTCGGCTGACGGGCCTGTTCTACGCGGCGGCGGCGCTGCCGAAGAGCACCTGGGATCGGCTCGATCGCGTAGCGGAGCGCACGCTGGGCCACCGGATCTGGCTCACGACCTCCTGGGGCAGCACCGAGACCGCGCCGCTCGTGACCTCCGCCCACTTCCCGAGCGAGGATCCTGGCAACATCGGCTTGCCGGTGCCCGGGGTGGAGCTTCGCCTCGTGCCGAGCGGCGACCGGTTCGAGATGCGCGTGCGCGGCGCGAACGTGACCCCGGGCTACCATCGGGAACCCGAGGCCACGGTCGCGGCGTTCGACGACGAGGGGTTCTACCGGATCGGCGACGCGGGAACGTTCGTCGACGAGGCGGATCCCGCGCGTGGAGTGCGGTTCGCAGGCCGGGTGGCCGAGGACTTCAAGCTCGCCTCCGGCACCTGGGTGCACGTGGGCCTCCTGCGCACCCAGACGCTGTCGCTGTCGGGCGGCCTGCTGTCGGGGGCGGTCGTGGCTGGCCACGACACCGACGCCGTCGTGCTCCTGGCCTGGCTCGCCCCGGGCCCCGCCGGGTCGCTGGCGCCGAAGGCCGAAGGCATGGCGGAGCTCGTGCGCCATCCCGCGATCCACGTCGCGCTGCGCCAGCGCCTCCACTCGCCCGAGGAAGGTGCCTCGCGGCGGATCGCGCGGGTGCTCTTGCTCGAGGCGGAGCCAGACCTGGACGCCGGCGAGATCACCGACAAGGGCTACATCAACGCCTCGGCCGTGCTGCGGCACCGGGCCCGCGAGGTCGCTCGCTGCATCGCCGGACACGGCGACGACATCGTCCACCTGGCGTGACCCCGCTCGAGCGGTTGCCGATCACCCCGGCTCGTCGAAGCGGAAGATCTCGTCCACGGCCATGTCCCGGTCGACCATCACCAGCTGCGTGATCAGGTCGTCGGCGTTGTCGTAGACCCATCCGTGCAGGGTCGGCCGCTCCTCGGTCGCCCACGTTCGCTGCACGACCTCGCTCCGGGCGAGGTTGTGGACCTGCTGCAGGACGTTGAGCTCGACCAGTCTTCGCTCCGCCGCGACGGGGTCGTGGAGCCCGAGCTCGTCGCGGTGCGCGTAGCGAACGTCGCGGACGTGGGCGAGCCACGGATCCAGTCGCCCCGCTGGCTCGCGGGCCATGGCGGCGCGCACCCCCAGACTCTCGTAGTCACCGCACACGATGACGTGCGGCACCTCGAGTTGCCTCACCGCGAGCTCCACGACCGCAGCGAGGTTGGCGTCCGTGTGCACCACCAGGTTCGCGACGTTGAGGTGCACGATCAGCTCCCCCGGCCCCGCCCCCGTGATCTTCTCGGGCGAGACGCGCGCGCTGGAGCACCCGATCCACAGGAAGGTGGGCCGGTCGACCTCCTCGGCCTCGGGAGGGCGGGATGCCCGGTCCTGGGCCCAGGCCTTGTTCTCGAGCAGCAGTCGCTTCCACGCTTCCATCGGTCAGACTCCCGGCAGGCGGATGGGGTGGTCCTTCGAGGCCAGGTTGCGCGTCTGGACCGTGATGTCGCGGAACGCCGCGGATTTCTGGAAGTCCTCGATCGTGGCGAGGATGTCGTGATCGATGAACGTGGCTCGCGTCCCGTCGATCATCACCTCCGCCCCGCGCGGGATGGACTGGAGCACGGTGCGCAGCTTCGTCTTGTTCACGAAGCTCACGTCCTTCGTGAACTGGACGAGCCACGCCCCCTCTTCGTGCACGACCGAGATCGCGGTGGAGAAGTTGGTGACCACGACCATCACGATCCCGATCGCGAGGCCGGTGAGCACGCCGGTGAGGAGGTCGGAGAACACGGTCACCGAGACCGTGACGACGAAGGGGATGAACTGGTCGGCGCCGGACTGGTACATGCGCTGCCAGAGCTCGATGCGCGCGAGCTTGTAGCCGATGTTGAGGAGCACGGCGGCGAGCGCGGCGAGCGGAATCTGATTGAGGAGGCTCGGCACGGCGAGCACCAGCCCGCCGAGCAACACCCCGTGGACGAACGCCGCCATGCGCGTGCGCCCCCCGGAGTAGACGTTGGTCGAGCTCCGCACGATCACCGAGGTCATGGGCAGGCCGCCGAGCAGCCCGGAGAGGACGTTGCCCGTTCCCTGGGCGAGCAGCTCGCGGTTGGTGTCGGAGATGCGCCGGAAGGGGTCGAGCTTGTCGACGGCCTCGACGGACAGCAGCGTCTCCAGGGACGCCACCGCGGCGATGGTCGCGGCCACGGTCCACAGCTCCGAGGACCCGACGTGAGCCCAGTTCGGCGTGTACAAGCTCGAGACCAGCTCGCCGATGCTCCCGAGCACGGGCAACTGCACGAGGTGCCCGTCCTCGGCGGTGATGCGCAGCGACGGCGCCACCAACCCGTAGACCGCGTTCAAGGCGATACCCAGCGCCACCGCGACGAGCGGACCGGGGAGGAGCCGCGACCACGGCTGACGCGCGATGATGGGGCGTTGCCAGAGGACGAGCACCGCGAGACACGAGATGCTCACGAGCACCACACCCGGCGACATCGTGTAGAACGCCGAGGCGATCTCCGAGAACGTGTTGGCCTGGCCCCCGAACATCCAGAAGTCGAGGTCGCCCTCGTAGCCGACGTCGTGACCGAGCGCGTGCGGGATCTGCTTGAGGATCAAGATGATCCCGATGCCGGCCAGCATCCCCTCGATCACGGGCGAGGGGAAGAAGTTGGCGAGGACGCCGCCGCGCAGGAGCCCGAGCACGAGCTGGATGGCTCCCGCCAGCACGACAGCCGGGAGGAAGTACTCGAACCCGCCGAGCTGTTGGATGCCCGAGGCGACCAGCACGGTGAGCCCGGCGGCGGGACCCGAGACCGACAGCTGCGAGCCGGACAGGGGGCCCACGACGAGCCCCCCGATCACGCCCGTCACCAGCCCCGCGAGCAACGGCGCGTCCGAGGCGAGCGCGATGCCGAGGCACAGCGGCAGCGCCACGAGGAACACGACAAGGCCGGCGGGCAGATCGTAGCGGAGGTTGGGACCGATGCCATCGCTCAGCCCGTTTTGCACGTTTACTCCCTGAACGATCCGGATTTCCGGATACGGCTATCCGGTCTTGGGCCTCGCGACCCGCACTCCCGGCGTTCGGGTCGAGAGAACGCGGCCCGCAACATCGTGTCGGCGAGATGGACCGCGTCAGGGCCCCTCCCGCTGGCTCGGGGGATCCGATGCGCTCGTGGGAAAGGCCTTCGTTCGTCGCTCGTGCTCCAGCTCCCCCCCTCGACGCGCTGGTCAGCGTGGTGTGGGTGTTCCGGGGCTCGCCGTCCGCCGAGTTCGAGTGGGTGCTCCCGTCCGGCGGCTGTCAGCTCGTGGTCCAGCTCGACGACCAGCCGAACCGCTGGACGACTCCGCCCCACGGCGCCCAGTCGACCGGACCCGCCGCTCTGGGGGGACCCTTCCTCTCCCCGGTGGGGCTACGCCGCGAGGATCAGCGCTCCGTGGCCGGCGCGGGGTTCCATCCCGGTGGGGCCGCAGCCTGGCTCGGCATCCCCGTTCGCCCCCTGGCGGGACAGTACGTGGACCTGCTCGAGCTGCTGGGCCCGGAGTCCGAGCGCTGGATCACGCGGGTACGCGAAGCTCGAGGGCCCCGCGAGGCCCTGTCCGCACTCGAACGGGGCCTGGCCGCGACGGTCACGCGACGCTCCCGACGGTGGGCGCTCGCCTGGGCCTGCGAGCGGCTCCGCGAGGGAAGTCGCGTAGCCGACGTCGCGGCGGAGCTCGGAGCGTCCCAGCGCAGGTTCTCGCGAACGTTCACCGACGAAACCGGCCTCACGCCGAAACAGTACACCCGCGTGTCCCGATTCCAGCGCGCGCTCGGGTTGCTGCGACGGGAGGGGGCGGGGGACCTGGCCGGCGTGGCCCTGCGCTGCGGGTTCTACGACCAGGCCCACCTGAACCACGAGTTCCGGAGCGTGGCCGGCATGACGCCCACCGCCTACCTCGCCCGGCGAGGCCCCTTCGAGAACCACGTGCAGGTTTCTACAAGCGACGCCCAGCGGAACCGCAAACCTTGGCGTCGGAGGTGATCATGACTGATCTCTACACCACGCTCACGCCCCGGCTCGTCGTTCGAAACGCACGCGAAGCGCAGGCCTTCCTCGTAGACGCCCTGGGGGCCACGCCCGGGATGGTCCTCGAGGACCCGTCGGGTCGGGTCGTGCACGCGGAGCTCGACGTGGCCGGGCTTCGCATGTCGCTCACCGAGTCCGATGGCAGCGAAGCTCGAGATCCGCTGGAACTCGGGGGCACGCCGGTGGTCCTGATGCTGATGTGCGACGATCCCGACGAGATCGTAGCTCGCGCCGTGCAGGCGGGGGCCACGACGATCCACCCGGTGGCGGATCGTCCGTATGGCATGCGCGACGGACGGTTCCGCGACCCCTTCGGACACGAGTGGATGGTGACCAAGACACTGCGGCACCTCACCGAGGAAGAGCTGCAGGCCAGCCTCGACTGACCAACGTGTCCCGCTGCTCCGGGGCCACTACCCGACGAACGGTCGCACGAGCGCGTAGA
>CAZZLC010000005.1:0-30663 GCA_964655065.1 uncultured Enterobacteriaceae bacterium | reverse complement strand
CGTGTCCCGCTGCTCCGGGGCCACTACCCGACGAACGGTCGCACGAGCGCGTAGACGAGGCCGACGAGAAGGTAGGCGAGCACCACATACCCAGGCACGGTGGCGTAGAGGATCCCGAGCTTCACTCCCCGACCGAGCCGTGCGCCCACGAGGATGGGGTGGGCGATGCGAGTGGCCAGGTAGACCGCCCCCGCGGCAGTCGCCGACCCCGGACCGACGAACGCCGCGTGAAGCCAGAGCAGCGCGAGGAACGGCGGCACGTGCTCCAGCGTGTCGAGCTGCGCCCGGTCCGCGGCCAGCATCTCGCGGTCCTGCCCGAAGTAGCGATCGAACTTCTCTCCCCGCTCGGCACAAGCCCGTCGGAGCCGGGCCTCGCCAACCACACCCTCGCTCAGGCGACGGCTGGCGCGCCGATCAGCGGCAGAGCGAGCTCGAAGCGGTCGCCGCCGAGCTCGTCGTCAGCGCCAACCTCGAGGGTTCCACCGTGCTGGCGCACCAGGTGAGCGGCGATCGAGAGGTCGAGCCCGGACCCGACCCCTCGTTCCTCGGCCCGCACCGGCTCGAAGATCCGCGCCCGCTCTGCCTCGGACATCCTCCGCCCGGAGTGGGCCACCGTCACGACGTAGCACCCGTCGCGGGCCAGGCCTTCGACGCGCAGGGTGCCGCAGTGATCGGTGGCGCGACTCGCGTGCTCGACCAGGTACAGGAAAACCTGGCTGAGCTCGCCGGGAACCCCTTCGACGATCGCGGCGTCTTCGACACTGTCCTCGATCCGCAGTCCCTGGGTGGACGCACCGACCAGGCGCACCGCCCGCCGAAGGCCCTGACCTGGATGATGAGCCTCCGCCGCGCGCTCCTCGCGCCCCTCGGCGAGGTGGAGCAGGTCGTCGGAGACGAGCGCGATGCGGGTGGCGCAGTCGCGCATCACGCCCACCAGCGGCTGTCGAGCGAGGGGAAGCTCCTCGCCGATCACGCCGAGCCCGTTCTGGATGACGTTGAGCGGGTTCCGGAGGTGGTGCGCGATCTCGGCGGCGAGTAGCCCGACGCTCGCGAGCCGCTCCCGAAACACCAGCTGACCCCGGAGCTCTCGCAGCCCCACGTGGGTCCGGGCCCTCGCGAGGAGCTCCTGGGCGTGGAAGGGCTTGGTGACATAGTCGTCGGCGCCCGCCTCGTAGGCAGAGAGCACGTCCGTGAGCTCCCGGTGGGCAGTGAGCAGGATCACGGGCAGGGTCTCGGTCTCCGGACGCTGCCGGAGGGCTCGACACAGCTCGACCCCCGTCAACTCCGGCATGGAGCGATCGGTGACCACGAGAGCGGGCAGGCGCTCGAGCACGGCGTCGAGGGCGAGGCGGCCGTTGCTGCACGCCACCACGCGGTACTCTCCGGCGAGGATGGTCGCGATGTAGCGGCGAAGGTCCGGCTGGTCCTCGGCGACGACCGCCAGCGGCGCGTGGTCGGTCGGCCCGGGGAGCTCGTAGACCTCCGGGAGCTCGGTGTCGTCGTCGTCCGGTCGGTTGGACGACTGGGGCGTGGCCGGAACGTCGACCGCGGCCGACGAGGCGCTCCCATCCGGCGCGACCCGCGGCAGATCGAGGACGAAGGTGGTGCCTACGCCCACCTCACTCTGCACGGTCGCGGTCCCGCCGTGCAGGCGCGCCGCCTCGTGGACGATGGCCAGGCCGAGGCCGGTTCCCCGAGGGCCCGTCTCCTTCTGCTTGCTCTGCGCGAAGCGCTCGAAGATGCTCGGGAGATCCTCGGGAGGGATGCCGGGGCCGGTGTCCTCGACGGAGATCCGCAGCCGCTCCGAGGTCGCGACGCCCCGCACGGTCACCGTGTCACCGGGATCGCAGTGGCGTAGCGCGTTGGCGACGAGGTTGGTGAGGGCGCTCTCGATCCAGTGTCCATCCAGCATCGTCGCGTCGGCGAGCCCCTCGGTGACGAGCTCGAGGTGGATGCCGGAGCTCGTGGCCGCGCTGACGAACGAATCCGCGACCCCTCTCAACAGCGCGACCGGATCGTGGACCGTTCGACGGAGCGTCTCGGCACCCGCGTCCACCCTGGCGAGATCGAGGGTCTGGTTGATCAGCGCGTGCAGACGGCTCGCGTTGCGCTGCATGGCCCGAAGCGCCGGCTCGCGGCCTCCGGCGGGCTCCCGCCCCTCGACGAGGTCGTCCAGCGGAGCGAGGATGAGCTGCAACGGTGTGCGGAGCTCGTGGTTCACGTTGGCGAAGAACCTCGACTTCACCTCGTCGAGGGCGCGGACCTCGGCCAGGGCGTCCTCGAGCTGGACGGCAGTGCGCTTCAGGTCCGCGGTCCGCTCCTCGACGCGGAGGTCGACGAAGCGCTTCGCCTCGAGAAGCTCCGCATACCGGCGCTCCTCCGCCTCGCGCCCTCGCCGCAGCTCCACCGCCTGCTCGAGGAGCGCGTCGGAGCGGTCGGTCAGCTGGTCGTCGAGCCGGACGACCAGGGCGATCAAGACCCCGATCGCCAGTCCGACGAGCGACAGCGCGATCGACCCCGCCCCGAGGCCGGAGACCAGCCCGAGGAGTGCACCGATGATCGCCCCGGTCGCCGGTGCGACCCAGCGAACGGGACTCGGGGCCGGGGGGGTCCAGCGGAGCTGATAGGTGCAGCGCTCCCCGCCCCGGTGCATGCACTCGGTGTGCTCGACCTCGGCCGGCGCATACCCGAAGAGAGCCGGGAAGCACCATCGAAACTGACTCTCTCGGCCGATGCAGACCTGGATGCTCCGCTCGAGATCGGACTCGAACGACAGCCGCACGCTCCGGTCGTCGATCTCGTGGATGACGTAGCGACCGGACTTGCACCACCGCGGTGCGGTGCCGGGGAACGACGCGAAGACGTTGCGGGGGCTGCCGAACAGGCGAATCAGCGGGGTGAGCGAGCCCGTGTAGGGCCCCGTCATGAAGAGGCGACCGACCTCCCGGAAGAAGTCCGGATTCCCCGACGCCTCCACGAATCCGTCCGCGAGACTGTCGGTCAGCTCGCTCGAGAACCACGCCCGAGGGTCCCGGAGCTCGGCCTCCGTGGTCCCGAACTGCGCCAGCACCTCGGCCACCCGTTCCGCTCCCATGGTCCGGTGGGCATGGTCCAGGATCGGGGCGAAGAACATGGAGTGGATGTGGGCGTCCGACTGCACCGCTGTGCTGTCGGATCGCAAGCCCTTCGGTTGGAGGATCGGGGAACCAGGTCAAGTCGCAGGGTCCTCCGAACGAAGGACCAACAGGCGCCGCTCGCAGGGCCGCCCGGAGCCTCCTTGTCCCAAACCGACGATCCCCCGCGCGTGCTGCTGATCGGGCCGTTTCCTGCCTCGTGGCCCGCGGGACGCACCGACGACGCCGTCATTCGCCGCGCAGCGTGCATCGATGCGGCAGGGACGCACATCGCGAGCCGATGGCCCGAGGTCGTGGTGGCGGACGCGTCGACCCCCACCCGGCGGCTGCGGGCCGCGCTCGAGCCGCTCGACGTGCCGGTGCTCGAGGTGGTCGCCCCTGGCTCGTCGGGCCGCACCGAGGCTCCGTTCGTGGACGTCCTGGTAGAACCGGTCACCGCTCCACGGCTCGCGCGACGAGCGCGACGCGAGCGGGAGCTGACGATGCTCCGGCGAGCCGTGTCGCGCCAGCAGAAGCTCGACGACACCACGAGCCTCATGGCGGGGCTGGCCCACGAGCTCCGCAACCCGGTCCACGCGCTCGTACAGGGCCTCGAGGCCCTCCGCCAGCGACTCCCCGTCGACCTCGACGTGCGCACGGGCCGAGTCGTCGAGGTGATCGATCAGGCCGCGAACCGGCTCCTGCACCTCGCCCGAGACGTTCGGCCCCTGGAGGCCGAGGACGCCGGCCCCTGGGACCCGGCCCAGAGCATCGCGAGCGCGCTCGTCCTGCTCGAGCACCGGACCCGCGGCGTGGAGGTGCGGGTGACCACGGCCGCGACACCGCCGGTCACCGGCTGTCCCGGGCAGCTCGACCTCGTGGTCACGAACCTGCTCGACAACGCGCTGCGGGCCGCGGGCGAGGGCGGATGGGTGGAGGTCTCGGTCAGCCCCGTCGCCAACGCCGTCCAGATCGACGTCGAAGACTCCGGCTCCGGGGTCCCCGAAGGACTCCTGAAGGAGATCTTCGAGCCGTTCGTGACCACCCACAAGGCCGACGGAGGCACCGGGCTCGGGCTCCACCTGTGTCGCCGCGTGGTCGACGGGCATCTCGGCACGCTCGAGGTCAGCTCCGAGCCGGGTCGGGGAGCCCGCTTCACGATGGTGCTTCCCGCGACGGGGCTCGTGACGGAGGGCAGCTCGTGACCTCCGACCCGACGAGCCTCGCCCGCCCCCTGCCGATCCTCTACGTCGACGACGAGGAAGGCAATCGCGTCGTGTTCGAGGCGGCGTTCGGCAACGAGTTCGAGATCGTGTGCGCAGCTTCGGGGGCCGAGGCGCTCGCCGAGCTCGCGAGCCGCCAGTTCGACGTCCTCCTCACCGACCAGCGCATGCCCGGCATGACCGGCATCGAGCTCTGCGAGCAGGTGCGCGAGCGCTACCCCGAGATGCAGCGGCTGATCGTGTCCGCCTACACCGAGCGCGAGAGCGTGCTCAAGGCCATCAATCAAGGGCGGGTGTCGGGGTTCCTCACCAAGCCCTGGTCGCCCTCCGACCTGCGCCGTGCCCTGCTCGACGCGCAGTCGCTGGCCCACCGCACCCGTCTCGCCGGCGAGATCGTGGCCGCCATGCAGATCCGCAGCCAGGCGGAGGCCCAGCGACAGCTGCTGCACGACCTCGCCAACGTGGCGTCCCGGGTCGTGGGCTGCTGCGACGAGCTGCAGTCGCTCTACCCGACGGTGGCCGCCCAGGTCGAAGCGAACGTGGCCAAACGGCTCTCGGAGGAGCTGGTGGACCTCCGCCAGTCGGTGGGATTCCTCACCGATCTACACACGTCCGTGCGCGGGCTGCACATTCCCGACGACCCTGGGCACTGCGGGATCGTGGAGCTCCACCACCTGCTGCACGGCGCACTCGCCGTGGCCCGGGGTCAGCTTCCCCCCGGCATCACCATCGACGTGCGCTGCCCCTCCGATCTGGTGGTGCGGGGCGACCGAACGGACCTCGGCCGCGTGCTCGTGAACCTCATCGTCAATGCGGGGCACGCGATGGCCGAGGCCGCCGTCGAGGAGCCGCGGCTCGTGCTCGCCGCCTCGAACGACCACGAGCGGGTTCGGCTGACGGTGTCGGACAACGGGCCGGGCGTTCCGACCGCCCTTCAGGACCGGGTCTTCGAGGCCCGGTTCACGACCCGGCGGGGAGCCGGCGGGAGCGGCCTGGGGCTCGCGATCTCGCGCCGGCTCGTCGAGGACAACGGGGGCTCGATCGCGCTCGCCGCGTCCTCCGAGGGCGGAGCCACGTTCGAGCTGTGGCTACCCGCCGGCGAGCCCGCGCCCGTCTGACGCGCTCACTCGCACCAGTTGGAGACGGTGTAGGCCGCCGCGCGGTGGGCCATGCGGCCGCCGTGCCAGGCGTCGGGATCCTCGACCGACTCGAGTAGGGCCTCCTGGGGCGTGGCGAGCTCGGCGCGGACCCTTCGGCCGTCGGGGCAGTCGACGTCGAAGCCGACCTTGGTGATCCCCGAGCCGAAGGCCCCGGCCCAGCGTCCGCAGGTCGCGGGATGCGGGTCGTCGGGCGCCGCCACCCAGGCGACCATGCACGGCGCCTCGTCGCACGTCACGTCGACGATGCGGTGCGCGCTGTCGCACTCGACGAGCATCGCTTCGACCTGATCGCCGAACACCTGCTCGGAGTAGAGCTCGGGAGGATCCTCGACCCACTCGCCGGGGGCGGGATTGCCCACGAGCAGCTTCTTCAGCTCCCGCGGCACCTCGTCGCCCGGCTCGGGCGCGATGGGCGCCGGCTCGGCCACGGCCACCGGCGCGGCAGGCTCTGCCGATGGCGGCACGTCGGGGGTCGACGTCACCACCGGTCGCGGCGCAGGGCTCACCTCGCCCTCGGGCTCCGGCGACGGGCCTCCCCACAAGAGCAGGGCCCCTACGACGCCGACCACCACCAGGCCTCCCACTACCCAGGGTCGCACCTACTCCTCCATCTCTTCGGGCGACAGCGGATCGATCACCGCCAGCGCCTGTTCGGTCACCTGGAGGCGCCATGCCTCGGCCGCCTCGTCGTCCACGATGTACGACGGAACCGGGACGTCGGCCATCGTGTCGACCACCTTCTGACGGGTGCGCTCGAGCACCCGACGCCCCGCCGACCGATCGACCGTGCCAGCCTCCATGCCCGCATCGACCTGATCGACGAGCTTCTGCAGCGCGACCGTCTTGTAGCGCAGGCGAACCGCCGCCTCACGGTCCCACACGTCGGGATCGTCCTCGGGAGTCTCGGGCAGGAGGCTGATCTTGTCGAACGTCGCGTACGCGACCTCGACGTCCTCCAGCGTCGGTGGCTCGCCAGCTCGGACCCCGCGGACGGGGACGTCCTCCGGGTCGACCACGAGCCCCTCGGGCTCGAGGCCCTCGGCCGCGGCTCGCTCGATGCCCTCGGTGACGGTCGGCCGCACCCGGTCCAACGGGTCCGGCGGGGGTGCGGACACGGACCTTCGGGCCGGGCCCTCCTCCGCCACCGGCGACGGCGGAGTCGGCGTCGGCGTCGGCGTCGGGCCCCGGTCGAAGCCCGACAGCACCGAGCCGCCCAGTCCCAGAGCGAGGATCAGGCCGCCGAGAGCCAGCCCCCAGCGCAGTCTCGAGCTCATGACCGCCCCTGCCGGCGACGGAGCAGCAGACCCGCCACCACGCCGCCGAGCAGCCAGGGCGCCCCGACGGGCGTGGCGCAGCCCAGGAGGGAGGCTCGCTCGACGGTGACGCGAGTGGTCCCCGTGACCTCGACGCCCTTGTCGTCCACGACGGTCACGACGACGTCGTAGACGCCGGTCGAGCGCCAGGCGTGGGTGACCTCGGCGCCCTCGCCGGTCTCCTCGTCGCCGAACACCCACCGTACGGTGTGCACGTCGTCGATACCCGGGTCCTCGATGGCCACCGAGAGCACGGCCTCCTGACGAGGCTCGACGTCGCTCGGCGCGGACAGCGTGAGGGTCGCGGGCACGTCCTCCACCACGAGGCTGGCTCGTTCGGGGTCGGAGACCCCGCCGTCGTCGTCGATGGCCACGACCTCGACGCTGTGGGTGCCCTCGACCAGGGCGACCTCCAAGCTCGGCCCGTCGATGGGCAGGGTCTCGCCGTCGACCGTCCACTGGTAGGTCACGGTGTCGTCGCCGGGATCCGTCGCCTCCCCCACCGACACGGTGAGCGGCTCGCCCTCGCGCAGGACGCCCACGACGTCGGGGGGTCCCGGCAGCGTGGGGGGCACGTTGACGACGTCGAAGCCGATCGTGCCCGAAGCGCTCCGGTCCCACTCGTCGAACACCTGGACGCCGATCTCGACCGGGCCATCGTCCTCGCCGACGAACTCGAGCACCGCCCCCTCGACCTCGGTGGCGTCGGGCAGCGTCCACACGAAGCGCGGCTCGTGGGTGGGCAGGATGCGAACCTCGGCCGTCACCGCGACCGCTTCGCCCTCGCGGACCTTGCCCGGCGGGTTGCCGGGCGGTGCGGTGGGGAGAATCGTGGGCGTGATGTCGAGCACGGCGTTCATGCCGTCGAGCGCGGCCCGCAGGTCGGGGAAGGGCCCGATCCCCTCGTCGAAGGGAATGCCGGTGTCCACAAGCAAGTCGCGCAGGTCTCCCGGCGCGATGCCGTCGGGACGGTAGCGGAAGCTCGCCTCCATCAGGAGCGCCGAGGCGCCGGTGATCAGCGCCGACGCGCTGCTCGTGCCCGAGAACACGTCGGTGTAGGCCTGACGGACGTCGCCGCCGTAGACGACGAAGCTGCCCCCACCGGTGGTGAACACCTCGCGCCCCCACCCCTGCACGTCGACGCGAGCGCCATAGGTGCTGAAGTCGAACCGGGCGTGCTGGACGTCGGGCGTGCCGGCCCCCACGAGGATCGCGCCGCTGTCGCCCCGCGAGCGGTAGTCGAGGTAGGGCTCGGAGTCGAGATCGGCAGCACCGTTACCCGCGGCACCGATCACCGTGATCCCGGCGTCGACGCCAGTGCGCACGGTGAGCCACACCGCGGAGTTCAGCTCGGCGGGCGCGAAGCGGCCGTCGGGACCGACGGTCTGCATCTCGAGGAGCACGATGTCGCCGGGCACGCTGTCTGCGACCGCGTTGGCCACCGCCACGGACCGGCGCGAGCCCTCCTCGATCGAACGCTCAGGGTACAAGCCGAAGGCCGCTGCGGGCGCCATGCCGGTCATGCCGTAGCCGTTGTCCTGCCCGATCACGATGCCCGCCACCGCGGTGCCGTGGTGGTGCCAGCCGTTGTCGACCACCGACGGGTCCTGGGTCTGCCCGGCCTCGGCAAAGAGGACGGCATCGACCAGGTCCTCGTGCTCGGGGTCCCACCCGTACTCGCAGTCCCGCACCGTGACCCCGGCTCCCGTGAAGCCCTCGCTCCAGGCGTAGCGAACGTCGAAGCCGGGGTCGGAGTCGAGGTAGCCCTGCTCGCTCTCGTGGTCCGGGGTCGGCGGAGCGATGTCGCCGGGCGGCGGCACCAGGGGGTGCTCGACGACGACGAACTCGACGAGGTCCAACCCCTGGAGCGCGCGCCCGACCTCGAGCAGTCGCTCGGGCGTCGGGTCGGCCACGGTCACGCGGTGGATGCCGGCCAGATCGGGCTGCGCGCGGCCGCTCCGGCGCTCGGCCCGCACCTCGAGGGAGCGCAGGCGAGGCTCCGACACCCCAGTCCAGCTCGCGAGGGTGGCCCCGGCGAGGATGCGGTCGATGGCTGCCTGGTCCTGGGGCGCCAGTTCGTCGGCGAAGCGCAGCCCACCCGCGGCGTCGACCCGCGCGCGGTGTGCGTCCCGCCACTTGACGGCGAGCGAGTCCGCGCCCTCGTAGGCGTAGAGAGGCTCGGCGGGCAGGGGGGCACGAGGGACCAGCGGCGCGTCGCTCGCCTGGGCGGGGACCAGGGTGATCAGCAGCAGAAACGACATCGCATCCTCCGTCGCGGCTGGGAGGATAACCTCCGCGGACCGCGGCTCATCGATAGAGGATCGAGCATCCTCCCATCGCCGAGCCTCCGCGTACGAGCTCGGGCCCGAGCGGGTAGCGGCGGATGCTCGCCGGCGCTTCCGTGGAATCGGGGGCGTGCAGCGACCCCACCCCGCGGTCGACGAGGCCCCGGGCCAGCCGACGGGCCACCCCGACGATGTTCGACCCGCCGCCCGTCAGCACCGCGTTGAACGAGACGTGCGCGTCGACCGACGCGACGAAGCGGTCCACCTCGTCCAGGATCGCCTGGGCGAACCGATCGACCGCGGCGTCGACCGCTGCGGCATCGAGCCCGAGGGACTCGGGACGGGCCGGGATGCGAGCCGCGCCGAAGACCTGCCGGTGGAAGTGCTCGCGCTCCTCGGCGCTGCTCAGAGCCTGGTCGCGGGCCTCGGGGGTCGCCGTCTCGAGGATCCACTCGTCGAGCTTGCGGACCCCGAGCCGCGCCGAGGTCGCCGGGTCCTCGTCGAACTGGCTGCCGTCGTTTCCGAACCCCGAGAGCGCGAGGTCGGTGGTGAAGGCCCCGACGTCGACGACGAGCACGCCCTGACCCGGCGTCGACAGGGTGCGCAGCACCGAGAGGTCACCGAACATCGCCAGCAGGTTGGGCTCCCCCGAGGCGGTGACGGGGTTGCGGCCCTCGGAGAGCACGCCGATCAGGTTCGCCTTGGGCTCGGACATGGTGAACGCGCCGTCGTTCACGAAGCCGATGTCCCGCATCAGCCTGTCGAGCCGCGGCGCCAGCGGGCTGTCGAGCACGAAGTCGGGCACGCACAGCTGGGCCTGGGCGTGCGACAGGTCGTCCACGTCGAGCATCGCAGGGAGCTGCACGTCGTGGAGCCAGCGCAGGAAGCGCTCGGCGACGTCGAAGGCACGAAGCAGCGGCACCTTGGCCACGAGCTCGCGTCGCACGGCAGGCGTCGCGTCTTCGATCATCGAGAGTTCGCCCGACTCGGGGGCGAACAGGTCGGCCTTCCAGTTGTCGTGGAGCTCCACCCGGGGACCGGCCTTGAGCCCGGCGGCCTGCGCTCCGAAGACCCAGCGGTCGCTGGCCGGATTGCGGGCCGCCACGGACGGGATGCAGACCTGCAGTGGATCGGTCAGGTCAGGATGGGCGAGCAGGTGGGTGTCCGCCGGGGGCGCGGGGCGGTACGCGATCTTCGTGTACGACGCGCCAAGGTCGATGCACAGGCTGTCGGGTACGGTCATGGGTCCTCACGGAACTCGACGACGGCCTTCTGGAGCAGCGTCACGCCCTCGGTCGTGAGGAGCTGCCACCCGGGGGCCACGATGCGGGCGGGATCGCCAGGAAAGAGACTCTCGTCACACACGTGGTGGCGTGCGTCGAAGGACACCACCTCGTCGACCTCGCCGAGCGGGCGCAGGCCGAGCGACATCATGGCCCGTGCGAGTCCGCGGCGCACGTCGGGGTCGGACTCCCGCGACCAGGACAGCACGAGCTCCTCCGCCCGGATCCGCTCGAACTCGCCGGTCGTGTCCGGCGCTCCACCCACGAGGTCGCCGTAGAGCTCGTCGGCGGCGGTCTGCACGACGTCGCGCTCGGCCGGTGAGGCCACCTCCTTCCACGCGCGCAGCATGGCGGGCTGGTAGAGCGCCGAGGCGCGTCGCACCGCGTGCGGTCGCTGGTCGGGGCGGAGGTGACGCACGAGAAAGCGCACGCCGTCGTCGGTGAGCACGATCTGGCGCACGGGCCCCCCGGTCACCTCCTCCACGAGCCCTCCCAGCAGCTGATCGAGGAGCTCGGCAAACGGACCCCGCCCGTGGGGGAGGAGGCCCGCCCCGGAGGGTCCGCGTCGAGGCTCGAACAGCCGCGTGGGGCCGTCGGACTGGACGATGCGTTGGAGAAGCGCGAGCACGCTCGGTGGAGAGGCTCGGTTCACGCGGGCTACTCCTCGGCGAGTGCCTCGGCGAGCCCCGGGACGTGCTCGGCGCCCTCGGGCACCTCGATCGACGAGGCGGAGATCACGTCGCCGAATGGCTCGGCGCGTCCACCGAGGCACTCGGCGAGGAAGGCCTCGCTCAGCGCGGTGAACGCGAGGTTGTTCTCGGGACGGGCGAAGCCGTGCCCCTCGTCGGGGAACAGGGCGTAGGTCACGGGAATGCCGCGCTCGCGCATCGCGTCGACGATCTGGTCGGATTCGGCCTGCTTCACGCGTGGATCGTTGGCTCCCTGAGCGATGAGGAGGGGCCGCTGGATGGCGTCGACCGCGTGCAGCGGCGACCGCTCCCGGAGCATCGCGCGCCCCTCTTCGGTCCGGGGGTCGGCCACCCGAGTCGCGAACATCTCGAGGAGGGGGGCCCAATAGGGAGGAATCGACGCCAACAGCGTCTCGAGGTTGCTCGGGCCGACGATGTCGACCCCGCAGGCGAAGCGCTGGGGGGTGAAGGTGAGCCCGGCCAGCGTCGCGTAGCCGCCGTAGCTGCCGCCCATGATCGCGACCTCGTCCGGGGTGGTGATGCCCTCGGAGACGGCCCAGTCGACGGCGTCGATCAGGTCGTCGTGCATCTTGCGACCCCACTGCTGGTCGCCCGCGTTGACGAACGCCTTCCCGAACCCGGTCGACCCCCGGAAGTTCACCGAGAGCACGGCGTAGCCGCGGTTGGCGAGCCACTGGTGGTAGGCGTTGAAGCCAAAGCGGTCGCGCGCCCACGGTCCTCCGTGCACGAGCAGCACCAGTGGCTGAGCCACCTCGGGTCGGAAGTCGCCGTTCGAGTCGGCCCCCGCCGGCAGGGTCAGGTACGAGACGAGCTCGAGCCCGTCGCGACTCGGGATCACCTCGCCGTGCATGGGCACGAGCGGCGCGTCGTCGAGGTCGGGGCGCGTGGTGAACAGCGGACGCACCGACTGGGCGCTCCGGTCGTAGAGGTAGGTGGTGACGGGGTTGTCGTCGTCGACGAGCGACCAGATCCACTTCGACTCGTCGGCGGTCACGCTGCCGATGGAGAGCCGCCCCGGCCCGAGCGTCCTGGCGACCTCGAGGTCGGCGGCGAATGCCTCGTCGAGGGCCACCCACTCGAGCTCGACGTGCTCGACGGCATACCCGAGGACCTCGCGGGAGACGTCGCTGACCATCACGCTGCCGACGTCGGCGAGCTCCGACGCCCCGATCTGCTCCGCCTCGCCGGTCTCGAGGTCGATCCAGGCGAGCGCCCCGGTGTCGCGGCCGCGGCTGTCCGTGGTCAGCCAACGGTTGCCCACGACGGCCACGCTGTTCGACGACATGGTGTCGACCTGGTCGAAGGTCGCGACCGGCTCGAACGTGTCGCCGTCGCGCTGGAAGTACGTCAGCCCGCCGTCGGGCGTCATCTTCGTCGCGAGGCGCAGCTCGAGGTCCTCGTCGAACTCGAAGGACGCGTACTCGTCGTTCTGGTAGACGAGCGTGGTCTCTCCGGTCGTCACGTCGAAGCGGTGGACGTCGTGGAAGCGGGGGTCGCGATCGTTGAGACCGAGGAGCAGGGTGTTCGGATGGGCCGGACTCGTCGCCATCACACGGGCGGCAACCCCGGGCTGCTCGGGGGTCACCACGCGGTCGTCGCCGCTCTCCAGGTCGACCAGGTGTAGCCGCCAGTTCTCGTCGCCCTTGACGTCCTGGATGTAGACGAGGTGGGTGTTGTTGTGCAGGAAGCCCCAGAAGCGAATGCCGCGACCCGCGTCGGAGGTGAGCGCCTCGGCCGCGTCGAGGTCGTCGGTGGGAGCGACCCACACGTTCAACACCCCGTCCACCTCGGCGAGGAAGCCGATCTGCTGGCCATCGGGCCGGATCTGAGCCGAGGTGCGCTCCGGGTTCCCGAACAGCTCCGTGCGAGGGATCAGGGGCACGGTAGGGTCGATCGCCGTGGGAGCGACGGACTTCGCGCAGCCGACGAGCAGGACGGCCATCAGGGCTCGGGACACGGACACCTCCAGGGCACCCGTTGGCCTATCTCGATCCGGCGGAACGGCGCGCAACCGACGCCCGGACCGCACGGCGGTACGATGACCCTTCCCGGAGGAGGCGAGGGTCTGGTCGGCGAGATCGGTCCGGGCGGGGTGCTCGGCGAGCTCGCGGTGCTCAAGGGACGCCCCCGCGATGCCACCGTTCGCGCAGTTGGCGACGTCGTCCTGCAGGTCGTGAGCCGCGAAGCCCTCACCGAAGGCCTGGGAATCGACACCTGGGCCGGCCGCTTCGTGCAGGCCCTCGCTTCACGGGTCGTCCAGCTCCACACGCGCCAGCGGGGTACGTGACGGCCATGCTGCTCGGAATGCTGCTCGCCTGCCAGGGGCTGCCGGCCCCCTCGTCGACGACCGTCCCGGGCACCCTGGGGCCGCTGGGACTCGTGGTGCCGCTCCACGTCCGGACAGGGGAGGCGGTCGGGGCGGCCCAGCTTCAGGTGGTCACGGCTCGGCCGGCTCGCCTCGAGGTCCGCTGGGACGACCAGCTCCGCACCTGGCCCGCCGCGGAGAGCCACGATGTCCCGCTGGTCGGCCTCGGCGTGGACCGGCGGGTGGACGTCGAGATTGTCCTCGAGAGCGAGGACGGCGCACGGATCGTGACCACCTGGCCGCTCGAGCTCGACCCGATTCGCGGTCCCGTGCCGGACATCGAGGTGTTCGCCCACCAGCCCGACCGCACGGAGCCTGGCCACGTCCTGGTCTACGCCAAGCCGCCCGACGACCGTGGCGTGATGTTGCTCTTCGACGAGGCCCTCGAGGTCGTGTGGTCGTGGCGGCCCACCCAGGGCGTCGGCGACCTCCGACCCTACGGCGACGACTTGCTCTTCCTCGGGGGCGGCAACATCTGGACGATGGACTGGCTCGGCCAGACCACCCCCGTCCTGACCAAGCAGGGCCGCGAACCCGGCGGGACCCTCGCCGCGGGACTCCACCTCCACCACGAGGTGTTCCCGCTCGACGACGGCGGGTGGCTCTCGCTCGACTACCGCAGCATCTCGGTCGAGCGGTACCCCGACGTCGAGGGTGGGGAGCCCGCCCAGGTGCTGGTCGAGCAGGCGGTGGAGCTCGCGGCCGATGGCGCCCTCGTACGAGACGCCCGCTTCGAGCAGCTCCTCGATCTGGGGCGGACCACCGGCAACAGCCTGGACACGACCTCGGCCGGCTACGACTGGATCCACACGAACGGCATCATCGAAGACCCTCGCGACGGGGGGTGGATCGTGTCGTCCCGTCACCAGTCGGCCCTGTTCGAGATCGACGGCTTGGGGCAGTTGGACTGGCTCCTCGCCGACCCCGGGGGCTGGGACGAGCGCTTCTCGGACGTGCTCCTCACTCCGGAGGGGGAGGTGACCTGGCCCGACGCCCAGCACGCCCCCGAGCTCGACGACGACGTGCTGGTCGTGTTCGACAACCGCATGGAGAGCCGCGAGCCGGCCCGGGTGGTCGGCTACCGCATCGACGAGGTGGCGCGCACCGTCGAGGAGGCGTTCGTGCTCGACCAGACGGCCACCGGCCCCGAGCGCTCGCAGGCGCTCGGTGATGCCGACGTACAGCCCGTCACCGGCAACGTCTTCGCCACCTACGGCTTCCTCGACGGGTGGGGAGGGCAGACGGCCGACGAGATGGGCATCGGTAAGCGGGCCATCGCGCTGGTCGAGTGGTCGCTCGACACCCCCGAGGCGCCGGTCCTGGACCTCCGGCTCTCCCAGCGCGATCGCGACGGATGGAAGGCCTACCGTGCCGAGAAGCTGCGAGTGCCCGGCGACGGGACCAGCGAGCGCTGACCCCGTCCCGTGACTCAGAACCGGGGTGCAGCCTGGTCCACGAGCCGCCTCACGATCTCACCCGACTCGTAGATCATCTCCGAGCCCGTCCACAGCGCGGGAGCCCGACGCTTGCCGCCTTGCTGCTCGAGCCGCTGGGCGGCGGCCTCGTCGGTCGACACGTTGGTCATGACCAGGGGCTCCTGGAGGTGCAGGTTCGTGCGGGCGTAGCGTGCCCACCGGCTGAACATGCACCGGTCCTTGACGAAGAGCTCGTGGCCCGCGGACAAGCCGGGAGCCTCCTCGAAACCCGCCGTCGATCCCGAGAAGCCAGCGGCGAGCGCCTCGCAACGGGCGGCGAACGCCTCCATGTCGCGCTGGCCATCGGCCATCTCGGCGTGCACCACCTGACCCGCCGGGTCGATGATCACCGTCGAACGCGCGTCGAGACCCGCCTCGTCGGAGTAGACGCCATAGGCCTGGCCGACCGCGCCCTTGGGGTGGAAGTCGGCGAGCAGGGGGATCTCGATTCCCCCGACCTCCTCACCGAACGCGGCGTGAGAGAACCTGCTGTCGACCGACACTCCGCACACCACGGTGTTGGCCGCACGAAACCGGGAGTTCAGCGCATCCAGCGCTGGAAGCTCCTGGCTTCAAGTAGGGGTGAAGTCGAGCGGGTAGAACGCGAGCATCACGAAGTGACGATCGCGCTGGTGCTGCAGCGAGAACTCCCGACCGAACTGGTCGGTGAGCGTGAAGTCGGGGGCGTTGGTGCCAACGTCGATCACGAGTACCTCCGGGCGAGGACTAACGATCTGGAGGAACCGGCCAACCCGGCCGCGATCAGAAGGGCGGATTCGCGTTCCGCACGAGCTCGATGAAGTGTTCGGCGAACCACTCTCCCGCGACGGGACCTCCCGAGAGGGCGTCCCGGTTCTCGTTCGGATCGCAGGCCGGATCGTAGGGCTTGGCCGCGTTCGCGAGCGCCGGGTCGGCCGCTCCGTCGCTCTCTCCGGGGGGCTTCACCCAGAAGTAGGCGTGCACGCCGTCGCGGGGGTTGGCCCGCGGGCTCTCGCCGAGGCCGGCTCCACGCACGTTGCACCAGCTCCCCCGCTGCGCCCGACCGTCGAGCGGCACGTCGAGCAGGCGTCCCCCCCAGCCGTTGCGACTCGTGTCGATCACGAACCCGTGGTCGGGGAAGTGCTCGCGCAGGGCATCGACGAATCGGTGTTCGTCGATGATGCGGTTCCAGCTGTAGAAGTCCTCGATGAGCGACTGATGGACCGCGGTCGACTCGAAGGGGTCGAGCGACTCCTCGATCGGCGTGTAGTTCGAGATGTTCGTCGCGAAGCCCTGGACCCGGTCTTCGCCCCCCGCCTCCTCGAGGACCTCGCGGTAGAGCGCGGCGACCTCGGGCGGTCGCTCCCAGCCGAGCCAACCCGAGTGCGCGATGTCCAGGTAGACGTAGGCGTTCGGGACCTCGGCGAACCGCTGGAGCGCGTAGGCGATGCCCTCGCGGTACGCCGGCGCCGCAGTGCGGCAGGCCTCGTGGGACTCGAGGTTGGTGACCAGGTTGGGGAGCGAGTCGGGCTCCAGGATCACGATGCCGCGCAGCGACTGGTACTTCGGCTCCGCGAGCGTAGCCGCGATGGGATCGACGAACTCCTCACGGTAGCGCCGCATCCCGTCGGCTTCGAGGCGGAGCTCGCCGGCCGACGCACCCGCCGCGCAGTCGCGGTTCGGCAGGTTGTAGACCACGAGAACGATAGCGACCGGCTCTTCGCCCTGCTCCTGCTGTCGGAGCGCCTCGTCGAGCTGATCGCGGAGCGAGGGCCGCCCCTCGTCGCCCGTGATCGCGGCGATGCGCGGCAACCACACCGCCGTGGCGGTGTTCGCGACGCGGTCGATGGCCGCGTGCAGCTCCGGAGGCGCGTAGCTCTTCGTCTGGAGAGCGGCGGTCCGGTAGTGCGGGTTGACGAAGTAACGCGCGCCCGCGAACGGGTTGTCGACGCGCCGGTGCTCGATCACGGGCTCCTCCGGCTCCGGGACGAGCTCGGCGGCTGGTTCGACAGGAGTCGGCTCGACCGCCGGTGCAGGCGGGACCTTCTGGCAGCCGGCGGCCAGAGCGAGCGATGCGATCACGGTAAAGAGAGAGGTCCGCATGACGTGGCCGGTCTACCACGAGCGGGGCCACCGAGCGAAGCCCCTCGAGCGTCGACGAAGTAGGATGGCACACCAGCGACGGAGACGGCATGCTGTGGACTTTCGCCCTCGCGGGGTGCGAGCTCGACGAACTTCGGGATCAACTGGACGGGCTGACGAGCCCGCTCGTCGTCGAGGCCATCGCGCTCGGCGTCGCCGAACCCACCGACGACCGCGTCGATCTGTCGGCGCTCGAGCGGTTCGACCCTGGCGCCAACCTCACGGTGTTCCTCGCCGACGCCTCGAACCCGACCGAGCTCGACGACGCGTTGGTCTCGGGCGCTGACGTCAGCGCGTCCACCGGCGCGGGGGCCGTGGGCGTCCCCGAGCGCGAGAACGGCCTGTACGCCCTGCTCCCGCCCTCCGACCTCGAGCTCGACCCTCGTCTGACGCTGCAGCTCGACGCGGAGCTGGAGAATCGCACCGGCGTCGGCCGCCTGACCCTTCCGGAGCCTGCCGGACTCGGCATCGTGGAGTCCCACCCCGCGGGCACGCCTCTGCCCGTCGACGTGACGGGGCTCGGCTATACCGGGACGCTCATCATCGTGTTCGACACCACGAGCGGCGCAGTGACCTACACGAACGAGCCCACCACCGCGCGCGAGATCTACGACCTGACCCGGGGCCGCAACGCGGTGACCGAGGTGACGATTCCCGCCGAGGCGTTCCCGAACGAGTCGGTCTACGCGCTCGGGTTCGCCGGGCTCGTGCACACCACCGCCGACGACTTCGACGGGGTGAACACCGTGCTGTCGGGCATCATCGCCGGTCAGCTCGAGTTCCAGCCCGTGGTCACCGTGCCCCTGCCCTGACGGGATCTCCGGTCACGGAAGGTCGAGGTGGTAGAGCTCGACGTCGGCGAAGAGCTGCTCGAGGTCGTCGCCCCGAGTGGTCGCGAAGGTGTAGTCGGCGGGGAAGCTCTCGCGTACCTGACGGCGTCCCCACCCGTCGGCGGCGAGCACCTCCTGGCTCGTCACGGCGGTGCCCGCGTGCTGGTGACAGCCGAGACAGTTGGTCCCGGCGTTGCCGTGCCCTGCCTCGACATAGGGGTTGGAGCACCAGGTGCGGTCGTCGTCGACCACCGCGAGCGCGTCGGCGAGCGTGCCCTCGAAGCCGGCCGCCGGATCGGGGTCGGCCTCGTCGAAGGCCACGGCGACGCACATCTTGTAGTTGGACCACGGCGCGCCGATGGCGCCCGGCCGATCCGCCCCGAAGTCGGTGTTGGGGTCGTCCGACCACCACAGCGTGGTCCACGACCAGTGGTCGAGCTCCTTGGTCGTGACGTGCAGCGCGGCGAGCCGATACCGCGTTCCGCTCGGCAGCGTCAGTGTGTAGGTGGCATCCGGTGGAGGCTCCGACGTTCCGTCGGGCACCGACCAGCTCGCGTCGCCGCCGAGCCGCGCCCGAAGCGCCGACGAAGAGGTGTCGTACACCGGAAAGGGCAGCTCGAAGTCGGCCCGCCGGAAGTCGGTCTTCAGGAGCGCCGCGTCGTGCGGGAAGGGCCCGTCGAGGCAGGGAGACCAGGGAACCTCGTCCCGCGGTTCTCGGGTCACCTCGACCACGGCCCTCACGTCCGCGACGTCCGCCGCGACGACCACGTCGACCGTGGCCGGACCCACGACCGAGCACGGTTGCGCCGATGCATCCGTGGTGCAGCCCCCCGCCTCCGAGACCACCAGCACCGTGGCCTCGCCATCGTCCTCCACCGAGACGTGCAGCCACTCCTCCTCGGCGACGGCGAACGTGCCCACGAGCTCCTGCGAACAGGCAGGAACCTGGATTCCCTGGCGGGTGACGGGGACCACCACCGGGGGCTCCGGTGCGGGCAGTCCCTCACGGCAGGCCAGGATCTCCGGGTAGCTCTGCAGGAGGTGCCTCGCCGCGGCGGTGTTGTAGGCGACGCGCGAGATTCCACCGACCCCCGCTACCTCCTCCGCGGAGTCCAGCGACGCGAGGTAGGCGGAGAACCGATCCTCGGGCCAGGTCGAGTCGTCGTCGATGGCGTCCGCGTTCCAGAAGAAGGCCTCGTCGAGGGCCTCCGGGGAGAACCGCGTGCGGCTGGCGCGCTGCTCGGGGGACAGCGCAGCGTGGAGACGCTGGA
The DNA here is from genome assembly GCA_964655065.1 of uncultured Enterobacteriaceae bacterium. GTDB lineage: Bacteria > Myxococcota_A > UBA796 > UBA796 > DRPG01. Next base: position 11,514 of record CAZZLC010000005.1, on the reverse strand, counting down.
AGATGCGCTGCAGATCGTCGCGGTGGTACCAGGTCTGCCAGGCGGGAAGGCGCGCGGCGTCCATGGCCGGCAGGTCCAAGGCCACCGGTTCGATCACCTTCTGCACCGTCTCCCAGGCCATCTCGCGCCGCAGCGACATCGATCCGACCAGCGCTTCCTCGCGGGCGCGGAGGGTCCCGTCCGCGGACCACGGCGCGGCCATCCCGACGATGGCGCGGTCGGCGGTTCGAAGCGCGTGAGCGCCGAGCTCTTCGCAAGCCCCCGGCCGCTCGACGGGCACCTCGGTCGCGCACGCCGTCAGGGCGAGAATGGTGGCGGCCTGCCGCACGTCAGTCCTCGAGCAGCAGCGCGGCGTCGCTGGCCGCGATGTACTCGGTCGTGCTCATGGTCCGCACGACGAAGTAGATCCAGCCGTCCGAACGGAAGTGCGGGAAGAGCGCATACTCACCGGGCTGCATGGCCGTGATCCGCCGGGAGAGCCCGCTTCGCAGGTCGACGAGGTACAGGTTCGCGGCCCCCGACACGCGGTAGCTCGCGAAGCCGGGATCGTCGGGGCCCGTGAAGCCGAGCTCGACGGCATCGTCGCCGGTCACGTAGCGGTGGAGCACCATCCAGCGCTCGTCGTAGGAGAAGTCGGGCTTGCCGCCCTGGAGGCAGTACGTCGCGACGATCGGCGCCTCGACGAGATAGCCGTCGCCGTTCGGTGTCGCCTCGACCTTTCGGAGCACGTACCCGCTCTGCGCGAAGTCCTCGCCCGCCAAGCGACTGATCAGCAGCTCGCTCGACCGTGAGATGACGGTGTCGCCCTCGAACGGAACGTCGATCTCGCTCACCGACTTCGGTGCGAAGTCGGAACCTGTGTAGACCATCGGGGTGAGCGTGATGGACTCGTTCTCGTCGAACCACGCCTCCAGGTTCTCCGTGGTGGGGCCATGGCCCTCGTCGTCACTCACGAACGCGCCGTGGACGGTCCAGTAGTCGCCGCCTCCGAGCGCGGCCCCCACGTGCTGGTACAGACCGATCTGCGAGGAGTCGCCGCACTCGGCCTCCGCGAAGGTGACCTGGGTCACCCCGGAGGTCAAGAGCCCCATGTCGCAGATGCCGGTGCCGCTCGACGTCGCCTGGAACATGAACGCCGAGTTGTCCGGGAAGAACGCAGGATCGTACTGTGCGGCGACCCCGATCTCGGTGTCCGTCGCGAGGTCGACGATGGTGGAGCCCCCGAAGCCCGAGCTGCCGCCGTGTCCGACGAAGCGACCGTCGGCCGAGCTCCGGGTCCAATAGGACGAGGCGTAGTCGTTGGTCCGGAGCAAGCGCACGGTGGAGCCGGGCAGGTGGCCCCAGGCGGTGGCCGGGTAGTCCTGCAGGCACTGGGGGGTGGCCTCCGCGCCGGCGCAGCCGAACATGAGCATCCCGTTGCTCTCGTTCACGGCGCGCCAGCCGTCGGTCGCCATCGCATCGACGTGCTCCGCGACCTCGGACGAGATGTCGGGGACGCAGCCACCCGCCGGGGGCGGTCCGGGCAGGAAGTCCTCGACGAAGGGGGTCCCGCGCGCGAACCACTCCGCCACGATGTCGAACTGACCCTGGCTCCACGGCCGAAGCGGCGGCCTCGGCATCGACACCCGCTGGACGAAGTCCGCCTGCTCGATCGACTCGTCGCCGTGCGCCGCGTCGAAGAGAAAGTCGAAGTAGTCGAGGTGCGCAGCCCCGCTGTAGATCCCGAGGCGCGGCGTGTGGAACGACGAACCCTCGACGTCGGGCTTCTGCCTCGTGCAGTCGACGATCGCGAGCGCCTCTTCGCGGGTGGTCGGGGGCACCGAGAAGCAGTTCGCCTCAGCGGCAACCGTGAGCTCGCGCCAGGACTCGATCAGCCCCTGGTTCAGGGAGTGGCACTCCGAGCACGTCTCGCCCTTCGCGCCGAGCGGACCGTGCCCCATCAGCACGAGTGCCTGGTAGGCGAGCTCGTGGTCGGCCAGACCGACCTCGTTTCGGAGCGGGGGCGCGGCGGGAAGCGACTCGGGGCCCGTGTCGGCCGTGGGGGTGACGGCCGTGTCGGTCGGCGGTGACGACTTGGCCAGCGCGGGCCCACCGTCCGTGCAGCCCGTGGAGAGGATGCTCGCCACGGCGAGGAGAGGAACACAGAGGGACCCCAGCGACTTCATCGGCGCTCCATCATCCGGGTGGTCATCGTCGCAGCATGCCAGTTGTCGTAGGCCTCTGCAATTCCCGGACCTCGATACGGGGTTGCCCAGATGTCACCGTCCGCGATGGACGCGAGCCGGGTCCTGGGTCGTGGCCCCTCGCAGACGAGGATGGCCGAGCGTCCACCAGCGACCGAGACGGCATAGGAGGCCCCTCATCGGAGGTGCTCGTGTGGTGGTGGCTGGTGTTCACTTGGGGTTGTAGCGAGCCGGTCCGCTCGGAGGCGCCGGCGGAGGCGCCCGAAAGGACGATCCGACCCGAGACGAGGCTCGGCTGTGCGGCGGGTGACGCCGCGTGTCAGCAGGCCGACGTGCGACTCGGCGAGATCGAGGCCGAGCTCGGCAAGCTCGACTGTGCCGCGGGCGGCCACGACGACCCGGATCGCTGCATGGCGGAGCGGGCCCATCTCGAGCGAGAGAAGACGGCGATCCTCGCCCGGTGGAGCACCACGGCGTCCGACGACGCCCCCAGCGGAGGGGGCGCCGCGCCCGCGAGCGAGGTGGCGGAGCCCCGGTCGGCCCCCACCGCGAGCCCGCGCCGTCGACGTCCCAAGCCCGACGGTGTCGAGGGCATGGAGATCGACGTCGACGACGAGTAGTGCTCGCCGAGATGGCGCGTGACAGGCAACGACCCGCGACGAGCCAGCGGTTGGCCCTCCCGCGGATTAGGTGCCAGGCCGATCACCGGGAGGAGCGACCGTGGCCGTCACGATTGCGCAAATGGAGCAGCTGCTCGGAGAAGTGGGCATCCAGCACTACGATGCCCGTGAGCACTTCATCCTCTTCAGCATGGAGACGGAGTACTACACGACGCCCGACGGGGCGAGCGTGCTGCGCTTGGTGCTGGAGCTCACCGAGGAGGGCGAGTACTTCAAGCTCTTCGCGCCCCGCGCCTACGAGATCCACGGCCCCAACGCCGACGCCTTCCTGCGAGCGGCGGCCATGGTGCAGTGGCGAACCAAGCTCATCCAGTTCGAGTACGACGAGTCGGATGGCGAGGTCCGACCGATCATCGAGTGGCCCGTGCAGGACGGCACGATCACCACGAACCAGCTCGGCCGGTCGATCGCGGGCATCGTCCAGCTGGTCGAGCAGTACCACCCGGTGCTCGAGCGGGCGCGCATCGAGGGCGCGGTCGAGTTCCCGGACACCAAGGAGAGGATGATCCAGCGTCTCGAGACGCTGCTCGCGCGGCTCAAGGGCGTTCCCGAGCCGAGCGACGACGACTCTGCGCCACCGGCGGCCTTCTGATGGCGGTCCACCCCGACACCGTCGAGATCATGGCCTGGGCCAAGCGCTCGTCGCGGGCCCAGTCTCGGGACGTGCTCACCTGCGACGACGTGATGATCGGCGTCTATGCGTGTCGCGAGACCGAGTCGGTCGCCAGCGCCGTGCGCGACGCGGTGGGCGGCTCGCCGACCTGGCCCGAGGCGCTCGAGGCGCTCCGCGAGGCCGCTGCCGCCGTCGAGCCCATCGAGGACCCGATCCCGGTGGGCGAGGACCTGCAGCCGGTCATCCAGGCCGCCCACGGCAAGGCGGCAGATCTCGCCCCGGCCGTGCTGCTCGGCCAGCTCCTCCAGCACCGCGAGGGGCTACCGGGGGCGTTCCACGCCGCCAACCAGGGCGGCCTGCTGGTCAGCGGGCTCGAGGCTCGTCTGTCGGAGGCGCAGGCGCTCATGGAGGCCGCCGCCCGAGAGGTCGAGGGTCAGGAGGCAGCCATCGCCATGCTCGGCGACGCCTACCTGCGGGCGAGCCTGGGCGCGTCACCGAGCGGCCCACGCGGCATCTTCACCTTCCTCGGGCCACCCGGGGTCGGCAAGACGCTGCTCGCCGAGACCTTCGCTCGGCACCTCGCCCAGAGCACGTTCAGTCCCTACGTGTTCCGTCGGTTCGACATGTCGATGTTCGCGGGCCACCAGAACCACGAGCAGCTCTTCGGCATGGAAGCGTTCTACCGGGACTCTCGGGCCGGCACCCTCACCGGGTTCGTCCATGCCAACCCGCGCACGGTCATCTTGTTCGACGAGATCGAGAAGGCGCACGACAACGTCATCCAGTCGCTGCTCGCCGTGCTGGACAAGGGTGAGGTGGTCGACAAGCACCTCGACCAGCCGGTCGACTTCAGCCAGACCTGGCTCGTGTTCACGAGCAACCTCGGCCGGGAGTTCTTCGACGACAGCGACCGGTCCGGCTTTCTGCACACGCTCGACCACGCTCCGGGCATGGTCTTCGAGATTCTGGGCTCCGCGAAGCGCCGGGGGGCCGAAGAGGCCACCGTGCCGGCCTTGGCTCCCGAGTTCGTGAGTCGACTCGCGAAGGGGGGCGCGGTGGTGTTCCGCCGCCTGGAGACCCGCCACCACCTCACCCTGCTCGAGCGGGCCGTGCAGCGCCAGGTCGCGAGCGGTCGCGAGCGGTCGGGCATCGATCTGCCCGAGGTCACGCTCACTCGCGACGTCTTGCTCTTGTTCCTGCTGAGCTTGTTGCCCGCGATCGACGCCCGCAAGGTGGTCTCGCGCGGCGAGGCCTGGAGCATCGACGTCATCGGCCGAGCCTACCGCGCCCTGCGCGACGAGCTGCAGACCCAGCCGACCGACACCCTCACCATCGCGGTCGAGCCCGGCGACGACGCAAAGGCGTTCCTCGAGGAGCGCCGCCCGACCGAGATCCGGCTGCTCCTCATCGACGAGGACACCTACCTGCCGCCGGTCCTCGAGACGCTGGAGCCTGGCGTCAAGGTCCGGCGCATCTGGCGCGACAGCGAGGTGGCCGAGGCGGTTCGGCGTTTCGATCCGGATCTGGTGCTCCTGGACCTGACGCTGGGGGTGCCGCTCGGCAGCGCCGAGGTCGAGCCCGCGCTGCGGATCCTCGAGGAGCTGCGCAGCACGTCGGCGCATCTCCCCGTGTTCTTGTTCAGCGAGAACCCCGAGGACCGTGAGTCGTTCGATCGGGTCCTGCGGGCGGTCATGGACCGCGGGGGCGCCCGAGGGTTCGTGCCGTGCAACCGCCGACCGGAGCGGCCGAGCGACCTGGACGACTTCCGTTCGCGCATCGGCTCGATCATCGAGGAGCTGGCGACAGCCAAGCTCCTCGACAAGGAGCGGCGCTCTCACCGCACCGTGAGCTGGGACGTGTCGTATCAGTACGATGCCGACGAGAGCGTGATCCACGCCGAGGTGGGTCCGCCGCGGTCGCTCGTGGCCTACAGCGCGGCCGACCCCGCATCGCCCATCCAGTTCCGCGGCATCCCGGGGGCGCGGTTCTCCGACGTCGTCGGCCTGTCGCGAGCCAAGCGCCGCCTCGCCGGGGTGCTCGACGGCCTCAAGGACCCGGCCAAGCTCGCCGCGTTCGGCACGGCGCCGCCTCGCGGGCTGCTCCTCGCGGGCCCGCCGGGCACCGGCAAGACGCTGCTCGCCCGGGCGCTCGCTGGCGAAGCGGGCCTCCCGTTCCTCGCGCTGTCGGCGGGGGAGCTCAAGAGCAAGTGGGTCGGAGAGTCGGAGGCGAGGATTCGCGAGCTGTTCGCCAGGGCGCGCCAGTACGCACCCGCCATCGTGTTCATCGACGAGATCGACGGCATCGCGGCTCGGCGGGGTCCCAGCAGCAACTCCCACGACACCAGCGCGCTCAACCAGCTGCTCGCCGAGCTCGACGGTGCCGGGCCCCGGGCGCAGCTCGGGCTCGTGCTGGCCGCGACGAACCATCCCGAGGCGCTCGACCCGGCTCTCGTGCGGCCCGGCCGGTTCGACGAGGTCATCCCCATGGACCTCCCCAACCTGAACGCGCGCAAGGAGTTCTTCGAGACCCGCCTCGGTACGCTGCCCACGGAGGGCGACATCGACCTGGAGCGGCTCGCGAAGGCCGCCGGCGGGGCGAGCCCCGCCGAGCTCGACCGCATGGTGCGGGAGGCCGTCTACCACGCTGCGGGCGAGGACCGGGTCGCGATCACCGAGGCCGACCTGCACTTCGCGCGGCGACTGGTCCGCTTCGGCGCCGAAGCCGAAGACACCATCGTGGACGCCGACGACCGGCGCATGACCGCCTACCACGAGGCCGGCCACGCGCTGTGCTTCCTCCTCCGCTTCCCGGATCGGACCATCGACCACCTGACCATCGTGCCCAACGAGCGGGGGGCGCTCGGCTACCTCGCTCCGCAGCACGAGGAGGGGGTGTACGCGATGTCCGCCGACCACGTCCGCCGCGAGCTCGTCGTCGCGCTGGGGGGCCGCGAGGCGGAGCGGCTGATCGGCGGGGAGCACGCGATGACCACCGGGGTCTCGAGCGATCTCGCCCACGCGACGAACCTCGCCTGGAACAGCATCACCCGCTGGGGCTTCGACCCCAAGATCGGTCCGCTGGGGGTCGACGCCCTGCCCCCCGAGGCGCGGGCGAAGTGGAGCGACGCGGTCGCCGAGCGGGTGTGGGTGTGGCTCAAGGAGGCCGAGGAGGCGGCGGCGACCGACCTGCGCGAGCATCGCGCCAAGCTCGACCGCCTGGCGGAGACCCTGCTTGAGCAACAGTCGCTCGACTGGGACGACCTGACCGCGCTGGAGCTCACGCCCCCGCGCCACTGACCGGTCCCCGAGCTCGACCTGCTCGACGACCCGGGGCGCCGCGTCCCGCCGCATCCAAGGGCTCGCGCAGGTCCGCGGGGGACGAAGCCTCAGAGCTCCGCCCGGTGATCCCGCCGCCACCGGATCTGGGCGGCCACGAACTGCAGGAAGCGATCGTCTGGCTCGAACGCCAGCGCTTCCTCCGCGTGGCGCACCGCGTCGTCCCAGAGGCCGTCGGTCTGCGCGTCTTCGGCCGCCCAGAGCGCGTCGAGCTGGGCCCGCGCCCGATCAAGACGCGCCGGGTCCACAGCGCCTGCGACGTACCGCTCGACCGGCTCCCGGTGGCCGTCCAGCGACGCGTATCGGAACCGATCCGCCTCGTACAGGGCGAAGTACTCGATGAACGGGCGATCGTCGGTGAGCACGTCCACGTCGCCGAGCCAGCCCTCGAGTACGTCGTCGGCGGCCACGAACGTCGCGAGCAGGTCCTCGGCACGGTCGATCCCCACCTCGGCAAGGTCCGCGGCGAGCGCGGGCTCCGCGAGAGCGCGCTCGAGCTGGTCGACGTCGATCCGCAGGGGCTGGTGGCTCGCGAGCGCGATGCCCTCGCCGCCGTTGGGCAGCCACAGCGAGACGTGCTCGAAGCGCTCCATCATGGTGCGGATCAAGCTCTTCTGGAGGTCGACATAGCCCTGGTGGAGCGGGATCCACTGCGCGACGACCCCGTCGTCGGCCAGCCGGGCATCGGCCAGCGCGTAGAACTCGCGGGTGTAGAGGTTGACGACGCCTGCCTCCTGCGGCGGAGGCGGCTCGAAGGTGAGCACGTCGTAGTCGTCCTGGCGCACGAGCAGGAAGTGCCGACCATCCGCGACGACGGGCTCGACACGAGGATCGCCGAGAAAGCCGTGGTTCACGGGCTCGAAGTGCGGGGCGAGCTCGAAGACGTCGCGCATGAGGTCGACAGCGTAGATGCGCTCGAGCCCGGGGTGCTGGGTGACCGCACCGATGGTAGTGCCCGTCCCGATGCAGATCACGACCGCGCTCCGCGGCTCCGGGTGCACCAGGACCGGCAGGTGCGCGAGCAGCGCCATGTAGCGGCGGAAATCGCGCCGATTGTTGGCGTAGCTCGTACCGTTCACGATGATCTGACGATGAGGGACCGTGTGGGGGAGCTCGTAGTTCATCACCACGAAGGCAGCGTCCTCGGTCTCGCGGAACGCGAGCACGTCACCACCTGCGAACGCGGTCTGCGCGCGCTTCAGGTGGTCGGGCCCGAGCGCGAACGCGGCGACGACGACCACCGCCAGCGCCAGCCCGGCCTCGCGCCGCACGTCGCTTCGGCTGCGGAGCTGGGGGTCGAGCGACCAGATCACGGCAAACAGCCCGAAGTTGGCGGCCACGAGAACCAGGAAGGACCCCTGGGCTCCGAGCCAGGGGAGCAGAACGAAGCCCGCCGCCAGTGAACCGAGGACCCCGCCCAGCGTGTTCGCGCCGTACAACAGGCCGATGCGGGAGCCGACCGAGCGCACGGACTCCACCGCGAGCTCCGAGGCGAGCGGAAAGGTGCAACCCAGGAGCACCGTCGGGGGCCCGAGGACCGCCACGGCGAGCGCGACCAGCGTGAACCACGTCGGGTCGGACGCCCCGAACATCCACACGATCGGTCGCCCGACCCCGAGAATGGCGAAAGAGACGAGCCCGGCGACGCCGATGGCGAGCTGGAGGCGGGCGAAGAAGGTGCCCAGCTCGCGCTTGTGGGGAGCGAGGTACCTCGCACAGATCGCGGCGCCGACCACCAGCCCGAGCAGGTACACCGTGAGGAACACCGAGAACGTGTAGACCGTGTGGGCGGCGAAGAACCGGAGCATCCGGAACCAGAGCAGCTCGTAGGCGATCGCGACGAACCCGGAGCCGCCGAACAGCGCCACCCACGCGAGCGGCACCGGCCCGGAGGCGGTCGGGGCTGGTTCGTCGTCGGTGGCGACCTGGGCGAGCGGCGGAACCCGCACCGACAAGCCGAGGGCCGCCACGCCGACCGCGGCATAGAGCGCCGACCCCGCCGCCGCCGCTCCGAACACCCCGAGGGCCCCGATCCCCACCCAGCCGACGGCCGCGCAGCCGACCGCCGCCCCGAGCGTGTTGACGGCGTACAGCCAGCCCACACGCTCCGCGAGGTCGCCGTGACGCCGCACGACGTGGCGGGAGAGCACGGGGAGCGTCGCCCCCATCAGCACGGTGGGCGGAAGCAGGATCCCCATGGCGAGGAGCACCTCGACGGGCCGGGCCGCCTCGAGCGAGAGGTAGGGCGTCACCACGCCGATCCACTGCGTCCAGGAGCTCAGCACGAAGGTGGTCGCGAGCGCCGTCGCCGCGAGGGCGAGCTCGAGCAACGCGTAGGTGCGAAGTGGCCGGACGACCCGATCCGCGAGCTGTCCGAACAGGGTGCTCCCGAGCGACAGTCCGCCGAAGAAGCAGGCCACGACGACCGACGCAGCGAACGTCGAGCTACCGAGGACGAACCCGAGCTGCTTGAACCAGACGACCTCGCACGTCAGCGCGCCCACTCCGGAGCAGAAGAACAGGACGTGCAAGATGGCGAGGTCGGACGGCCGACCCACTGAAGATGACCCGTTCACGCGCCTCCCTCGACCGGGTCAGCGTATCCGCGCGACGGGGGCCATCAAGCACCCGAGGGAATCCCGTCGAGCAAGAAGTCCAGGGTCGACCGCGTGCGCTCGGCCCCGTGGGTGGCGCTCCAGCACCAGGGGAGGACGGCTGGGCAGAGGAGCGACCACGGCTTTCGCGAGTAGTAGTCCTCCCAGTAGTCGACGAGCACGTCCGCCTCGCCGTCGACGAGCCGAAGCTCGAGATTTCCGCGGTACCAGAGGACGGTTCCCTCCCAGTGGTGGGTGTCGCGACCCTCGAGCAGGACCCAGCGGGGCTCGGGCAGGTCAGCGGCGGGGACCTCCCGCTTCTCGACCTCGAGCGCTCCCTCTGGCGACCGTGTCCACGCCTGGAGCTTCACCGGGTCGGAGTCCGGCGAGACCTGGGCCACGAGGACGCGGTCGAGGGGGCGCTCGTCCAGCAGCCGGGCGATGGCCCGCTCGTTGAGGAACTGGAAGGCGAGCAGCGTCTCGGGAATCACGGGCGGCGGGACCCGGGGCAGCGAGGCCACCTCGGCGGCTCGCTGTCGCTGTTGTCGGTCGTGCTGCCAGGTGGCGGGCAGGTTCCCCCACCACGGAGCCGTCGCCAGCACCACGAAGACCAGCCGGAGCCCCCACGGACTACGCGATGCCAGCCCCGAGAAGCCGAGCACCCAGAACACGACGAGCAGGACCGAGAAGACCACGATGGCCGCAAAGATCGTACTCAAGATCTCCAGTCCGTCCACCTACGACCTCCCTCTCGTGATCAACTGCGGACCTCGGCAACCGCGCGGCCGAGCTTGTCGAGCGCCGCTGGTGCGCACTCGGTGGTGAACCGAACCCGCTGCCCGGTGCTCGTCTGGAAGAGGACCAGCTCCACTCCGTTGTGGTAGACCTCGACATCGTGGAGCGGAGCCCGGAAGTCCACCGTCGGGCCGTGCACCGCCGCCACGAGCTCGGGCGTCACCGCCAGCTGCAGCGACGTCTGCCGGCGGGCGCGGGCCACCCGGTACTCGAGCTCGGCCACCAGCGGAATGCCGAGGACGAAGAAGAGCTCGACCCCCGTCCCGAGCAGATCGGAGGTCCCCAGATCCGCGGCGGACGTGCACCAGGGGCCGCGACCGAAGCACGGATCGACGATCAGCGCCACCACCGCTGCCGAGCCGAGCGCGAACATCAGCATGCCGATCGGACCCGTCACCGCGAACGCCGGAGCCGTGCGACGTCCGCCGGTGTCGTTGTCGGGGATCGGCAAGCTCGCGAGCCATCCGTCGGCCCGGAGGGGAATCCAGGCGCGGAACCCGCCCCCCTCGAGCTGCTGGTATCGAATCACCGGGGCCTCCCGTTGCCGCCCCTACGGCGACTGAGCCGTCCTATTGCAGGCCATGGTCCACCATCGGGGACCCCGCAACCCGGTGCACCGGCTCGGGTTGTCGCCCGCGCTGGCCCCGTGCACCCCGATGGCTGGGTGGCACGTAGGGCGAGGCGTTTGGCACGTCCGGCGGGTGCGAGCCTCCGAGCCGGCCCATACGGTGGGGCGAGAGGAGGCCCGATGTCGAACGGCCGGCGAAAGCTCGTCCACGTGGGAGGCGGTTGGCGCCTGCTGCTCCGCGATCTCGGCCTCGACGAGCAAGCCGTCTTGCGCCGAGCCGGGCTTCCGGCCACCCTGCTCGACGGTGAGGGTTCCACCATCTCCCTCGACGACTTCTACGCTCTGCACGACGCGGTCGACGCGGAGTCTGGCGACCCGACCATCGCCCTGAAGGCGGGAACCATCGTGTCGGTCGAGCTGTTCGACCCTGCGCTGTTTGCCGCCATCTGCTCTCCCGACATGAACACCGCCGCCACCCGGCTCGGCCAGTTCAAGCGGCTCGTCGGTCCATTCAGCCTCGACGTCGACGTCGGCGCCGAGGAGACCCTCATCCGCTACCGGTGCAAGCACCGGCCCGACGTTCCGCTGACGCTCGGTCTCGCCGAGCTGGTCTTCCTGGTGGCCTTCGCGCGGCGCGCCACCCGCCGGGCGCTCGAACCGCTCCGCGTGACCGTGCCTCGCCTTCCCGACGACCCCGCGCCCACCATCGAGGTCGCTGCGCGGGTGAGCGCCCACGGCGAGCCGCT
>CAZZLC010000004.1:0-208530 GCA_964655065.1 uncultured Enterobacteriaceae bacterium | reverse complement strand
GCCGCGGGTACAAGTGCTCGCTCCAGAAGCTCGATCCATAAATCAACGTCGATCCGGGCACGATGAGCCCGTTTCAGCACGGCGAGGTCTACGTCACCGACGACGGCGCGGAGACCGACCTCGACCTCGGCCACTACGAGCGCTTCCTCACCACGCGGATGTCGCAGGCCAACAACTTCACCACCGGCCGCATCTACCAGTACGTGATCGAGCGGGAGCGCCGCGGGGAGTACCTCGGACGCACCGTCCAGGTGATTCCGCACATCACCGACGAGATCAAGCGACGCATCCAGGAGGCGTCCAACGACGTCGACCTCGTGATCGTCGAGGTTGGCGGCACGGTGGGCGACATCGAGGGGCTGCCCTTCCTCGAGGCCATCCGGCAGGTCCGCCAGGACTCGGGCTCCGAGAACGTCCTCTACATCCACCTCACGCTGATCCCGTACATCTCGACCGCCGGCGAGCTGAAGACGAAGCCCACCCAGCACTCGGTGAAGGAGCTTCTGCAGAGCGGAATCCAGCCGGATCTCCTCTTCTGCCGCGTGGACCGACCCGTCCCGCGCGAGATCCGCCAGAAGATCGCCCTGTTCTGCAATCTCTCCGATCAGGACGTCATTCCCGTTCCCGACGTGAATCACATCTACGAGCTCCCCCTGCAGCTGCGCTCGGAGGGGGTGGACGATCGCGTCTGCGAGAAGCTCGGCATCTGGGCGGCCTCGGCCAACCTCGACCGCTGGCACGACCTGGTCGCGCGCCTTCGGCACCCGTCGTCGCGGGTGGTCATCGGGGTCGTGGGCAAGTACGTCCACCTCTCCGACACCTACAAGAGCTTGAACGAAGCCCTCACCCACGGGGGCGTGGCGAACCAGCTGGGCGTCGACCTGCACTTCGTCGACTCCGAGGAGCTGTCCGACGACAACGTGGCCGAGACCCTGGCTGACGTCGACGGAGTGCTGGTCCCCGGAGGCTTCGGGGTGCGCGGCACCGAGGGCAAGATCGCCGCGATTCGCTGGGCGCGCGAGGAGCACGTGCCGTTCTTCGGCATCTGCCTCGGCATGCAGCTCGCGATCGTCGAGTATGCGCGGCACGTCGCCGGAATGCAGGGGGCCATGTCGAGGGAGTTCGACGCCGATCCCCAGCACCCGGTGATCGAGCTGATGGACGAGCAGCGCAACATCGTCGACAAGGGAGGCACGATGAGGCTCGGGGCCTACCCGTGTCAGCTCGCCGAGGGCAGCCTGGCCCGCAGGGTCTATGGCAGGGACACGATCGAGGAACGCCACCGCCACCGGTTCGAGGTGAATCCGACCTACCACGAGTCCCTGCAGGACCACGGCCTGCGGATCAGCGGGTGGTCGCCCGACCGCGTGCTCGCCGAGGTTGCCGAGGTCCCGAACCATCCTTGGTTCCTCGGCTGCCAGTACCACCCGGAGTTCAAGAGCCGACCGCTGGAGCCCCACCCGCTCTTCACTTCGTTCATCAAGGCCGCGGCCGAGCACCGGCGCATGCGCGCGACCACCAACGGACCGCGTCCCGCCACCGTGGCACCAGCCCAGCTGCCCGAGGCGTGACCGTCGCGCCCCACTCGTGGGAACCTCTCCGTGGTCGCGGCGGTCCGCCACGATGCAGCACGTTACGTGGACGGCACGGATCTCGCATCGGAAAGTGCGGGGGAGGCTTTACACGGCGAGCTGGTGGCATATAATGGAAGCAGGCTAGGGTGACGACGGGCCGGAAAGGCTGGTCAAAGCTCTCGATACGCTTACTTCTACTCCTGTGCACTGGTGCCACTGGCGCGAATGCACTCGCCACGTACAGTAGATGTCCTCGTAGGCATCGCTGTCGTGGTGCGCCCATCGGGGAACGCATGCCTGACATTTCTGTCGGCCTCACCATGGGGCTCAAGCAGAACCTGGTCATGACGCCGATGCTGCAGCAGGCCATCAAGCTGCTGCAGTACAACCATCTCGAGATGGTGCAGCACGTCCAGGAGGCCATGCTCGAGAATCCCACGCTCGAGGTAGTGCCCGACAGCGCCGGCGCCGAGTCCGATGCCGAGCGCTCGCTTCGCGACAAGACGGAGAAGTCGGCCACCCAGGAGTCGTCCGAGCAGGCCAACGGGGAGACGGTCGAGAACTTCGACTGGGAAGGGTTCCTCTCTCAGATGAACGATCGCGCGTCTCGGGTGCACGGCACGCAGGGCGGAACCATCTACGACGACCTTCCGCCCATCGAGACGAACCTCACGTACGGCGAGTCGCTCGCCGAGCACCTCCTCTTTCAGCTGCACATGACGCGCTGTGGCGACGACGAGCTGCACTCGGCCGAGACGATCGTGCACTCGCTCGACGAGCGGGGGTACCTGGCGGTGCCGCTCGAGGAGATCGCGCGGGACGCAGGCGTGGATCTCGAGGTCGCGGAGGAAGCGCTCGAGCTCGTGCAGAGCCTCGACCCCATCGGCTGCGGTGCGCGCGACCTCGGAGAGTGCCTGATCATCCAGGCCCGGGCTTCGTTCCCCGACGACGAGAACTTCGAGCGCATCCTCTCGGCCCACCTCGAGAACCTCGAGCGTCGCAACTATGCCGAGATCGCCCGGCGCCTGGATCTCGATGTCGAGGACGTCATCGAGTACCACAAGATGATCCAGGAGCTCGAGCCGCGGCCGGGGCGCGGGTTCGCGGGCGAGGAGGCCCGCTACATCACGCCCGACATCCACGTCACCAAGCGTCACGGGGAGTGGATCGTCTCCCTCAACGAGGACGGCATGCCCGACCTGCGGGTGAGCCGGTACTACCAGAAGGTCCTCGAAGGTGCCTCGAAGGCGGACCGTGACTACCTCCTCGACAAGCTGCGCGGGGCCAGGTTCCTCATCAAGTCCATCAACAACCGCCGGAGCACCATCCGGAAGGTGATGGAGTCCATCCTCAAGTTCCAGCGGGACTTCTTCGATCACGGGGTCGACCGGCTCCGGCCGATGGTCCTGCAGGACGTGGCCGACGACGTCGAAGTGCACATGTCGACCGTCTCGAGGGTCACCAAGAACAAGTACGTGCACACGCCACACGGCATCTTCGAGCTGAAGTTCTTCTTCTCGGCGGCCGTGAAGCAGCAGACCGGCGGCGACATGGCCGCCGAGGCCATCAAGAGCAAGATCAAGGCCATCATGGCCGACGAGGACCCCCGCAAGCCGCTGTCCGATCAGGCGATCGCCGACGCGCTGAAGACGGACGGGATTCGCGTGGCCCGGAGGACGGTGGCCAAGTACCGTGAAGCGATGGGGATTCTTTCGTCCTCCAAGCGGAAGCAGATGTTCTAGAGAGGTCGGTCCGATCCGGCCCAAGAGAGAGGTCGACATGCACCTTGAGGTCACGTTCAAGAACCTTCGCCCCCGCAAGGAGGTGCGCGAACGTGCCGAGCTTCTGTTCAGCAAGCTCGAGCGCTTCCTGGACCCGGCGAGCGACGGCCAGCTCACCGTGCAGATCGAACACCAGGACGCGATCGTCGAGCTCGTCGTGAAAGCCTACGGGGAGACCCACACCGCGCTCGAAGAGGAGGATGACCTGCGTACCGCGATCGACAAGACCTTCCACACGATGGAGACGCGCCTCCGCCGTCACAAGGAGCGACGCGTCGACGCGCGGAAGTCCGGTGCGCCCGAGGTCGACGGCTTCGCCCTCGAGCAGGACGAAGTCACCGAGAGCGACGACAGCGCTCTCTGAGTCGCCGCGTACGCCCGTCACGCTCCGTCGTGGCGGGCGTCGCGCTTGACCCAGTCACGAGCGCCGTGACTTGTTAGCCTCCAGGTCACGCCCGCGGAAGCCCTCCCTTCGAGGACCGAGCCCGCGGGCCCGGACTGCGACGCTCCTTCGAGCGCGCGCACGGGGAACCCCCCGGTCCGAACCCTGGCAGAGGAACATTCATGGCGCTCGACAACATCCTTTTCACCTCGGAGTCGGTCACCGAAGGCCACCCCGACAAGCTCTGCGACAACGTCAGTGACGCGATCCTCGACGCGCACCTGGCTCAGGATCCCCACGCCCGCGTGGCGTGCGAGACGGCGGTGAAGACAGGCTTCGCCATCGCGCTCGGCGAGATCACGAGCCGGGCGACCGTCGACTACCCCGCGATCATGCGCGAAGTGATCAAGGACATCGGGTACACCGACTCGTCGATCGGCTTCGACGGTAGCACCTGCGGGATCCTCGTGGCCGTCGAGGAGCAGAGCCCCGACATCGCCATGGGCGTCGACAGCTCCGAGGAGAAGGAACAGGGCGCCGGCGACCAGGGCATGATGTTCGGCTACGCGTGCGGCGAGACTCCGGCCCTCATGCCGGCGTCCGCCTACTTCGCGCATCGACTCTCCGAGCGTCTCTCGGCCGTCCGCCGTGACAGCACGCTGCCCTGGCTCCGTCCCGACGGAAAGACCCAGGTCACGGTCGAGTATCAGCAGGGCAAGGCCGTTCGCGTCGACGCGGTCGTCGTCTCGACCCAGCACGACGAGACCGTCGACCTGGACGAGATCCGCGCCGCGATGATCGAGCACGTCATCAACCCGACCATCCCCGACGAGCTGCTCGACGACAACACCCGCTACTTCGTGAACCCGACCGGTCGGTTCGTGATCGGCGGGCCGATGGGCGACGCCGGGCTGACGGGTCGCAAGATCATCGTCGACACCTACGGCGGCCACGGCTCCCACGGGGGTGGCGCGTTTTCGGGCAAGGATCCCTCCAAGGTCGACCGCTCGGCCGCCTACATGGGCCGCTACATCGCGAAGAACCTCGTCGCGGCCGGAGCCTGCGATCGGGTCCAGGTCCAGGTGGCCTACGCGATCGGCGTAGCCGACCCCGTCTCCGTCAACGTCGACACCTTCGGCACGGGCAAGGCCGACGAGGATCGCATCGCGAGCTGCGTGCGCGAGATCTTCCCGCTCAAGCCCCAGGGGCTCATCGCCCACCTCGACCTGCTCCGTCCCATCTACCGTCCCACGGCGGCGCACGGACACTTCGGCCGCGACGGGTTCCCGTGGGAGGAGACGAACATGGTCGACGCGGTCCGGACCCATCTGGGTCTCTGACCCCCCAACCAGGAGCCAACCTTGAAGATTCACGAGTATCAGGCGAAGGGCCTGTTGCGGGACCACGGTGTGCCGTTGCTCGCAGGCGCGTCGGCGAGCACGCCCGACGAGGCAGTCGCGGCCGCGCAGCAGGTAGGCGGCGAGTTGTTCGTCGTGAAGTCGCAGATCCACGCCGGGGGGCGCGGCAAAGGACGCTTCGCAGAGGACGTGTCCTCCGAGGAGCTCGCCAAGGCGTCGCGCGGCGAGGATGCCGAGGGCAAGGGCGGCGTTCGGCTCGCCCGCACGCTCGACGAGGTTCGGGCCCACGCAGCTGACATGCTGGGCAAGACGCTGGTGACGAAGCAGACCGGCATCGAGGGCAAGCGGGTCAACACCCTGTTCGTCGAGGCGGGCGCCAACATCGAGCGTGAGCTCTACCTCTCGGTGATGCTCGATCGATCGCGCAACGAGGTGCTGCTGATGGCATCGGCGGCCGGCGGCATGGACATCGAGGACGTCGCCCACGACAACCCCGACGCGATCAAGAAGGTGTGGGTCCACCCCGCGGCCGGCTTGCAGGGCTTCCAGGCGCGCGAGCTCGCGTTCGGCATCGGGCTCTCGGGCGCCGCGATGAAGAACGCGGTGAAGTTCTTCCACGCGATCTACCGCGCTTACGTCGCGCTCGACGCCGACATGCTCGAGATCAACCCGATGGTCGTGACGGCCGAGGGTGACGTCATCGCGCTCGATGCCAAGATGAGCATCGACGACAACGCGCTGTATCGGCATCGCGACATCGAGGAGATGCGCGACCCCAACGAAGAGGACGAGGCGGAGCTCGAGGCGGCGAAGTACAGCCTCTCCTACGTCAACCTCGACGGGAACATCGGCTGCATGGTCAACGGCGCCGGTCTCGCCATGGCCACGATGGACATCATCAAGTACAAGGGCGCCGAGCCGGCCAACTTCCTCGACGTGGGCGGTGGCGCCAAGAAGGACCAGGTCGTGGCCGCGTTCCGCATCATCACGCGCGATCCACGCGTCAAGGGCATCCTCGTGAACATCTTCGGCGGCATCATGCGGTGTGACATCATCGCCGAGGGTGTCATCGAGGCGGTGAAGGAGGTCGGCCTCGCGGTGCCGCTCGTCGTTCGCCTGTCGGGCACGAACGCCGAGCTCGGGCGGGAGATCCTCGCCAAGACCGACCTCGCCATCATCCCCGCGGCCGACCTCGACGAGGCTGCCGACGCCATCGTGAACGCGGTCCGGGAGGGCTGAACCATGTCGATCCTGATCAACAAGGACACCCGGGTGCTCGTGCAGGGCATCACGGGCTCGGCCGGCTCCTTCCACACCCAGCAGTGCATGGCCTACGGCACCAACGTCGTAGCCGGCGTCGTCCCCGGTAAGGGCGGCCAGAGCTTCGAGGACAAGGTGCCGATCTTCGACACCGTGAAGGAGGCCGTCGAGCAGACGGGCGCCAACGCGTCGATGATCTTCGTGCCGCCGCCGTTCGCCGCCGACTCGATCCTCGAGGCGATCGACGCGAAGCTCGATCTCGCGATCTGCATCACCGAGGGCATCCCGGTGCGGGACATGGTCCCCGTGGCGGCGCTGCTCGACGACGCCGAGACCACCACCCGGCTCGTGGGTCCCAACTGTCCGGGGGTGATCACGCCCGATCAGTGCAAGATGGGCATCATGCCGGGCCACATCCACAAGGCCGGTACGGTCGGCGTGCTGTCACGCTCGGGCACCCTGACCTACGAAGCGGTCGGGCAGCTCTCCGCGGTGGGCCTCGGCCAGAGCACCGCGGTCGGCATCGGCGGCGACCCGATCATCGGCACCAAGTTCATCGACGTGCTGAAGCTGTTCAACGCAGATCCAGAGACCGAGGCGGTCATCATGATCGGCGAGATCGGAGGCACCGCCGAGGAAGAGGCCGCGGCCTGGATCAAGGCCAACATGACGAAGCCCGTGGTCGGCTTCATTGCGGGAGCCACTGCGCCTCCGGGTCGCCGGATGGGTCACGCGGGGGCCATCGTGAGCGGCGGGCAGGGGACCGCGGACTCCAAGTTCGCCGCCCTCCAGGACGCTGGCGTCCACATCGTGCGGTCACCGGCCACCATGGGCCAGAAGCTGCAGGAAGTGCTCGGCCGCTGACTACCGCGCCGGCGGGGCCGGCGGCAGTCGCGCGGCGAGGACGGACAGTCCCCCGAGCGACCGCACCCCGTCCGGCAGATCAGGCAAGAACCACGCTGGCGAGCCACCCGACTTCTGGATGAGTCGGGTGATGCGCGCCTCCTGGTCAGCCGCTCGCGCGATCGCCTCGTCGGGGAGCTGCGCGAGCCGCGGTACGGCTGCCGCCCAGCCGGCGGGTGGATCGCTCGCCTCGTGCAGCTCGGCCTCGCTGGGGAACGGGCCCTCTGGAGCCGCGACCACGCGATTGATCAGGAACCCCGCGAAGCGCATTCCGCGCTCCTCGAGCTCGCCGAGAAAGCCGAGCAGGTCGTTGCGTTCCGGCGCCTCGGCGTTGGCGACGAGCCAGTACCGCGTGCGATCGGAAGACAGCAGCTCGGCCACCGCCGCGGAGCGGTCACGGAACGTGTGGGCGATCTCCGAGAACAGCTCGAAGAACGTCCGGATGTCCTTCATGACGCCCTGGCCGGCGAGGCGCTCGATCAGGGCGAACGCCGCTCGGGTCGCCGGGCCGACGAAGCGCCGGGGGTCGAAGAGTCCCGACAGGAACGAGCTGTCGAGGATCCGCCGCACCCGGTCGGGCGCCTGGAAGAAGTCGACGACGTGCTGGGTAGGCGGCGTGTCGACCACGACCACGTCGAACTCACCGTCGTGGACGAGGTCGTAGAGTCGTTCGACGGCCATGTACTCGTGCGAACCCGACAATCGGGTCGAGACCGCCTGATAATAGGGGTTCGCGAGGAGCCGCTCCGCGGTCTCCGGGGTGGCCCGCGCGCGCACGACCGAGTCCCAGGTGCCCTTACGGTCGAGCATCATCGCCGAGAGCGAGCCCTCGGCGTCGGGCAGCTCGATCCGTCGAGGCTCGTTGTCGAGGGCTCCGATCCCCAGCGCGTCCGCCAGGCGGCGGGCCGGGTCGATCGTGATCACGGCGACGCGCCGCCCCGCCCGCGCGTGAGCTAGAGCAAACGCGGCCGACGTGGTGGTCTTGCCGGTGCCTCCGACGCCGCAGCACACGTGCACCTCGGTCACGAGACCTCCACGAGCTGCGCCGCGATTGCCTGTCCCATTCGCTCGACGGATCGATCGTGCACGTAGGGTACCACCAGCGGTGGCGCGAGCCCGAGCCGGTTCACGTGCTTCTCCAACGTCTCGAGCGCGTCGAGGTGTCGCTGGCGTCTGGCGGCGGCGGAGCGCACCAGCTGCGCCAGCGCGGCCCCGTGATTCACCCGGGCGAGCGTGGCTTCGACCTGCGCGAGCGAGGGGATGTCGGGTAGCGGCGCGTCCTGAACCCCGTTCGCGACGATGCTGTGGGGCCGGTAGCCTTCGTCGAGGAGCTGGTCGGCGAGCTCAGCGGTCTCCGAGACGGGCAGCGCCTCGGGCAGCGTGACGAGCACGGTCGCCGTCTTCTCGCGGTCGGCGAGGAAGACCTCGATCCCCTTCGCGAGCTCGAAGAACGGCCCCGCGCGGGTGATGTCGGTCATCGTACGGGCTGCCTGGAGCATCGTGATCCCGTGCCCTGTGGCCGGGGCGTCCACGATCGTGAGATCGAAGACCGGGTCGTCGCGACGAGGTTCGTTGACCAGGTTCTCGAGCTTGCCGAGCAGGATGAGGTCGTGCAGGCCGGGGATCGAGTCCACGAATGTCGTGACGAGCCGGTTGCGAACCACCCGGCGCGCGAAGGGAGGGAGTCCGAGCTTGCGGCCCGCGAACTCTTCCAGGCTCTCGGGCACGGTCATCGACCACACGTCTACGCCAGGTCGAGCCGCCCGAAAGGCCCAGCTTCGTCCCGTCATCCCGAAGAGGCGAGGTAGGGCGCCGGTGCCGAACTCGGCCACCGACACCCGCTTGCCCGCCTCGGCAGCCGCGATGGCGAGCGCGGCCGACACGGTGGTTCGGCCCACGCCGCCCTTGCCCAGGACCACCACCAAGCGATGGTCGATCAGTCGCACGCTCTTCTCCCCGTCTCGACCCCGGGTCACCGGGGGTTGCCGTCAGGTGGGACCGTACCTATATCGAAACGGCGTCCAACGGAGGGACCATGCCCATCTACGAGTACCACTGCCCCACCTGCGGCAACGACTTCGAGAAGCTCATGCGGATGGGGGCCGACGCCCCGGATTGCCCGGAGTGCGGGGGCACCGAGGTCAACAAGAAGGTGTCACGGTCTGGCTTCGTCCTCAAGGGCGGTGGCTGGTACAAGGATCACTACGGCCTCAAGTCCGGCAGCTCGTCGTCGTCGTCGTCGGAGAGCACCGCGTCCTCCAGCGACGGCGGCTCCTCGAGCAAGAGCGACAGCGGCTCGTCCGGGAAGAGCGACAGCGCGCCGGCCTCGGCAGCGGCCAAGTGACGGCCCGCCTCCTCGAGGGAAGGCCGCTCGCGAAGTCCATCAATCAGGGCCTGAAAGCCCGCGTACCGAGCCTGGCGCGTCCGCCGGGGCTCGCGGTGATCCTGGTCGGTGAGGACCCTGCCTCGCAGGTCTACGTTCGCCGCAAGGGGATCGTGGCCGAACGTCTCGGCTACTTCCACCAGCAGATCGACCTGCCCGAGAGCACGCCGATCGACGAGATCCTCGCCCGGGTCGACGAGCTCAACGCCGACGACCGCGTCGACGGCATCCTCGTACAGCTCCCCCTCCCTGGCGGTCTCGACGGACGCAGCGCTACCGAGCGCATCGACGTCGCGAAGGACGTCGACGGCCTCACCTCCCCGAGCACCGGCCGACTCGTCCAGGGTCGGAAGCTCGCGGTGCCCTGCACGCCGAAGGGCGTGATGCGGCTGATCGAGTCCGCCGAGCTGCCGGTCGAGGGCAGGTCCGCGTGCGTGATCGGACGATCCAACCTGGTGGGCCGCCCGGTGGCGGCGCTGCTCGAGCAGGCCAACGCCACCGTGACCGTCTGTCACAGCCGCACTCGGGACCTCGAGGAGATCGTTGGCCGCAGCGACATCGTGGTCGCCGCCATCGGCCGACCCGAGTACGTCCGGGGCTCGTGGATCAAGGAGGGGGCCGTGGTCATCGACGTTGGAGTCAATCGCACGGACGACGGCCAGCTCGTCGGAGATGTCGAGTTCGAGGCCGCCGCCGAGCGCGCTAGCGCGATCACTCCGGTGCCCGGCGGAGTCGGGCCCATGACCATCGCGATGCTGATGGAGAACACCTTCGAAGCCTCGGCCCGGCGCCAGGGCGGGAGTGCGTCGTGACGAGCCTGCGCAAGACCCCGTTTCACGGCCATCACGAGGCCGCTTCGGCGAAGATGGTGGACTTCGCCGGCTTCCACCTGCCCATCAGCTACACCGGCCTCGCCGAGGAGCACCGCCAGACCCGCGCTGCGGCCGGACTCTTCGACGTCTCGCACATGGGCGAGATCCGGGTGAAGGGACCGGAGGCCGAAGACGCGCTGATGTGGCTGTTGTCCAACGCGATTCGTCGACTCGGCCCGGGCCAGGCCCAGTACAACGCGATGTGCAACGAACGCGGCGGGGTGGTCGACGACGTCTTCGTCTACCGCCTCGCTCCCGACGACTTCCTCGTGTGCGTGAACGCAGCAAATCGCGAGAAGGACTTCGCCTGGATGACCGCCAACGACCGCACGGGCGCGTCGATTACCGACGAAGGCGACGAGTGGGCGCAGGTTGCGGTTCAAGGCCCGAAGGGCGTGGAGATCGTGGCCGGGCTCACCGACCTGCCGGTGACGGAGCTCGGCCGCCACCACTTCCTGCGCGGACGCTTCGCGGGCGTTGACGACAGCATCGTCGCCCGCACCGGGTACACCGGCGAGGATGGGTTCGAGGTGTTCCTTCCTGCCGCCGAAGCCGCCGACGTCTGGCCGAAGGTGATCGCCGCAGGGCAAGCGCACGGGCTGGTGCCGGTGGGGCTCGGCGCCCGCGACACCCTTCGCCTGGAGGTCGCGAACTGCCTGTACGGCCAGGAGCTCACCGACGAGACCTCTCCGCTGCAGGCGGGGCTCGGTTGGATCACGAAGCTCAAGAAGCCAGGCGGGTTCCTGGGCTCCGACGCGATCGCCGCTCGACGGGAGGCCGACTCCCGCCGACTCGTGGGGATCGTGATGCAGGGCAAGCGGATCGCGCGAACCGGCATGCCGGTGATCGTCGACGATCAGCCGGTGGGCGCCGTCACGTCGGGCACGCTGGGTCCGAGCGTCGAACGCCCCATTGCACTTGCCTACGTCGACCGGGCATACGTCGAACCAGGCACGGCGGTGCAAGTCGACGTGCGCGGCAAGCGAGCCGACGGCGTGGTCGTCACCGGCTCGTTCCTGGAGGCCAAGTGAACATTCCGAACGATCTCCGGTACACCTCCCACGACGAGTGGGTCCGGAAGGAAGGCACCACCTACGTCGTCGGCATCACCGAC
This sequence comes from uncultured Enterobacteriaceae bacterium, assembly GCA_964655065.1. Taxonomy (GTDB): domain Bacteria; phylum Myxococcota_A; class UBA796; order UBA796; genus DRPG01. The sequence goes on along the minus strand of CAZZLC010000004.1, from coordinate 196,903 downwards.
TTCGCGCAGGACCAGCTCGGAGAGCTCGTGCACTTCGAGCCCCCCGAGGTGGGCGCCACCGTCGCCGAGGGCGACGTGGTCTGCGAGGTCGAGTCGGTCAAGGCCGTGGCCGAGATCTACGCCCCGCTCGCCGGGACCATCGCCGAGGTGAACGCGGCGCTCGCCGATGGACCCGAGGCGATCAACAGCGACCCCTACGGCAACTGGATCTACAAGATCGAGGCCCCCGAGGCCGACTACGAGTCGCTGATGACCGCGGAGGCCTACCAGGCCAAGATCGGCTGATCGGCCTGCAACATCGGCCAGCAGTCCGAACCGGAGGCGGGAGGTTACGCGACCGGCTCGACCGCAGGAGACCTGCATGCCACTTCCACCGACCGACGCGTTCGTCGATCGTCACATCGGTCCCTCCCCCACCGAGATCGGGCAGATGCTCGAGGCGGTGGGGGCGGACACGCTCGAGGACCTGATCGCGCAGACGGTTCCCGAGTCGATCCGCGACGAGGACCTCTCGGACCTCCCCACGCCGACCAGCGAGGTCGCCTGCACGACCGAGCTCCGAGAGCGCGCGGACGACAACGAGCTCTACCGCAGCTACCTCGGCATGGGTTACCACGGCACCCACACTCCGCCCGTGCTGCTCCGCAACGTGCTCGAGAACCCCGGATGGTACACGGCTTACACGCCCTACCAGCCCGAGATCAGCCAGGGTCGGCTCGAGGCCCTGCTCGTGTTCCAGACCGTGATCACGGAGCTCACGGGCATGGAGATCGCGAACGCGAGCCTCCTCGACGAAGCCACCGCCGCCGCGGAGGCCATGACGATGTCCTGGCGGCTCTCCCGCCAGAAGGGCCACACCTACTTCGTGGACGAGCGGGTTCATCCGCAGACGATCGCGCTGATTCGCACGCGCGCCGAGCCCCTCGGCATCGAGATCGTCACGGGCAAGGTCGAGGAACTCGACCACAGCGTCACGCCAGTGTTCGGGCTCCTCGCCGCCTACCCGCACACCGACGGCACGATGCACGACCTCACCGATATCGTCACCCGCGCGCACGAGGCGGGGGCCTTGGTCACCGCCACCAGCGACCTCCTCGCGCTGACCCTGTTCAGGCCACCCGGAGAGATGGGTGTGGACATCGTGGTCGGCTCGGCTCAGCGCTTCGGGGTGCCGCTCGGCTACGGTGGCCCGCACGCCGGCTTCATCGGCGTGCGCACGGACGCGGCGCGGCAGCTTCCCGGCCGAATGGTCGGCGTGAGCAAGGACGTCCACGGCAATCCCGCGCTGCGCCTCGCGCTGCAGACGCGCGAGCAGCACATCCGTCGACAGCGCGCGACGAGCAACATCTGCACCGCCCAGGTCCTGCTCGCCGTCATGGCCGGACTGTATGCGGTGTGGCACGGTCCCGAGGGCCTCGTCCGCATGGCTCGGCGCGTCCACGGATTCGCCAGGGCGCTTGCCGACGGCGCTCGGGCCGCCGGGCACGAGGTGGGCGACGACGCGTTCTTCGACACCGTGCGCATCGAGGTGCCGGACGCCGACGCGGTGATCGCCCGAGCCCACGCCAGGTTCGTGAACCTGCGTCGGCTCTCCGACACCGCCGTGGTCGTCGCCCTCGACGAGACGGTCACCGAGGAGGATCTCGCCGACCTCCTCGAGGTGTTCGGCGCGCCGGGCAGCGTGGAGGAGCGGATCTCGACCGCCGACGACTCGGTTTCCGAGGCGCTACGCCGGACCTCGACCTTCCTCACCGAGCCCGTGTTCCACGAGCACCGCAGCGAGACGGAGATGCTGCGCTACCTCCACCGGCTGCAGACCCGCGACATCGCGCTCGACACGTCGATGATCCCGCTCGGGTCCTGCACGATGAAGCTCAACGCGACCACCGAGATGGTCCCCGTGACGTGGCCGGGCTTCGGAGCGCTCCACCCCTTTGTCCCGAGGGACCAGGCTCGCGGCTACGCGACGCTCTTCGGTGAGCTCGAGAGCTGGCTCGCCACCATCACGGGCTTCGACGCGGTCAGCCTCCAGCCCAACGCGGGCGCCCAGGGTGAGTACACCGGACTCCTCGTGATTCGGGCGTGGCACGCGAGCCGCGGAGAGGTCGACCAGCGCAATGTCTGCCTCATCCCGACCTCCGCCCACGGCACCAACCCCGCCAGCGCGGTGATGGCCGGCATGACGGTGGTCCCCGTGGCCTGCGACGAGGATGGCAACATCGACGTCGACGACCTGAAGGCCAAGGCCGAGAAGCACGCGGACGCGCTCGGCGCGCTCATGGTCACCTACCCCTCCACGCACGGCGTGTTCGAGGCGCGGATCAAGGAGGTCTGCGAGATCGTCCACGGGTACGGCGGGCAGGTCTACATGGACGGCGCCAACATGAACGCCATGGTCGGGCTGTGCAAGCCCGGCACCTTCGGCGCCGACGTGTGCCACCTCAACCTGCACAAGACCTTCTGCATCCCCCACGGGGGCGGTGGGCCGGGCATGGGTCCGATCGGCGTCCGGGCGCACCTCGCACCGTTCCTGCCCTCTCACCCCGTCGTCTCGCCGAACGAGTCCAACGAGGCGCTCGGCCCCGTCTCTGCGGCTCCCTGGGGATCGCCCTCCATCCTCCCCATCTCCTGGGCCTACATCCGGATGCTCGGCGGTGAGGGGCTCCGACGCGCATCGCAGGTGGCGATCCTCAACGCCAACTACGTCGCCAAGCGGCTCGATGGACACTTCCCCGTCCTCTATCGCGGGACCAACGGCCGGGTAGCCCACGAGTGCATCCTCGACCTCCGGTCGTTCAAGGCAGTCGGAGTGCAGGTCGACGACGTGGCCAAGCGACTGGTGGACTACGGCTTCCACGCGCCCACCATGTCGTGGCCCGTGGTCGGCACCCTGATGGTCGAGCCGACCGAGAGCGAGAGCAAGGCCGAGCTGGACCGCTTCTGTGACGCGATGATCGCGATCCGTCAGGAGATCCGCGACATCGAAGAGGAGCGCGTGGCCCTCGAAGACAGTCCCCTCAGGCACGCCCCGCACACGGCGCTCGACGTGACGCGCGACGACTGGGATCGCGCCTACGACCGGCGCACTGCGGCGTTCCCTGCCCCGTGGACGCTCACGCACAAGGCGTGGCCGCCCGTCGGGCGAATCGACCAGGCTTACGGAGACCGCAACCTGGCCTGCACCTGCGAGGCGTGGCCGCGAGAGTGAATCAGCGGACGGCATCCAGCTGACATCGGCGCTTCGCGTGACGCAGCTTGCGGAGCGCCTTGATCTCGATCTGACGAATGCGCTCGCGGGTCAGCGAGAAGCGCGACCCGATCTCCTCGAGGCTGTACTGGGTGGGCTCGCCGATGCCGAAGCGCATGCGGATCACCTTCTCCTCGCGAGGTCCGAGGGTCGCCAGCACGTCGTCGATCTGGTCGCAGAGGTCCGCCCGGTCGCGGCGCTCGGAGGGTACCGGAGCGTCGGGGTTGGGGACGAACTCCAAGATGGTGGTCTCGGAGTCTTCGCTCACCTTTGCATCGAGGCTCGTGGGCTCTCGCGTGATCCGCAACAGCTCCTCGACCTCCTCGACCTCGAGCTCGAGCTCCGTCGCGATCTCGGTGCTCGTAGGCTCGCGGCCGGTCCGCTGGTACAGGAGCTTCTGCGTCTGGTGGACGCGGTTGACCACCTCGAGCTTGTAGATGGGCACGCGGATGGTGCGGATCTGCGACTCGATGGCGCGGACGATGGCCTGCCGGATCCACCACGAGGCGTAGGTCGAGAACTTGAAGCCGCGCTTGTAGTCGAACTTCTCGACCGCCTTCATGAGCCCGATGTTGCCTTCCTGGACAAGATCGGCGAGCGGCAGTCCGCGGTACGTGTACTGCTTCGCGATCGACACCACGAGGCGCAGATTCGCCCGGATGAGCTCGTCCTTGGCGACCAGTCCGTCCCGGCCTCCGGCCTCGATGCGCTGGGCCACCGCGACCTCGTCTGCGGCCTTGAGCAGCGGAATCCGCCCCATCGCCTTGAGGTAGCGATTCAGCAAGGGGCCACGTTCGATCTGCGGATCCTTTGCAGCTGCGGCTACCATGTTCCCTCCCTCGACCTCCCGGCAAGCCGGGTGTCCGACGAGCGGGTGGAGCTTCAAGACTCGTGCCACGGCGAGGAATGGCCTTTGACCGTTGGGGATTCGCCCAATCGCGGCAGCCGTGTCCGAATCCTGGAATCGGGGCCTGGTGTCTTCGGACGTTGTCCGAGATTCTCGGACAGCCCAATGTGTCCGATGTTGGGCGCATCCTGGCGGGCCAGACGGCGGGGGCAGAGGATACAGTCCCGGAGGAGTGGCAGAGGGAGGTCCGTTGCTCGAAGCCGTCTCGTCCATGCTCGACACGCTGGTTGCCGGGGGACCCGTCATGGTCCCGATCGGGATCTGCTCCGTGGTCGCCGCCGCGACGCTCATCGAGCGACTCTGGACGCTACGCCGGTCCCAGGTGGTGCCGCGCTCGGTCGTCGTCGAGGTGATCGAGCTCATCCGCCAGCGACGGTTCGAGGACGCGGTGACCCTCTGCCGAAAGGTCCCCTCGGCCATCTCGCGCATCCTCGAGGTCGCCCTGCTCGACCGCGACGCGCCACGGGCCGAGATCAAGGAGCGCGTCGAGGAAATCGGACGCCGCGAGGCGGCGGAGCTCGAGCGGTTCGTGCCCGTTCTAGGCACCATCGCCTCGATCGCGCCGCTGCTCGGGCTGCTCGGCACCGTCGGCGGCATGATCTTGACGTTCCAGGCCATCGAGGCGGAGGGCGCAGGCAACGTGGGCTCCCTGGCGGGTGGAATCTCCCAGGCGCTGATCACCACGTTCGCGGGGCTCTCGGTCGGCATCCCGTCCCTGGTCGCCAACCGCTACGTGCTCGCGAGAGTCGATGCCCTGGTGATCGACCTCGAGGAGGTCTCGCTCGGCATCGTCAACCAGCTCGCTCACCAGCCGACGGCGGAGGAGCCCGCCGCATGAGGTTCGTCACCTCGCGACGCCCCGACCCCACCATCGACGTCACACCCATGATCGACGTCGTGTTCCAGCTCGTTCTGTTCTTCATGGTCTCGACGAACTTCATCGAGACGCCGGGCCTCCAGGTGGACCTGCCTCGCTCGAGCCCGCAGACCGTCCTCTCCGACAAGCAGGATCTGAACATCTGGATGACGCTCGACGACGAGATCTACGTCGACGACGAGGCCGTCTCTCTCGAAGAGCTGACGACGCGGCTCCGTACGCGTGCCGAGCAGGCGCCGGAGACCCTGGTCGTCATCAAGGCAGACACCGGAGTGTCCCACGGCCGCGTGGTCACGGTGATGGATCGCGCCAAGAGCCTGGGGCTTTCGCGCCTCGCGATCGCCACCGAGGCGGCGGCCAACGACGACGAGTGAGCGCCGCATCCAATGCGAGCGCTCGTCTCCCTCCTGGTCGGATACGCTCCAGACCGTGAGGCATCCACTCCCGTCATTGTTGATGTTCCGTGTACTCCCCGCCGGGGTCCTGGTGGTGCTCACCGCGTCCGCGATGTGGGGACGTGACGGCATGGAGGCGCGGGACCAGCTCCGCGACCGCGTGGCGACGGCCCAGGCGGAGCTCGCCAGGATCGACCGCGACAACCAGCGTCTGCTCCGCGAGCTCCGCGTGCTGGACCGCAGTCCCGAGGCCCGAGAGCGCATGGTGGCCGACGAGCTGCAGCTGGCACGGCCCGGCACCTTGGTCATTCGGTTCGACGATCCATAGTTCCTGCCTGCTCGCGCCGCGCTGGCCCGAAGGGTCGAGGCGAAGACCCAGCGATCCGGCCGCCTCACCTCGGCGGGCGAGCGGGATCCCAAGACGGTGTTCGTCGAGGGGGGCGCCCCGCCGGAGCGGGTCGGCGAGGTCCGCCGCGTCGTGACGTGTCGCAATCTGCGATGGAGGCCATAAGACGGGTGAGGGAGCCGTAGGGCCCCTCAATGGACGCGCAACTTGGGAGCCGGCATGGAGTTCTTGGTCGGCAGTCTGCTGTGCGGCGGGCTGACCTGCATCGGGCTCGCCATCGTCATCCTGGCGGCGGTGGTGTTCTTCTGGGCGCAGAACCCGGCGAACTCCGCGCCCTCCGAGCCGGCACCGTCGGCGCGGTCCGCGCGCGTGTCGATGCAGCCCACGGTACTCAAGGAGTTCGCCGAGCCGGTGCCCGATCCTCCGGACGACGATCCCGATCTCTTCGACGAAGACGCCATGTCGACCGTCGTCTCTCCGCCGTCGGGCACGCTGCCCAGTGCACCGCCCCCGCCGCGGTCCTCGCCGCCCCCCCCGCCGAGCAACACGACCCCATCGCCACCCGCATCGCCCATGGACGCTCCGCCGCCGCCTCGCCGACGGACCACCCCCACCATCATCTCCTTCGAAGACGATGAAGACTGACCAGCTCGCTCGCCTCGAGAAGCGCGCCGGCGTCGTCGAGCGCCCGGTGAGGGCGATTCGCCTCGCCGGACCCGACGCCCGCCGATTCGCCAACAACATGTTCACGAACAACGTCCGCGATCTCGGGCCTGGCGGAGCCAACCGCCACGCGCTCACCGACGATCGGGGCCGGGTCCAGGGGTTCCTCGACCTGCTCTGCGAGACCGACGAGAGCTTCCTCGCCTTCGTCGAGGGGCTCACCGAGGCCGCCTTCCTCGAGCGCTTCGAGAAGTACATCGTGTTCGATGACGTCGAGATGACGCCCACGACCGAGCTCTCGACCCACCTCGTGTTCGGACCGTCCGCCGCCGCAGCGGTCGCCAGCGCAGGGCTTTCCGTGCCCGAGCCAGGTCACTTCGTGGCCGACGATCGGGGCTTCGTCTGGTGGCAGGCACTGGGACCACGCCGAGAGGGCGGGCTCGGCCTCGCGATGCGCGACTCCGGACCGCTCGAGGCCCTCGACGCCGAGCCCTGGTCCGTCGACGACTTCGAGCTCGTTCGCGTTCTCGCCGGGCACGTCGCCCACCCCGACGACACTGGACCCAAGGCGCTTCCCCACGAGCTCGGCCTCCGGGAGGTCGTGCTCTCCTTCGACAAGGGCTGCTACCTCGGCCAGGAGTCGATCAACCGCATCGACGTGATGGGCCAGGTCAAGCGACAGCTGCGGGCGGTGCGGCTCCGCGGAACCGTCGCCGACGACCGCGAGGTCCGGCACCAGGGCAAGGTCGTGGGGCAGCTCACGAGTCCGGTGCCCCTCGACGATGGAGCCACGGTGGGGCTCGCGATCCTGAAGCAGGCCGCCGAGCCCGGAGCGACCGTGACGGTCGGCGGCGCCTCCGGAACCGTGCTCGCCCTGCCGGTCGATCGCGAGGCTCTCGAGGCCAGCAGCTCGGAATGAGCCCGTCGCTCACGGTCGCGCTGGGACGAGCCGAGGAGGCACTCCGTGCGCGCGGTCTCACCGGTGGCCAGGCGTTCGACGAGCTCGTGGCCGGGATGAAGTGCAGGCTCGGACTCGAACCGGTTCACGACGGACCGGGGACCGAGGTGGCAGCCCAGTTGCCGCTAGAGGGAGCCCACGATCTGGTGGGCCTCGCCTACGAACGGTTCTTCCCCGACCTCTTCAAGGGGCGACACGGTCAGTACTTCACCCCGGGCCCCATCGCGAAGCTGCTGTTCGCCAGGCTCCCCGTCGAGCCCGGAGACATCGTCGTGGATCCGGCTTGCGGCAGCGGCGCCCTGCTGGCCGAGGCAGCGGCGCGGGGAGCGACGGTACGCGGGCTCGACATCGACCCGCGACTGGTGGAGCTCGCCCGGCTCGGGCTGCGGCTGTCGGGCGCCCGCGCCAGGGTCGAGCGTGCGGACCTGTTCACCGCCCCCGCGTCCCCTTGCGACGTGCTCGTCGCAAATCCCCCGTTTTCCGTCCGTATCGACGATCCAACGGTCCTCGCTCGGTACGAGACGGCTCGCGATCGGGACGTCGTCCTCTCCGACCAGCTGTTCGTGGAGGCCATGGAAGCCTGGGTCCGACCTGGTGGCTACGCCGGGGTGGTCCTGCCGTGGTCCGTGCTCGTGAACCCGAGCTTTGCCACAGCTCGAGCCCGCATCGACGAGCGCTGGCAGAGGCGTGCGATCGTGGCCCTGCCCGAGGGGGTGTTCCGGCCGTTTGGCGGGGCGGCGGGACGCGCCGCCATCCTCGTCCTCCAGCGCCGCGAGGCCCCCGATGGCCCGACGTGGTGGGCCGAGGTCGGGGACCCCGGCTACGACGTTCGCCGCAAGCAGGTCCACCTCACGTCGAGCGAGGAGATCCAGACGCTCGCCCGTGGCGAGGGCTGGCAAGCGCTACCGCAGGACGCCTGGGTCCCGCGCTCGCGGACCACCGACCGCGCCGACGTCGTGACCGTCGGGTCGTTGGCCACGGCCCGGGCCAGCCGGACCCTCGAGGACCCCGAGTGGGTCGTCGATCTCGGCGACGTGGTGCGCTCCACTGGAGAGGTGCTGGCTCGGCGCGTCGAAGAGGTCCCGGCGTCACGACGACAGGCACTCCACGAGCAGGACGTCCTGGTCGCACGCATGCGCCCGAACCTCGGCAACGTGGCCTGGCTTCCGGAGCTGCCCGGGTCCTGCGGGGGATCCCCCGAGTGGATCGCGCTCACCGCTTCGCACTCGCCGGGCTACCTCTGCCACGCGCTGCGGACCCCGACCTGGCGGGACCAGCTGCCGCTCACCGCCGGGCAGACCCGGCCCCGCACCGACGTCGCCACGGTGCTCGCGAGCGAGGTGCGCTGGCCCGGTGCAGCGGTCGCCGAGCGCGTCCATCGCGTGTCGGCGGCCCTCGAGCGACGGCGTGCCGAGGCCCGACGCGCGCTCGGCGCGCTTCAGGACGCCGTCGACGCCTTCGCGGCGGGCACCCTCGATGCCGAGGAGCTCGATCGGCGGCTCGACGCGATCGACGTCGATACGTCGCCTCCCGGGAGGTGACGATGCGGTGGCTCCTGTGGTCTGTCGTGGGGTGCGCGCCGACGGTCGAGCGCCTCCCGGAGCCGGACGGTCCGCTCGGCCAGGGGCTGGCGAACCCGTTTCCGCAGGGGACGATGGTGCGTGATGGGCGCCTGTCGCTGACGGGCCTCCCCGACCCGGGCTTCGACACGCCGCTGGACACCGAGAGCCTGGCCTGGCGCCGGGGGTTCTCCCCGGGACAGGTCGCGGTGCTCCGGTGGCCCGGGCTCGACGGAACACGACTCCGGGGTCCCGAGGAGCCTGACGGAGAGGCGGTCCTCCTCGTCGACCTGGACTCTGGCGACCGGCTGCCCTGCTTTGCCGAGCTGGACGCCGCCGCCGTCGACGACCCTGCGCTCGTGGTTCGCCCGCTCGGTGCGCTGCCCATCGGGGTCGACGTCGCCGTGGTGGTCACGACCGACGTGCTCGACCGGCCCCCTTCGTTCGTCGCCGACGGCGAGGTCACGGGGCCGCTGCTCGATCGGCTCGCCGAGCTCGACATCTCTCGGGAGAGGGTCGCGGTGGCGTGGTCCTTCCCCGTGGCGGACGGGACGGCCCCGCTTCGATCGGCGATCGCACACGTCGACGTCCTCGGCCCGCCGAGCCTCGTCGAGGACGAGGCGGGGCGCTCGAGGACGCTCACCTGGCGAGCGTACCAGGGCACCTTCCCCGTCGTGGACGTCGTCGGCGACGACGGGCGGCTCGACCTGACCGACACCGGGGCGGTCGTGCCGCGCGGCGAGGCCGAGGCCGACCTTTTCGTGCACGTCCCGGCCTCGGTGGCGGATCGCGCCGCCGGTACGGTGCCGGTGATGGTGTTCGGTCACGGGATCTTCTCGTCTCCGGCCTCCTACCTGGCGAGCGGCGACGACGGCGACGGCGTGAGGCAGCTCGCGGACGAGCTCGGTGCGATCGTGGTGGCGACGAGCTGGCGGGGGCTCTCCACGTCCGACCTCGGGGTTCCGCTGGCCGCCGCCCAGGACTTCGGCCAGTTCCCTCGGGTCCCCGAGCTGCTGGTGCAGGCGCAGGTCAACGTCCGCACCCTCGTCGAGGGCATCCGGGACGGCACCTTCACGAGCGGGCCCGCGTTCGAGGGTCGGGACGGGCAGTCGCTGCCCGACCCCGCGCGCGTCGTGTACTACGGCATCTCGCTCGGCGCGATCGAGGGGGCGGTGATGCTCGCCGAGGACCCCGGGTTCGAGGCGTCGGCGCTGCACGTGGGCGGGGCGATGTGGTCCACGATGCTGGAACGGTCGAGCAACTGGAGCGTGCTGGAGCAGGGCCTCGTCGACCAGATTCCAGACCCTGGCGACCGTCAGGTGCTCTACGCGGTCACCCAGATGTGGTGGGACCCCGTCGATCCGATCGCCTACGCCGTCGATCTCGCCGAGCGCCCCTTCCTCTACCAGGTCAGCGTGGGGGACGAACAGGTCCCCAACTTCACGAGCGCGGCATTCGCCCGGGCCACCGAGCTGCCGGTCGCGGAGCCCGCTCCCCTCGAGACCTCCGGGCTCGCGACGATCGCCACCCCTGCACCGTCGCCGGCTCGCGCGCTCGTGTGGTTCGACCCCGAGCGCGAACTGCCCCCGCCGGGCAATCGGCCCGCTCCGGTCACCGGCGCCCATCAGGCTCCCCGCGGCTGGGATGCCGCTCGGCAACAGGTGGTCGACTATCTGGACCCCTCGGATCCCCAACGCATCGTCCACCACTGCGGCGACGCCCCCTGCACGGCGAGCAACGCTTCACCATGAGTCACCGCTCACTGACCGGACGGCGTGACGCGCCGGTGGTGCTGACCTGCGAGCACGCCACCGAGCGGCTCCCCCCGGGTTGGGCGTGGCCCGAGGCCGACGAGCGGCTACTCGGCACACACTGGTCCCACGACCTCGGCGTCGCCGACCTCACCGAGGCCCTCGCCGCGCGCACGAACTGGCCGGCCACCCTCGCCGGATTCTCGCGGCTGCTGATCGACCCGAACCGCGGACCCGACCAGCCGAACCTCTTCCGCACCCACGCCGACGGGCAGCCGGTGGCTCTGAACGCCGGGCTCACCGAACCGGAGCGGTCGCTCCGCATGGCGCTGCACCGCGACTACCACGCGGCCTGCGACGCGATGGTGGCGGCAGCGCCGTGGGCCCTCGTGTTCTCGCTGCACTCGTTCACTCCGAGCTACGAGGGCGAGCGCCGGGAGATGGAGGTGGGCGTGCTGTTCAACCACTGGGAGCCTCCGGCGATCCGTCTCGCGGCGCACCTCTCGTCGGCGGGCTGGCGGGTTGCCCTCAACCGACCCTGGTCGGGTCGCGAGGGCCTGATGTACGCGGCGGACCGACACTCGGAAGCCCACGGTCGCGTGGCCCTCGAGCTCGAGGTGCGCCAGGACCTTCTCGCCGATGCCGACCAGCGCAACCGGCTGGTGGGCGACCTCGTCGCGCACTTCGAGCCGAGCTGATGCCCGCGCTCACCGCCGAGCACCTCGATGCCTTCGTTGCGGCGGCCTTCGTCGATCCCCCATCTCGGGAACGGCTCGACGGAATGCGGGTGCGCCTCGGGGACTCCGCCTGGGCCGCGCGCCGCCGCTACGTCTGCGACGCCCGGGGCGCCATCGTGGCCGTCAGCTGGATGGTCCCCGACGACGACGCGCTCCTCCTCGTCGCTCCCCGCACCCGGGACGGGCTCGATGTGCGCGCGGCCTCGCTGGTCGACGAGCTGGTCGCGGTCGCCCGGGACCAGGCATTCCGTAGGGTGGACCTCCAGGTGGAGGTCGGTCGGTGCACCGACGCCCTGGTCGCCGCCAGCCGTCGCACGGGCGCGGTCGAACGCGACGGTCGGGTCGAGTTCGAGGCGCCGCTCGACCAGCTTCCGGGTAACGCCCCGGGCGATGGGCTGGTGTTCGACCCCGCGCCCGACCGGGCAACCGCCGCCGCAGTGCTCGCTCGCTGCGCCTCGGACGAGCCGGACGGGCTCGAGCCCGGCGCATCCCCCCGGCGTGCGCTGCACACGATGCTCGGCCGACCCCGACGGACCCGCGTCCTCGAGGAGGTCGTGCACCTTGGGCGGAGGCGGCAAGATGCCCGCTTCACCGCGTTCGTCTGTGCGCAGGTCGATCCCGCGGACGGGTGGTCCACCATCACGCTCCTCGCCCTGGACCCGGCACTGCGCGGACAGGGCCTCGGAGCGGGGCTGCAGCGCCACGGATTCGCGATGCTCCGGGCGCAGGGGGGCCGGGTCTACCGAGGCGGCACCTCGCTCTCCAACGTGGCGATGCGCGGGTGCTTCGCTCGCAACGGTGTCCCCGAGGTGGCGCGCTACCGCAGGTTCAGGTGGACGCTCAGCCCTCGCCCGCCTGGTGGATCTTCATGAGGTTCGCCGTCTCGCGCATCGGCGTCTGACCGGCCAGGATCACGATCTCTTCGCCGCGGTGGATGCGTCCGGCCTCGAGGAGGGCCTGCTCGCCGATCCGGATCATGTCGTCGGTGGTGCCCACCGGCGGCACCACGATCGGGGTCACTCCCCACGCGAGGGAGAGCTGGTCGGCCGTCCGCGGGTTGCTCGTCAGCGCGAAGAGAGGCCCACGGGGGCGCGTCTTCGAAGCCTGGCGCGCCGTGTGGCCGGTCCACGAGAAGACCACGAGCGGCCGGGCCTGCTCGGACGACGCGACACAGGCACTCCGCACCACGAGGCCCGAGGTGCCGGGGAACGTCGGCACCCGCTCGAGCGTACGGGTGCCGAAGAAGCTCGAACCCTCCACTTCCCGACTGATCCGGTCCATCATCTGGACCGCCTGCACGGGGAAGCGTCCGATCGCGGTCTCGCCCGACAGCATGACTGCGTCGGTGCCGTCGAGAATGGCGTTCGCCACGTCGGTGGTCTCGGCCCTCGTGGGGCGCGGGTTCCGCTCCATCGAGTCGAGCATCTGGGTCGCGGTGATGGAGAGCTTGCCCGCCTTGTAGGCGGCCTCGAGGATCCGCTTCTGGAAGACGGGAACCTTCTCGATGCTCACCTCGACGCCGAGATCGCCTCGCGCGACCATCACGCCGTCCGCGACCTCCAGGATCGACTCGATCCGCTCGACCGCGCCGGGCTTCTCGATCTTCGCGATCACGGGCAGGCCTTCGTGGCCGAGCCGCGAGAGCTCGTTCTGCAGCTCCACCACGTCCTCGGCCCGCTGCACGAACGACAGGGCCACGTAGTCGACGCCCACGTCGACCCCGACGGCGAGGTCACCGAGGTCCTTCTCGGTGAGACACGGAATCGACAGGTCGACGGTGGGGAGATTGATGCCCTTGAAGCTGGTGAGGGTCCCGCCCTGGTCGATCTCGATGTCGACCTCGCCAGGAGTGCCCGGCCGCACGGCCACCACGCGCCCGAAGAGCGCGCCGTCGGCGAAGAGCACGGGGTCGTCGACCTTCACGTCGTCGACCATCTGGAGGTAGGTCGTGCCGATGCGGCGCCGCCCCTCGACGTCGCCAGGGGTCATCACCACGGTGAGGGTGTCGCCCTTCAGCAGCTCGACGGGTTCCTCGACCTTGCCGGTGCGGACCTTCGGTCCCTGGAGATCGAGGAGGATCGCGGTCGGCTTGGAGAGGTTCATGGCCGCCCGGCGCACGCGAGCGACCTGACGCCGGATGCTGTCGTGGTCGGCGTGGGAGCAGTTGATCCTGCACACGTCGACCCCCGCACGGAGGATCTCGGTGAGGGTCGGCTCGTCCCACGAGGCCGGGCCGAGGGTCGCGACGATCTTGGTGCGGGTCTCGAGGTCGGGTCGGTGTTCGTACATGGACGCGGGCCCTCCGTCAGGCGAGCGGTTGGGGGGGAGAGAACCTGACTTCGGCTCCGTCGACGACCGCGCGCGATCCCCAGACGAAGGGCTGGTTGCGCGCACGGTGACCGAAGGGGAGGTCGGCGACCACCGGCACGCCGAGTGGTCCCAGCGTATCCATCACGACGTCGCGCATGGTGTAGGTGGCGTCCGCCGGCACGTCGCCCAGGTCGCCGAGCCCCACCGCGCGAACGCCGTCGAATACGCCGGCGAGCCGGAGCTGCGCGAGCATGCGCTCGATGCGGAACGGGGGCTCGCCGACCTCCTCGAGGAGGAGGATCCGGTCGCGGGCGTCGATCTGGTGTGCGGTGCCGCACAGTGTGGCCACCATGCAGAGGTTGCCGCCGATCGCGGGCCCCTCCGCGTGACCTTCGACGTAGGGCGTGCCCGACCAGCGAATCGGCTCGACACCCGCGCGGAGCATCGCGAAGAGGTCGCCCACGTCGGCCTCCTCGGTGCTGGAGAGCGAGTGGAGCACCGGGCCGTGCACAACGGGACCGGCCCCGCGCCGGTCGAGGACCGCGAACAGCGCGGTGGCATCCGAAAACCCGATCACCGGCCGGTCGGAGCGCAGTGCCACACCCTCGAGCGCAGGCAGGAGCTGGAGCATGCCCGAGCCCCCGCGAACGAGCCACACCGCGGCGTAGCGGGGGCCGGTGAGCGCCTCGATCAGCTGCGCGGCCCGATGGGCTGGCGGAGCCGCGAAGTAGCGGTACGGCTGCAGCAGATCCGGGAAGACCTCGAGCGTGAATCCTGCGCGGCGGGCCATGGTGAGGCCCGCCTCGAGGCGCTCGGGGTCGTAGGCGTGGCACGGTGCGACCACCGCGACGGGACCGTTGATCACGTCGACCTCCGGGCGTCTCCGTAAGCGATGGCCGCGACGCGTGCGAGCGCGTGACACCGCGCACACGATAGACCATCCGTTCCGGGGAGCTGCGCTCCGAGACGCGGCCGCTCCATTGCGAAGATCGAGGTTCGACATGCCCAATCATGGCCCGCGCTGGTTCGAGCAGCGCAAGGATTTCGTCTCGAGCTGGGTTCCGGGTAGCGATCAACCCGCGGAGACCAGCCAGGACCTGTTCACCAAGTGCCCGTCCTGCTCCGAGGCACTGTTTCGCGAGACCCTGTCCGCGAACCTGGAGGTCTGCCAGATCTGCGGACACCACTTCCGCATGTCGGCCGTCGCGCGGCTCCGCATGCTCCTCGACGATCCTCCCGCGGCGAACGTCCACGACCAGCAGGTCAAGCCGGTGGACCGGCTGGAGTTCGTCGACTCGAAGCCCTACCCGAAGCGCATCGCGTCGGCGCAGGAGCGCACGGGTCGCAGTGACGCCTTCATCTCGGTGGCCGGCGAGATCGGTGGCGTGGACGTCGAGATCGGCTCGTTCGACTTCGCGTTTCTCGGCGGCTCCATGGGGTCCGTGGTCGGTGAGCTGATCACCAGGCTCTTCGAGCGCGCCCTCGAGCGCAAGGTACCGGCCATCGTGATCTCGGCCTCGGGCGGCGCGCGGATGCAGGAGGGCGTGCTGTCGCTCATGCAGATGGCCAAGACATCGGCGGCTCGCGCGCGTCTCGAACCCGCGGGCATCCCCTACGTCTCGATCCTCACCGACCCCACCACCGGCGGGGTGGCGGCGTCGTTCGCGATGCTGGGTGACGTGATTCTGGCCGAGCCGGGGGCGCTGATCGGATTCGCGGGCCCGCGCGTGATCCGCGAGACCATCGGTCAGGACCTACCGGAGGGCTTCCAGACCTCGGAGTACCTGCGTGACCATGGACTGGTCGACGAGATCGTGCCCCGGCCCGAGCTCAAGGCGACGCTCACCCGGGTCCTGCGCATGCTCACCGGCAAGCCAGCCGCCCCGCCCCCCGAGAGCGTGATGGTGACGCACCCCGGGTCGAAGGCGGCCGCCCAGCCGCTGGTGAAGCCTGAGTCGCCCGACGTGCCCGAGTAGATCGTGCAACGGCATCCCGTGCTCGACCACGCCGCGATGTTCGGCGTGAGACTCGGGCTCGACCGCATGCGGCAGTTCCTGGGGCTGCTCGGCGAGCCGCACCTGGCCGCCCCTGCCGTCCACGTCGCCGGTACCAACGGCAAGGGCAGCGTCTGCGCGATGGTGACCGCCAGCCTGGTTCGTGCGGGCTACCGCGTCGGCACCACCATGTCCCCCCACGTCGAAGCGCTCAACGAGCGCGTCTCGATCGATGGCGAGCCCGTCGACGACGGCGAGCTCGGTGAGGCGCTCGATCGCGTGGCGCGCGCTCGCGACGAGTTCGCCGCGTCGACGGGCGCCGACGATTCGGTGCTCACCTACTTCGAGCTCGTCACGGCGGCGGCGTTCCACGTCTTCGCGCGGCGTCGGGTCGATGTCCAGGTCGTCGAGGTCGGGCTCGGCGGACGGCTCGACGCGACCAACGTGGTGAGTCCGGTCTGCACGGCGGTCGTGTCGCTGGGGCTCGACCACACCGCCCAGCTGGGACCGGACATCCCCAGCATCGCAGGGGAGAAGGCCGGGATTCTGAAGTCTGGCGTTCCGGTGGTGGTCGGGCCCTTGCCGGCAGACGGCCGAGCCGTCGTCGACGCCGTGGCCGAGAGACTGGGTGCGCCCCTCTGGGGCCCGCCTGCGCTGCGAGGAGAGACCCGTCCCGACGGGACCGTCCTCCTCGGGACGCCGGACGGAAGCCTTGGACCACTGCGCCTCGGCCTGCGTGGTCCTCATCAGTCGGGCAACGCGATGGTCGCGCTCGGGGTGGTGCACCAGCTCCGCCGACACGGCTTCGCCATCGACGACGAAGCGGTGACGGCGGGTCTGCGGGAGGCCCACGTGCCCGCGAGGCTCGAGCGTCCCGCTCCCGGGCTCCTGATCGACGGTGCCCACAACCCGGACGCGGCCGTCCAGCTTGCTCGGTTCCTGGAGCAGGAGACGGAGCCGGGGGGCCGGACCCTGCTGCTCGGGATGGGGAGGGAGCGCGACCCGAGACTCTTCGTCGAGCCGCTCGCTCCGTTCGTGGACGCGATCGTGACCACCCAGGGCCGGCATCCGAGGGCTCGGGATCCGGAGTCGCTCGCGCACGCGATCGCGGGCCTTCACCCTTCGATCACGGTGGGGGGCCCCATCGAGGATGCCCTGCCCGATGTCGTGGCCCGTGCCACGCTGACCGTGGTCACGGGGAGCCTCTACGTGGCAGGCGCGGCGCGAGCGCTGGTGCGCGCGGGGGTCCTCGACAGTACGGGATCCTCGTGAAACCCGACCCTCTTCTCGGCCACGGTCCAGTGCTGGCGCGGCTCTACGACGCCTGGGCCCGCGAGCGGCTACACCACGCGCTGCTGCTCGAGGGGCCGCAGGGGGTGGGAAAGCGACAGCTCGCCGAGCGGCTCGCGCTCGCGGTCAACTGCGAGGCCCCCCCGGCGCCCGGTGGGTACTGTGGAGCCTGTGGTGCGTGCCGGCCGATCCTGGCGGGTCGTCATCCCGACGTGGTGCGCGTCGAGCCCGACACGACCAAGGCCGCTCGCACCATCCCCGTCGAGGCGATCCGAGAGGTCATCCGACGCGCCCAGTACCATCGGTACTCGGCCAGGCAGCGATTCGTCATTCTCGATCCCGCCGAGGCCATGCAGGAGCCCGCCGCCAACGCCCTCCTCAAGACGCTCGAGGAGCCTCCGGACGGCACGGGGTTCCTCGTGATCACCCACAACGCGAGGTCGCTCCTGCCCACGATTCGCTCGCGATGCCAGCTCGTGCGCCTCGGTACGGTACCCACCGCGGAGATCGAGGCGTGGCTCGAAGGACGAGGCATCGCGCACGCCGCGGCAGCCGCGCGCTGGGCTCAAGGCTGCCCGGGGCGAGCCCTCGCTCTCGCGGGCACGGACCCCTCCAAGCAGGTGGCAGAGCGCGATGCTCTGCTGGCCGTGATCGATGGCCCACTCGGGGCCGTGTTCGAGTTCACCGACCGGCTCACCCGCGGCGGACGTCAGGTGTGGGCCCCCAAGGTGGACCGCTTGCTGGAGCTCGGCGAGGAGCTGCTGCGAGACGCTACCGTGGTCGCGGCCGGCGAACCCGTCCCCGTGCTGCACCCCGACCTGGCGGAGCGACTGCGCGAGTGGGCGGAACGCCTCTGGCCGCAGGGCATCGCACGGCTCGCCGACGCCGTTCAGGCGTGTCGCGACGACCTCGAAGTGTACGTCACCGGCAAGACGGCGCTCGATGCTCTGCTGTGCGCCTTTCGGCGGGAGCTCGGGCGGCCCGTCTGACGCTCAGCCTTCGCCCTGCTCCGACTTGGGCGACACCTGCGCCTTCGGGGCACGGGCGTCGACCTCGGGCGTGTGCACGGGAAACGCGGGGGTGGTGCCGTGGAGGCGCGCGTGGGTCTTGCGGGCCTTGCCCATCTTCTTGCGACGGAGGAGGCGGCGGAACTTCGTGATTTTCGTGAGAGTGGCCATCGGCTTCGTCCTTCAAAGAGAGGCCCCCGCTCTCGCGGGAGAACGGGGGCGAACCTGCGTGGGATATTGGCGACGTCGGCCCGCGTCAACCCGCAGCGATCAAGCGGCGCCGTGACGCAGCACCGTGGTGACCACGGTCTTGTCGTCGCCGCCCATGTTGATCGTCAGGCCGGTCGTCGGCTTGGTCGACAGCTGGTAGTCCCCGCACTGACCGGTCATCTGTCGCCAGATCTCGAGGATCTGCTTCACGCCTGTCGCCCCGACGGGGTGCCCGAAGCCGACGAGTCCTCCGCCGGTGTTGATGGGGAAGTCTCCGTCGATCGCGGTGCGACCCTCGCGAACCCACGCGCCGGCCTGACCCGGCTCGGTGAGCCCCATGGCCTCCATCATGAGGAGCTCCGTGATCGTGAAGCAGTCGTGGACCTCGGCCACCCCGATGTCGCCGATCCTCACGCCCGCTTCGTCGAGAACCCGTCCGACGGCGTGCTTCGTGGTCTCGAGCACGAGCGGATCGCCGTCCTGCCAGAGGTTGTCGGTCGCGTGCTGCAGCGCGAGCACCTCCATCGCGTCAGCCGGCGTCTTGCCGAGCTTCGCGAGTCCGTCCTCGCTGACGAGCACGAGCGCAGCGCCGCCGTCGGACACCTGGCTCGCGTCGCTCATCTTCATGTAGGGCTGCAGCTCCGCGTTGGACAGGAACGCGGCGTTCTTGTCGCCGGCCTGCGAGGCGGTCTCGAGGTCCATCGTCACCGCGCGCGCGTGGGCGAGCGGGTTGCGATTGGCGTTGGCGTACGCCTTCACCGACACGTGGCCGAGATCCTCGTGGCTGCCGCGACCCGCCTCGAGGTAGGCCTTGGCGCGACGCGCGAAGAGGGCCGGGAAGGTGAAGTCGTCGATCTCCCGCTGACGCGCGTAGTGGGACGCCCGGGCGAGGTAATCGCCGCCCGTCCGCGCGCTCTCGGTGGTCTGGACCTCGACACCCGCGACGAGCGTGACGTCGGCACCGGCGCGGATCGCGTCGATGGCGCTGGCAAACGCGAGACCGCCCGAAGCGCACGCGCCCTCGACCCGCATGACCGGCTTGAACCGCAGCGCGGGTGCGGCGCCGACCACCGCGGAGCCCAGGTGGCCCTGCTTGCTGAACAGCTCGCCCACGAAGTTGCCGATCCAGGCCTTCTCGATCGCCTCGGCGGGAGTCCCGGTTGCTTCGAGCGCCCCTTGGACCGCGGTGCGGACGTAGTCCTCGAGGGTGGGGTTCTCTCGGGTTCCGAAGTCGGGATGGCCCTTCCAGACAAAGTCGGGGTGACGCTTCCCGATGAAGGGCGTGATGTGTCCGCCCAGGACGAAGGCTCGACGGTGGCTCATGGGGCTTCCTCGCTTCCGTTCCTCCCCTCCTTAGCGTCCAGTTCCGCGATCACCTCGCGATGCTTGGCGAGCCCGGCCGGCACGTGTCCCTCGCTCGCGAACGGGGAGGCCGAGATCTCTTCGTGAAGCCTGTCGAGGTCGCCCCGGATCTGATCGAACGGCACGCCTCGTTCCGGGTTGCGTCGGAACTCGGCGAGGTCCTGCAGCGGCTGGCGCAGGCGCTCGGCGAAGTCCCGGGCCTCGTCGGACTCGCTCTCCAGGAGCGTCTTGCGCACCCCGCCCCACGACCCGATCAGGTTGGCGCTCGCCTGGGCGTCGGGCCGAGCCCGGAGCTCGCGCAGACGCTGCTGTGCCTCGAGGACCTCCGGAGGCTGGGGGGCCTTCTCGACGCCGGATGGCTTCACCACGTCCTTGGAGCCGAAGGACGGCCCGCCCGCTGACGGCTCGGGAGACCCCTCCAGCGTGGTCACGTTGCGCCCGGGGGCCGGAGGTGCCGCAGCATCGGGAGCCGCGGCGACCGGCACGGGTCCCGGCGCGCCATCGCCCAGATCGGGGCTGGGAAACAGAAGGAAGGCCAGGCCGATGCCGACCACGGCGACAACGACGATCCACCAGCGCTGCATGTTCACCTCTCCGAACCCCGTCTAAAGCGCGTGGACCGTTTCGACATGGGGTCAGAAACTGACCTCACTCATCTGGACGGGTCATCACGGAACGCACAATCAGTGCGCCCTCTTCGGGGCCGTGGCTCGACCGGTAGGAGGAAACTGCCCACCCGCGCGGATCGCCCGAGGAGCCGCCGTCGCGCGATCGCGGAGTGCTCTCGAGAACGACACTAATCGAGATCGTCGAATCGATTGCTCAATCCCCAATATTCAGCGTTCGGATTTGCGATCGCTGCCTCGGGACGAGCTCCTGCGCGTTGCTCTGCGAAAGGTTGTGATAGACCCAACCTGTTCGCCCGCCGACCTGCGAGGATGAATGAAACCCGTGCTGAAGTGGGCCGGAGGCAAGGCCCGGATCGCCGAGCGCATCGCCGAGGTGTTCAACGGGCCGTGTGCGGGTACCTATTTCGAACCCTTCCTCGGTTCGGGCGCAGTGTTCCTCCGCCTCAAGGCCGCAGGCCTGGTGCGCAGGGCGGTCCTGTCCGACGTCAACGCCAAGCTCGTCGCGGTGCACGTCGAGGTCCGGGACCGCGTCGATCACGTGCTCCGCGAGCTCCGACGGCTCCCCGACGAGGACTGGCGCGAGCGGTACTACGAGGTCCGGGAGTGGTTCAACGAGGGCCCGCACGAAGGTCCCGCCCACGCAGCGCGATTCCTCTGGCTGAACCGTACCGGCTACAACGGTTTGTATCGGGAGAATCGCAAGGGCCGATACAATGTGCCGCGCGGCCAGTATCGTGCGCTCAACTTGCCTCGGGCCGACCACTTCCGCAAGGTCTCCGCGCTACTCGCTGACACCGAGCTGCTCTCGCTGCCCTTCGAGGACGTGATCGATCAGGCGAGGTCGGGCGACCACGTCTACTGTGACCCGCCCTACGTGCCGCTCGACGCGACCTCCCGGTTCACCGATTACTGCAGCCTCCCCTTCGGTCACTCCGAGCAGCTGGCCCTTGCCGAGGCGAGCTGGCGGGCCGCGGCTCGGGGAGCGCACGTCGTGCTGTCCAACCACGACCTGCCGATCGTGCGAGACGAGATCTATCCGCCGCACCGTGGCTTCCAGCACGTCGACCAGTTCGGCGTTCGTCGCGCGATCAGCTGCGCGAGACGCCGCCAGGTCCGGGAGCTCCTGGCCGAGATCCGGCCTCCGCTCCGAGGCTCGCAGCAGCCGGCCGCAGCCCTCGCCTGAAACGATAGGAGGCGGACGTGGACTCCCGAGGAAACCATGTCCGACGACGCATCGCCCCCCAGTCCGGAACCCACGCCGAGGCCACGCGCCGGAGTCGGCCCCCTCGTCGCCATCACGACGATCGGGGTGCTGCTCTTCGTCGCCTCGCTCGGCCTCGTGTTCTTCTACGCAGGTTCCGTCGACCTCGGCACCGTCGAGGACGACAGCATCCTGGTGGTGAAGCTCGACGCGAGCGTCCAGGATGCGCCCCAGATGGGCGGGATCCTCGACCCGGAGAACTTCCCGGCCACGACCTCCGAGATCGCTGCAGCCATCCGAAACGCCGCCGACGATTCTCGCATCCGCGGCATCTGGCTTCGCCTCGACGCGCCTGCGCTCGGCTGGGCCGGAACGCAGGAGGTCCGAGCCGCCCTGGTGGCCTTGCAAGAGGCGGGAAAGCCGTGCGTGGCGTACTCGGAGAGCTACGCCTCCGACACCTACCTGCTCGCGAGCGGATGCGGTACGGTCGTGCTGACCCCGGCGGGGGTCGGAATGGTCAACGGCATTGCGTCGAGCACCACCTACTTCGCCGAACTCTTTGGCAAGCTCGGCGTGGAGCCGGAGTTCGAGCACGTCGGCGACTTCAAGAGCGCCGTCGAACCCTACGAGCGCACCGAGCCATCCGAGGCGGCCTCGGAGGCCACGAACGCGCTCCTCGACTCGCTGTGGACCCAGTGGGTCGACCAGGTCGCAGCCGGGCGGCAGGTCGAGCCCGACACGCTGCGCGCGTGGGTCGACGACGTCGCGATGTCTCCGTCCGCGGCACTCGAGCGTGGGCTCGTCGACGCCCTGGCCTATCCCGACCAGATCCGTCGCCATCTCGCGACGCTGGGCGACGAGGGGTGGGCGGCTACCCTGGCCGATGACGACGCCGAGACCACCGAGATCGAGCTCACCTCTGTCGACGAGTACCTCAAGGGAATCCGCGCGAGCTGGGGGAACGCCCCCCGACACGTGGCGGTGATCCACGCGAGCGGTTCAATCGTCAGTGGCGAGGCCGACGGTGGGCTGTTCGGTAGCCAGGTCGTGGCCGACCGCACCATGGCGCGATGGCTCCGCGAGGCCCGCGAGGATTCGCGGGTGGTCGGTCTCGTTCTGCGCGTCGAGAGCCCTGGAGGCAGCGGGCTCGCCTCCGACCTCATCTGGCGGGAGATCCGGCGCTTCCAGGCGACCGACCGCCCGGTCGTGGTGTCCATGGCGAACACGGCGGCGAGCGGTGGGTACTACATCGCGGCTCCCGCAGACTACATCTTCGCCCAGCCCGGCACCCTCACCGGCTCGATCGGCGTGTTTGGCGGCAAGTTCAGTCTCGCGGAGGCTTACGAGAAGGTCGGAGTGTCCCAGACCACCTACAAGCGAGGTGAGCTGGCCGACCTCTTCTCCATCACCGAGCCGTTCTCCGACGAGGGGCGGGAGGTCTACCGAACCTTCCTCCAGGACTTCTACGACCGCTTCCTCGACGTGGTCGCCGAGGGGCGCGGGCTCGAGCGAGACGCGGTCCACGCCGTGGCCCAGGGAAGGGTCTGGACGGGCGAGCAGGCGCTCGAGCGCCAGCTGGTCGACGAGCTCGGCGGACTCGATGACGCGTTCGAGAAGGTGGTCGAGCTCGCTGGCGTCGAGTCGGCCGGTCGGCTGCGATGGCCCAAGCGCAAGGGCTTCCTGGAGCTGTTGCTGGAGGACCTCGAGCGCCAGGACGACCCGATGGTCGCTCTCCACGCGCTGGCAGGGACTCCGCTGCTGCCACTGAGTAATCGCGAGCTCCAGGAGCTGTTCGTCCTGAATCGGGTGTTCGAAGACGGCGGAGCGGTGGCCATCCTGCCGGGCAGCCCCGAGATTACCAGCCGATAACGCCTCTAATGGCCGGGCCCTGTGCGTCACGAAATGTGCTGTTTGACACGGTGGGGGCTCCTGCCGTTACGTAGCAGTGACGATTCACAGGTGTGCAGGCGCATCCCGCGCCGGTCGTGGAGGTACTGTGGGCCGATCCTTCCGAACCCTGGCCGCGCTCGGCGCCGTGATGGGACTGGTGTTCGCACTGGCTCCGAGCGCGCCGGAGCGCCAGCACCCCGCGCCCGAGCTGCCAGTTGCACCGTCCGAAGCGGGGCGCGTGGTGGTCGACTTGGTGGATGGGGCGTCGGAGCGGGATCTCGCGCGGGTCGAGCGCCTGATCGGGGCAGACCTCGATTGGACCCACCCCGAAGCGATCGACGAGGCCCTCGCCGAGGGCTGGGTCGAAGACGTTGCCCGGGCGGTCGAGGCGCTCCAGGGCAACCCGCTCGTCGAGGTAGCCGAGCCCGAGATCGTGCTCAGTCGCATGGGGAACTACCCGAACGACCCGATGTACGAGCGCCAGTGGCACCTCCGAGCCATGGGTGCGCCCGAGGGCTGGTCGAGCACCGGCCGCGGCGATGGCATCATCGTGGCTGTGGTCGACACCGGGGTCGCGCCGGTCGAGGACCTCGAGGGCACCGACCTCCTCGAGGGCCAGTCCTTCGTTCCGGGCACGCGGTCGGCGGTCGACGATCAAGGCCACGGCACCCACGTCGCCGGCACCATCGCCCAGACCACCAACAACGGCAAGGGGGTGGCCGGCGTGGCTCCCGACGCCACGATTCTCCCGGTGAAGGTCCTCTCCAAGTACGGATTCGGCAGCGCGTCCTGGATCGCGGCGGGCATCGACTATGCGGCCGACAACGGGGCCGACGTGATCAACCTGTCGCTCGGCGGAGGGTACTCGTCGGTCATCCACAACGCCGTCAAGAAGGCCCGAGCCAAGGGCGTGATCGTCGTGGCTGCTGCCGGCAACAGCGGGCGACAGGGCGTGGGCTACCCGGGCGGTCTCGAGGAGACCATCGGGGTGAGCGCTACGGGGCCCGACGGTGAGCTCGCGCCGTACTCGAGCTGGGGCAAGGGCGTCGACATCGCAGCTCCCGGCGGCAACAAGCGGAAGAAGGGCGGCGGCGTCCTTCAGAACACGATCGACGGCAAGGGCGGCGAGAAGTACGACGAGTTCCAGGGCACGTCGATGGCCACGCCGCACGTCGCCGGCGCGGCGGCGATTCTCCTCTCGCAGGGCATCGCGCCCGACGCGGTCGAGCGCCTCCTGCTGGACTCCGCGCGGGGTGAAGGCTGGGACGAGCAGTTCGGTCACGGTCACCTCGACCTCGGGGCGGCGATCCGGTCCACCGCGTCGAACGGCGGCACGCTCTTCGGGTTGGGTGCCGTGTTTGCGTTGCTCATCTCGCAGCTGGCGGTCACGCGCCGCCGTTTCCAGCTCGTGAGCGCCGCGTTCGCCGGCTGGGCTGCGGGCGGGCTGTTCTTCCTCGACTGGCTGCCCCTTCCGCACTTCGCGCCCGTCGATGCGCTGGCCCGACCCTTCCTGGAGCTCCCGGCCGTGTTCGCCTTCCCCGAGCTCGTCCACTTCCCACTCTGGCTGTCCGCTGCCCTGCCACTGGCCGTCGCCTTCACGCTCGGTGCGTTCGCGCGGACCCGTCCGCTCGCTCTCGGCCTGACCGTCGGCGTCGGCGCACACCTGCTGCACGGTGCGGCGACCGGCACCCTGGCTCCGTGGTGGTTCCCCGCCTCGTTCGGCACCGTCTGGCTCGTGGCCAACGCGCTGGTTTGCGGCCTGCTCGGGCTTGGTCTGGCCGGCGCGCAGAAGCTCGACGACGGGGAGCGATGATGTCGACCTTCGAAGGTACCCTCAAGCACGAGGACCTCGGCACGGGCGTGTGGGTCCTGGAGACGAGCGACGGCGAGCGACTGACCCTGATGGGTGACATCCCCGCCAAGCTCGAAGGGCAGCGCGTCACGGTACAGGGCAAAGAGGTGGAGGCCATGGGCTTCGCCATGATCGGTGGTCGAACCATCGAGGTGAGTCAGGTCGCCGCCGCCTGATACGTCAAGATGACGAGGAGAGCGCGCGCTTGGGAATCCGCGTCCGAAAGTTGGCCCGAGAGCTGAGACAGACTCCGCGCGATGTCCTGCAGCTGCTGAAGTCACTCGGGTTCGAGCGGTATCAGTCCCCGGAGGACATGATCTCCGACACAGTGGCCGCGCGGGTGCGCTCCGGCGCTGCGAAGCCATCGACCAAGGGACATCGGGCTCCCGACCCCGCGCTCGCACTCCCACGCCCGAGGCCGGCCACGGCGGCGCCGCCCTCGAACGGCGACCTGATGGCCCAGCTCGTGCCAGGCGTGAAGCGGTCGCGGCCCGACCAGCGGACGTCGGGCAACGTAGCTGCTGCCGAGGAGGCCGCGCTTCAGAAGAAGCGTGCCGACCTCGTCAGGGCCGAGGCGGCCCTACGCGCGGAGCGGGAGGCCCTCGAGGCGAGGAGCCGCGAGCTCGACGCCCGAGAGGCGACGCTGGCGACCGAGACCACCCGGCTCGAGGCGATGTCGAACGCGATGGACGCTCGGGAAGTCGAGCTCTCGCGCGCCCGCGAAGCGTTCGAGAGTGCTCGGGCCACCTTCGTGGCCGAGCAGCAGCTCCGCGTCCAGGCCGCCTCGAAATCCAACGTCGTCGCCGTCCTTCGCGAGAGAGGCCTCCGAGGGTTGGACGAAGCTCAGCGTGCGCTGGGGGCGTTGGCCAATGCCCACGCGCTGGGACCGATCGTGAAGGATCTGGCGGTCGCAGACGAGGAAGCCCTCCGCAAGCTCCTCGATGACCGACTGGTGCTCGTTGGCGGCGACATCCCCGAGGGTCTGGCGCTGCCCGCGATCAGCGTGTCTCCGGATCGCGCGGACCTGCCTGGGGCGGAGACGCTGGCCAAGGCGGCGGGCAAGCTGTCCGAGCAGCTGCTGCTCTGCGGCTTTCGCGCGGTGACGATCGCGGGCATGCCACCCCGCTGGCACGGGTTGGTGAGGGCGCTCGTCGACCGTCGTGTCGCGCTCACCTTCGTGCCCCCCCCGTCCGAAGGGCCGAATCCACCCGGTCCTTCGGAGGCCTGGCTCGCCTGGGGAGCCCCACAGGCCGAGGACGCGACACGGACCTACTGGATCCCGGCCGACGGCAGCCTCCTGCTCTGGCTCCAGAGAGCCACGACTGCCCTGGCGGCCAACCCCTGACCGCGCCTCGTCCAGCCGACCCACGAACTTCGAGGCAGATGATCGGGTTGACCTGCCGGATGGCCATTCTTACGTTTCAGCAAGCGCATTGCCTGCCTTGCCAGGAGAGTCCATCGTGGTCGACGGGAGAGATGGTTTGCGGCGTGACAAACGATCCAGGGCGTCGACTCGGACGTCTCCGCAGGTGCGGGAGCGCGCGGAGCAGCTGACCGAACAGGGCATGCCCTACCAGATGGCCATGGCCGTGGCCCACGGGCGTATGGACCTCAACGATGCCCTCGAGCGAATGGCCCGCCGCGACCGGGTCAGGGTCTTGATGGATCGGCACGGCCTCTCTCGTGCGCTCGCAACCCAGGTGGTGATTGGCCACGCTGATTTGGAGCAGGTTCTCGCGCGACGTCGGCTGGCGGAGCATCGCCAGACCCATCGCGACCGGACCTGCCTCGAGCCCGACGCCGAGCTGGCTCTCGCCCTGATGGACGGCACCGTGCCGCGTGGCCGGATCGGCAGCGTGGCCCCCTACACCTTCACGCTGGTCACCGACGGGCAGGCGCGCGAGCTACACAAGCTCGAGGTCAAGTACGCCTATGCGCCCAGCGACTGGAAGAAGGTCAAGAAGGCGGTTCGCTTCGACGGCAAGAAGCCAGAGGGCGAGATTCGACCCGCCGAACGACCCCAGGACCGGTACAGTTGCTCGGACCGTCGCCTGTTCGGCTACCTCGACGGCGAGCAGGAGGTCACGGCCACTCTGCTCGGCGCCGACCTCCTGCGCGGGCGAGTGACCTGGTTCTCGAGATACGAATTTGGTCTCGCCCTGAAGTCCAACGTCGAGATCACGGTGTTCCGTCACGCACTGAAGAACCTGGTCGTCGCGTAGTCCCAGACCCGATAGCTGCGTTTCGGAAACGCGGAGATGACATGGGAATCGTTGCCGGTGCCCTCACAGTGGCCCGGTTCCGGGTGGTCGGGGAGCTGCCCGAAGGTTGGCGAGAGACGTTCCGAGCCCGCTTGAACGAGTTCGCCTTTCGCGAACCACCGCACGGGCAGGGCAAGGAGGAGGTCGAAGGCTGGGTGCAGTCGCACAACCTCCTCGACGCCGAGTTCGACGACTTCAACCGCTGGCTCTACAACGACGTGGCCCTGTTCTCGCTTCGAGTCGACAGAAAGCGACTGCCCGCAAAATTGTTCAAAGCGACCCTCGACAAGCGAAAGGCAGCATGGTGCGAGGAGCGCGGGGTCGAGCGGTGCCCGAACGCGATCACCAGCGAGCTGAAGGACGCTCTCGAGCAGGAGTGGCTCGAGCGCACGCTGCCGGCGGTATCGGTCACCGAGGCCGCCTGGAGCCTCAATGGAGGCTGGCTCGCGCTGCACTCCCTCTCGGAGGGGATCGCCGAGCGCTTCCGAAAGCGCTTCTTTCGGACGTTCGGATTCAAGCTGTTGCCCTGGTCGCCGCTCGACTGGCTCGACGACGCTTCGATGGTCGACGCACTCCTGTCGGCCTCCCCGATGCCCGCGCGCATCGGGGGCCCCGAAGTGCACTTGTCGGGCGAGCTCCGAGCGGTGGCGGGAGGCGAGGATGAGTGAGTCCGAAGGGCTGCCGATCCTGCCCCACACGGCAGGGGAGTTCTACGCCTGGCTGTGGTGGGCCTCCGAGCAGCAGGGAGCCACGTTCGACCTTCCCGAGCCGGTCGGCCGAGTGGATCTGTGGGTCGACGAGCGCCTCGCGTTCCGGACCCCCGACGACACGAAGCTCATCGCCGTCATGACGGGCGACAACCCAGCCGCCACGCTCGAGGCACGAGCCGCCCTGGCTGGGGGAAAGGTGCTGCAGGAGATGCGGGTGGGCATCCGACGAGAGGAGCGCGAGTTCCTGGCGACGTTCAAGGGACCGGCCGCCCACCTCCACGCCGTGAAGTTGCCACAGGTGGTGGCCGAAGGCGGCGAGGAGGTCCTCTACGATCGGATCCACCTCTACGAAGAGCTGTGCTTCATCGTCGCGGGACTGTTCAGGGAGTTCGCACGGGTTCGTACCTCCGACTCCTGGTCGGACGAAGTCCTGCCGGCGCTGCACGCGTGGATCCTCGGGCGTGCTTGACGCGACCCCGCGCTTGACGCGCTGGGCGCAGGGGATACGTCCTTCACGTCCGGGGTCCTGGATCCGTCGTCACTCGGTGGCCGTGGGTCCACGGCGAAGGGCATGGGCGCGGTTAGCTCAGCTGGATAGAGCGTTGGCCTCCGGAGCCAAAGGCCACAGGTTCGAATCCTGTACCGCGTGCCACCTTCACCCCTCCTTCACGATGCCGAAACGGGATGGGTCGTCGATGCACCGAGGCCGCAGAGAGGGTGAGCGCTGATGCGGGTCACCTTCTGGGGCGTCCGCGGTTCCATTCCCACCCCGGGCCCCGAGACGTCCCGCTGGGGCGGTAACTCGTCGTGCATCGAGGTCTCGCACGGGGCCGCCCCACCCCTGGTCCTCGACTGCGGGACCGGGGCACGTCAGCTCGGCCACGCGCTGGTGGGCCGACGGAGCCGAGAGCTCGACCTCTGTCTCACGCACTTCCACCTCGACCACGTGTTCGGGTTTCCGTTCTTCCTGCCGATCTACACCCCCGGCTACGAAGTCCGGGTCGCGCTCCCCGCATTCTCCGAGGACGAAGCCCGAGAGAAGCTCTCCCGTTTCGTCAATGGCGTGTTCCACCCCACTCGCCTGCGCGAGGTCCCGGCCCGGCTGTCATTCCGCGCCATGCGCTCGGGGCGAAGCTTCGTGACGGGACCGTATTCGGTTCACGCGCTCTCGCTGAACCACCCGGGGGGGTCCCTGGGCTACCGTGTCGAGGCCGATGGCCAGCGCCTCGCCTACATCACCGACACCGCGCCGTTCGCCCGACCCGACGAAGGGGTCTTGGCAGGCAAGCCGCCCGTGCGGGCCGAGGAGCGCGTGATCGAGTTCCTCTCCAGGTGCGACCTCGTGATCTACGACACCATGTACGACCGCGAGGAGTACCTCGAGAAGATGACCTGGGGCCACAGTTACCCCGAGTACGCCTTCGCCGTCTGCCGAGCGGCCGGGGTGCGCCGCCTGGTGCTGTTCCACCACCTGCCCGACGCCACCGACACCGACCTCGACGCGCTGCGCGAGCACTGGTCCAGCGCGCGCGAGCCTCGCGTGGTGTTGGCGCGGGAGGGCGAGACGCTGCAGGTCGAGACGCTCAGCTGAGCCGTTCGAGCTCGCGGGCCGTCCTTCGTCGAGCGTCACCCTGACGCGCCTGGTCCCTCAGCCGCTGGAGCACCTCGGGAAGCCGACCGGGAGCGGCTTCACCAGGAAGCTCCCGGGCCACGGCGAGCCCGGCACGAGCCTCCTCGAGGAAGGCCAGCGCATAGTCGACGAGCGCCTCCGTACGGTCACGCTCGATCGCGATCGCTTCGCGATGCTCCAGCAGACGCTCCAGGTGGTCGGCGGTGGCCCGCCGCTGCTTGCGGGTGAAGTCGTCGGTGGTGTCCGGAAGATCTCGGAACTGGTCGATGCGCTGCTGGACCTGTCCAGGGTCGATCTGCGCGAGCTCCTGGTCGCGCGCCTGCAGCGTCACCTGCAGGCGGAATACCCACACGGCCACCTCCGCCATCCCGCGGCGAGTGTCCGCGTCGGGCGACTGCTTGAGCGAGGCCTGGTAGAGCTCGCAGGCCTTGAAGACGTGCGGGCGGTAGACCGACCGCAGCTCCCGCTGGATGTCCCGGTGGCTCGGCAGCCGAGGCTCGTCGTCGAAGCGGAGCACCGAGGCGAGCAGCCCTTGACTCCCCACGAGGCCCACGATGGCAGCCGTGACCAGGCCGGACAGCCAGACCGGCCAGGCGGCAGGGACGAGGCTCACCGCGGCCCACAGACCGAGCGAGCTGCCGGTGAGACCGCCCAGGGCGCCGTGAAGCAGGTCGAGCGCATCGGTGCGCCGCGGCAGGAGCCAGGTCGCGAGCGCGCCCGCGGTGGCCCCCGCAGCGATGACGGCGGGAAGGCCGAGAACCGTGAAGAGCAAGCCCGAAAGGGTCACGGCGGCCGCCACGATCGGCGCCGCCCACATCCGCTGCGGATTGACCACCGACGCCCCACCCGCGATGGCGAGGGTCAGCGCGATGTCGGGGCTGGCGATCCACAGCGGCGTGAGCAGCGCGACCACGAGCGTGGTGCCCACGCTTCCAGCGACCCACAGGCCCTGGTGACGGGGCAGCTGCTGAAGCGCCCGCTCGCTCGGCGCGAGGGCCAGCTCGGAGCGTGAGGTGGGCTGCAGGCTACCGGACGTGGCCACTGGTGAGCTCCTCGACGGTCGGAGCCGCCATCTCGTGGTCCTGCGCAGAGGGAGGGGGAACCCGCGCCTCGGCGCCGCGGTGCAGGGCGGGGAGGACGTCGAGCAGGCGTGCCGCATCGCGGACCACGGCCGATTCGCCTCCGCTGGCGCGGGCGAGGCGCTCGAGCGCCGCGGCATCGGCGCCGGGGGCGATGCCGATCGTCGAGATGGTCACGCCCCGACGCCCGAGCTGCCCAGCGAGACGCTCCAGTGCGGCGTCGTCGACGACGCCCACGTTGGCGACCCCGTCGGAGACGACCACCAGATGCCCTGGCTCGTCGGCGCTCCTCATCCGCTCCAGGGTCGCCGCCCCGAGCTCCAGTCCCGCGTAGAGGTTCGTGCCTCCGTAGACGAGCACGCTCTCGAGGAGCGCGTCGACCTCGCTTCGCTCGACGTCAGGTGGGACCACCGGAACCGCGCGATCGTTGAACGCGACCACCGCGAAGTCCTCGTCGGGGAGCAGCGCCTCGTGCAGAGCGCGAACGGCGCGTCGAGCGTCGTCCATCTTCGAAGCAGCCGACATCGAGCCGCTCGCATCGAGCACGACCACGACGTCACGGACCGCGACGCTTCCCACGAAGACCGACGGAGCGCCGAGGCTCGATACGCCCGGCGGATCGGCAGCGGCGGGGAGACGTACGCTCCGCAAGAGAGGGGCAGTGATGGCCGCAACGGCGGCGAGGCCGACGAGCAGGAGGGTGAATTGCCAGCGCTTCACAGGGACCTCGCGAGATGCTCTCTCACCAACGTCGCGTCTCCCCGTGACTTACGCCACCCCTACGCTGCCCCCTTTCGTCGCGGAGATCACTTGCGGCTTCCTCCGAGCTGGTGCGACTTGATCTGGTCGGTGACCGACTTCTTCAGCTCGTTGTCGATCTGCTCCTGCAGGAGTTCCTCGGGCGACTTGACCCGACGCTTCTTCCGGTAGATCCGCGGCGGCGGCGCGTTGCCCTCCCCCACGGCTCGCGCCTGCGCGATGACCTTCGGGACCGGCCACCGCTTGCCCTCGGGCGACGACGTGGCCTCGTCGAGCAACCCCCGGAGCGTCGGCACGAGCTCCTGGCGGTGGGCGTCGAGGGACCGACCCGGTCGGTTCCGGAGGGCCCAGGACGTGAAGTACACGCGGCGGGCCCAGGCGTCGATCAACGCGGGCGTGCGCTCCGCCGGAGGCACGCGGGAGAGGCCCACCGCGGCGAGTGCCTCCATGTGCACGTCCTTCGCGAGGTGATCCGCGATGGTCGCCTCGCCGAAGAGATCGTGCAGGACGTCGACCATCTGTTCGTCCTCGGTGAACTGCTTGATTCGGTACTCGATGCCGCCCACGGGGTCGCGGTACCACCGTGGGAACTGTCGCCGCTTCGGGTCCTCGTCGGACGCCTGCTTCATGGCCTCGGGCGTGCCCTCGAAGTGCTCGAGCTTGTAGGCGAAGTCGTCCCACGTCGGGGACTCGTCCTGCTCGAGCTTGCGCTGGTGCGCCTCGTTGAAGCACAGCCAGGCGCCTCGGTAGAGCGTCGCGTGGTCGATGCTCACGTCCCGCATGCCCTTCTGCACCGCCGCCGAGGCCGCGGGGCAGTCGCGACGGCGCGCGGCGCTCACCGCCTCGTATTGGAGCGGGCCTCCGGGGGGAGGCTGCGTATAACGCTGGGGGCGGGTGGGGAGACGCCGCGGGGCCGGCGGAAGATCCGGGTTGAACAACGGCAGCGCGGGCTCCGGCTCGGCCTCCGCCTCGGCGAAGCTCCCTTCGACGCCCATTCCCGCTCGAGCGCCATCCTCCGGACCGCCGAGCACCTCGAAGTCACCTCCGCCGTTGGAGAGGTCCTCCTCGAGCTCGACGTACATTCCGTCGTCGAGTTCCACCGTCGGGCTCGGCGGCAACAAGAGGACCGTGGCGCCGGCCAGGGCCACCACGAGGAGCGCGACGGCCAACACGACCGGGATCACGGCGAGCCACATTCGCGACCGCTTGCGGAGGTTGGCGGTAGCCGAGTGCGACTGGCGGCCCTCCGAGAAGTCGTGCGGCGGCGCGACCTGCGTGGGCGGGTGCGGAGCCACGGGCGGCGGCTCCTGGTAGTCCTGGTAGTCCTGGTAGACCTGCTGTGGCTGGTCGTTGTAGACGATGTAGTTGTTGGCGTCGGCCTCGATGGGTGCGCCGGAGTCGTACGTCCGGTCCTCCTCGTGAGGCACCGCGGTCACGCCAGCGCCCGTTCCCGGACCGACCTCGTCGAAGCGACGGAGCTCGGGAAGATGCGTGACGGGAACGTCCTCGAAGGACGTACCCATGAGGACCGCGACGCCGGTGGCGTTGTCGTCACCGTCGCGCTGTCCGACGATGTCGAGCACGTGCCCGACTCCCTGGTGCGGGGCCCCCCACTCGATGCCACCGAGCTCCCAGTCGGTCACCACCCCGTGGACGCCGTCCGAGCAGAGGAACACGATGTCACCGGGCTCGAGCTGCATCGGCGGCGCGATCTCGACCTCGACCTGACGCTCCACGCCGAGGGAGCGGGAGAGGACGTGCGCCTCGGGGTGCGTGGCCGCGTCTTCGGGGGAGAGCAGCTCGGCGTCGACGAACAGGTTGACCATCGTGTGGTCACGCGTGAGTTGCTGGACCTGCCCGCGGCGAACGAGGTAGGCGCGCGAGTCCCCGACGTGGGCGAGAAAGCAGGTGTCGTTCGCGATGACGGCCACGACGACCGTCGTGCCCATGCCCATCAGC
The DNA here is from genome assembly GCA_964655065.1 of uncultured Enterobacteriaceae bacterium. Classification (GTDB taxonomy): domain Bacteria; phylum Myxococcota_A; class UBA796; order UBA796; genus DRPG01. The sequence goes on along the minus strand of CAZZLC010000004.1, from coordinate 163,320 downwards.
CGGTGGTTCTTGCGAGCCGCCTCGTAGATCTCGAGGTTCGTTCGCTCGATGGCCGCCTGCATGGCCTCGTTGATGTCGCGCCCCTGCATCTCGAGCAAGGTGTCGTGGATGGTGCGCACCGCGAGGGCCGACGCCTGGGCGCCACCGACGTGTCCGCCCATGCCGTCGCACACGACGGCGAGCGTGTAGTGAGGGAGCTCGAAGACGCCGAAGCAGTCTTGGTTCTCCTCGCGAAGGCGTTGCTCGCTGCCGTAGCCCCAGGAGTGATCCAACCCACCCTCCAGTTCCGAATCTAGCACCAACCAGCGACAACCCGAGACCGACAGAGCGACGCGGCTCGGTCATCTACGATGACCCGCTTAGGTGATGCCAGGGAGGTTGTCGTGTCGATCGGACGAAAAGGTGCCGCGCTGTTGTCCGCAGCGGTGGCGCTTGGAGGTTTCGCGGCGGTCGCACCGTGGCCCGAACAGGGTCGAGCGATCGTGGCCGCCGACCATCGGTTGGTCTCGGAGGCGGGTACCGCGGTCCTGAGAGCGGGAGGCAACGCGGTCGATGCTGCCGTCGCCGCGGCGTTGTCCGCGGGTGTGGTCCAGCCCGCGGGCAGCGGACTCGGCGGGGGCGGCTTCGCGGTGGGCCGTCTCGACGGCGCGACCTTCGTGCTCGACTTTCGCGAGACGGCCCCTCGGGGCATCGACCCCGGGGCCTATCGCGACGCCGCGGGGAAGATCGTCCCGGAGCGGTCGCGCGTGGGAGGGCTCGCGGTCGCGGTGCCTGGTGAGCCGGTCGGCCTCGCCGCGCTCGTGCGTCGGTACGGGAACCTGAGCCTGGCGGAGGTCGCCCGCCCAGCCATTCGTCAGGCAGCCCGGGGCGCGCCGGTCGGTGCGCACCTCGCACGCTCGCTCCAGCGGACCTCCTTCGAGTCCATCACGAGCCGGTTCACTGTCGAGGACCGGCTCGCGCGCAAGGGTGACGTGGTGAAGCGACCTGAGCTGGCCCGCACGCTGCGACGGTGGGCCCGCACCGAAGGACGCATACTGCACGAGGGCGTCGGCGCCGAGGCCGTCGTCGCCACCGTCGCGCCCGACGAGAACCCGATGACGGTCGAGGAGCTCTCGGCCTACGCACCGGCCGACCGGCAGCCGCTGGTCGGGCGGTTCCGGGAGTACACGATCGTCACCATGCCGCCTCCGAGCTCGGGCGGAATCGCTCTGCTCCAGGTGCTCGCGGCCCTCGAGAACGTGGATCTCGCAGCGCTCGGCCACAACTCGTCCGCGTACGTGCACCAGCTCACCGAGGCGATGAAGCACGCCTACGCGGACCGGGCGCACCACCTCGGCGACCCCGACTTCGTGGACGTGCCGGTGGCGGACCTGCTCTCCGAGGAGCGCATCCGGGAGATCGTCGACGCCTTCGACCCGGCACGAACGCTGAGCACGACCGACTATGGGGAGCCCATTGCGTCGCCGCGCGATGGCGGCACCCAGCACATCTCCGTCCTCGACGCGGATGGGGGAGCCGTGGCGCTCACCACCACCATCAACCTGGGGTTTGGCTCGGGGCTCGTGGTGGACGGGTACGGCGTCGTCCTCAACAACGAGATGGACGACTTCTCGTTGGCGCCGGGCGTACCCAACGCGTTTGGGCTCGTCGGGTCCGAGGCGAACGCGATCGAGCCCGGGAAACGGCCGCTGTCCTCCATGACCCCCACCCTCGTGCTCGACGAGCAGGACCGTGTGGTGCTGGTCGTGGGAGCCTCGGGTGGCTCCACCATCATCTCCGCGACCCTGCAGGTCCTGCTCGGGGTGCTCGAGTTCGACCAGGATCCCCAGTCCGCCGTCTCCGCACCTCGAATCCACCACCAGTGGCTACCCGACCGCTTGTGGCTGGAGCCAGGGTTCGCTCGCGACGTCGTCGTCGCGCTCGAGGAACGGGGCCACGAGATCGTGATGCGGCGAGGCTTCTCCGCCGTCCAGGCGGTGGCGGTGACGGACGACGGGCTCGAGGGAGGGGCGGATCCCCGCAAGGGGGGTTGGCCAGCCTCCGTACCGTGAACAGCTGGACACCTGCGCTCCGTGTCGCCGAGCGAAGGGCGGCGAGAGGTGCTGCTCGACGAGCTCTTCGGTCACGGAGTGGAGCGCCTCGTGCGCCGGATGCTCGTGGCCCGACGGTGCTCGCGTGATCAGGCCTCGCCCATCGTCGAGCCGGCGAGCAGGAACTGGGCCAGTCGATCCTGAACCAGGGCTACGCGGTCCACGAGACGGGAGGCTGCGAGGTAGGCTCGCTGGGTGTCGAGCTGATCGAAGATGCGACGCGCCAGTGCATCGGGGAGCTCCATCCCCTCGAGCTGGGCCAGTCGATGCGCCTCCTCGGCGGCCTCGGGCCGGACACTGCCGAGCTGCAGCACCAGCACCCGGAGCGACTGCAGGGCACGTTCGACCCCGGCCGGGTCGGTGGTCAGCACCTCCCCGGAGACGACGCGGAAGGGCTCGCCCGTCTCGAGCTCGTCCGCGAGCTGCACACACCCCTCGAAGCGCAGGACGATGTTGCAGCGCCCGTCGACGAACGGCTGGTGGGCGACGATCTGACCGACACCGATCTCGGGGTAGAGCGCCGGGCTGCCCTCGTAGTCCTCCTCGTAGCCGGGCTTCAGCGTCGCCACGCCCATCACGCGGTCGCCGGCGAGGCAGTGCGTCACCAGGGCCCGGTAGCGATTCTCGAAGACGTGGAGGGGAAGGGTGGTGCCAGGCATCAGCACCGTTCTCGGGAGGGGGAAGATGGGTAGTCGCCGCGCGACCTCTTCGAGTTGCTCGGGCTCCATGGGAGACTCCACGCGGTCGATCCGCTTCCGAACTCTTCGATCCCCTGACCAGTAGTGGTGTCCAGGGGACTGACGTAGGGGGTAACTTTCACGACAGGCCATCGGTCGGACGCTACGGTGCGCAGGGAGGCTGGTCCTGGTCCGGATTCGCATCGGGGATGAGGTGGAGGCCCTCTCCTGGGAAGACTGGGAGGGGAGGGTCCGCTCGGGCCGAATCACCGGCGCCACACTCGTTCAGTTCACGCCGGTGACCGGCGAGACCTGGCGGAGCGCGGGCGAGCTCGAGATGTACCGCTCGCTGCGCAGCGAGGAGCGTCGCGCCTGGGAGACCGGTCTGACCGCTGGCACCCTCCCGCTGCTCACCGCGCTCCTCGTGGGCGTGCAGGTCCGGCTGTGGTGGTTCGGGGGCGGGCTGTGGGGCAGCACCGGCTTCCCCGAGGTCGAAGTGTGGCTCACGACGTGGGGGATCCGCGAGACGTCCGCCATCTTCGAGGACGGGGAGAGCTGGCGGATGCTCACGATGGGCTTTCTCCACACCGACCCCCTCCACATCGCCAGCAACATGGTCTTCCTCGCCTTCGCGGCCTACAACCTCGAGCGCACCATCGGCCGGGCCAACCTCGCGGTCCTCTACGTGGCCGCGGTCGTGGGCGGGTCGGTCCTCTCGTCGATCTTCGGACCCGAGACCCCGTCCCTCGGAGCTTCGGGCGGGGTCTACGGCCTCATCGCCGCGATGGTGACGGTCGCGTTCGCGCGCCCGACGCTGCTCGGCCGACGCACCCGGGTGTTCTTCCTCCTCACGTCGCTGCCCTACATGATCTTCATGTTCCTGACGGGCCTCATGAGCGAGCGGGTCGACAACAGCGCACACCTGGGCGGCCTGCTCACCGGGTTGGTGCTGGGGCTCGTCCTCGCCCCCGACGTCGCAGAGCGTCGGCCCGGCGACAACGCCCGTGCACGGTCGGCCGTCCTCGAACTCTGCCTGCTCGCCCTCGGCGTGCCCCTGCTGGCCGGTCCGCAGGTGGAGCCACTCCAGGATGCAGCCGAGAAGCGGCAACGCGTCCCGTACGCCGAGTCGCTCCTCGCGAGCTGGGGCCTCGCCTCTCCCGACGAGAAGGCCGAAGGCGAACGCCTCTCCTACGAGGTTCCCGCGAGCTGGAACGCGGCGTTCGACGCCTTGCGGAAGCCCGCCTTCACCAGCCCCGTCGCCACCGGCGACATCCGGGCCTGGGGGGTCTCCGAGCGACGTCACGAGACCCTGGTCGAGCTCGACGAGCTAGCCGAGGCGTGGATTGCCGAGCTGCGACAGGACTGGCCCGCGGCGGAGGTCGGAGAGCTCGAACCCGCGAACCTGGTCGGGGTCCCCGGGCGGAAGGTGGTGGCCCGCATCGGCCACGGCGCCGACCGTCGGAGCGTCGAGTGGCGAGGCGCGGTGCGCGGCGTCTGGTCGTTGGTCGCCGTCTGGCAGGTCGACGAGGCGCGAGCGTCGTGGCTCGCTCCCCTCCACGAGAGGCTTCTCTCGAGCATCCGCTGGCCCCGCCCCGAGTCCTGGCGACTCGCCGAGGTGGAGCTCGCCACCTACCCCGACTCCGTGCGGGCCCAGCGTGACTTCGCCCGCGAGCAGATCCTGGTCGGGAACTGGCAAGCGGGCGTCGAGGGGCTGTGGACCACGGCCACCGCCGACCCCGACAACCTGGCGATCTGGATCTCGACCCTCGAGGATCTCCGCCCCGTCCTCGCGAGAATGGAGAACCCCGACCGCTTCTTCGAGGCTGCGCTGGAGCACGCACCCACGTCCCGGATCATCGAGGAGGTCGCCAAGGGGCTCGACGATCTTGGCCGACGAGAGGAGGCCGCCGGACTGCTGGAGCTCGCGTGGCGCCGCAGCCCCGGGGACCGGAGGATCCGTCGAGCTCGACGGCGACTGGGTCTCCCCCGCGAAGTGGACACCCTCACCGGCCGACCCTGGGAGGAGGTCCACGACCCCGCGACAGGCGAGTCTCGGCCCGCAGAACCCGGCATCGACGTCATCACGCTCTCCGCCGCTCGCGAGGCCGGGAAGCGGCTCACCCGCGAGCGCGAGCTCCTGATCGAGCGCGCTCGGCGCTGGATCGTCGACGATGATCCCCGGGCGCTGAAGCCTCTGCTCTTCCTGTTCACCGGACGCATCGACCTCGACGATACTGACGCTGTCACCACCCTCTTTGCGGAGCTCGAGCAGCTGCCCGGTCGGCGGGAGCTCCCGTGGCTTCCCGAGCCTCTCGCACACGCGATCCTCGCCGAGCCGGAGCGCATCGAGCGCCTCCGCCTGCCCTCCGGTCACACAGACCCTGCACGTTAGGGGATCTCCCATGACCTGGATCGGCATGGGTGCGTCCGATCCAGATGGAGGTCTCGTGTCGGAACATCGGGTGGCGGTGCTGGGCTCTGGCCCGGCGGGAATGACCGCGGCGCTGTACCTTTCCCGGGCGAATCTGCCCCCCGTCGTCTTCGAGGGGATCCAGCCCGGCGGACAGCTCACCATCACCACGGACGTGGACAACTACCCTGGTTTTCCGGAGGGGATTCTGGGACCGGAGCTCATGGAGCGCATGAAGGCGCAGTGTGAGCGATTCGGCGCCAAGTTCGTCCTCGACGAGGTCGTCGAGGCGGATCTGAGCCAGCGTCCGTTCAAGCTCCGGCCGAGCTACGGCGACCCCATCGAGGTGGACGCGGTCGTGATCGCGACCGGTGCGAGCGCGCGCTACCTCGGCCTGCCCAACGAGACCCGGCTCCAGGGCGCCGGAGTGACGGCGTGCGCCACCTGCGACGGGTTCTTCTACCAGAACGTCCCCGTGGCCGTGATCGGCGGAGGAGACTCTGCCATGGAGGAGGCGACGTTCCTCACGAAGTTCGCCTCGAAGGTCTACGTCATCCACCGTCGCGACACCCTCCGGGCCTCGAAGATCATGCAGGCCCGCGCCATGCGGAACGAGAAGATCGAGTTCGTGTGGAACTCGGAGGTGGTCGACGTGCTGGGTGACGACAAGGTCACCGCCCTCCGGCTCCGGGACACCCAGACCGGGGCGGAGCGCGACCTCGAGGTGGCGGGCATGTTCCTCGCGATCGGTCACATCCCGAACACCACCGTGTTCACGGGGAAGGTCGCCATGGACGAGTCTGGCTACGTCGTCCCCGCTCACCCGGGACGGTCCTTCACGTCCGTGGAGGGCGTTTTCGCCTGCGGTGACGTCCAGGACACCCTCTACCGGCAAGCGGTGACCGCTGCGGGATCCGGCTGCATGGCCGCGCTGGACTGCGAGAAGTGGCTCGAAGCCCAGGAAGACGCGGCGTGACCTGGCGCCCGCCCTCTCTTCCAGGACGGGCGCGAGCAGGACGCGAGCGATACGAAAGCTCCCATGACGCCGCCGGGCCGCACCTATACCGACCGGCTCGACACGCTGATCCTCATCCGCTTGTCGACCCCGATCAAGCACCCCTCGCCGTCGGCGCTGCGGGCGCCCATGGAGAGGTACGTCGTGCCTCCGCTGCCGAAGGCGCGATGGCCCAGCGTCTTCCAGTCCCGCGTGCACGGACTGCGCCGTGACGGGCTCGTCGAGAGATGGAGCCTGACCCCTCGCGGGCAGCTGGTCCTCAAGAGCCGGATCGGGGTGACCAAGCTCGCGTGGCGCGATGCCCGGCCCGTACTCGCCGCGCTCGCCATGGGCCTCGACGCGAAGGACGCCGGGGTGCGTCGCCACCTGAAGGAGGGGGAGACCGTGGTCGGCGCCGTTCTGAACGACACGCTCGAGCTCGGGCTCGAGCTCCCGTCGATGCTCGAGGCCGTCGACCGGCTCGCCTACCGGGAGATGACCGGCAAGGACGGCGTACTGACGCTCGACGCCGTTCGCGCCTACTACCTCGCCAGGGTCCTCGGACGCGGAGGCCGGCGGCGCCGGGCCGATGTAGATCGCCTCGCCCGGACGGTGGCTGCCCGGGTTCTCGGGGCGCGTGGGACCGAGGTCGACGAGATCGTCACCGCGCTCACCCAACAGTGGCTCACCGGAACGCGATCGCCCGAGCGCGACATGGTGGCGCTCGAGACCTTTGCCCGTCGGGTCCTCGACGCCGCATCGAACGTCGACGGCAAGGGGCGGTACGGGGAGCGGAAGGTGTTCATCTCCGCCGTGTGGCGCGCGCTCACCGGCGATCGGATCGTCGAGCACGTCACCCTGGCCCAGTTCAAGGAGCGACTCTGCCAGGCCCACCAGGCGGGGTTGCTGAACCTGGAACGGGCCGATCTGGTAGGCGCGATGGACATCAACGAGGTCAACGCGTCGGAAGCCCACGTCATGAACGCCACGTTCCACTTCGTCGAGGCCGCTTCCGTGCGGTAGACCGAGAGACCGCGGTAGGGAGAGTCTCGACGTCTTCGGGAAAGGGGCCACGGGGCGGGAGTATCGGATGGTGTCCAGTGAACGGGTAGTGCGGGAAGCGGCGGCGATCGCTTCGGTGATCGACGCGAAGATCGGCGACCGGGAAGACGCGATCTTGCCGCACGATCTCCTGCAGTTGGCCGATGCAGAGGGACCACCCAGGGCCGCGCGCATCGGGCTCGCCCTGTGGGGCGACGCGCTGCACGCCGCCACCCTCGCCCTGGACGATCGCACCCCGAGCGAGGCCGAGCTCGACTGGATCCACCCCCTCACCCGCCAGCTCGGCCGCTTCCTGGCCCAGCTGCGCCCGACCTACCACGCGTACCGCGACCTCCCTCGCGAGGACGTCCCGTCGTTCCTCGCGACCTACCGCAACGATCCCCTGCCGTTCGGTCGGGCCTGTACCGCCACCCACTGGCGCGGGCTCGACCTCTGCAAGCGCTTCGCCGCGTCCACCGGCGACGCGGATCCGCTCGAGCGCTACGAGAAGATGGTCCTCGGTGTGATCGACGACGTGTACGCCGCGGGAGCGGTCTCCGAGGAGGAGCGCAGCGAGCGTGAGTCGGTCCGCGAGCTCATCGCGCTCCGCCGCCGCATCGAGGAGCGCGACGAGGGGCTCGGCCAGGGTGAGGACGCGAGGGCGGAGGTGTTCTGCAGCTCGCTCGGGCCGCGGGTCTTCACGTCGGTGGCCTACGCCCACCAGGTCTGGGAGCGGGACCCTTTCGACGTGCGGGCCATTCACAGCCAGGCCCGGGATCAGTTCGAGCGGCTCATCGACGCGGCGGCCGCCGGCGGCCAGCTCACCGGGCACCTCCTGCTCATCCGGGGCAGCGCCGGCAGCGGCAAGACCCACCTCGTGCGAGCGTTCCGGAACTACGTCCACCGCAAGCGGCTCGGCATGGCCGGCTACCTGCAGATGACGTCGGGCAGCGGCGACTATGGTCGCTACGTCCTCAACAACCTCATCGACTCGCTACAGCGTCCCTTCGACCGACCGGTGGTCGAGGCCTCGGGGCTGTCGGTGCTCTCGGACGCGCTCGCCCAGATGCCCGGCGGACTGTCGGCGGAGCAACGCGAGACCCTGGTCTCGGGCAGCGACGACGACATCGTCTCCGCGATGGTCGACCAGCTGCTGGCGCTACCGCGGCTCGAGGGATTCGACCCGGATCTCCTGCGGGTCGTCCTGCAGCTCCAGCGTCGTGACCCCATGATCACCGCCCGCGCGATCAAGTACCTGCGGTGCCACGACCTCAACGACTGGGATCGCCGCAAGCTCGGGGGCATCGCGCCCCGCACTTCCGACGGTGACGCGCTCCGCACCGTCATCGAGCTCGGCCGGCTCGTCGCGGCGACCATGAACGGCTCGCTCGTGCTCCTCGTGGACCAGCTCGAAGACATCTTCCACATGGAGGAGATCAAGGAGCGGTTCCCCCGCGCGATCGATGTCCTCCGCAACGTGGTCGACGCGGTTCCCCAGGCGATCGTGGTCATCTCCTGCCTCGACGACATGTACGTCGAGGTGAGGCAGTTCCTCACGCGGTCAGCCCTCGACCGACTCGAGCGGGAGCCTGCGCCCGTGACGCTGACCGCCCGGCGCTCGGCCGAGGAGATCGAAGAGATCATCGCCCGGCGGCTCCAGGTGCTCTACGAGTCGCAGGAGGTCCGGTTCCGGCCCGAGTCCCCGCTGTACCCCTTCCGGCGTGGAGACCTCGCCCGCATCACCAATCTGCGCACTCGCGACATCCTCAACTGGTGCCACGCGTTCCGTGACCGGTGCATCGCGGCAGGTCGAATCATCGATCCCGACGACGTCGACGTCGAGCTCGTTCCGGGTCCGAAGGCGCCGACGGTGAACTGGGCCCAGCAGTACAACGACCACCGCTCCGGCTTCCTCGGGTCCATCCCCGACGACGAGTCCGCGCTCATCGGCCTCCTCTGCCGGGCGGCGTCCCAGTGCGTGCGCGAGTCACCCGAGCAGGAGGGGCTCCACGTCGAGCGCATCGCCGAGGACAGCCTCACCGTGCAGCTCGACGATGGGCCACGGTACCGGGTGGCCATCTGCAACCGGACTCCGCTCGGCGGAGCACTGGGCCGGCAGATCGAGGAGGCGGTGGAGGCCGCCGCCCCCGATCGCGCCGCGCTGGTTCGCACGGGGCCCTTTCCCGACAACCCGCGCACCAAGCTCGCCCGCCGGCTCGGTGAGATCGTGGCCGCGGGGGGACGCAAGGTCGTCGTCCAGGATACCGACTGGCGGACCATCATGGCCTTCCTCGCCTTCCAGGAGCGTCACGAGCGGGCGCCGGGATTCGAGGAGTGGACGCGCCGTGACCAGCCGCTGTCGCAGCTCCCGAGCCTCCGGACCCTGTTCGGACTCGGGACTGGCGCCGCGGTGGAGCCCGAGCGTGCCGCGCCTACCGTGGCCACTCCCGCGCCCACGCCCGCCCGCACCCCGAAGCCCGCGCCCAGCTCGTCGCTGGAGTCCGGTCCCCTGCAGCTCGGGTGGTGGACGACCGACGATCGCGAGGCGTTGCTCGCCCCCGAGGACCTCGACCGGAACCTCGGGTTTCTGGGCGGCGGCCCCCCCATGGCCACCGCCCTCGCGGTCCTCGAGCAGGGACTCGAGCAAGGCCTGTCGGTGATCGTGGTCGACCGCAACGGCGACCTGTGCGGGCTCGCCGATCGGGCTCGCTACCCTGCGATGCCCGGTGACCCGGCCACCGAGCGAGCGCAGCGGCTGCTTCGCGACGTCGACGTGTCGTTGCTCACCCCGGGCGCGTCCCCTGGACGCAGCGTGTGGCTCCCCCTCGTGCCCGCTGGACTCGAGGCCCTGCCCACCCAGCAGCGCTCCATGGTCGCGCACTTCCTCGCCGAGTCCCTCGGGTCTCTGATGGGCTACCACGGGAGCGAAGCCGAGAAGTCCAGGTTGGTCCTCCTCGCGAAGGCGATCGAACACACGGTGGCGCTCGGGCACACCGTGGACCTCGCGCTGCTGACCGAGTGCATCGGTGACCAGGACCCGGCGCTCGTCAACGCGGTCGGCGAGCTCAACGCGCGCCAGTTCGAGAAGCTTCACGACAACCTGACCGCGCTGTCCTGGTCCCACGGGGAGCTGCTCGAGTCGGCGGGAGCGCGTCTCGAGCCGTCCAGGCTGATCGGTCCCCACGCGAGGCCGCAGGCCACCCTGATCCACGTCGGTCAGCTCGGTGACGCCACCCGGACCGAGTACTGGGTCGCTCGCCTGCTCGTCGAGATCGCGGTCCACACCGCGGCCCACGAGACCGACGACGTCCACACGCTGTTGCTCGTCGACGAAGCCGACCTGTGGTTGCCAGCCGAGGCGAGCCCCGCCACCAAAGAGCCGCTCATTCGCCTGCTCCGGTCCGGCCGTCGCGACGGGCTCGGGGTGGCGCTCTGGAGCGACCGACCGGGGGATCTGGACTACCAGCCGCGAGAGAACGTCGGTACCTGGGTGCTGGGCGGGATCGAGGAGGCCGAGCTGCCTCGAATGCGAGCCCTGCTGTCGGAGACTCGCGACGCCGAGTCCCAGCTCCTGCGCCAGCGAGCGGGCCACCTTCACGTGCTGAAGCGCGGCGAGCTGCAGGAGATGCGGCCCGTGTCCCCGCTGGTGCCGCCTCACCGCTACGCGGCAGACGAGCTCCTCGTCCTCGCCCGTCAGTCGCGAGGCTGATCCGCACAATCGGCCGCTGGTCGTTACGCTCGCCCGGGTGGGCCGGACCCCTTCGGGGAGAGCGCGGCCCGAGGAGCGGAGATGGACTGGCACGTGGTGGGAATCGGCAACGCCCTGATGGATGCGCTCGTCATCCTCGAGGACGACTCGCTCATCGAGGAGCTGGAGCTGAAGCGGGGCACGATGCACCCGGTCGAGCACGAGAAGTGGGAGCAGGTGTTCTCGCGCGTGCGCGACCACGACGTGGTGTTCGACTCCGGGGGTTCGTGTGCGAACACGGTGGCAACGGTGGGGCGGCTCGGCGGACACGCCCTGTACTGCGGACAGGTGGGTGACGATCAGATGGGCCACGAGTACGCGGCCCACATCACGAAGAGCTGCGGCGGGCACGCCCTGCGGTTCCTCGACGGTGGCAACACCGGCAAGTGCCTGTCGATCATCAGCCAGTCCGACGCCGAGCGCACCATGCTCACCGACCTCGGCGCATCGGGAAAGCTCGACGATCTCGGCTCGTTTCCCGGTGAGATCGAGCGGGCGAAGGTCGCGCACTTCACCGGCTACACCCTGCTCGGCCCGCCGATGCGCGACATGGTCCTCGAGGCCATGGCCCACGCCAAGGCGAAGGGCGTGATGGTGTCGCTCGACGCTGCAGACCCCTTCGTCGTCGACGCGATCCGCGACCTGTTCGGGGACGTGGTGCGCAAGTACGCCGACGTCGTCTTCCTCAATGCAGAGGAGGCCCGCTCGCTCACGGGACACGCCGATCCGGTGAAGGCAGCGGAGACGGTGGCCGAGGACTTCGGTGTGGCCACCGTCGTGGTGAAGCGCGGGAAGGACGGGTCCGTGGTGCTCCACCAAGGGACGCTCTACGACATCGCCGTGCACCCCGTGAAGGCAGTGGACACCACCGGAGCCGGCGATGCCTACGCAGGCGGCTTCCTGTACGGGGTCACCCACGGCATGCCGATCGAGGTCGCAGGCCGGCTCGCGTCGAGCGTCGCGGGCCTCACCGTGGCCCAGGTGGGCGCGGTCGTCCACGACATGGACGCTCTCGCCGAGGTCAAGAAGTCCGCCGAAGGCTGACCGCAGCGATCTCCTCGCTGACCAGGGGATCCGGGTCGCCAGCGGGCGTCGGGGCCCCCAGGCGATCGAGCGCCCACACCGCGGTGCCGCGTACGATCGGCGAAGGGTGGGAGAGGGCGTTCCGAATGGCGTCGACCGCCCCGTCGTCGCCCAGGTTTCCCAGCACCACCAGCGCGTTGCGCTTCAGGCCTGCCGCACCGGGTCGGCGCAACGGGGTGCCCGTGAACCGTTCGAGCAAGGGCTCGTCGGGGGTGACGACGATCTGGTCGAGGTCGAGCCACGCGTGACGCGGAGCGAGGTCCGGCTCGTCGGGGTCTGGTGGGTGGTGGTTGTGGGGGCAGACCTCCTGGCAGAGGTCGCAGCCGAACACCCACCGGCCGAACCGGGATCGCAGCGCACGAGGGATCGGCCCGCGCGCCTCGATGGTCCAGTAGGCGATGCACGCGCGAGCGTCGAGGTCCCAGGGACCGCGAAACGCGTCCGTCGGGCACACGTCGAGGCAGCGCCGACAGGTCCCACAGTGGTCGCCGCGGATCGGAGGGTCTGGAGTCACGATCGCGTCGATCATCACGACCCCGAGCAGCATCCACGACGTCCGACCCACCTCGATCTGCAGCGTGTGCTTGCCGGTGAAGCCCAGCCCCGCCGCCGCGGCCCAGCTTCGTTCCTGGATGGGGGCGGTGTCGACCCCACCCCACGCTCGCAGGCCGTCCGCTCGAAGCCTCGAGAGGAGACGCCGCAGCCGCTTGCCCATCAGGTTGTGGTAGTCCCTGCCCCACGCGTAGCGGGCCACGAGCCCGGTTCGTCCGCCGGGATCCGGCGGTCGGCGGTGGTGGTGGTGAACGGCCAGGACCATCGCCGTGCGAGCCCAAGGGGCGCGGGCCCGCGGGTCGCGGCGGACCTCCCGCTGGCGGGCGAGCCAGTGCATGTCCGCTTGCTGCCCGCGGGCGAGCCAGCGGTCGAGCGCGTCGGCGCGAGGAGTGGGGCGCACCGACGCGAATCGCACGACGTGGAACCCCACCTCGTGAGCCTGGAGCATCAGGTTGTCTCGGAGGCTCGCCATCACGTTCTCGCTCCCGATCCCTCGAACAGGATAGGGTGCAGCGCCGAAGGGAGCGTTCGATGCACGCACGAGTGTTGACGATCTTCACGGCGGCGGCGACGTCGACCGGATGCTCAGAGGTCTGCGGGACCCCCGACGCGCTGAACGGCCGGACCTTCGAGAGCTTCGCGACCGTGCGCACCATCGACGTGCTCGATGGCAAGGACGGGGCCTTCCCCGCCGAGTCGAGCCCTGCGAACGGCCCCGTCGACATCGCGTTCGAGTGGGCCTCACCCCTTCCCGAGGGGCCGGTGACCGTGTCGTTCGATGGTCAGCCTTCCGAGAGCGGCAGCGGGGAGTGGTCCGAGGTCAACTGTGGGACCTTCACGGTCTCCTGGGGCGGAACCTACACGGCTGAAGACGGGTCGACGCACGTCTTCTCGGCAGCCGGGTACTTCGTGCAGTACGACGATCAGCTCGAGGGGTTCCTCGCCTGGGAAGAGGGGTGGGAGAACCCCGCGGGCCAGCAGGGCCGGCTCGAGGGCGACGTGCTGCTCCGCGGCGCGGAGCGCGAGGGCGAGTAGGGACCGGGTCCCGGCGATGTTAGGGGGAGGGCATGATCAATCTGGCGATCTCCCTCGGTATCTCGGCGGCCCTCTTCACGGTGGTCGCGCTCTGGCTCGGTCCCATCGCGGCGGTGATTCCAGCGATCCTCGTGCTGATCGGCGCGATGTTCTTCCTGGGACGCCGCACGTCGAAGGCGGTGGAGGCCGAGATGGCCCAGATCGTGCCCCTGCTCGAGGCACGGCAGGTCGACGCCGCCCGCGCCCACGTCCAGGGCATCAAGGAGCGCCACGGTCGCTGGCAGTTCGGCCTGGACGGGCAGCTCGACGGGCAGCTCGGCATGATCGAGTACATGACGATGAAGTGGGACCGGGCCCTGCCACTGCTGCAGCGGGGCACCTTCCAGAACTGGACGGCCCACGTCTGCATCGGGTGCATCCACTACCGCCGGGGCGACAAGAGCGAGGCCTGGGCCTCCTTCGAGAAGGCGGCATCGGCGTCGCGCAAGGAGACGATCATCTACCTCGTGTGGGCGACCCTCCTCGAGCGGAGCAACGACCGCCCGAGGGCGCTGGAAGTCCTCAAGAAGGGGCTCGAGGCCCAGCCCGACAGCGCCAAGCTCAAGGAGCTGAAGGCCCGGATCGCCAACAAGAAGAAGGTCCAGGTCAAGGCGTTCGGCGACCAGTGGTACCAGTTCTTCCCCGAGGACATGGCCAAGCAGATGATGATGCGCGGCACTCGCGGTCAACCGCAGCAGCAGGTCGTCCAGCCCCGAATCGGTGCGCGCGGGGCGCCCCGCCGGTAACGCTACTGCAGGGAGGTCACCCTGCGCGTGGTGCACGTCTGTCGGTCCGGCTGGCCTGCAATCGGCGGGCTCGAGAGCGCGGTCCACGGCTTGTCGTCTGCCTTGGCGCGCCGAGGGCACGAGGTACTGGTGGTCACGCTGGACCGGGGGCCCGACGGCTCGCGTCTTCATCCGGCCGTGCGAGACGGGGTCGCCTACATCAGGCTGCCGCGGATCGGACCTCGGCGGTATCCGTTCGCGCGGGGCCTCGTGGCGGCGCTTCCCCGAGCCGACGTCGTCCACGTTCACGGCATCGACGGACTCGCGGACCAGGTGGCGATGGCCCGCCCGCGCGCCCTGACGGGCCTGTCGACCCACGGCGGCTACTTCCACACCGAGCGGGGGCGGTGGCTCAAGCGGCGGCTCTGGAAGGCCGTGACGCGTCGCACGCTGCGATGCTTCGACGCGGTGTGGTTCAGCTCGGGTGCCGACGCCGAGCGGTTCGGAGCGGACGTCGTGGGAGCGGTGGTGCCGAACGGGATCGACGCGGCGCGGTTCGCTTCGGACCGCCGTCGCCCGAGCCGAGACCGCTGGGTGGTCCTCGGGCGAGTGGTACCCCACAAGGGCCTCGATGACCTCTTCGCCGCGATTCGCCACCAACGGGACCCCGTCCCCGAGCTCGACGTGATTGGCCCCGTCGCGCCGGCGGAGCGCGCGCGTGTCGAGCGGGCGGCTCGCGGACTGCCCACTCGGGTTCGGCTGTGGGGAACCCGACCGGCCGAGTTCGTTCGCGAGCGCCTCGCCACCGCGAGCTGGTCGGTGTTCCCGAGCCGCTACGAGGGCTTCGGCCTCGCGGCACTCGAAGCGATGGGGGCCGGCGTTCCCGCGCTCGTCGCCGACGTCCCGGCCCTCCGGGATGCGGTGTCCAGGGGTGGGGGGCGTCGCATCGACTTCCGGCACCCCAGGCGCGCAGCGAGCGCCCTCGACGCGGTCCGCGACCTCGGGATCGGGGATGGGCTCGGAGACGAGGCTCGGCGCGTGGCGAGCGACGCCGACTGGAGCGTCCGGGTCGAGGGCTTTCTCGCCGCCTACGGTGCGACGTGAGGGTCGGTCTCGTCGCGTCCAGCGGAGGGCACCTCTCGCAGCTCCACGCGCTGGCGCCGGGCTTCGCCGCCGACGAACGCCGTTGGGTCACGTTCGACACGCCTCACGCCCGCGCGCTGCTCGCTGGCGAGTCAGTGACCTTCGCCCACCACCCGACAAACCGGAACATCGGGAACCTCCTGCGAAACCTCGCGCTCGCTGGCCGATGGATCCGAAGAGAGCAGCCCGATCTCGTGGTGAGCACCGGCGCGGGGGTCGGGGTCCCGTTTCTCTGGGCAGCGCGGGCGACGGGCGTTCGCACGGTGTTCGTCGAGGTGTACGACCGGATCGACGCTCCCTCGCTCACGGGACGACTCGTCGCTCCCGTGGTCGATCTCGTGGTGATCCAGCGCGAGGTGCAGCGGCGCCTGTACCCCCGGGGCGTGCTGCTCGGGTCCGCCCGATGATCGTGGTGGCCTGCGGAACCCACCATCAGCCCTTCGATCGCCTCGTGCGCGAGGCCGAGGCGCTGGCCCGGTGGTCGCCGGAGCCCGTGGTCCTCCAGCGGGGCTCGAGCCGCCTCGCCGCCCCGAGCTGTGAGGTGCACGAGCAGGTCCATCCGGCCCGCTTTGCCGCGTGGCTCCGCGAGGCCCGCATCGTCGTGCTGCACGCCGGTTCCTCGAGCTTCCTCGAGGCGAGGGCAGCAGGGCGAACCCCGATCCTCGTCCCCCGACGCCCGGAGCTCGGGGAGCACGTCGACGACCACCAGGTCCGATTCGCTCGCTCGGTCGCATCCGAGGCGGTCGTGGTCCACGATCAGCCGCTCTGCAGCGTGGTTCGTGACTTCGTGGAGCCCGCGTCGGATTGGGTCGATGGCGGGTTGGCCTCGCGCTTCGCCACGCTGGTGGCGGCCTGGCACTCCGTTACCCACCCTCGAAGGAGGTGAGGGTGGTCCGCATCCGCACGAAGCCGTTCGACCGCGCCGTCGTGGTCGAGAATCCCCACGCGAGCCTCGATGGCTGGCTCGCCCAGGCCGGAATCGAGGTCACCAGGCTCGACGCCGTGCCCGACGAGAGCGGCCTCGTCGACGTCCTGAACAGTACGGGGGCGCAGGTGCTCTTCAAGCGCTCCCGGGTGCCCGTGACCCGCACGCTGGTCGAGTCGTGCCCGGAGCTCATGGCGGTACAGCTGTGCAGCATCGGAACCGACTCGGTCGACGCCGAGGCGTGTGCCGAGCACGGCGTGATGGTGTTCAACGACCCGGTGAGCAACGGCCGGTCGGTCGTCGAGATGTCGATCGCGCACCTCGTCGCACTGTGTCGAAGGCTGTACGAGACCGACGTGGCCATGCACGAGAACCGGTGGGAGAAGACCGCGAGCGGCCGCTTCGAGGTGCTGGACAAGGAGCTCGGCATCGTGGGGCTCGGCAACATCGGCCGGCAGGTGGCGCGCGCCGCCGAGGCCTTGGGCATGTCGGTCCGCTTCTTCGACAACCGGGACGTCGCCCAGGAGGTCGGCCTGGAGATGGGCTGGACCCGTTGCGACTCGCTGTCCGAGCTGTTCCGATCCAGCGATCTCGTGTCGGTCCACACCTCGGCTCGGGACACCCACGATCGCGACAACCGAGGCTTCCTCGACGACGTTCTCGGTGAGCTCGCCGCCGAACGACCCGACCCGAGCCCCCGGATCTTCCTCAACCTCGCCCGCGGCAACCTCCACACCACGGATGCACTGCGTGCCGCCGTGGGGTCGGGGGCGATTCGCCGCGCCGCCGTCGACGTCTACCCTCACGAGCCCCGGCCCGGCGACGCCGAGTGGCACAACCCCTACGCGGACGAGCCGCGCATCACCTGCACCCCCCACATCGGAGCGGCGACGATGGAGGCCCAGCCGCGCATCGCGCGTCGCGTCGCCACCACCATCGAGCGCTTCAGCCGACACGGCGCCCTGCGGGACTGCATCTACAGTCCCCGCGCGGTGATGGGACCCGACAACCTCGCCGGCCGGGTGGTCCTCGCCGTGGTGCACTCCGTCTCACGAGGGACCAAGAAGGCAGTCGACGACGCCATCTACGAGGCTGAAGCCTCCAACCTCGGATCCATGCACCAGGACTTCCCGAACGGCATCGCGTACGACGTGTCCGTGCTCGACCGTCCGCTCAAGGACGCCGAGCTCGATCGGCTGGTCAATCGGGCGGCCGAGCTCGCGCAGGACCCCCGTGCCATCCGCTCCATTCGCCAGATCGAAGTCCCGACCGACGACGAGGCGTGACAGCCTCGGGCCGCCCGAGCAGCCCGGTCGGGCGGGCTCGGGGTTACCCCTCGGCCCATGATCGTGACCTGGATCTGGACAGCTTGCTCGAGCCCTCCCGACGGGCCGTCTCCGCGACCGGCCGCGCTGGTGGCCGTGGAGGAGGTCCGGGAGGGCACGCTCGCGGATACCTGGAGCTACCTCGGCGACGTGGCGGCTCTCGAGCGCGCGGAGCTCGCGGCCGGAGCCGCGGGCGCCCTCGTGGCGGTGACGAAGCGCGAGGGCGACAGGGTCACCGCCCGTGAGCTCGTCGCGGAGGTCGACCCGCAGCTTGCCCTGGCCGAGTACGAGGTGGCCAGGGCGAAGGCGTCGCAGATCGAAGCAGAGCGGGACCAGGCGCGGCGCACGCTCGCTCGCGTGAGCCAGGTCCGGTCGGGCGTGCTCGCGCCCAGCGAGGTCGAGGCGGCCGAGGCCGAGGTGCTGCGGCTCGATGCCGCGTTCGAGGCCGCCGTCGCCGACCGTGCGGTCGCCTACGCAAAGCTGGAGCGTCATCGGGTCCGAGCGCCATTCGACGGGGTGGTTGCCCGACGCCACGTCGACCCCGGCGACTGGGTCAATCCCGGCACCTCGGTCGTCGACGTGGTGTCCACCGGCGCGGTGGAGGTTCGGGTCGACGCGCCGCTCCAGCTCGCCCGCCAGGTCGAACCCGGACAGTCGGTCGAGCTCCGTCTCGATCCGCCGGTCGCCGGCACCGTGGTCGGTGTGGTGCCTGCGCTGGATCCCATCTCGCGAACCGCGGTGGTGCGGGTGGTTCCCGCCGCCGAGGCGCCGGGTCTGGTGGCGGGAACCGCAGTTCCCGTCGCGTTCTCGATCCGCTACGACGGCGGGATGGTGATCCCGCGCGACGCCATCGTGGTCGGGGCGGTCGACGAGCGGGTCTTCAAGGTCGTCGAGGGCGCGGCCCAGCCCGTGACGGTGCAGACCGTCGCATCCAGTGCGGAGCGCGTGCTCGTCCAGGCGGACGGCCTGTCGGTCGGCGACGCCGTGGTCGTGCGCGGCAACGAGCGGCTTCGTCCGGACCAGCCGGTGCGGGTCGAGCCATGAGCGAAGACCAACCCCGAGGCCCCATCGGGCTCGCCATCGCGCGGCCGGTCGGCGTGCTCGTCGGCGTCTTGCTGGTCTGCCTGTTCGGCGCCCTCTCGGTCGTGGGCATCCCCATCCAGCTCACGCCCGACATCGAGGTCCCCTCGCTGACGGTCGAGACCACGTGGCCCGGCGCCGCTCCCGCGGAGGTCGAGCGCGAGATCCTGGTGCCACAGGAGGACGTCCTCAAGTCGCTCGAGGGCCTCGATCGCATGACGAGCGAGGCGCGCCAGGACCGGGGCACCATCACGCTCGAGCTCGAGGTCGGCGCGGACCTCGAAGACGCGCTGGTCCGGGTCACGAACAAGCTCTCCCAGGTGCCGCGCTACCCCGAGAGCGCCGAGCAGCCCGTGGTCTCGACCGGCAACAACACGGGTCCGCCGCTCGCCGTGGTCCTCCTCAAGGCCGATGATGGCAGCGACGTCGCCGGCTACCGGACCTGGTTCGAGGAGGAGCTCCTCCCCACCCTCGAGCGGATTCCGGGCGTCGCGAAGATCGACTTCTTCGGGGGCCGCGACACCGAGGTTCACGTCAACGTCGACCTCGCGGGGCTCGCCGCGCGCCAGGTCCCGGTGAGCCGGGTCGTCGAGGCGGTTCGCGCCGAGCTGACCGACACCTCCGGCGGGGACATCACCCTCGGCAAGCGCCAGTACGTGGTGCGCACCGCGGTCGCTCCCGAGGAGCTCGACGAGCTCGGGACGGTGGTGATCGGCCAAGGCCCCGACGGGCAACCCATCCGTCTCGGCGACGTCGCGACGGTCACCGAAGGGCTGCGCAAGCGCACGGCCAAGGTCTACGGCAACGATCAGGAGGCGCTGGCGCTGTTGTTCCGCCGGGAGGCCGGCTCCAACGTGCTGGAGGTCACCGAGGACATCCTCGACAGCGTCGCGACCATCCAGGAGGAGCGCCTCGCCCCTCTCGGGCTCACGCTGTCGGTCGTGAGCGACCAGAGCGGCTACATCAACGGCGCGCTCGCGCTGGTCCGCCAGAACCTCCTGCTCGGTGGTGCCCTCGCGGTCGGTGTGCTGCTGCTGTTCCTGCGCAGCGTGCGCTCCTCCGCGGTGGTCGCGGTGGCGATCCCGATCTCCATCGTGGGCACCGCGCTCGGCATGGCGCTGCTCGGTCGCACCGTCAACGTCGTCTCGCTCGCCGGCATGGCCTTCGCGGTCGGGATGGTGGTCGACAACGCGATCGTCGTGATCGAATCCATCGACGTGTGGCGGCAGCGCGGCGGTGCCATCGCCGAGGCGGCGTGGCGGGGCACGAACGAGGTCTGGGGTGCTCTCGTCGCGTCGACCCTCACCACGGTGGCGGTGTTCCTCCCCATCGCCGCCTGGCAGGACGAAGTCGGCGAGTTGCTGCGCGACGTCGCGGTCGCGGTGTCCTGCGCGGTGCTCCTGTCGCTCGTCGTGAGCGTCCTCGTGATCCCGAGCTTCGCGGCCCAGCTCCTCGGGCCGGTCCGCACCAGCTCCACCGGCGGCCCCTCGAGGCTGGCCGCGGACATCGGTGGCGTCGCCGCGTGGACGACGCGGTCGCTCGGTCGCGCGGGGGGCATCGTCGGCGGAGTGGTCGCCGTGATGGTGTTCCTCACCTGGCTGCTCTTGCCGCCCATGGAGTACCTCCCGACCGGCAACCGCAACCTGCTGTTCGGGGTCCTCGTGCCGCCGCCGGGCACGTCGATCGACGAGCTCGTGGACGTCGGCCAGGGCTTTCAGGATGGCCTCCAACCCTACACGGAGCTCGACGCTGACGTGGCGGAGCTCGACGGCGTCCCGGCGATGGGCCGGAGCTTCTTCGTGGCCCGTCCGGGCCAGGCGTTCATGGGCGCCTCCGCTCGCGATCCATCGCGCATCGGGGACCTCGTCGCGCACTACCGCCGTCAGCAGGCGACGGTTCCCGGGATGTTCGGCGTGGCGAGCCAGGCGAGCCTGTTCGGTCGCGGGCTCGCCTCGAGCCGCGCGGTGGACGTCGAGCTCGGCGGCAGCGATCTTGCCCGCCTGGTGGACGCGGGTGGCCAGCTGATGCCCGCCATCGCCGAGGCGCTGCCCGGCGCGCAGATCCGGCCGATTCCGGGACTCGACCTGGGGGCACCCGAAGTTCGGGTGTTTCCCCGCCGCGAGGACGCGGCGCGCCTCGGCCTGTCGGGCGCGGCGATCGGCGCTCTCGTGGACGTCGTCGTCGACGGAAGGATCATCGGAGAGCTGGGACGAGGGGGACGGCCCAACCTGAACGTGGTTCTCCGAGCGGGCGACGGCGGAGCCAAGGACCCCGCTGCGCTGCGGGCCGCGCCGGTGGCCACCCCCAGTGGGCCCACCGCCCCCATCGCGTCGGTGGCCGAGATCACCGAGACGCTCGGACCGACGACCATCCAGCGCATCGAGCGCAAGCGCGCGCTCACCCTGCAGGTCTCGCCGCCCGACGACATCGCGCTCGAGGAGGCCATGCGGCGGATTCGCGAGGACGTCCTCCCCTCGCAGGCGCTGCCCCGCGACCTCCGGGTCACGCTGGCGGGCACCGCCGACGATCTCGAGGTCGCACAGGAGCGATTCGCCGAGGTGCTGCTGCTGGCAGTGGTGATCAGCTTCCTGCTCATGTCGGCGCTCTTCGAGGACTTCCTGGCGCCGCTGGTGATCCTCTTCACGGTGCCGATGGCCGCGGCCGGTGGACTCGTCGGACTTCGCCTGGTCGACGGGTTGCTGGGACCGCAGCCGCTCGACATGATGACCGCCGTGGGGTTCGTCCTGCTCATCGGAGTCGTGGTGAACAACGCCATCCTCGTCGTCGACGGGGCCCTGGCGAGGTTGCGCGAGGGGATGGACCTCGAGGAGGCCGTGCGAGCCGCAGTCGAACGTCGGGTGCGGCCGATCTTCATGAGCGCGCTCACGTCGCTCGCCGGGCTCCTTCCGCTCGTGCTGTTTCCCGGGTCCGGGTCGGAGCTGTACCGTGGGGTCGGGGCGGTGGTGCTCGGCGGCCTCTCACTCGCCACGGCGCTCACCCTGGTCGTGATCCCCGCCGCATTCGCGCTCACCTGGCGCCTCGCGAGGCGAGCGTGATCGGGTGGCTGCTCATGGCCGCCGCGCTGGCGGTCGATCTCGACGAGGCCCGGCAGGCCTCGACCGCTCGGGCCATCGGCGTCCTCCGGCAGCAGGCGGCCCTCGATCGGGCTCGGGGCGTCGCCCTCGGAACCCTCGCCGACACCCTCCCCCAGGTCGGTCTGTTCGCCCAGGCCACGGCCGCATCCGGGCCCAACCCGTTCGGTCGGTTCACGTCACGACAGGTCCAGGCTGGCGTCTCGGGGAGCTGGCGCCTGGTGGACCCTGCGGGCTGGGGGGCCTCGGCTGCCGCACGCAGCTCGGTGCGCGGCGAGCAGGCACTCCTCGACTGGGCGAGAGCCATGGCTCGGCGAGACGCGACAGTGGCGTTCGCTGACGCAATCGCCGCGGTGGAGACCACCGAGGCGCTCCGAACCGCCGAGGCCGACGCGCAGCGTGCCGCCGAGGGCATCCAGAGCCTCGTGGATGCCGGACTGCGACCGACGGCGGACGTCGTCCAGGCCGAGGCGGCCGCCGCGGCCCTCACCGCGGAGCGCAAGGCGGCCGAGGGCGAGATCGGCGCGACCTGTGCCGCGTTGCAGGCTCAGATGGGCACCGCAATCGACGGTCACTGCGACATCACGCCACCCGGCACCTGGCCCTCCCCGGTCGCGCTCGACACCACGCACCCGGCGCTTCTCGCCGCGGAGGAGGCGCTCACCGCCGCCCGACGTACCCGCAGCGCGAGCGTGCTCGCCAACGCGCCGGTGGTGGTCGGAACCGCGCAGGCGGCGCAGAACCAGGGGACCGCGGTGGTCGGCGACGACACCGAGAATGCCCGTTCGCTGGCAGGGCTGTCCCTGTCGGCGGGACTGCGAGCGGACATGACCGTGATGGGCAGCGGCAGTGGCGTCGCCCAGATCCGGCAGGCGACGGCCGAGCGGCGCGCCGCCGAGGTCGCGCTCGACGAGCAGCTGCGACTCCTCGCCGCGGACCGTGTGGCCGCGGAGGCGCGGCACACGGCGGCGAGGGCTTCCGTCGAGGCGACCACCGTGTCGCTCGGCGCCGCCAGTGAAGCGCTGGCGCTCGTGGAGTCGCGCTACGAGCAAGGATTGGAGGGGTTGACCACGTTCCTCGACGCCCGGAGGGTGCGTGATCGGGCCCTGGTGGCGCGGGCGAGCGCCCGAGCCGAGGAGGGCCGCGCCCTGGCCGAGCTCGAGGCCAGTCGCGGCGTCCGATGATCAGGTCTCGTTCACCTGACCGGACTCCGTGACCTCGAGGACCGGGTCCTCTTCGGCCACCGCTGCCTCCTCCTCCTTCTTCGGGCGACGACGCACCCTTCGCTTCTTGGGTGGCTCCTCTTCACCATCGGACTCCGGCTCGGGCTCCGCGGCCGCCGGCGGCTCCTCCGGTGCAGCATCCTCGGGCGCTTCCTCGGCCGGCTTCTTGCGGCGGGTCGTGCGACGCTTCTTCGGTGCGGGCTCTTCGGCGACCGCGGCCTCGGTCGAGGCCGCGTCGCCCGGCTCGGCGGGGAGCTCCGCCGCCGCCGGCTCGGCCGGCTTCTTTCGCCGCGTAGAGCGCCGCTTGGGCTCCGAGGGCGCGGCCTCCTCGGGCTCGGCGCCGGCCTCGTGCACCCCGTTCACCGAGGCAGGTGTGCCGTGGACCCCATTGTCGGGCGGGCTGTCGGGGCGGTCGGACTCGGCCTTCGGCTCCGGCTCCGCCTCGATGAGCGCGTCGAGATCGTCGAGGTCACCGAAGAGGGAGTCCTCGGCGCTGGCGTCGTCGTCGTCGTCGTCGTCGTCGTCCGACTCGACGAGCAGGCTGTCGATCGAGAGGTCGTCGAGTTCTGTGTCCGCCTCGAGGTAGGCCAGCGATTCCTCGACCTCCCGCTTGCGCTCGGCGTCTCCGTAGAGAAGCTCTGCGAGCACCTCCGTCTTTCCGAGATCGGCTTCGGCCTTCTTGAGGGTGCGGAGCAGCAACTTGCCGAACGCGTGGTTGAGGGCCTGCGGGTCCTTGGCCAGCGTGAACGCTGCGGTGTGCGAGCGGATCGCGGTCCCGTCGCGGTGGATGAGCTCTCCCGCGATCATGAGTCCGTTGAGCAGCTGCTTGAGGTGGTCGGCGGGCAGCTCGGGGTGGGTGCGGCGCAGCTTCTTCTGGAGGTCTTCGACCACGTACTTGATCGTCGTCTTGCGACGCCGCTTCTTGCGTTCGGTCACCACCTCGTCGAGCGCCTCGAGGACAGCGAGGCGCGTGGGCGCGGCCAGCGGATGGAGACCCGCGTCATCGAGGACCGCGACGTAGTCGCTGGCGGAGTCGGGCATGTAGGGGTCCTGCCAGTCCTCCTTCACCTCGACCAGCACGTCCTCCTCGTCGAGCTCGGCCGGACTGTCGGCAGAGTCGACGCGGTACCCGCCGCTCTTGCGATCCCGACTGATCTGGACCACCTTCGCGTCGCGCGCGGCCTCGAGAAATCGGGCGAACGACGAGAACCCGAGATCGCCCTCGGCGAAATCCGGGCTCTTGCGCAGCATCGCGCTCTTCACGATGCTCGCGAGCGGGGACTCGGGGTTCTCGCGCTGCATTCCCTCCAGTGCCTCTTCGAGCAAGTCGAAGGCCTGGGAGAGCGCATCGCCCTTGCCCCCGGACTTTCGCCGGGCCGGTCGCTTGGGCTGGACGATCGTGTCGTAGAAGTTGAACTCGTCGCATGCCTGGATGAGTAGGCGCGAGGTGCTCTTTCGGGTGCCGATTCCGATGACGCGCTTGTTCAGCTCGCGCATCTTGAGGACCATCGGTGTGAAGTCCGAGTCGCCGCTCACCACGACGAAGGTGTCGATGTAGTCCTTCGAGAAAGCCATCTCGAGGGCATCCACGACCATCGCGATGTCCGCTCGGTTCTTGTCCTGCATGCCGTGAGACGTGAGCTCCATCATGGTCACGTTCGCGGTCAGCAGGCTCTGCTTGAAGCGGCTGAAGCGCCCCCAGTCCGCGTACGATCGGGCCACCAGGATGCGACCCTTGTCCTTGATGTGCCGCATCAGCGTCTCGACGTCGAAGCGGCCGAGGCCCTCCTTCTCGGTGCCGGCGGCGATGTTCTCGAAGTCAATCAGGACGGCGAGGTTGGTTTCCAATGCAATTCGTGCTCCGCGAGCCGGGGCTCGCGTCAGGGTTCTCCCCCCGGAGCCACCAGACCAGCGAGCAACGACCGTGGGCGAGTGCCGGGATCGTCGAGAACCTGGGGTGCAACTTTTCGGCGATCCGAGTCACGAGCGCTCGTGGAAGCCGTGCAGGGCGGTTTCGGGGGGCTGGGCGAGGTGGGAAACCGTTTCCCCCTCGCGACTGTCCGCTAACCCGATGGCGGGACTCCGGTGACCCTCGGGTGTCCGGACGATACGCCCCCGCGGGAGGTGCGCTGCATGGCGCTCGAACGCTTCGGATCGACCGGGTCCTACATCGCCGACGAGGGACTCGTCGATGTCGTCAACGCCGCGATCGCGCTCCAGCGCCCGCTGCTCGTCAAGGGAGAGCCCGGAACCGGCAAGACGCTGCTCGCCTCGGCGATCGCCGAGCGGCTGGGCATGCCGCTGGTCACCTGGCACATCAAGTCGACGACCCGCGCGGTGGACGGCCTCTACCACTACGACGTCGTCCAGCGGCTGAACGACAGCCGTTTCGGCGATCACGACGTCTCCCAGATCCGCAACTACATCCGGCTCGGTCCCCTCGGCCAGGCATTCACGTCGGAGCAACCTGTCGTCATGTTGATCGACGAGATCGACAAGGCCGACATCGAGTTCCCGAACGACCTGCTCCGCGAGCTCGACGAAATGGCGTTCCACGTTCCCGAGCTCGACGAGACCGTGAAGGCGCGCCACCGCCCGGTGACCCTCATCACGAGCAACGCCGAGAAGGAGCTGCCCGACGCCTTCCTGCGCCGCTGCGTGTTCCACTACATCGAGTTTCCGGATCGCGAACAGATGCAGGCGATCGTGCGGGTTCATCACCCGGACCTCGACCAGAACCTCCTCGACGCAGCGCTCGACCGCTTCTTCGCCTTTCGCAAGACGAGCTCGATCCGCAAGCCTCCGTCGACGTCCGAGCTGATCGACTGGCTCTCGGTCCTCGTTCACGCGGGCCTCGATCCCGAGCGCGTGGCCGCAGATGATCCGTTCCTCGGGGTACTCCTCAAGCAGGAAGCGGACCTCCGACTCCGCAAGGCGCGTCGATGATCCGGGAGATCGAGGTCGCACACACGCCCACCGAGGTGCTGGTGTGGCAGGCACCGACGCTCGGCGGTCAGCGGGTGATCACCCTCCACACGTCGGGACCCGCCCTGCGTCGGGCCCTGGCACTGAAGAGCGCGCCCCCCACCAAGCTGCAGGCGCGGTGGCTCTCCCGCCAGGCCTTCGACGAGCTGCTCGCCCAGGCGTTGCCAGACCCCGACGGGGTACCTGGTGCGGAGGTCGAGCCGCTCGACAAGGTCACGAAGGCGCAGCATCGGCTGGCGACGCGCTTCGCGCAGGTGAGGGTGGTTCTCGGGGCGGCCCTGGACCTCGCCGGACGACCTACCGGAGGCATCGCGCCCGCCTTCTCCCTGCGCGGCGCCGCCCGCCACGCCCTCGTCGAGTGGACGCTGCGGGTCGAGCCCGTCGATCTGCGAGACTGGGCTTCCAGAGGGCTGTCCAAGGCGCACCGTCCGCACCCCTACCCGGTGGACCCAGCCACGTGGGGCGGCTGGATGCCGGCCTGATCCAGGAGGCACCGTGTTCACCTCGTTCCTCTACGAGCTCCGCAACCAAGGGGTTCCTGTCGGCCTCGGCGAGTGGCGGGCGTTCCTGACCGCGCTCACGCGCGGCGTCGCGGCCTCGCCCGACTCGCTGTACCGCTTGGGAAGGGCCCTCCTCTGTCGCTCCGAGTCGGACTTCGACGGCTACGACGTAGCCTTCGCCAAGGCCTTTCAGGACGCCAAGCTGCCCGAGGACTTCCGCGAGCAGCTCGAGGAATGGCTCCGCAAGGCCACCGAGGCCGGCGAAGGCGCCGAGGGCGAGGGAATGTCCGACGACGAGCTCCTCGCGGAGCTCCTGAAGCGCCTCGCCGAGCAGGACGGCGAGCACCACGGAGGCAACCGCTGGGTCGGCACCGGAGGGACCTCTCCGTTCGGGCGCGACGGGAGGAACGAGCGCGGCGTCCGCATCGGTGGAGAGGAGCAAGCGGCCTCGGGCGGAGGTGGCAGGTCCGCGGTGCAGGTCGCGCTGGAGCGCCGCTGGGAGAACTACCGCACCGACCGCACACTCGACGTCCGGGACTTCGAGGTCGCGCTGCGTGCCCTGCGAAAGCTGGTCCGAGAGGGGCGCTACGAGCTCGATCTGCCGGGGACGATCCGAAGAACCTGCGAGAATGCCGGCGATGTCGAGCTCGTGGAGCAGCGAGAGCGCCAGAATCAGGTGAACGTCGTGTTGCTCATGGACGCCGGCGGGTCGATGACCCCCCACTACGAGACGGTGAGCCGGCTGTTCTCCGCCGCGGACCGGACGAAGACGTTCAAGTCGTTCACGTCCTACTACTTCCACAACTGCGTGTACGGCTGGCTCTATCGGGACTTCGAGCAGCTCGATCGCGTTCGCACCGAGGAGGTCCTGCGCGACCTCACCCCCCAGCATCGGTTGCTGTTCGTCGGCGACGCGTCGATGGCTCCCTACGAGCTGTTCAACGTCTTCGCGTTCCCCGGCACGGGGGGCCGCACGACGGGGCTCGACTGGCTCCGGCGCTTTCGCGCGCGATGCCCGGGCTCGGTCTGGCTGAATCCGGACCCCACGCGGTACTGGGACCACCCCACCGTGCGAGCCATCGGCCAGGTCTTCGAGATGCACCCGTTGACCGTCGATGGCCTCCACCGCGCGGTCCAGAAGCTGCGCGCGCCGATGTAGCAACTCGGCCCTGGGATCGTTAGCAGGGTCGGGTCTGGTGGGGCGTCGCCAAGTTGGTAAGGCACCGGTTTTTGGCACCGGCATTCGCAGGTTCGAGTCCTGCCGCCCCAGTTCATCGAAGTTCGAAGACGCGGATCCGGTGCGACGATGATGTACGGTGAGATGGTCCTGTTCTCGGGCAACGCGAACCCCGAGGTGGCCAAGAAGATCGCTCACCGGCTGGGGCAGACCGTGGCCGAGGCGATGGTGGGCCACTTCTCCGACGGCGAGGTCCGCGTCGAGCTGCGCTCGAACGTGCGGGGCCGCGACGTCTACCTGGTTCAGTCCACGTGTGCGCCGGCCAACGACAACCTCATGGAGCTGTTGATCATGGCCGAGGCGTGCCGGCGGAGCTCGGCTGGCCGCATCACGGCGGTCATGCCCTACTTCGGCTACGCCCGGCAGGACCGCAAGGTACAGCCGCGCGCACCCATCACCGCGAAGCTCGTCGCGTCGCTGCTGCAGACGGCCGGAATCGACCGTGTGCTCACGATGGACCTCCACGCCGGACAGATCCAGGGGTTCTTCGACGTCCCCGTCGACAACCTCTACGCCCAGCCGATCCTGTTCCAGTACCTGAAGGACGAGGTGGTCACCGCGGACCCGTCCGACACGGTGATCGTCTCGCCCGACGCGGGCGGCGTCGAGCGCGCGCGGTCGTACGCCCAGCGTCTGGGCTCGGGCCTCGCGATCATCGACAAGCGCCGGAGCCGGCCCAACGAGGCGGCGGTCATGCACATCGTCGGCGACGTCAAGGACAAGGTCGCCATCGTGGTCGATGACATGGTCGACACCGCGGGCACCCTCACGAAGGGAGGGGTCGCGGTCAAGGAGGCCGGAGCTCGGCGGGTCTGCGCCGTAGCCACCCACCCCGTGCTGTCCGGACCCGCGGTGTCCCGGCTCAAGGACTCGGTCTACGACCGCATCGTGGTCACCGACTCGGTTCCGCTCTCGGAAGAGGCGGCAGCCATGGAGAACATCAAGGTGCTGACCGTCGCGTCGCTGTTCGCCGAAGCGATTCGTGCGATCCACTTCAACGACTCGATCTCGCGTCTGTTCCTTCCCGCCGACGACCTCTGAACAACGAGCTTGCGTATCGCGAGCTCGCCCGATAGACCCCGACCGTTGCCCTGGACCCATAGTGGTTCCGGGGCGTTTTCATTGTGTGCTCCTGCGCCGTCCCGGTCCCCTGCCATGGTGGACCCGTCGAGTCCGAGGGATGGGGAACTGCCGTGGTGCAGCCCCATCCGAGCTCTCGATCACCCCATGGCCCGAACCCGGTCGGCCACGACACCGTCCGGAGTGGAAGGACATGGACACGACCCTGAACGTTGTTTCTCGCGAGACCACCGGGAAGGGCTGGGCCCGCAAGGCTCGCGCCGCTGGCAAGCTCCCGGGCGTCCTCTATGGGCCCAAGACCGAGCCGAGGGCTCTCGAGTTCGATCCCGATGAGCTGCTCGGCCTCTTCAAGGCCACCGGCGACCGCAACACGGTGGTGCAGGTCACCGTCGACGGCCAGGCCACGCCGTGCCTCGTGCGCGAGGTCCAGCGGCACCCCCTGAGCCGCGAGCTCCTCCACGTCGACTTCTACGCTGTCGACCCCGAGGCCGAGATCGAGGTCATGGTGCCGCTCGAGGCGACCGGTCGCCCGAAGGGTGCGGTCCTCGGTGGTCGCCTGCGCATCGTGCGTCGCGAGATCAAGGTCGCGTGCCGCTACGACCACATCCCCTCGAAGCTCGTCTGTGACATCACGCCGCTCGACATCGGCGACCAGATCATGGCGAGCGAGATCCCGATGCCCGACGGCGTTCGCCTCGTTGCCGACAACGACTTCCAGGTGATGCACGTCTACGGCAAGAAGGCCCGCGCCCCCAAGAAGAAGTAGCGCCGAGGCCACGATGCACCTCGTCCTGGGCCTGGGCAATCCCGGCCGCCAATACGAACGCACGCGCCACAATGCGGGGTTCCTCGTCGTCGACCGTCTGGCCGAGCGACAGGGGTTCGTCTGCGACAAGCGCCAGTTCAACGCGTTGGTGGGCAAGGGTCGCGTCGGTTCCGTGGGCGCGGTGTTCGCGAAGCCCCAGTCGTTCATGAACCGGTCCGGGCATCCGGCGTCGTCGCTGCGCGGCTACTACAAGGTCGAGCGCACGGACGTGCTCGTGGTGCACGACGAGATCGACCTCCCCTTCGGCGACGTTCGGGTCAAGGTTGGCGGCGGGCACGGCGGCCACAACGGACTGCGCGACCTCGTTGCCCAGCTCGGCGGTGCGGACTTCGCACGGGTCCGGTTCGGAGTGGGCCGCCCTCCCGAAGGCTGGGACGTGGCCGACTACGTGCTGGGCAGGTGGTCCACGCACGAGGCCGACGCCCTCGCCGACCACGTCGACCACGCGGCCGATGTCGTCGAGGCCGTGCTCGCGGATGGCCCACGGGCCGCGATGAACCGCTTCAACGTCCGGCGCACGGGTCGCGGCGCCGACGGTGAGCCTTCAACCGATTGAACGAGGCGGGGTGCGGCACCCCGCGGGGAGAGTTTCAAGTGGAGCTGATGTACTGGGTGCCCGTGTCGGCACTGATCGCCCTGGGCTTTGGCGCCTACAAGGCGTCCACCACGAGCCAGGCGAGCCCCGGCGACGAGGAGATGCAGGAGATCGCGGCCCGCATCCAGGAGGGCGCCATGGCCTTCCTGCGGCGCGAGTACTCCGTGCTCGCGATCTTCGTCGGCGTGGTGGCGGTGCTGCTGGCCATCTCGAGCTTCTTCGTCCCGAACGGCTCTCCCGTGATCGCGTTCTCGTTCGTGCTGGGCGCCGCAGCGTCGGCCACCGCCGGGTACGCGGGCATGCGCGTCGCCACCCTCGCCAACGTCCGCACCACCGAGGCCGCCAAGAGCGGCCTCTCGAAGGCGCTCGACGTCGCGTTCGGCGGCGGAACGGTCATGGGAATGGCGGTGACGGGCCTCGCTCTGCTCGGTCTCGCCGTCCTCTACATCGGCTACAACCTTCTCGGCACCTCGCTCTTCACCGCGACCAACGACTTCGACCGCTTGGAGACGATCCTCAACACGATCGTCGGCTTCTCGTTCGGGGCCTCGTCAATCGCGCTGTTCGCCCGCGTGGGTGGCGGAATCTACACCAAGGCGGCTGACGTCGGCGCCGACCTCGTCGGCAAGGTCGAGTCCGGTCTCCCCGAAGACGACCCGCGGAACCCCGCCGTCATCGCCGACAACGTCGGCGACAACGTCGGTGACGTCGCAGGCATGGGCGCCGACCTCTTCGAGTCCTACGTGGGTGCCATCATCGGCACCATGGTCCTCGGGCTCGGATTCGCCGGCGCCGAGGGCATGTCGTTCGGCCCCATCATCCTCCCGCTGCTCGTCGCGGGTGCGGGCATCATCGCCTCCATCGTCGGCACGTTCTTCGTGCGCACCGAAGAGGGCGGGAACGCGCACACCGCCCTCGACATCGGAGCGTTCGGGGCCGCGGGGGTGATGGCGCTCGCCACCTTCGGGCTCGCCTACCTCGTGTGGCCGGGCGAGGCCGAGGTCGTCCGCGGCATCAGCGCCGGTACCGTGGTGGAGTGGTGGCACGTCGGCGTTGCCACCGTGGCGGGCCTCGTGACGGGTGTGCTCGTCGGCATGGTCACCTCGTACTACTGCTCCATGGGCCAGCCGCCGGTCGACAAGATCGCGAACCAGTCCAAGACGGGTCCCGCGACCAACATCATCGCCGGCCTCGGCGTCGGCATGCAGTCGACCGCCATCCCGATCATCCTCATCGCGGTCGGCGTGCTCGTCTCCTACTCCTTCGCGGGTCTGTACGGCATCGCCATCGCGGCCCTCGGCATGCTCTCCACCACGGGCATCCAGCTCGCGGTCGACGCGTTCGGCCCCATCGCCGACAACGCAGGCGGCATCGCCGAGATGACGCACCAGGATCCGTCGGTCCGCGAGCGCACCGACAGCCTCGACGCCGTCGGAAACACCACCGCGGCCATCGGCAAGGGCTTCGCCATCGCGTCGGCCGCGATGACCGCCCTCGCGCTCTTCGCGGCGTTCCAGCAGCAGTCGGGCATCACGGGCATCGACCTGTCGAATCCCGTCGTCATGGCCGGCCTCCTCATCGGCGGCATGCTGCCCTTCCTCTTCAGCTCGCTCGCGATGGACGCCGTCGGACGCGCCGCGATGGACATGATCGAGGAGGTTCGCCGCCAGTTCCGCGAGATCCCGGGCCTGCTCGAGGGCAAGGCCCGGCCCGACACCGCTCGCTGCGTCGACATCTCGACCGCTGCGGCCATCCGCGAGATGATCCTGCCCGGCCTCATCGCGGTCACGAGCCCCGTCCTCGTCGGCTTCCTCCTCGGACCAGAGAGCCTCGGTGGCCTGCTCGCGGGCGTGACCGTCACGGGCGTGCTCATGGCGATCTTCATGTCCAACGCCGGCGGTGCGTGGGACAACGCAAAGAAGTCGTTCGAAGGCGGTGGTTACAAGATGTCGGACGGTCAGGTCCACCCGAAGGGCAGCGAGGCGCACTCCGCTGCCGTCGTCGGCGACACCGTTGGCGACCCCTTCAAGGACACGGCCGGTCCCTCACTCAACATCCTCGTCAAGCTGATCAGCGTGGTTGCGCTGGTCATCGCTCCTTTCCTGGCCGACTTCTCGGGGATTCTGGACCTCTGAGCGGCTCACTGGAGAACCTGTGCTTCACCACGAATACGAGACGATCGTGATCGTCCGCCCGGACATCGAAGAGTCCGGGGTGTCGTCGCTGGCCGAGAAGTTCGAGGGAGTCGTCACCGAACAAGGTGGCCACATCCTCGACCGGGAGAACTGGGGGAGCCGCAAGCTCGCCTACCCGATCGCCAAGCACCTCCGCGGTCACTTCGTCCGCATGAACTACCTCGCGAGTGCCGCTTCGATCGCCGAGCTCGAGCGCCGCATGCGCATCGAGGACGGCATCATCCGCTTCATGACCGTTCGCCTCGCGGACGCCGTCGACGTCCCCACGCGCATCGAGGAGGCGGCGGTGCAGCGGGCCCAGCGCGAGGAGGAGGAGCGTCGGCGGGCCGAGGAGCAGGCCGAGCGCGAGCGCCTCGAGGCGGAGCGGGCGGCCCTCGAGAGCGAGTCGTACGACAACTACCGCGAGGCGGACCGGTCGCCGCCCCCGGAATCCCCCCGACCCGCCGCCGAAGGCGAGTGAGGACCCCATGCGCGTCATCCTGAAGCAAGAGGTCGCCCAGCTCGGTGACGCTGGCGACATCGTCAGCGTAAAGCCGGGCTACGGTCGCAACTACCTCATCCCTCGAGGCCTCGCGGTCCCGGCGTCGGAGGGCTCTGTCCGCGAGGCGGAGCACCAGCAGCGCGTCGCAGAGGCGATCCGTCGCAAGAACCTCGCCGGAGCGCAGGGGCTCGCCGAGAAGCTCGAAGCGACGGCGGTGTCGATCCGTCGCGAGACCGGCGAGGACGAGAAGCTCTTCGGCTCGGTCACCAACCGCGACATCGCGCAGGCGCTGGCCGACGAGGGCATCGAGATCGATCGCCGCACCATCCAGCTCGACGACCCCATCAAGAACATCGGCCTGTTCACGGTGCCCATTCGCCTGCACCGCGACGTGACGGCGAACGTTCGCGTCTACGTGATCCGCGCGACCTGACGGGCTCCGTGGATCCGCGGGACCGTCCGTTCCCCCAGTCGGTGGACGCCGAGCGCGCCTTGCTCGGTGGCCTGCTGCAACAGCCCGACGAGCTCCTCGCGGTCGGTGAGGTCGTCAAGACCGACGACTTCCACCGTCCCGAGCACGGAGCGCTGTACGCGCTGCTCGGCGACATGCAGGGTCGGGGCGAGGTCATCGATCTCGTCACGGTGAGCGAGCGGGTGGGTCGCCTGGGCCAGGCCCAGCAGTACGGTGGCGTCGCCTACGTGACCGAGCTGCCCCAGTTCGCCCCGTCCACGACGAACCTCGTACACTATGCGCGGATCGTCAAGGAGAAGAGCGTCCTGCGGGACCTCATTCGGGCGTCGCACACGCTCGCCGAGGAGGCCTACCAGCAGCCCGAGGACGTCGACGACCTGCTCCAGCGGGCCGCCAAGGAGTTCGCCACCATCGGGCAGGGGCGCGGCCGTCAGACCTGGCACCAGATCAGCCTCGTCGTAGACGAGGAGTTGATCCGCATCGAGAAGCTCTCCCAAGAGGGAGGGACCACCACCGGGGCGACCACGGGGTTCGTCGATCTCGACAAGAAGCTCGCGGGACTCCACCCCACCGACCTGCTGATCCTGGCTGCGCGCCCGGCGATGGGCAAGACCGCGCTCGCGCTCAACATCGCCCAGAACGTGGCTCTGCTCGAGGGGCTGCCCGTCGCGATCTTCTCCCTCGAGATGAGCCGCGGTCAGCTCGTGACCCGCATGCTCTGCTGCTACGGGTTGGTGGAAGCAGGTCGTGTCCGGACCGGTTCCCTCGACACGGAGGACTGGGAGCGCTTCCTCGACGCGTCCGAGGCGCTCCGCAAGACGCACGTTCACATCGACGACACGCCGGGCCTGTCGATCGGGGATCTCCAGGCACGCGCCCGCGCCCTGCATGCCGAGCACGGCAACCTGGGCCTCGTCGTGATCGACTACCTCCAGCTCATGAAGGGCGACGATCCACGGGCCTCGCGCGAGCAGCAGATCTCCGCCATCTCACGAGGCCTCAAGGGCCTCGCCAAGGACCTCGAGTGTCCGGTGATCGCGCTCTCTCAGCTCAACCGGGGTGTCGAGTCGCGCCAGGACAAGCGACCGCTGGTCTCCGACCTCCGGGAGTCGGGGGCGATCGAGCAAGATGCAGACGTGATCCTCTTCATCTACCGCGACGAGTACTACAACCCCGAGTCGGCGGACCGTGGACTCGCCGAGGTGATCATCGCCAAGCAGCGCAATGGTCCGACCGGAACCGTGAAGCTCGCGTTCCAGGGGCAGTTCACCCGCTTCGACAACTTCATCGACGACGATCTGCTCTTGTGACGCCGCCGTCGCCTGGGGCGACGTCGGAACGGCCCTTCTCCGATCTGGCGTCGCGGTCAGGTTCCCTCCGGTTCCGCGACGGGTGACTCTGGCCCACAACTGTGTCACCTTGACCACGAACCGCTGGTCCGGTAGCTATAGGCGTGCCACCGGACCCCCGTCGCGCGTCGCGCGAAGCTGTTTTCCGGTTTGACCGCGCTTTCGCGCGAAGCCGACCCGGCCGACTTCGACCAGGCCCGTCCCGAGGATGGAATTTCGATGGAACAAGCCGAGCTGCTGGCCCAGTTCTCCGAGCGCGTGGACCAGTTCGACAAGTACCAGAGCTTCATCGCAAAGGCCCAGGAGCAGTCCGGCAAGTTCGCGGCTGCGGTGGTGCAGAAGGTCGTCGCGGACAACGAGTCCAAGTCGATGGAGGTCGTCAGCGAGCTGATTCCGCTCATGACCGACATCGAGGCCGTCATCGAGGACCTGCGGCGGCAGCGCGCCGAGGCGCTCGACTCGTCCAAGGAATCCCAGTTCAAGCTCGAGGAGCTGGAGCTGCGGCTCGCGATCGGCGACCTGGACGACGACAAGTTCCAGGCCGAGGCGAGCGAGTTCAAGTCGGTCGTGGACCGCACCGAGTCGCTCGTCGCCGAGCTCGACGTCCAGCGGGAGAAGTTCGAGAGTGCACTGTCGCGCTGGCAGGAGCTCGGCACCTCCGCCGGCGTACTCGCCAACGGTGCCTCGGAGCCCCCGCCCATGGCCGCCACGCCGGCGCCGGCCGACTACAACAGCGCCTACGACGACGTGGAGAGCCATCACCAGGACTCGGACTTCGGGCTCCTCCCCGAGCCTGGCTACGACGCGGGTGACGCCGGCGACATGATGGACGACCATCACGGCAACCACGTCGACATGGGTGGCTACGACGACGGCATGGGCAACGACGGCTTCGAGGTCTCGGAGCTCGACCTGCTCGACGCGAACGCCGACCCCGGTCACGACCTCGGGCTGGGCGACGTGGACAAGGACAAGCCCCGCCGCGCGGTCCTCCTCTACCAGGAGGGCACCGCCGACGAGCAGATCTACCCGTTCACCAACGAGATCATGTCGCTCGGCCGTGGCCGCGACAACGACGTGCAGGTGAAGAACGACTCCAAGGTGTCGCGCTACCACTGCAAGCTTTATCGTCGTGGTCCGAACTTCTATATCGAGGACAACAAGTCGGCGAACGGAACGCTCGTCAACGGCGAGCTGATCACCGAGCGTCGGCTGTTCGGCGGCGAAGAGGTCATCATCGGCGAGACCTTCTTCCGGTTCCGCATTCTCGACTGATCGGGCAACCGTGGGGCGGCGCTCCGACCGGGACGGCGAGTCAGGTCGCGACGAAGGATCCGAGGTCTACTTCACCACCCACCAGGTGGCGCAGTTCCTCGGGGTCTCGGTCCCGACCATCGTGAACTGGATCGACGCCCAGCGGCTCAAGGCGCACCGCACTCCGGGGGGCCACCGGCGCATCGCGCAGAGCGAGGTCGCCGCCTTTGCCGGGGAGCACGGCTTCCCGCTTCCCCGTCAGTTCTGGCGCGGCGACGCCGAAGAGGCGACCATCGTGATCGTCGACGACGACGCGGCCTTCGCGGACACCGTGCGGGAGTACCTCACCGCGAAGGGACCCTTCGACATCGCGGTCGCCACGACGCCCTTCGAGGCGGGCTACCACATCGGCAGGTACCGGCCGGACGTCGTCCTCTGCGATCCTCGGGTGGCGAGGCTCGACGGTCTCGGGCTCGCGACCTGGCTGCGTGCACAACCCGATACACGCGGCGTCGTGCTGCTCGCCTGCACCATGCTCGACGAGATCGACGAGCGCGTGGGCGAGGCGTTCGACGAGGTCCTGCAGAAGCCGGTCAAGCTCCACACGCTCCTCGAGGTCATCGAGCGCCGACTCCGCAGCGAGTAGGTCCCCCGGCCAGGGCACTTCCCCCTCCGGATTTCCTCGGCGCTCCACCGCGCGTCCGGTACCTGGCCCTCGATGTGGCTGTTCATCCTCTTCACGATGCTCTCTCGGGCGTCCGACGCTTCGTCCGTGTCCGATGCCGGACCGTCGTGGTCTCCCGTCCTGGGGCCTCCCACGGGAGCGCGGCTGACCCACGTGGCGATCGACCGGCAGACCGGGCGGTGGGTGGTGACGACCGCCACCGGTCACCGATTCGCGAGCCTCGACGGCGGGGTCACCTGGCGGCGGCGTCGCGGGCACGATCCCGAGGCCGAGGTGCGTGACCGGATCCGTGACCGGCTGGACGACCTCGCCGAAGAAACCGACCCCGCCGCCATCGACGAGGCTCGCGCCGCCATCGTCGACGACGTGCAGGGTGAGCTCGAGCACGGTCCCTGGTCGAGGGCTCGGGCGCGGAGGGTGCCCCCGGGCGCGCCCTCCGATACGCTCGCGGTCGCCCACGGGCCCGGGGTGACCCTCGTGCTGACCCCGCGGGGCCTGTTCCGCAGCGACCAGCCGGGCCGTGCGCAAGGGCCCGCGCCGTGGGCGGCCTGCGAGTCCCGAAACGAGGTCCCACCCGCGCGGTGGAGCTCGCCGCGGCAATCCCTACCGGAGCTCTCGCTGGTGCTCGAGCGGCATCGTCGTCGCGACGCCGCAGGTCAGGCGAGCGCCGCGTCCGCGCTCGACGCAGCCCGGACCACGATCGAGGTCGGTTTCACCTGGACCCCCCGTCGCAGGCGGGACCCGTCGGAGATCCTGGTCTCGGGCGCCGTGCTGCTCGACGGCTCCGGGGGTCCCGGGGCGCAGCGCCGGCTGGCCCGGCGGAACCTGCGCCGCCAGCGCGCGGTGCGAGGCCACGCAGCCTTGCTCGTCGATCGTCGGGACCGACTCGCACGACGGCCGGTCGCCCCCTCCCCCCTCGCCGAGGCTCTCCGTCAGCTCGACCTCGCCGAGGTGGAAGCCCAGCTCCTCGCGCTCGGCTGCTCCGCGGGGAGCGCGCCTTGATCGCCCTGCTCGCCCTGCTCGAAGGTCTGGCGGTCGCGAATCCACCTCCGGTGGAGCTGCTTCCCCCGTCGGAGATCCGGCTGTCGGGTCCCACCCCATCGGTCGAGGACGTCCTCCGGGCGTTCGAGCACGAGCCCACCGTGGCCGAGGTCCAGCGCTGGGCGAGCCGACACGCCCAGGTGAGCCCCGAGCAGATTCGGCGCTGGCTGCGCCAGTCCACGCGATTCGCGATGCTCCCCCGAACGTCGGTCGAGTGGCGGTTCACCGATGGCGACGACCAGCGATTCGTCTACGTCGACGTCGAGGGCAACCCGCTGCTCCCCGGAGCGGACCACGCCGCCGTGATCGACCAGGCCTCCCGGGGGCGCGACGCGACCTATCGCATTCGCCTCGACTGGGACCTCGGCGACCTCGTGATGAGCACGGAGCGCATCCGGGTGCTCGGAGAGGTTCAGGACCTCGTCGAGCTCCGCGACCAGGTGCTCGCCGAGGTCACGTCGGTGTACTTCGACCGCCGACGACTGCAGGTCGAGCGGGAGCTGCGGGGACCGGTCGAGCCGTCCCGCGAAGTCCGCGACGACCTGCGGCTCCAGGAGCTCACGGCGCGGCTCGACGCGGCCACCGGCGGTGCGTTCTCGGCCGCGATCGCCCGCGCGCGGCGTTAGCGAGCAGAATCCCCCGTGCCCGGGCGCCCCCTGCCCCGGCGACAGGACGACCCGATGCAGCACCAGACCCTCTGGATCCTCGACTTCGGCAGCCAGTACACGCAACTCATTGCCCGGCGCGTGCGCGAGCTCGGTGTGTTCTGCGAGATCCGTCCCTGTACCGACTCGGCTCCGCAGAGCTTCCCTCCCGAGGTGATCGGGGTGATTCTGTCCGGCGGTCCCGCGAGTGTCCTGGGCGACGACGCTCCCCCATTCGACGAGGGGTGGCTCGCGGGCAGCGTCCCCGTCCTCGGGGTCTGCTACGGCATGCAGTGGCTCGCGCGGCACCACGGAGGCGAGATTCGACGGGGCACGGCCCGTGAGTACGGTCTGGCCCGAATCGACGTGATCCCCGGCGTCAGCACGCTGTTCGACGACTTCGCCGAGGGTTCGGTGGTGTGGATGAGTCACGGCGACCACGTCGCGGTGCTCCCCGAGGGGTTCCGGGTGGCTGCCCGCTCGGGCGACGTGATCGCTGGAATGGCGTCCGACGACGGCCGCGTGGTGGGACTCCAGTTCCATCCCGAGGTGACCCACACCGCTCACGGCCGAGACCTCGTGCGTCGCTTCGTGATCGACCTCTGTGGGGCCACCGGGGACTGGACGACGGGCTCCTTCATCGACGACGAGGTGGCGGCGCTGCGCGAGAAGGTGGGTGATGCCACCGTCATCTGCGGGCTGTCCGGCGGTGTCGACTCGTCGGTGACCGCGGCGCTGCTCCATCGGGCCATCGGCGATCAGCTCGTCTGCATCTTCGTCGACAATGGCCTGCTCCGCGAGGGGGAGGCCGAAGCGGTGCGGCGGGAGTTCGGCGAGTACCAGCTGCGCGTGGTCGACGCGGCCGACACCTTCCTCGATGCCCTCGCCGGCGTCACCGACCCGGAGCGCAAGCGCAAGATCATCGGGGGCAAGTTCATCGAGGTCTTCGAGGCGGAGGCGCGGACCCTTCCGAACGCGAGGTTCCTCGCCCAGGGCACGCTCTACCCCGACGTGATCGAGTCGGTCAGCGTGCGGGGGCCGTCGGCGACCATCAAGAGTCACCACAACGTGGGCGGACTGCCCGAACGCATGGCGCTCTCGCTCGTCGAGCCCCTCCGCGAGCTGTTCAAGGACGAGGTGCGGTCGGTCGGCGAGGCGCTCGGTCTCTCCGAGGACCGGGTCTGGCGCCAGCCATTCCCCGGTCCCGGTCTCGCCGTGCGCTGTCTCGGCGAGGTGACTCGCGAGCGCCTCGTCACCCTGCGCAAGGCCGACGCGATCGTCCGCGAAGAGATCGCGCAGGCCGGGCTCGAGCGCTCCATCTGGCAGTCTTTCGTGGTCTTGCTGCCGGTGCGGAGCGTCGGGGTCATGGGCGACGAGCGAACCTACGAGGAGGCAGCCGTGATTCGGGCCGTGCACTCGGTCGATGGCATGACCGCCGACTGGGTCGACCTGCCCGCCGCGCTCCTCGGTCGCATGTCGAACCGCATCATCAACGAGGTGAAGGGCATCAACCGAGTGGCCTACGACATCTCGTCCAAGCCGCCCGGCACCATCGAGTGGGAGTGAGTCACTCCCAGGTGTCGAGATCGCTCGCGCGGCGCACCGCCACGCCCGTCTTGGCCACGGTCGCTACGGCCTCGGGCGGGTTCGTGCCCGGGTAGAAGTGGGTGAGCCAGACCTCGAGGGGCTTCGCCACGTCCACGATCGCCGCCACGGTGGACGGGGTGAGGTGGCCCTCGATGGGCGCCTCGTCGGAGCCAGCGCACTCGCAGACGAGCAAGTCGGCGTCTCGCGCAAGCTCGGCGAGCTCGTCGCTCGGCCCCGTGTCACCCGAGAAGACGATCGAGCGTCCGTCGGCCTCGAGGCGGAGATGCAGGGCGCTCGCCGAGTGGTTCGCGGGACGCGTGAGGAGCTTCAAGCCGTCGATGTCCACCTCGTCGGGCCCGTCGAGGGAGAGCTCGTGGATCCGGACGGCCCCCGTGCCGGGAGTGATCCACCCGTCCCAGGCCGCCTCGAGCCGTGCGAAGAAGTCGGCGAATCCTCGCCCTGCCCAGATCGGGTAGTCGTCGGTCCGCGACGGCGGTCCGACCTTCATCGCAAACAACAGGGGCACGAGATCTGCGCAGTGGTCGGGGTGGTGGTGGGAGTAGAACCCGCCGGCGAGCGTTCGGGGGTCGACCCCCGCTCGCGCGCACCGCTGCAGGGTCCCGCTGCCGCCGTCGACGAGGAAGGCACGCGAGCCCACCTCCACGAGCAGGCCGCAGGGGCCGCGTTGGGGGTCGGGAACGGACGTGCCAGAACCGAGGACGGTGAGCCGCATCGCGCCCCTATAGCTCTTCCGGCTCCATTCCCAACCAGTGGGCCGCCTCGTCCAGCAGCGCCTGACGGAGCTGCTCGACCAGCTCCTCGGGCGTCGGGGCCCGGGCGAGGTTGCGAGCGAACAACCGGATGCTGTGGGGGCGGTGGCCCCACGGATCGCGATCCTCGGGAGGTTCACCCGTGTGCAACGCCGCGATCGTGGGAGGCAGGGGGGGATCGTGGGTCCGCAGCTCGTCGAGCTCCGGCAGATCCTCGATGGTGAAGGGCAGATCGCTGTAGAAGTCGTGCAGCTTCTCGGGGAGTCGGGCCACCGCGCCGGCCACGAGCTCCTGCCAGTCGGCGTGGGAGAGGTCCCGGGGAAGGGGGAACCGCTTCGGCGAGAGCTGGTAGGCGGCCATCAGCTCGTCGAGCGACGCCCGCGACTGCCCGGGAACGCGCTCCAGCGCGAGCCCCAGATAGTAGTGGGCCTCGGCGAGATCGGGCTCGCGGCGGATCACCTCTCGGGTCGTCTCGATGGAGCGCTGGAGGTCACAGACCTGGAACGCGGCGATGCCCAGCCCGAGGAGCGAGCCGACGTCACCGCCGTCGAGGGCCACCCGTTGGCGGAACGTCTCGAGGGCGAGCTCGTAGTCCCCGAGCTCGAGCAGGGCCTCTCCGAGCAGGTAGAGGGCCTCCGCATGGTCGGGCGCCTCGTCGAGGAGCTCTTCGGCCTCGTGGACGGCCGACTCGAGCTCGCCCTCTTCCAGCGCCTTGCGGACGCGCCGCAGTCGGAGGCCCTGCCCGAGGTCGGGATCGAGGCGCCAGACGCCACCAGGAAGCTCGTCGTCCATGCTTCAGCCGCCGAACAAGCGGGCGAGGCAGCCAGGGTTCTCCGACTTCTGCAGCGCGCCCTCGGCGCTGGTCCGCGCATACTGCCGGGGCGAAGGCAGGCCGCCACGCAGCGCGATCGAGAAGTGGGCGAACTCGGCGATGTCCTTGCAGAGGTCGATGTCCGAGATCATCCACTGCTCGAAGTTGGCCTCCTCGGCATCGGTGGCCATGCGCCCCGACTCGTACAGCGGCAGCGGAGCCCGGTCGAGGTTGGGGTCGGTGGGCGCCACCTCGAACGGCACCTGGGCGTTGTCTCGCAGCCACTGCTTCACCCGGTACCGCGCCTTGAGCACGCCGAGCGGATTCCCCCCGAGGGGCTTCGCGAGCTGGTCGACCTCCTGGTCGCTCGCCCGGCGGCCGTAGGTGGCCTCGAGGAGACGGACCTCGGCCGGCAGCGCCTCGCGAGCACGGCAGAGCAGGTCCTTGGGTGGCTTGCCACCGGTATAGGCGTTGGGGTCGTCGCCATCCGTGACCCGCATGCCGGCGTGTTCGAGCTCCCCGAGCACGATCTCGTGGGCCCACGGGACCAGCGTCCGGGCCTCGGTGACGTTGACGATGCCCTCACCAAAGAGCTGACAGGCGTGATCGCAGGGACCCCGGCCCCGAGCCTCGCCGAGCCGAGACGTGGTGATCGCGTAGTACCAGTCGGCGAAACGCTGGGCCATCGCCTGTCCCGCGTCGGCATCGCCGTGCCGCCAGTCGTTGAAGAGCTGGGTCGTGTTTCGGTTGTCCACTTCGGACATGTCGTGCTGCTCCATGCGCGCGGGACTCCTTCCGCGGGCGATGGTACGGTCGCTCGCCGGGAAAAGGCAAGGGTGCTCACCCTCGGGGAC
Organism: uncultured Enterobacteriaceae bacterium; assembly: GCA_964655065.1. GTDB lineage: Bacteria > Myxococcota_A > UBA796 > UBA796 > DRPG01. The sequence continues at coordinate 120,772 of CAZZLC010000004.1, read as the reverse complement.
GGGCCCTCACCGACGTGAGCAGCCTCCCCTGAAACCACTCGTAGCGCGCTTCGACGGCAAACGGGCCTTCGCCGTTGGCGAGGCTCAGCGTGACGGTCGCCGTGCCACCGAGATCAGGTGTGACCTCGGCTTCCTTGAAGTCGATGTAGCGCCGAACGTGGGGATTGAGTGCCTTGTAGATGGACTCCTTGATGGAGAACCGAGTGAGAAGCGCGATCCACCTACGATCCTCCGGCAGCCGCTCGATGGTGGCGAGCTCCGGGTCGGTGAGAATCGCTGCCGCGATGTTGGGCCGCGCCGGGGCGTACTCCTCGAGGTCGACCCCCAGGGAACCGTTGCGGGACTGGCCCACCATGCCGATGGCGAGGGTACGTTTGTGGCTGATGCTCCCCGACACGTGCTCCGGTAGGCGAGGAGCGCCGTGTTCGTCGGGGAGAATCGCGGGCGGGTCATCACCGAGCTGCACGCACGCCGTGCGCAGCGCGAGTCGACCGCCGACGAACGAGATCTGGCGGTAGGCACGCAGTGAGCGGGCAAACGCGGCCTCTTCGGCCGGGAGCCTGGCCAGCACCCGCTCGGGGACCGGATCGGGCGCGTCGGGGAGATGAACCGCCGTCAGGACGCCGTGAGGCGTGGCATGTTGGAATGCGATGTCGAAAGGGCTCAAGGTGCCTACCTGTAACCGACGAGCGGATGGTCCGTCACGAGAGCCCGAGCGACCCGGCTAGAGGGTTCGCGAAGGCGATGTCGCCCAGAGTTCGAGGCCCGCGGTTGCCGTGGGCGGTTCGCGGACCTAGGGGTCCCTCAAAGGAGCAGAGTTTGGGCAAGCGTCTGGTGATCACCGAGAAACCCAGCGTCGCGAGGGACATTGCGGACGCGCTGGGTGGCTTCACCGAGAGCGAGGAGTCGTTCGAGAACGACGACTTCGTCGTCACCTGGGCCATCGGCCACCTCCTCGAGCTCGCGGAGCCCCGCGAGTACGACGTCAAGTGGCGGTCCTGGTCGATCAAGCTGCTTCCGATCCTCCCCGAGACCTTCCAGCTCAAGCCGAAGGACGGGCAGAAGAAGCGCCTGGCCTACATCAAGAAGCTCGGCAAGCGCAAGGACACCGAGGGCGTGGTCAACGCCTGCGACGCCGGACGCGAGGGCGAGCTCATCTTCCGCCGCATCGTAGAGTACTGCGAGCTGCAGGACCTGCCGCAGGAGAGGCTGTGGCTGCAGTCGATGACCAAGCAGGCCATCCGCGACGCGTTCGACAGCCTCCGGCCGGGCTCGGACCTCGACAACCTGGCTGATGCCGCCTACCTCCGCTCCGTCGGGGACTGGCTCGTCGGCATGAACGCGACCCGCGCCCTCACCCAGCGCCTGAAGTCGGGGCGGGTGAACAACTCCTGGTCGGCAGGTCGCGTGCAGACGCCCACGCTCAACCTGATCGTGCACCGTGAGCGCGAGATCCTGGCCCACGAGCCCCGACCGTACTGGGAGCTCCTCGCCGACTTCACCCACGACCAGGGCGACGGTCACCAGTGGCAGGGTCGGTACCACGACGCGGCCGCGGCCAAGGCGTCCGACGACCCCGAGATGAAGGCGACACGGCTGTTCGACCGGGCCCTGGTGGACCGACTCGTCGCCGAGATTCAGGTCGCGAAGGTCGGCCAGGCCAACGAGAAGCGCAAGAAGTCCAAGCAGAAGCCTCCGCTGCCCTTCGACCTCACGTCGCTGCAGCGCGAGGCCAACCGGCGCTACTCGATGTCGGCCAAGCGCACGCTGGGGGCAGCCCAGAAGCTCTACGCGGATCTGAAGGTCATCACCTACCCGCGTACCGACTCCCGGCACCTCCCCGACGACTACGGGCCCACCGTCGACCAGATCCTCACGTCGATCCAGAGCCTGCCCAAGGGAGACTGGGGCGAGCACGCAGGAATCGCGTCGCGGGTTCAGGCCGCGGGGCCCGAGAACCTGGCCACGGTTCTGGACTCCTCGAAGGTCTCCGACCACTTTGCCATCGTGCCCACGGGCGAGGCCCTGACCGAGACGCTGACCGGTGACGCCCTGCGCGTGTTCGACCTCGTGGTGCGCCAGTTCCTCGCCTGCCTCATGGGTCCCGCCACCTGGGCCACCGTCGAGCGATTCGTCGAGATCGACGTCGGTCAGGTGCTCGACGGCGCTCCTGCGCGGTTCCGCACCACCGCACGGAGCCTCGAGATTCCCGGGTTCCTCGAGGCCCTCGGTCAGTCCGCGGGGGACGGCACCCAACTCCCGGCGCTCGTTCCGGGCAACGACGAGGTGAGCGACATCGCCGTGCGTCACGACCAGACGGTGATCGAGGACAAGGAGACCAAGCCGCCCGGGCGCTTCTCCGAGTCCCAGCTGCTCCGCATGATGGAGACCGCGGGCGAGCAACTCGACGACGACGAGCTCTCGGGTGCGATGAAGGAGCGGGGGCTCGGCACCCCGGCCACCCGGGCCGACACCATCGAGGGGCTCATCCGCAAGCTCTACGTGAACCGCATCGGCGGAAAGCTCACGCCGACCGCCAAGGCGATGCGCCTCATCGACGTGCTCGAGCGGGTCGACATGGAGGGCCTCGCCTCACCCCGGCTCACCGGTGAGTGGGAACACGCCCTGCACGAGGTCGAGGCCGGGGACCGCCCGAGGGCCGCCGTCGAGCAGGATCTCTACGACTACACGCAGACCATCACCAAGTCGCTCACCGAGTTCGAGTACGAGCAGCTCTACGAGACCGAGGAGCCCGTCGGCAAGTGCCCCGAGTGCGGAGGTCGGGTCTTCGAGCAGGTCCGTGGCTACATCTGCGAGAACAACGAGGGCAAGGATCAAGGTTGTCCTTTCATTCTCTGGAAGGAGACCCTGAACCGCTACATCGATCGCCGGCTCGCCATCGCGATCCTCGAGGCCCCCGGGGAGGAGTACGGGCCGGTGCCGTACTTCAAGGACAAGGGCAACACGCAGTTCCTCGACGGAAAGGTAAAGCTCGCCCGCGAGGTCGAGGAGGTCGAGGACGGACCCGACAAGGTCAAGTGGCTGCTTCAGGTCGACCTCGGCCGGGGAGAGAAGAACGCCGAGCCCGAGGAGCTCATCGGCGAGACCGCGATCGTGTGCCCCGGCGAGCACGAGGACGGCGAGCCCTGCTTGATCGTCGAGACGTCGCATCGCTGGGTGTGCAAGCGCGTGTTCGAGGGCAAGGAGAAGGCCGGACCGGTGCTTCCCCGAAAGGTCTGCCAGCGCGAGATGGAGGACGACGAGGTCGCGCTCTTCTTCGGCGAAGAGGGCAAGACCGAGCTCATCGAAGACTTCGTCTCCAAGCGCGGCAACTTCTTCAAGGCGTTCCTCTTCCGCAAGGACACGGGCAAGCACGGCTTCGAGTTCCTTCCCCGCGGCGGAGCGAAGAAGGACGGCGAGGAGGCGGCCGACGCCCCGAAGAAGGCGAGTGGCTCGAAGAAGTCGAAGGCGGCGAGCCCGAGAAAGGCGTCAGCCAAGAAGACGGCCCCCGCGAAGAAGAGCGCGTCGGCCAAGAAGACCGGGGGGACCAAGAAGGCCGGGGCCGCGAAGAAGTCCTCGGGCAGCCGCGCCGAGGCGGAGGCTCCGCCGGATGCGCCGGCCCACACCCACGTGCCGCCTCCCGAGTCGGCGACCAAGAGCGCGACGCGCCGGCGACTCCGCACGTCGGCCCGGAGCAGCCCGTCGTCGAAGACCACGGCGACCTCCCGCATCAACAAGAACCCCGGCTCCTGAACCGAGCCCACGATACGTCGTCCGACGTCGAACCCCTGAAGGAGCGGATGAGCCGCATTACGGCACCCTTCGCCGGCATTTCCGGTGTCGTGGAGTACCAGGCCACGGACGCAGCGGGAGCGCCCATCGATGGGCCCCGCGTCGCAATCATCGCCCGGATGCACGGAAACGAGCCCGTTGGAGACAGTGTCCTCGAGCGCCTGGCCACGGTGACCCTCCAGCGCGGCTCGGTGGTGGCCATCCGCGCCAACCAGGCCGCCGCCGAGCTCGGATTGCGGCACACTCCGGACGGGAGCGACCTCAACCGGCTGTGGGACCGCGAGACCCTCGCGCGCATCCGCACCATCCCGCCCGACGCGCGCAGCTACGAGGAGAACCGCGCCACCGAGCTCGCACCGATCCTGCTCGCGTGTGACGCGGTCCTCGACCTGCACTCCACGTCCAGGCCGTCCGAGGCGTTCCTGGTCTTCCGCGACGACCAGCGCCACGCCTCGCTCGCCCGTGTGCTGGGGGTCCGGCGACTCGTCACCGGCCTTCACGAGAACTCGATCCTCGACGGCGGCGTCGCGTCGAACGTCGGACTCGGGCCCGGCCGCCGAAGCAAGCGGCTCGGGTTCACGTTCGAGGCCGGCCAACACGACGCGGCCGGCAACGCGGAGCGCGCTTGGGGCGTGACGGATCGGCTGCTCACCGAGCTCGGACTCCTCGATGGGTCGGAGGCTCCGGCCGACACGGGCGAGGTCTACGAGGTCGTCGACCGGTTCCCCCAGATGCCGGCCAACCTCGAGCCTTATCGCTTCGTCGGCTACGAGGGCGGCGAGCCCGGTGGAGGCCGACGCGGCCGGGGTCGCAAGCTGCACAGCTTCGAGACCATCGAAGCCGACGAGATCGTCCTGCGGCGTGGGCACAGCGAGGTCGTGCGCGCCAAGTCGCCGTTCACGATGCTCATGCCGGCGCCCACCACCGACCCCGGCACCGACCTCTACTACGTGACGCAGCCCCGGCACGGAGGGCTGGCCGAAGGGGTCCCGCGCACCGACGAGACCGCACGGACCGAGGCGCTCGCGATCGAACGCATGCTCGACCTGCTGGCCGACGACGAGTTCGCGACCGGCAGCTCGTGGGTCGCCTTCGACGCCCGCCGGCTCTTCGACCTGTGCGCGAGCATCGTCGCGCGGAGCTTGCGACTGCCCGCAGACCACCCTCACCGACGCATCGCGGTGATGGGCCGGGGGGATGCCGGCGGGGCGGAGGGCGAACGCCGCATCGGCCACCGCTACCGTCAGGCGATGCGCACCGCGATCCGCGACGGCCTACCCATCGAGCGCATCCAGCTCATGCGGGGGGCGTCGCTGCGGTGGATCGACGCACTGACCGGCGAGCGCCTCCAGGCGCTGGTGTCCCGCCGCCAGGCCCGCTTCGAGGGGCAGACCCCTCCCGTGCGACTGCGGTTCTCCGTCCGTCAGCCGCACACCGCGTCCCTGCTCGTCGCCGGCGACCTCGATCATGCGCTCGAGACGGGGGACGTCCGACACGTCCGCGTGGCGCTGCTCATCGAAGCCGCGACCGTCGAGCCCGTCGACGGGACCGCGCGGCTGCGCGTGCAACGCACGGGCATCGTCTCGGCCCGTCACGAGGTCATCGAGGCCGCTCACGGGTTGCTGGGCACGCTGCGGCGCGAGCACCGCGACCAGATTCGCCACGGCGTCCTGCGCGACGAGCCGATCATCGAGCGGCTCCGTCTCGACGACGACGCGATCGAAGCCTCGGCCGACGGAGGACAGCTCACCGCCCTCCGGGGCGCGCTACGGCGCGTGCAGTATCGCCTGTGGTGCGACCAGATCCTCGGGGTGCTCTCGCAGCCCGTCGTGCTGCCCGACGGGGCGGCCCTCGGGCGATGGCTCGCCCGGACCATGGCCCAGACAGGTATCCTGGACCCCGACGCCATCCACGCCATGGCGGTGGTTCCCGACGGGCGCGGCTTCGTGGCCGACCCGGACCGTGTCGTGTCCTTCTTCGACGACATCACCGAGTCGGAGAGCCCGCCCGGCCTCCTCGCGGTGCCCGTTCCACCCGCTCCTCCGCCGCCGCAGCCACTCTTCGCCGATCAGGTCGACGCCGACGACCTCGAGCGCTGGGTCGGGTGGAAGCGCTTCGTGCGCGGGGTGCAGGTGGTGCCCGACACTCGCGGCAAGGACCTCGACCTGGCCTTCGATCTGCGGACGATTCGCGCCCGACTCGTGCGCTGGTTCGACGAGGCGCGCGCGGCGGCCGCCAGGGCGCCCGGCAGCATCCAGCTCGTCGTGGCAGGCGACGGCCTGAATCCGCGTCGCGATCGGGCCGAGCTGCTCCAGGGCATGTACGAGGCCCACCGTCGCGCACTCCTGGACGAGAACGTCGCCTATCTGCGCATCCAGCACGCCCAGGGCACCCATCTCTCCTGGATGAAGGACTTCCTCGCGGACTGCCGGGCCCGCTCGCCCTTCGGGGCCCCCCTCGATCTCCAGCTCGAGGCCGAGCACGGTGCCACCGTCAACGTCGTCCTGGTGCTGGAGCGCGATCCGCGGGTCACCCACCCCTCTCCCCAGCATCCCCTCGACGGGTGGATCATCGAGCGGTGCGGTGTCATCCTGGCCGACGTCCACCGCAACGAGGGCTCGGCCCCGCTCGCGTGGTTCACCGAGGTGCAGGACGGCACGGTCAACCAGGAGCTGTTGCACTTCGGGCGCGCCCACTGCGAGGGGCTGTGGCTCCACGGCAAGCAGCTCGCCTGCTCGATCGACGAGTTCGAGGGTGCACTGGTCGAGCAGATCGCGGGCTGGATCGAGCACGCGCGCCTGTGGAACCGCACGAGCGGCACGGTCCCCCGCGACACCGAAGCCCGGGCACGCTGGGTGGCCAAGCGGCTCGGCCTCTTCGACGCCCGGCTCGCCCGTCTCCTCGCCCGAGAGATGGACGAGTCCAAGCCGGCCGCCGAGGCGGCGCGCGCCATCTGGGAGGCGGTGCCCTCGTGGCCTGGCGAGGGAGGCGTCCTCGGCCCTACGCCGGGAGACCGAGCATCTGACGCGCCTCCGCGGGGGAGGCGATCGAACGGCCCGCCTGTTCCGCGCACGACGCCAGCGCCTCGATGAGCGGGCCATTGCCGGTCGTTCGCTCGCCGTTCGGCAGGTAGAACGTGTCCTCGACCCCCGTGCGCAGCATCCCGCCGAGCTCGGCGGCTCGCTGGTGGGTCGCCCAGATCTCGGCCCGCCCGATGAGGGTGCACTGCCACGGGCTCCCCTCGCGCCGGTAGCGCAGCAGCAGCTCGAGCAGGTCGTTGTCGACCGGCATCCCGGACGCCACACCCATCACGAAGTTGTACTGGGCCGACTCGGCGAGCCCCACCTGCAGGTAGAGATCGACGGAGCGGACGATCCCCACGTCGAAGCACTCGAACTCGGGTCGCGCGCCCGTGGACTTCATGGCCTCGAGCATCGCCTCGACCTTGCTCACCGGGTTGTCGAAGAGCATCGGAGGCCAGGCCCAGGTTCCGTCGCGCTTGACCTTGAGGTAGTTGAGGCTCCCGGCGTTCATGGCCGCAATCTCGGGCTTCAGCGCCTTCATGCAGGCGATGGGACCCGAGACGTCAGGGCCGACCACGCCGGTGGTCTGATTGACGATCACCCCCGGACACGCGGCGCGAATCGCCTCGACGCAGGCGGTCGCGACCTCGGGCTCCCACGACGGGAGGTGGCCGAGGCCGTCCTCCTGACGACGGAAGTGGACGTGCACGATCGACGCCCCCGCGTCGAAGGCATCCTTCGAGGACGCCGCCATCTCCTCGGGAGTGACGGGCACGGGGTGCTGCTTGGGGTTCGTGAGCACGCCGTTGACGGCGCACGTGAGGATCGCCTTGTCCATCAGGCCTCCCGGGGATCGAGGGCCACGATCACGTCGCCCGACTGTACCTGCTGTCCGACCACCGCGTTCACGGCGGTCACCGTGCCCGACGCGCTGGCAACGAGCCGCGTCTCCATCTTCATGGCTTCGACGACCCCGAGCGTCTGGTCGGCGGCGACCTCGTCACCGACCGCGACCCCGATCCGCACCAGCGTGCCCGCGACCGGCGAGCGAACCTCGCTCGGATCGTCCTCCGAACCGCGATCCGGGTAGGGGCTCGGCTCGCGGAACGCCACGGGACCGCGTCCCGCGTCGAGGACCCAGCCCGTCTCGATCGGCCAGCCGGTCACCGGCCTCCGAACCTCCGGGCGCGCGGGCTCACCGTCGCGCCGGACGGCGACCGTGCGCTGCAGCAGATCGTCGTCGGGGTCCCCGGGAACCTCGACCAAGGTCACCCGGAAGATCTCGCCATCGACGGTGACCGCCGAGGTGCCGCCGTCCTGACGCACCAGCGAGACACGGCGTTCTTCGGCCTGGGCCTGGAGCGTGAGGTCGAGCGCCACCCCGTGCGCGTTCCGAAACCAGTCGTCGTCGGCCCCCACCAGCCAGGCGGCGGCGATGGCCCAGTCCTCGGGCTCGAGCGCACGAGCCGACAGCAACCGATGGCCCTCGTCGAGCCAGGCGTCGAGCGTCGCCGTGGTGATGGTGGCGTGGACGAACGCAGGGTCGTCCAGCAGATCGACGAGGAACCCCTGGTTGGTCACCACACCGACCACGGGCAGGTCCTGCATCGCGCGACGCAGCCGGCGACGAGCCTCCTCACGGTCGCGGCCCCAGGCGATCACCTTGGCGATCATCGGGTCGTAGAACGGGGTCACCACGTCGCCCTCGCGCACACCGGCGTCGATGCGCACGCCCGGCCACTCGGTGGGGCGATCGGGGCGGAAGTGACGAAGGGTGCCGGTCTGAGGTGCGAAGCCCTGCCGGGGGTCCTCGGCGTACAGCCGCGCCTCGATGGCGTGACCGCCGAGCTCGACGTCGGCCTGGGTGATGGGCAGCGGCTTGCCCGCGGCCACCTCGAGCTGCCACACCACGAGATCGTGGCCAGTGACCAGCTCCGTCACTGGATGCTCGACCTGCAGCCGCGTGTTCATCTCGAGAAAGAAGTAGCGGCCGTCGGCGCCGAGGATCATCTCGACGGTGCCCGCCCCGCGATAGCCGATCGCCTTGGCAGCTCGGACGGCATCCGCTCCCATCCGGGCTCGCAGGTCCGCGTCGACGGCCGGCGACGGCGCCTCCTCGATGACCTTCTGCCGGCGGCGCTGGGTCGAGCAGTCCCGCTCGCCGAGGTGGATGGTGTTCCCGTGCCCGTCGGCGAAGACCTGGATCTCCACGTGCCGCGCGTTCTCGACAAAGGCTTCGAACAGCACGGCGCTGTCCCCGAACGCGCTGCCCGCCTCGCGGCGGGCGCTCGCGACGGCCTCGACGAGCTCACCGGACGAGCGCACGAGCCGCATTCCGCGTCCACCGCCTCCTGCCGTCGCCTTGACGAGGAGCGGGTAGCCGACGTCCTCGGCCGCCCGGAGCAGCCCGTCGTCGTCGAGCTCGCCGACCGGTCCGTCCGTCCCCGGAACGACGGGCACTCCAGCGGCCGCCATCCGCGACTTCGCGCTCGCCTTGTCGCCCATGGCGCGGATGGCGCTCGCGGGCGGACCGACGAAGACGAGCCCCGCCGCCTCGCAGGCCGCCGCGAACTCGGGGTTCTCGGACAGGAAGCCGTAGCCCGGGTGGATGGCCTGGGCGCCGGTCGCCTTCGCCGCAGCCAGCACCGCGTCGATGCGCAGGTAGCTCTCTCCGGGAGGCGGCGGCCCGAGACGGACCGCCGCGTCGGCGAATGCGACGTGCAGGGCGGTGGCATCGGCGTCGCTGTAGACGGCCACCGTGCGGTAGCCGAGGCTCCTGGCGGCCATGATCACGCGGACCGCGATCTCGCCACGGTTTGCGACCAGTACGGTGTCGAAGGACACTACCCCTCCGCCCAGCGGGGCTTGCGCTTCTGCAGGAAGGCCGCCATTCCTTCGGCCGCGTCATCCGAGCGTGCCGCCTTGGCGAAGACGGTGGCCGCGTGCTCGATGGTGGACGGATCCGGCGGCGGCACCAGCCGGTTCATCAGTCGCTTGGTCGCCGCGAGCGCGTCGGGTGCCCCCCGCATCAGACGCTCGACGGTGCGGCCCAGGAGCGCGTCGACATTCTCGTCGATCTCGTGGACGATCCCGAGCGCCAGGGCCTGGCTCGCGTCGAGCCGGGCGCCGGTCAGCGCGAGTCGGTTGGCCTCCGCGACGGTCATGCGGCGGAGCAGGAAGGGCGCGATCTGGGCGGGAACGATGCCGAGTCCCGTCTCGGGGAGGCGGAGGTCCGCGGAGGGCGACGCGATGGTGACGTCGGCCGCGCAGGCGAGACCAAAGCCGCCCCCCATCACCACCCCCTCGCACACCGCCACGACTGGCTTCGGGGCCTCGACGAACGCGAGCGTCAGGTGGCCGAACGAGGCGTTGAGGTCGACCACTGGGTCGGGCTGACCGGCCTCGACGAGCACCTGGTGCGCCGCAGCCATGTCCTGGATGTCGCCCCCCGCGCAGAAGTGCCCGCCGGCCCCGCGGATCACGACCACGCGTACGGCCTCGTCGGCCACCGCAGCGGCGAGCCCGCCCTGGAGGGCCTCGACCATCTCGCGACTCATGGCGTTGCGAACCTCGGGCCGGTTGAGACGAAGCGTGCAGACGCCGCCCTCGATGGCGCGCTCGACGACGCTCACTTCTTCTTCCGCCGCGGCAGGGTGCCCTCTTCCTTGGCGATGATGCCCAGCATGATCTCGTCGGCGCCCCCGCCGATCGAGGCGAGTCGGGCATCGCGATACGCTCGGGTGATCCACGACTCCCTGCTGTAGCCCATGCCGCCCCAGAACTGGAGGCAGGAGTCGGTGACCTCACGGGAGAGTCGGCCGGCCTTGAGCTTCGCCATCGAGGCGAGCTTGAGGATGTTCTCGCCGTTCACGTAGGCCTCGGTGGCCCGGTACACGAGCGAGCGCAGCATCTCGACCTCGGTGCGGAGCTCGGCGAGCCGGAAGTGGACCACCTGATTGTCGAGGATGGGCTGGCCGAACGTGGTCCGGCCGCGGGTATAGGCGATGGTCTCGTCGATGCAGCGGTCGAGCGTGCGCAGGGCGTTGGCCGCGCCCCACAGTCGCTCCTCCTGGAACTGCCACATCTGGATGGCGAATCCGAAGTTCTCCTGGCCGACGAGGTTGCGCTTGGGCACGCGCACGCCGTCGAAGAAGAGCTGGGCGGTGTCGCTCGACCACATGCCGAGCTTCTCGATCTTCTGCCGCTCGATGCCGGGTGCGTCCAGCGGCACGATGATGAGCGACTTGTTCACGTGCGGCTTGCCGTCGCCCGTGTTGGCGAGCACGCAGCACCAGTCGGCCTTCATGCCGTTGGTGATCCACATCTTCGTGCCGTCGATGATGTAGTCGTCACCATCCGAGCGCGCCACGGTGCGCAGTCCCGCGACGTCGGAGCCGGCATTGGGCTCGCTGACCCCGATGGAGCCGACCTGATCGCCGGCGATGGCCGGCCGGAGGAACTCCTCCTTGAGCTCCTCGGAGCCGAACTGGGCCAGCGCTGGCGTGCACATGTCGGTCTGCACACCGATCGCGAGCGGCACGCCGCCGCAGTCGCAGGCGCCCAGCGCTTCGGCCACCGCCACGCTGTACGAGAAGTCGAGGCCCATGCCGCCGTACTCCTCGGGGAACTTCACCCCGAGGACCCCGAGTTCACCGAGCTTCTTGAACACCTCGTGTGACGGGAACCAGCCCTGGTCCTCCCACTCGTCGACGTGCGGGTTGATCTCGTTGACGACGAAGTCCTCGACCGTCTTGGCCAGGGTCCGGTGTTCTTCCGTGTACAGCATGAAGGGCGGTCCTCCAGGAGTCCTCACGTGCGAGCGACACCAAAGGTGTTCGGGTGGACGTCACGCCGCAGTCCGGCGTGGACGATCTCGAGACAGAGAGCCAGGATGGCCCGGGTGTGGCGGGGGTCGATCACCCCATCGTCGAAGAGCCGGGCCGTGCCGAAGAGCACGTGGGCCTCCGCGTCGAGTTGGTCGGCGAGGGGCTTGACGAAGCTGGCCACGTCGCTCTCGACGGGGGTACCGCCGGACCGGGCGATCTTGGCCATCATCACCATCTTCATCACCCCCGCGGCTTGCTCGCCGCCCATCACCGCCGTGCGCGCGGACGGCCAGCTGAAGATGAAGTCGGGGTCGAAGCCGCGGCCGCACATTCCGTAGTTGCCCGCGCCGAACGAGCCCCCGAGCACCACCGTGAGCTTGGGAACGCGAGCGTTCGCCACCGCCTGGATCATCTTGGAGCCATGCTTGATGGCGCCGCGGGCCTCGGCCTGCGTCCCGACCATGTAGCCGGTGGTGTTCTGCAGGAAGACGAGCGGGGTGCCGCTCTGGTCGCACAGCTGCACGAACTGGGCGGACTTGGTGGAGCCCTCGGGCTGGATGGGGCCGTTGTTGCCTACGATCCCCACGGTGAAGCCGTCGATGCGCGCGTGACCGCACACGGTCTCGGAGCCGTAGCCGGCCTTGAACTCCAGGAACTCGGAGCCGTCCACCACGTGGGCGATGACGTCCCGGACGTCGTAGGGCTCCTTGGGGTCGGCGGGCACCGACCCGAGGAGGTCGGCGGGGTCGTACAGGGGAGCCGCGGGTTCGGCGTCCCGAGCGACCTCGTGGGACCACCGCAGCTTGTCGACGATGTCGCGAGCCACGGCAATCGCGTGGGCGTCGTCCTCGGCGAGGTACTCTCCGAGTCCGGTGACGGTGGCGTGCATGACCGCGCCCCCCAGCGTCTCCTCGTCCGCGTCCTCTCCGATCGCCGCCTTCACGAGCGGCGGTCCGGCGAGGAAGATCTTGGACCGGTCGCGTACGACCACCACGTAGTCCGACAGGCCGGGCATGTAGGCACCGCCCGCGGTCGAGCTCCCGTGCACCACGCAGATCTGGGGGATGCCTGCCGCAGAGAGCCGCGCCTGGTTGGCGAACGAGCGCCCGCCCTCGACGAACATCTCGCCTTGGTACTGCAGGTTCGCGCCGCCGCTCTCGACGAGGCTGATCACGGGGAGCTTGTGCCGGGCGGCAATCTCCTGAAGCCGAAGGCCCTTGCGCAGACCCATGGGCGAGATGGTGCCCCCCTTGATGCCGCTGTCGCTCGCGCTGATCGCCACTTGCTTGCCCGAGACCCAACCGATGCCGGCCACCATGCCGCCGCCCATCACCGTGCGCTCGCCGTCGTCGTCGTGCATGCGCAGTCCGGCCAGCGTGGCGAGCTCCAGGAACGGTGCTCCGCGGTCGAGCAGCCTGGCGATTCGCTGACGCGGGAGGAGCTGCCCCCGCTGCTCGAACTTGGCTCGCTTGGCGTTCGAGGCGTGCCGTACGAGGCTCTCGAGGCGCCGGACCTCCGTGAGCCAGGCGGTCATCTGGTCCGCGTTCTCGCGGAAGGAGGTCGACCGAGACTGGATGCGCGACCGCAGTGCGGGCATGGGACAGGGCTCTCCGAGGCTGGTGGGCCATTATATCGTCGCTCCGGCGCTTGCCTCGGCCGGCGGCGGTCCTTACTTCAGGCGTCTTCCCCAGGGCGCGGAGGCAACGTGGACTGGTTCGAGCAGGACGTCGAGCTGAACGCTGCACAGGCGGCGTTCATCGCGAAGGGCATGCGCCAGGTGGCGACCGCCGACGGGGTGGTCCTCGACCGCGAGCTTCAGCTCATCGCCGCCTTCGAGGCCGAGCTGCCCGAGGCCGAACCCACCGACGCTCCAGACCTGTCTTCCGACGAGGTGAAGGAGGTCTACCTCCGCTCGCTCGTGCTCGTGGCCCTCGCCGACGGTCGGGTCGGTGACCGGGAGCTCGAGGCCATCGTCGAGCTGGCGAGCGCGATCGACATCCCCAGGGAGAAGGTCGACGAGTCGGTGCTCGCGGTGAAGCGCAGGTTCCTCCAGGTGTTCGCCGGGGTCACCATCTTCCGCGACGCCGTCGTGCAGGTCGCCGACGACCTTGGCCTCCCCACCTCCGAGCTGGACGCGCTTCGCCAGGAGGCGTGATGGCCGACGACCGCGAGACGGTCGACCGGCTCATCGGAACCTGGTCGATCGTGCAGCTCGCGAAGGGGCACCGCTTCTCCACCGACGATCTGGTCACCGCGTGGCGGGCCTCGCTGGCCCGTCCCGATGCTCGGCGCCTCCTGGACCTCGGGAGCGGGGTCGGGTCGGTGGGGTTGTCGACCTTGTACCGATTGAACGAGACGGCCACCCTGACGATGGTGGAGGCCCAGTCGATGAGCACCGCGCTCGCCCGCAAGACCGTCGCGCTCAACGGGCTCGGTCGTCGGGTGACCGTGCTCGGCGGCGACCTGCGCGATCCGGAGGCCCTGCCGCCCGGGTCGACCTTCGACCTGATCACGGGCTCCCCGCCCTACATCCCGCTGGGCAGCGGGCTGCTCTCGCCGCACCCCCAGAAGGCCGCCTGCCGCATCGAGCTGCGGGGATCGGTCTTCGACTATTGCGAGGCAGCGCGGCGCTGGCTCGCCCCCGGAGGTCGTTTCGCGTTCGTGATGCTGGCCTCCGATCCCCGCACCGAGGCCGCACCACTCGAGGCAGGCCTCCAGGTGGTCGAGCGCTGGGACTACGTGTTCGGCGCGGGGCGTGAGCCGCACGTAGCCACGCTCGTGTGCGCTCACTCCGAGGAGTCGGTTCCCCCCCGCCGCACCGGGGAGCTGGTGATTCGCGGGCCCGACGGGTCGTGGACCGACGCGTACGAGGCGTTCCGGCGGGACATGGGCGTGGTCGTCGTGCCGTGAAGCACGAGGTCAGGCCGATCCGGCGTCGATCCTCTCGGAGAGGGCGCGGTTCGTGTCCCGCAGCCGCCGTCCCAGGGTGGCGATGAGCTTCCAGAGCAGCTTGTTGCCGAGCGCCGGCTCGATGGTGCAGTACTCGTGCAGCGCGTCCCGCTCGATCGACAACAGGTGGCCGAACCCCACCGCCTCGACGGTCGCGGACCGGGGATCGGATCCGATGAGGGCGAGCTCGCCGAAGTGCTCACCCTCGGAGAGGATCGCGACCTCGCGGCCAGCCACGAGCACCCGAACCTGTCCCTGGACCACGACGTAGAGCGTGTCGCCGATCTCGCCCTGGCGCATCACCACCTGGCCGGGCGTCACGAACAGCTCGTTGATGATCCGGCCCACCCGGAGTCGCGCGTGAAAGGGCAGATCCTCGAACAAGAACAGGTTCTCCATCGCCTTGGCCCGCGCGGTCACCGCCTCGGCCTCGAGGACCGCCTCGGGCTCGATGGCGATGACGGTGACGTTGTCGCGCCCGCCCTGGTCGAGGGCCTCCTGCACGAGCCCGTCGACCGCCTGCACGAGATCGGGCTGGTCGAGGAGCGAGAGCAGAGGGTCGCCCGTCACCATGTCGGTCAGACCGTCCGAGCAGAGGAGGATGCGGTCGCCATCGATGAGCTCGATGTGCAGGGTGTCGGTCCTCACGCTGGGGTAGAGCCCGACCGCGCGCGTGATCACGTTGCGGTACCGGGAACTCGCGGCGTCCTCCCGGCTCATCGCCCCGGTCCGGATCAGCTCGTTGACCATGCTGTGATCTTCCGAGAGCTGCCGGAGCTCGCTGCTACGCAGCAGATAGGCCCGGCTGTCGCCGACGTGGACGAGGAACGCGGCTCCACCGCCGATCACGGCCGCCACGAGGGTGGTCGTCATGCCCTGGCGGCCGGTCGCGGTCGCGGCCTCGTAGACGCGTCGGGACGCGGCGTTGGCCGCCTGGTCGAGGAGCTGGAGCACCGCGTTGCGGGTGTCTCGGTTGGCGTTCTTCGCGAACGCGTCCACCGCCGCCTTGAGCTGGGGAGCAAAGCTCTGGAAGGTGTTCACCGTGATGGCGGAGGCCAGCTCGCCCGCCTTGCGCCCGCCGACCCCGTCGGCGATCACGAACACGCCGTACTCCTCGGCGGCGAGCAGGCTGTCTTCGTTGTGCTTCCGCTTCAGACCGACGTCGGTGCGCGCGTGGAACTTCAGCATGCGATCCCGGTTGCCAATTTCAGAAGCCGATAACCCAGGGCCCCCACGGTCACTGCACCAGGAGGTCGATCCGCTGCCGCACGACCGGCTCGCCCGACACGGCGCCGTGTCGCGTCCGCCAGACCTCCACCACCAGGTCATAGCGGCCTGCGGCCCACCGCTGAGAGAACCCGGCCTCGTAGGAGAAGGTGCGTTCTCCGCCCGCGGGCAGGCGCGTGTCCGAGATCGTCGTCCACGGCGGTGTGTCCGACAGTGAGCGTTCGAGGTCGGCGACGAGCTGGCCGAACGAGCCGAGCGTCGTGCGCCGTCCCGGCTTCGTGATTCGCGCGGTGACCCGGTAGCCACGGAAGGGGCTTCCGCTCGGCATGGCGTGGCCGGCACCCGTGTTCTGGAGCGTGATCGTGGCGCGGACGGGCTCACCCCCACGCACGACCCGCCGGCGGGACAGCCGTACCACCAGGGAGAAGGCGCGAGCCGAGTCCCCAGCCTCGGCGTGGGGGGCCACTCCGGAGAGGTGGCAGTCCGAGCATCCGACGCCCGCCGCCTGCCACACCGAGCGCGACCACTCCCCGACCGTGTCGTAGAGCGGGGCGTCGGCACCAGGCCAGGTCAGCTGGTGGCAGGCCGCACAAGCGCGCTCGTCGGTGAGCTCCTCGGCGTAGGCCATCGGGTGGGGGGCCACCTGCCGAGCCGCGTCCTCGGTGGCCACCAAGATTCGTCCGTCGCGTACGTGGCAAGCGGCGCAGGTCACGCCCTCGGTGCGGAGCGTCGCGTCCCAGCCCGGGTTCCGCTCCCCCGGGACGTCGGTTCGCTTCCAGGTGGGGATCTCGTCGTGTTGGTCGAGGAGGGGCAGGTGGCAGGTCGCACAGCCGGGAATGGAGGCGTCCGCGACCGCCCGACGCATCGCCTCCGACATCGGTCGCCCGTGGGGGCCCGACGACCAGCCGGCGTGGGCCACGGGATGGCAGGCCCGACACGCCTGCGCGGAGCGATTCGCGAGCCCCGCCACCGCCGGACCGACATCGATGGGCAGGGTGTCGGGGAACAAGGGGCGGGACAGGGTGGGCGCCTCGGGGGCGGCCCGGGGAGCCGGAGGGACCGCCTCGGCCTTTCGACCCCGTCGCGGCCCTGCCATGGCCACACTCGCGAACGTCGCCAAGAGGAGCCAGACGGCCAGCCAGCCAACCTGCGAGCGCAGATCAGAAATCCACCACCTCCGCGCGGTCGCCCTCCGGGTGCGGAGGCACGATGACGGCGCTCCCGGCGGGTCCGTAGAGCCTCGCGTACGTGTCGTAGTTCGCGGTGACGCGCTTGACGTAGTCGCGGGTCTCGGGGAACGGGACGTGCTCCACGAATGCGTCCAGCGGCAGGTGGGGACCGGTTCCCGCGAGCCACGAAGACACGCTGAACGGTCCGGCGTTGTAGGCCGCGACGGCCAACGGGAAGACGCCGTCGAAGCGGTCGAGGAGCAGCCCGAGGTAGTGGATGCCGAGGCCGATCGCCAGCTCGGGTTCCTCCAGATCGGCAGCGGTGAATTCGTCGTCGCCGAGTCGGTCGGCGAGGAGGTGCCCGGTTCGGGGCATGATCTGCATGGCCCCCCGCGCCCCCGCCCGCGACACCGCGCTGGCGTCGTACCTGGACTCCTGGCGCACGAGACCGAGCACCAGGAGTGGATCCACATCGTGAGCCGCGCCCGCGCTCCAGATCGCGTGGCCGTGCGCGATTGGCCAGGCCAGCCGTCGCACGTCGTCGTCGGGGTCGTGGCGAATCGAGGCACTGAATCGGGCGGCGTGGTGATGATCGTGGGTGGCGAGGAACAGCGTCCGCCAGTCTTCGCTCCGCATGCCGCGCACCCGACGGGCGTGGTTGCGGTTTCGTCGCCAGTCCCGACGCCACCGCTCGTACCAGTCCGACATCAGGGTCCCCGACAGGTCGTAGAGCCCGACGCGGGCGAGGTCCTCGATGGCCCGCAGCTCGGGCCACGTGCGACCGTGACGCCGTACGAAGTCCGCGAGCGCCTCCGCGCCGGCCTCGGCGTCCCAGAAGCCGGCCGACACGTAGCTCCGAGGCGGGGCCACCAAGGGAGCGCCCTCCATCGCGCGCGGGCGCGCGGGCGCAGCGGGGGAGGTGTGCAGGTGCGCGACCCGGAAGGGCCACGAGAGTCGTCCGACCGCCTCGACCGACCGCGCGGTCTCCTCCGGGACCAGTCCGGCCGAGATGGGCCCCAAGGGCCGCGGAACCAGGTGAACCGCAACCCGGTCGGGCGGGCGTGGGAGCCCCCAACGCCCGTGTCGGGCGGCAGGAGCGTCGGCCCCGTGCCGACTGCGCAGGAGCACGCCGTACCAGCCGTCGGGGTCGTGGGTGAGGACCCACGCTCGGTCCGCGGCCGCGTCCGCCTCGCGTCCGACCACCTCGGAGGCCCGTGACCGCCAGTAGCGAGCCTCGACGCGCCACGCGGGGCCCTCCTCCACCACCTCACCGAGCTGAACGATCGCGTCGTCGTGTCGGCCCGCCATCAGCGTCGAGAACGCGGCGTAGAAGCGACAGCGTCGCCCGGTCGCCCCTCCTCGGCGGGAGGCGGCCGAGAACTGGTCACGAGCGTCGTCGTAGCGACCAGCCAGCATCATGGTGCGCGCCAGATCCTCGTGGGAGCGCCGCCAGCGCGCGTCCCCTGGATACCGGCGCTGCATCGCGAGGCCGAGCTCGGCCGCGTCGCTCGGCCGACCGGCCCTGAAGAGGACCCGGTAGTGGGTCCACGCGGTTCGTGGGTCTGGGTTGCGGGCGTACCGGTCGGCGTACCACTCGTCGAGGAAGCTCCAGCGGCGGGTTCGCCAACCAAAGCGCGAGGCCTCGCGGGTGAGGAAGGCGAGCACCGCGGTATCGTCAGCGGCGAGCTCGGCCAGCTCCTCGAACGCGTCCCAGGCCTCGTCGAGGCGGCCGGAATCGCGCAGGGAGATCGCCCGCTGGGTGCGGTCCGCCGGAGTCTCGGGAAGCGCGACGCGACCGCCGGGCAGCCTGGCGAGCCACTGCTCGGCGCGCCGGCCGGCAAGCGGCGCCGAGTGTTCGAGCGCGAGCCTCACCAGGATCGGCACCGCTGCGCGGGTCTGGCCGGTCTCGAGGTGGTGACGCGCGACCGCCAGCTCGACCTGCTCCGCGATGGGACCACGCGGATGGTCGTCGTCGTAGCGCTCCGCGACCTCGCGGGCCTCGTCGGCCTGACCCGAGCGCGCGAGCGACAGCGCCACGAGCCGCAGGCACGAGCTCGCGTGGGGGCCGCGGGGCCAACGTCGGCGGTAGGCCTCGCACTCCCGTGCCGCCACGGTGAGGCGACCGCGTCGGTAGTCCTGTTCGGCTTCGAACCATGCTGCGATCGAGGCGAGCGGTCCACCCCGCCCCCGAACCCGGGTGAACGCCTCGCTCGCGAGGTTGTGGCGTCCTGCATCCCGGTGGAGCGTGGCCGCGGCGAGCTGAACAGCGTCGCGGGTCCGGCCTCGAGGCAGGTCGATCAGCAGCGCCTCGGCCGTTCGTAGGGCCTCGATCGACTGACCCGTCTCGAGCAGGTGCTGCAGGGTCTCGACCGAGGGCGGCCCCGGACTCACGATCCCCAGCGCCGCCGGCGCCTCGGGCAGCGTCTGCCCAGCGGGGTGGGCGTGAGCACGGACCGAGCTGATCGCCAGGATCAGCAGGAGGCCCATGGGGACCAGACCTCCGGGCGGTCGCGACATCGGCTGGCTCCACTGCACGACATCCGTTCGGCCCAGCTCGCTCGGCATTGAAGCCCTCGCAGAAGTACTCCAACCGGCCTACGCTGTTCGCGGTCAGAGGAGTTGGGCGTGTCGAGCTGGGAAGGCTGGGTGAGGACCATCGTCGTCGGGCGTCGGAACGGAATCCGTGCCGCGATCCGGCGGGAGCTCAACGTGGCGACGTGGCTCGACGAGGAGGCGGAGCCGGCCGCCCCCCAGGAGCCGGAAGAAGCCGAGCCCGGTCCCGGGTGGCAGCGGGTGGCGGCGGCCAGCGAGCTTCCCCGGGAGGGTGAGGTCGTGGAGGCCTTCGCCGAGGACCGTGCGGTGGTGCTCGTGCGCGTGGATGGGTCGTTCTACGCCGTCGACAGCGTGTGCCCCCACGCGGGCGGGCCCCTCGGGGAGGGGGAGCTCGAGGGCACCAAGCTCACGTGCCCGTGGCACGGGTGGTCCTACGACGTCACGACCGGCCAGTCCGCGGTCGACCGGGCGACCTGCCTCGAGACCTTCGAGGTCCGCATTGACGGAGACGACGTGTACGTGGCTTCCCACACCGGTCGGTGAACCGACCGCTCGGGTCCTGGGCTACGGCGGGCTACCTTTTTCCGCGAATGGACGAGCCCAGCGACCGAGAGCCGTGGACCGGTGCGTGGATCGTGATCGACCGCGACGGCACGATCGTCGACGGTTCGTCGCGCTGGTTCCGAGCGGTCGACCACTGGCTCGCTCCCTCGGCGATCGCCGCGTTCTGGACCTGCTTCGAGCTCGAGTGGGTCGGGCTCGCCGACGTCTCCTTCACCGCCAACGACGGCAGCGTGGTGCGCTTCCTCGCCGAAGAGGAGACCTGCGGCTGGCGCCTCACCTGCATCGAGGAGACGGCACAGGCACGACTCGGTGACGCGGAGCTCCAGGCCGATCGCATCAGCGTCCTGACGGACTTCGCGGGGACGGTCGCCCGCGAGCTGATCGACCCGATGTCGGTCGTGCAGGCGAAGATCGAGCTGGTGCTCGACCTCGGCATCGACGATCCCGCCATCGTCCGCAAGCACCTCGAGGTCGCTCTGCAGCACGCGGAGCGCGTGTCCCAGGTCCTCGACAACCTGCGTCGCATCGGACAACCGCAGCGTCTGGAGTCCGAACGGTGGGCCGTCGCCGCTCTCGTCGAGGAGGTGCTCAACCAACTCGGCGCCCCCACGCGCCCCAAGGTCCAGCTCCAGCTGGAGTCGGCGCTCCAGGCGTCGGGTCCGCGCCCCATCGCGGCTCGGGTGCTGGCCTCTCTCGTGAGGACGGCGCTGCAGCGGCGCGGGCGCATCTGGATCGCAGGCCGCGTCCAGCGGGGCCACCCCACGATCTCCGTCGGCCCCACGCCGCACCGACGGGGTCCGCCCGCCCCGCTGCGACCGCAGCTCGCGAGCCACGTGCCGCTCGTCCTCCACCTTGGCGGGACCCTGGAGGTCTTCTCCGACGGCGAGGATGACTGGATCGAGCTCTCGTTGCCGCGTCCGGCGCCCCAGCGGCCCCGTCGCGTCACGCAGGCCGTGCCCATCCTGATTCTCGGCGCACCCGGATTCCTCCGTGATGCCGAGCAACGCCTCGGGCCACACGGCTTCACCTGCATCCTCGCCGAGAACCGCCGGGACGCACTCGCGGCCGTGGTGAACGGTCGGATCGAGATGGCGCTCTTCGAGGTGGAGCTGTCGGGCCCTGGCCCGCGCGGCCACGCACTCGCCTACGACCTCGCGGCCCGGTTCCCCGAGGTCGAGTTCTTCGTCGCGCTCCGCTCGGCGACCCGGCCCCCGCCCCTCGGACGGGTGCGCTTCGCTCGTTGGCCGCTCGACGTCCCCGATCTCGTTCGGTCTGCGAGAGGCGATGGGTAGCCGACAAGGGGCCGGTTGCGGCGAACGGGCTTGCTCGGCTGCGCGATGTCCGTTACGCTCGCCACCATCGGCGTGGTGCCCCGTACACTCGCGCCTCCACTCTCCACGAATCGAGGCTTCCCATGGCTCGAAAGTGCATGTTGACGGGCAAGCGCCCCAACGTGGCCAACAAGGTCTCCCACTCGAACCGCAAGTCCAAGAAGCGCCAGCTTCCCAACCTCCAGGCCCGTCGTTTCTGGTGGGTCGAGGGTGAATGCTGGGTGAAGCTCCGGGTCTCGACCCGGGCCATGCGCACGATCGACAAGCTCGGGCTTCACGCGTTCGCGCAGCAGTCCGGCGTCGACCTGGACCGGTTCCGGCTGGACGGGTCGACCGCGGATGCGTCCGTCGAAGCGTGAGAGGGGCGCGGGTCGCGGTCGTCGTCTCGGATCGTCTCTCGGGTCGTCTCTCGGCCGATGTGGGCGGGAGGCTCTAGAGCTTGAAGTCGATGATGGTGCTCCCGCGTTCGTCGCGCCTCGGCTCCCTTCGGTCACGGCTCGGTTCGCTGTCGGACCCCGGGTGCCTGTCCTCGATGTGCAGCGGAATACGGGAATCTCTCCTCTGTCGCTCTTGGTCGCGGCGGATTCGGTCGATGATGAAGGTGTCCAGCACTTGGACCTCCTGAACGTCGCCTGACCCAACTTTAGCACCAGGCAGGGTCAGGACAAGCCCTCCCCGGGCTCACTGCCTGGTAAAGGCTGTATCGGTTCGTCACCGCCCCCTGTCTCCTCCGGTGTGAGGCGGTCGAGCGCACGGACCACGATGGCCTCGTAGATCGGCAGTGCCGCAGGATGATGCGTCAGCAATGCCGTACGATGGGCGTCGAGCGTGTCGGCATCGCCGCGAGCGATCGGCCCGGTGAGCGCCCGGCGTAGACCGTGGTGAGCGTTGGCCACCGAGCGTTCGGCCAAGGGCCGGAGCACCTCGAACGCGGTCGTCCGATCCACCCCCGCCCCTTCGAGCACGGAGGCTGCCTCGTCGAGGAGCACCGTGACGAGGTTGCCGGCGATGACGGCGGCGGCGTGGTACAGGCGGCGGTCGCCAGGGACCTGGAAGGCCCGCATCCCGAGCGCGTCCGCGAGACGTCGCCCCACCGCCAGCGCCTCGGGAGTGCCCGCGAGGGCCACGGGCACGCCGGTCACGTCCGGCATCGCGACCTCTGGCCCCGGGAACGTCATCAAGGGATGGAAGCTCCCGCGTCGGACGTGAGGGTCGAGCACGTCGGCCTCGAGGGCGCCCGCGCAGTGCAGGACGACGGGACCCAGTGGCAGGGCGCGGGCGACCGCCGCGACGGCCCCGTCGGGAACCGTGAGCAGGAGGACGTCCGAGTCATCGGGTTGCTCCCCCCTACCAAACAGGGTCACCGCGTGACCGGCGGCCTCGAGGAGTCGCGCGAGGCTCCGGCCGAGGCGACCCGGACCAACGACCCCGATGTTCACGAGGAGACGTCCGGGCGGTGCACCGACATCGGCGTGGTGTCGTTGGGTCGTCGGGCGTCGTCGCGCAGGCCGTGGAAGCGCAGGTGCTCGAGCTCGGAGTCGACCTCGGCTCCGAGCAGGATGCTGATCGCCGTGAGCCAGAACCACAGCAACAGGACGACGATGCTCGCGAGACTTCCGTACATCTCACTGAAGGCCCCGATGCGGGAAACGTACAGCGAGAAGCCAGCCGACACGACGAGGAAGGCGATGGTGGCGGTGAGCGCCCCCGCAGTGAGGAACGCGAAGCGATGGCGCTTGCGGCAGGGGGCGAAGTGGTAGAGCCACGACAGGTAGGTGGCCATCGCGAGGAAGAGCAGGGGCCAGCGCACGATCTCCAGCAGCCTCTGGAGCTGCTCCCCGATGTAGCCGAACCACTCGAAGACGGGAAGCGCGACGAACGCGCCCGTCGCCAGCACCGCGACCAGGAACCCGACCACGAGCAGGCCGATCGCCAGGAGGTTGTTGGCGACGAAGCCTCGCGACTCCGGAAGGTCCCAGGCGATGTTCAGCCCGGTGACGAGACCCTTGACCCCCGTGTTGGCCGCCCACAGCGACGCGACGAACGCCCCGACCGCCGACAGCGTCAGTGACGTGCGCTGATCGTCGGCCGTCAGCCGCTCGAGTCGCGCGCGGATCAGCTCGGCCGCCTCGGTGGGAAGCAGCTCGAGGTAGGGGGCCAGATTGGCAAGTACTTCGGCGGGATCGGCGACCATCGCCCAGATCGAGACGCCAGCGGCCAGCGCGGGAAAGAGGGCCAGGAGCCAGAAGAAGGCGACCCCCGCCGCCACCAGCGGGACGTGATCGCTCTGGAACTCGATGTACAGGCGATTGAGAAGGTACCACCAGGTCTCGGGCCGAGCCCAACTGACGGACGAAGTCGACACGATCCGCACCCCCGCGCCACCATACCGGACCGCGCGGTCGCCGGGTGGGAGAGAGACCACGCCTGCGTTACGCAGCACGGGTCCGGGGCGTGCGACCCCACAGGACCTTCCCCACTCCTCGCGATCGCCAGTCGTGCGCCGTCGAGAATCTGGAGGCGAGATGCGTGGCTACCGCCCCGAGCGCGTGGCCGAGCTCATCCATCGCGAGCTCGGCCAGCGGCTGCTGACCGAGATCAAGGACCCTCGGGTGACGCCCATCTCGATCACGATGGTGGACGTCAACCGCGACCTGTCGCGGGCCGTGATCCACTATCTGCCGCTCGGAGGCGGCGTTCCCGGCCCCGACCTGATCGACGGGCTCGACCACGTCGCGCGCCAGCTCCGGGGGCCCATCGGGAGGGCCCTGCGGCTTCGGCACGCGCCCGAGCTCGTGTTCGAGGTCGACACCCACACCGAAGAGGCCGTCCGCATCACCCAGCTCTTGACCGAGATCGGCGAGGACTTGCGGGAGTCCGACGAGCGGCCGGACGGAGAAGGTGAGGAATGAACGGATTTCTCGTGGTCGACAAGCCGGCTGGCGTCACGTCGCACGACGTGGTGGCGGCGGTGCGTCGGGTGACGGGGGTGAAGAAGGTCGGGCACACGGGCACGCTCGACCCCTTCGCCACGGGCGTGTTGCCGCTGGCTCTCGGCCGCTCCACGCGGCTGATCCAGTTTCTCGACGAGTCGATCAAGGTCTATGACGCGACGATTCGCTTTGGTGCGAGCACCAACACGGGAGACCCCACCGGCGAGGTCGTGACGTCCGCGGAGCTCCCCGATGCCGACGAGGAAGAGGTCATCGAGGTGCTCGACGGGTTCGTCGGCGAGCGACTCCAGGAGCCGCCCGCGTTCTCCGCCGTCAAGGTCGCGGGAAAGCCGATGTACCACTACGCTCGCAAGGGCGAGCCGGTGAAGGCGAACGCGCGCCAGATCGTGCTCCACCAGCTCGATCTCCTCTCCTACGATCACGAGACGCTGCGCCTCCGGATCACGTGCAGCCGGGGCACCTACGCGCGCGTGCTCGCCGACGAGATCGCACTCGCGCTCGGCTCGGCGGGTCACCTGTCGGCTCTCTGTCGCGACCGGTCCGGCCCCTTCTACCTCGACGACGCGGTTGGAATCGACACGATTGCGGGCTACGTCGCGGCCGAGGACGGGCACGACTGGCGGGCGGTCCTCATGGGCAAGCGCGGCGAGCCACGGGTGCCCTGGCGCAGCAAGGCGGAGGTGGTGGAGGCGCTGTCGCGGCACGTTCGCTCCGAGCTGCGCAGCCTCGATCACCTGCCGCTCGCCGACGTGGCGCCGCCCGATGCCGAGCGGGTGCGGCACGGGGGCAGCCCGCCTCCCCCTCCGAGGGGGCTCGCCATGGGCGATCGCTACCTCGTGGTATGCGGGGAGTCGCTCGTCGCGGTGGCCGAGAACAGTCACCGCGGACCCAAGTTGCTCCGCGTGGCCTGACCGAGCTTGACGCGAGGCCTCCGCCGGGTCACCTTCTGCTGATGCGTGGGTTCCGGCACGTCCGGGTCCCCGACGTTGTTCACGACAAACCACGGCGCTCTGGCGGGGTGGTCGACCATCCGTCGGCTCGGGCGTGCGAGGAGAGACATGGCCCTCACGACCGAAGACAAGGCGCAGCTCGTCACCGATTTTGGCGAGAAGGCAGGCGACACCGGCTCCGCCGACGTGCAGATCGCGCTGCTCACCAAGCGCATCCAGTACCTGACGGAGCACGTCAAGGTCCACAAGAAGGATCACGCCTCGCGGCGCGGTCTGCTCAAGCTGGTTGGCCAGCGTCGCAAGCTGCTCCGCTACGTCCGCGCCAAGTCGCAGGAGCGCTACGACTCGCTGCGCAAGCGACTCGGCATCCGTCGCTGATCCCGCCCCCGCCAGGCGGGGCGTGCGCGGTGGGAGCGATGGAGCTACAGAGCCCACGGACGCAATGGTGCGTCCCGGTTCTTTTCCATTGCCGAACGACCGACGGAACGCTGCACCTTCGCAGATCTCCGCCGCGGGAACACCCCAACGAGGGCTGTTCCCGCGCCGCAGGTCTGTGAGGGCCTGAAATCCCGGCCCAGGGTGAACCACTCGACGATCACGAACGAGTCGAGGGGGCCCGTGGGTCAGGGCGGGCACGGTCCCGGGCGAACGCACTGGCGTCGCCGGGTCCAGATGCTGGATGGTGTGGGCCTCCGAACCCTGGTTGCTCGGCTGTTCTCGTCAGGGACGCTCCGGTCGTCGAGGCCGCCGTCCCTGGCCAGGAGTGTACGTGTCAGCCACGATCAATCCCGCCCAGGCCGAGGTCACCCTCGGGGGCAAGACCATCACCTTCACCACCGGTAAACTCGCCAAGCAAGCCAGCGGCGCCGTCGTCGTCCAGTCGGGCGAGACGATGATCCTCGTCACGGCCGTCGCCGCGCCCGCCGAACGCGAGTTCGACTTCCTCCCCCTCACCGTCGACTATCAGGACCGCAACGGGGCCAGCGGCACCATTCCCGGCGGCTTCCTCAAGCGCGAGGGTCGGTCGACCGAGCGCGAGACGCTGATCTCGCGGCTCATCGACCGTCCGATCCGCCCGATGTTCCCCAAGCACTTCCGGGGCGCCGAGCTTCAGATCATCGCGACCACCATGTCGTACGACCCCGATCACGAGGCCGACGTGCTCGCGCTGTGCGGGGCGTCGGCTGCGTTCCACCTCTCCGACGCGCCGATGGCCGAGGCCATCGCCGGCGTGCGGATCTGTCGCGTCGACGGCAAGCTCGTGGTGAACCCCACCAAGACCGAGCGCGAGAAGGCCGACATCAACCTCGTGATCGCGGGAACTCGCGAGGCGATCACGATGGTCGAGGGTGGCGCGAGCGAGGCGTCCGAGGACGCGATGCTCGACTGCTTCGATCTTGCGCAGGAGTGCATCGTCAAGATCATCGACGCGCTCGACAAGCTGCGCGAGCAGGCCGGCAAGCCGAAGATGGTGGTGCCGGAGCCGCCCGAGCTCGACGACAAGGTGGTCAAGTACATCGCTCGCTACGGGAAGAAGCCGCTCCAGAAGGCGCTGGCGACCGAGGGCAAGCACGAGCGCAAGGCCGCTCTCAAGGAAGCCCGCGCCCAGATGATCGAGAAGGTCACCGCGAAGGAGGAGGACCCCGCGGTGGTCGCCAAGAAGACGGCGGACGCCAAGGAGTCCTGGGAGCAACTGATTCGAAAGGTGATGCGCGAGGAGGTCATCGCCTCGGCCAAGCGCATCGACGGCCGCTCCCCCGACGAGATCCGCGACATCTGGTGCGAGGTCTCCGTCGCCCCGCGGACCCACGGCTCGGCGGTGTTCACCCGCGGAGAGACCCAGGCCTTCGTGACCATCGCACTCGGCACCGAGGTCGACGGCCAGCGACTCGAGCTGCCGTCAGGCAAGGAAGAGCGCACCTGGATGCTCACCTACAACTTCCCCCCGTTCAGCACCGGCGAGGCCCGGCCCCTGCGCGGCCCGAAGCGCCGCGAGATCGGCCACGGCGCCCTCTCCCGGCGGGCCCTGATCCCGGTGCTGCCCGACGCCAAGGCGTTCCCCTACGTGCTGCGCTCCACGTCCGAGGTGCTCGAGTCCAACGGGTCGTCGTCGATGGCCACGGTGTGTGGCACCACGCTGGCCCTGATGGACGCCGGCGTGCCGATCTCGTCCCCCGTGGCCGGCATCGCGATGGGCCTCATCAAGGAGGGCGACGACTACGCGGTTCTCTCCGATATCCTCGGCGACGAGGACCACCTGGGCGACATGGACTTCAAGGTCACCGGCACCGAGAAGGGCATCACCGCGTTCCAGATGGACTGCAAGATCAAGGGCGTGAGCCGCGAGATCATGGCCAAGGCCATGGCGCAGGCTCGCGACGGCCGGCTGCACATCCTCGCCGAGATGAAGAAGTCGATCGAGGCGCCGCGCGAGGATCTCTCGCCCTACGCGCCGCGCATCACGACCATCCACATCAAGCCCGACAAGATCCGCGACCTCATCGGGCCCGGCGGCAAGGTGATCCGGTCGATCCAGGAGTCCTGCGAGGTCCGCATCACGGTCGACGACTCGGGCCGGGTCGACGTCGCGAGCGCGAACCAGGACAACACCGACAAGGCCATCCAGATGGTCCGGGAGATCACGCAGGAGGCCGAGATCGGCTCTCTGTACGTCGGCGTGGTGAAGCGCATCGTCGACTTCGGCGCGTTTGTCGAGATCTTCCCGGGCACGGACGGATTGATCCACATCAGTCACCTGGCGCAGGAGCGGGTCGACAAGGTCACCGACGTCCTGCAGGAGGGAGACGAGGTCCTCGTTCGCGTCATCGACGTCGACCGCTCGGGCAAGATTCGGCTTTCCCGCAAGGAAGCGCTGGACAGCCTCTGATGTCCGACGCCGTCCCGGTCGCCCTCGAGGTCCTCCCTCACGGGCAAGGACTCGCACTCCCCGCCTATCAGACCGCGGGGGCGGCGGGGGCCGACCTGGTGGCGGCGGTCGACGAGCCGTTCGAGCTCGGTCCGGGGCAGCGCCATCCCGTGCCCACGGGCATCCGGCTCGCGCTGCCCGAGGGCTACGAGGCCCAGATCCGGCCCCGGTCCGGGCTCTCGCTGCGCCACGGCATCACGGTGGTGAACGCACCGGGCACCGTCGACGCCGACTATCGAGGCGAGATCTTCGTGCCGCTCGTCAACCTGTCCGACGAGCCCTACCGGATCGAGCGCGGCGCGCGCATTGCGCAGCTGGTGCTCGCCCCGGTGGTCAGAGCCGCTTGGCAGGTGGTCGACCAGGTCGACGACGACACCGACCGCGGCCGCGGGGGCTTCGGCTCGACGGGGTGAGCGTCAGTCGATGGGCTCGAAGTCGCTGAGGGTGCAGACCACGTCGTCGCCACCGTCGAGCGGGTCGAGAATGATGTCGGCCTCGAGGCGTCGACCCTGGTCGACGCGGACCACGAGCTTGGCGTCCCGGAACGACGAGCCTGCGGCGGGGTCGATGGGCTGGGTCGCACAGGCGCGGATCAGCACCGACTCGTTCGGGGTGTAGGTCGCGCCCCGGGTCTCGAAGATGAACCCGGACACGAAGGGGTCGTCGACGTTGTCGACGACGAACGTGAACCGCGGGATGACCCCCGTCATCTCGAGGTTGGCATCGGGAGCGAGGTTCGGGTCCTCGGTACAGCCGCACGGCGCGCCGGGCGTGTAGGGCGTCGTGACGATCTCGAGCTCCTCCTGGGTGACGGTGCCGATGCCGACCTGGACGTCCTTGCCCGTGCAGCTGTCGAGCGCCTGGTAGAAGCCGGCGAGCGCCTCGACGTCGTCCTTCACGGTGATGATGCCCTCCGGCCACTCCTCGACGGGCACCCTTCCGATGATCTCGGTACGGATCGAGTCGCAGGTGGCAGCGGTCGGGGCATCGTCGTCGACGTCCCCCGAGCAGGCGACGAGCAGGGTCAGACCGATACTGACAGTCGGACGCATCCTTCCTCCAGGC
This sequence comes from uncultured Enterobacteriaceae bacterium, assembly GCA_964655065.1. Taxonomy (GTDB): domain Bacteria; phylum Myxococcota_A; class UBA796; order UBA796; genus DRPG01. The sequence continues at coordinate 91,443 of CAZZLC010000004.1, read as the reverse complement.
GTCGAGCCCGATAACCGCGGAACCGGCTGTCGGCCCGCGTTACAGCCCCAGAAGGCCGTATTGGAGAGACCGCATTGTTCGACGTGTTGACCAAGGGCTTCAAGAGCGCCCAGCTCGCCCTGCAAGGCAAGACCGAGCTCACCGAGGAGAACCTGGCTCCGGCGCTGCGCGAGGTCCGCACGTCGCTGCTCCAGGCGGACGTCGACCTGAAGGTGACCAAGGACTTCCTGGCGCGCGTAAAGGAGAAGGCGCTCGGGGACATCGTGCCCGTTCGGGTGTCGGGCCGAAAGGTCCGCCTGTCGCCCCAGGACTGGTTCGTGAAGGCCTGCCACGACGAGCTCGTGGACCTCATGGGCCCGGTCGACACCTCGCTCGACACCTCGGCCAGTCCATCGGTGATCATGATGATCGGCCTGCAGGGCTCCGGCAAGACGACGACCACCGGCAAGATCGCGCGCAAGCTCATGGAGGAGGGTCACAAGCCCCTGCTCGTCGCGGCCGACGTCTACCGCCCGGCTGCCGTCGACCAGCTGCGGGTCATCGGCCGCAAGCTCGGCGCTCCGGTGTTCCACGAGCCCGACACTCATCCCGTCGACCTCGCCAAGCGCGGGGTGACCCAGGCCCGCAACACCGACTGCGACGTCGTGATCATCGACACCGCGGGCCGCCTCGCCATCGACGAGACCTTGATGCAGGAGGTCGTCGACATCAAGGCGGCAGTGCGGCCCCGCAACGTGCTCTTCGTCGTCGACGCCATGATCGGTCAGGACGCGGTCCGCACCGCGAAGGCGTTCGACGAGCGGCTCGACTTCACGGGGTTCGTGCTCACCAAGCTCGACGGCGACGCCCGTGGCGGAGCGGCGCTCTCCATCAAGGCGATCACCGGCAAGCCCGTGAAGTTCCTCGGGGAGGGGGAGGGCCTCGACCGGCTCAAGGAGTTCCGACCCGAAGGCCTGGCACAGCGCATCCTCGGCATGGGCGACGTCGTCGACCTCGTCCAGGACTTCGAGAAGCACGTCGACAAGGTCGAGGCCGAGAAGGACGCGAAGAAGATGCTTCGCGGCGACTTCGGCTACGACGACTTCGTCAAGCAGATCAAGACCATCCGCCGCATGGGACCCCTGCGCGACCTGCTCTCGAAGATCCCAGGGGTCAGCGGCATGCTCGACCAGATCCCCGAGGAGGCGCTCGACGAGCGCGAGCTCGACCGCACGCTCGCCATCATCGGCTCGATGACCATCGAGGAGCGGAAGATCCCCGACGTGATGAACGAGAGCCGCATGCGGCGCATCGCTCGCGGTTGTGGCCGCGAGCTGACCGACGTGAGGGAGCTTCACGACCGCTTCCTCCAGGCGCGGCAGATGATGAAGGGGCTCGGCGGACTGATGGGTAATCCAGCCCAGATGCAGCAGATGCAGCAGATGATGTCCGGAGGAGGCATGCCGGGCATGCCCGGCATGCCGATGCTGCCCGGCGGGGGTGGCGCACCCGAGCCGCGCAAGACGATGTCCGCCGAGGAGAAGATCGCGCGGCGCAAGAAGCAGAAGGCGGCCAAGAAGGCCCGCAAGCGCAACCGAAAGTGAGGTCGGTCCGATGACGGCGACCCTGCGCGTCGCCGTCCGGATCCCGAACCACCTCGGCGACACGATCATGGCCTGGCCGGCCCTCGAGGCGCTGGCCGCCCACCACGCCGTGACCGTCTACGGACCAACGGCGCTACGGCCCTTCTGGCCCCGTGGACCCTGGCTCGCCCCCACGACGATGCCTCCGGGACTCCACGACGTCGCGGTCCTCTTCGCCACGTCGCTCCGTGCGGCCTGGCAGGCCCGGCACGTGCCGCGGCGCATCGGCTGCCCGACGGACCACCGCCGCCTCCTCCTCACCGACGCGCTCGCGCCACGCCTCCACCGCGGGGACACCGCTGCGGCGCTCGCCGAGCTCCTGGGCGCAAAGGTGGTCGGACCGCCGCGGTTCCCCCGGCCCGGGCGGCTGGGCGAGCCTGCTCACATCGGCCTCAACCCCATCGTGAAGGGAGGCCCCACCCGCGTGTGGCCCCACTTCCGCGCCCTTGCCGACGCCCTTGCGCCGCGCCACCGCGTCGTGTTCTACGCCGGTCCGGGCGAGGAAGCCGCCCTGGCCGCGGTGGCAGGGCCCCACCCGCAACGCGCAGGCCTACCGCTGGCCGCCTTTGCCCGTCACCTCGGCGACTGCCGGGTCTTCGTCTCCGGTGACGCCGGGGCCGCACACTTCGCGCGCGCCCTCGACACGCCCACCATCGTGGTCCACGGGTCGACGGTGCCCACCCGCACGGGCCCCGCCGGCGCCGTGACGGTGCAGGGGCCACGGCTGCCCTGCGTGCCGTGCTATCGAGGTCGCTGCCGTCTGGGGGGCCCTCCCGTGCCGTGCCTCGACATTCCCGTCACCCAGGTCCGTGCTGCAGTGGAGGCCCTGTGGGAACGGTGATCCTCCGGCGTCGAGCCCTCGGTGACGTCGTTCTGGTCGGGGCCATCACCGCGTCGCTGCCCCGTCCCGTGCTCGTGGCCACCGAACCGCGGTTCCACCCCGTGGTGCGACGTATGGCGTCGGTCGACGAAGTCCAGTCCTGGTCGGCGCCGCTGCCGCGCGACCATCGTGTGGTCGACCTGGGACGTACCTGGAGGGTCGGTTGGCCGGCGCGACGCCTGCAGAAGCACAGCCTCGCTCGTCGCCTTCGGCTGTGGGGAATCGGCCGGGGGCGTCCCGAGGTGACGGAGCTCTACGCGCGCGCGGCCCAGGTCGACGTCGGGCCCCTGCCCTGGATCCAGATTCCCCGTGAGCCCGCGCCAGCCTCGCTCGTCCTGTTCCCGGGCGCGAGCACGCCCCTCAAGCAGGTTCCGATCCGGCTGCTCGAGGCCGCCTGCCGGGGGTGGCCCGGCCCCGTCCTCGCCGTCGGGGGACCGGGGGACGAGATCGTCTTGGAGGCGCTGCACGCCGAGCTCGGGATCGAGGTCGTTCACGATCCCGGGTTCGATCTCACGTTCGCCGTGCTCGGGCGCGCCAGGGTCGCGGTTGGTGGCGACAGCGGACTGTCGCACCTGGCCGCCGCCTGCGGGGTTCCCACCGTGGTGATCGCGGGGCCCACGCACCCCGACGACGGGTTCCTCGGTCACCACTTCGCCCGGGTGGTGGACCGTGAGCTCGGATGCCGTCCGTGCACGTTGCACCGGGGTCGCCGCTGCCACCGGGGGGGCCGCCCGTGCTTCGACCTCGACTCGCATCGGATTCGTCGAGCAGTGGCCGAATGCGCTGGTTGATCCTCACCGACGACCATCCTCCCATGCTCGGTGGCATCGCCACCTTCGTGCGGCGGGTCGCCCGAGGGCTGGCTTCCCGGGGAGCCGAGGTCGTGGTGGTGGGCCGCGGTCGGCCCGAACGAGCCGCCATTGCAGGGACCCGCTGGGTGCCGGCGCGCGGACCCTCCTTCGGGCGCTGGGCCGGACGTTGGCTCGCGCTGGCCGCCGGCTCCGAGCTCTGGCGGGCCGACCACGTCCTCGCCACGACCTGGGTGGCCGGGACCACGGCGAGCCGGCTGCGGCCCGACGTCGTGGTGGTGGCTCACGGCTCCGACGTCACCCGTCCCCCGGTCCGCTCGGAGGCGGTGTTCCGGCGTGTCTGGCGGTCTGCGGGTCGGAGGTTCGCCCTCTCGCGGCACCTCGCGAGCACCCTGCAGGCTCGGAGGGTCTTCGCCGAGCTTCTTCCCGCACCCGTCCCCGTCGACGTCGAGCCACCTCCCGCTCGCCTCTCGAGAGGGAGGTGGGGCTACGTGGGGCGGCTCGTGCCCGGGAAGGGGGTCGACCGGTTCGTACGCTGGGTCGCGGCGGCCGGGGTGCACGGCGTGATCGTGGGGGCTGGCCCCTCCGAGATCTCGCTGCGCAGGCTCGTTCACGAGCTCGGCGCCCACGTCACCTTCGTGGGTCCACAGGCGGCGCACGAGCTGGCCACGACGTGGCCGGAGCTCGACCTGGTCGTCCTCGCCCCGCGCCCCAATCGCGACGGCAGCGGCGCCGAGGGGCTCGGGATGGCCCTGCTCGAGGCTGCAGGTCGCGGCGTGCCCGTGGTGGGCTGCCGGACCGGGGGCGTCCCGGAGGCGGTGGGTCCCGGACTCCTCGTGGACGAGCCCGACCGTGCGACGGAGGTCGTGGACGCGATCCGCGCCTGGTGGACCCCGCAGCGAGGTCGCGAGGCCTGGGAGTGGGTGCGGGAGCACCACGGGATCGATCGCACGCTCGCGACATTGGGGGCCCCGCCGTGACCCGCGACTGGTTCGTGCTGTACCGGCCCTCCGCGCCATCGGTGCGGGCGCAGTCCGTCCAGGTCCTCGCCACCGCAGGGGCGCTGGCAGAGCGCGGACACCGGGTGACGGTGTGCGTGCAGACCCGGGCACCCGCCCACGCCGTCCGTCAGGCTCACGGGCTCCCGGAGACCCTCGACCTCGTGTGTCTGCCGGAGGCCAACCCCCCCGCGTCGGTCCAGTACCGCTGGGCGTTCGCACGCTTCGTGAGACGCGCCCGCGGCGGTGGCGTCGTGCTGGCCCGCGCCAAGCGTCACGCACACTGGGCGCTTCGGTGGTTCGGATCAGACGTTCGCCTGATCCTCGAGGTGCACGAGGTGGACAGCCTCCGCTCCGATGTGGACGTGACGGCGACGAGGCGGCTCGAGCGGACGGTGCTCGGCCGGGCGTGGGGCGTGGTGGCCAACGCGACGGGTACGCTCGCGGACCTGCGCCGCGTGCACGGCATCCTGCCCCCAGCTCGCGTCATCGGGAACGGGGCCCGGCCCGGCGGTCCCCCGGCCGACCCCGGGCACGACGTGGGCTGGGTGGGGTCGATCCGCCCCGAGAAGGACCCGTGGACGGTCGCCGAGGCCGCGCGTCAGCTGCCTTTCCGCATCGTGCTCGTCGGTCCCACCTGGAGCGAGGCCGCGCCGCTGTTGGACCACGCAGGAGGGACGCTGCACTGGGAGCCCGCCCGGGTCCCCGCGGCGATCCCCGCCCGCCTGCGACGCTTCCGGACGCTGCTCGTCCCCTTGTCGCCCGGTCGGTTCGGCGAGCGCTGGACGTCCCCGCTCAAGCTCTACGACGCCCTGGCCAGCGGCGTACCTGTCGTGGCGGCCGACACCCCGGCCGTTCGCGCAATCGCCGGGCACGCCTTCGTTCCCTACGTGCCTGGCGACGCCGTGTCGCTGCGTCGAGCGCTGATCCGGGCGACCACCGACGAAGCCCTCCGCGAGCGGGTACGGGCTCGCCGACCTGTCCGCACCTGGGCGGATCGCGCCGCCGAGCTCGAGGCCTTCGCGGACGAGGTGATGCCGTGATCGCCTATGTGCTCCGGTACTGGCCCACCATGTCGGAGACCTTCGTGGCGCGCGAGATCGCGGAGCTTCGGCGACGTGGGATTGACGTCGAGGTAGTGGCGCTCGGGAGGCGGGCGGATCCCCACCCTGGCGAAGCGGTGCCCGGGCTCGTGGCGCACTGGACACCCCGGGGGACCGCCCTCGTGAGGTCCGCCTTGCGCACCAACCCACGGGAGTGGCGTGACAAGACCCGGCTCCGCGTCGCCTGGGCCGCTCGAACGCTGCGGGGGCGGGGGGTCGAGCGGGTCCACGCTCACTTCGCCGGCGAAGCCGCGGTCTTTGCCAGGCTCCTCGCCCGGCGGCTCGGCGTTCCGTTCTCCGTCACCGTTCACGCGAACGATCTGTTCGTCCCACGCGACGGTGTCCCCCTGCCGGAGCTGCTGGGGGATGCGGACCCCTCGATCGTCATCTGCGAGCATCACGCCCGCTTCGTGGCCGACCGATACGGGGTGTCGAGCCGGGTCGTGTACTGCGGCGTCCAGCCCGAGCGCTATGCCGTCACCGACCCTGGCCGCTCCGGTCGGTTCGTGACCGTGGCCCGGGACGTGCCCAAGAAGGGCCTCGACGACCTCGCCCACGCGATGCGCAGCGTGTCGGCGCCTTTGCGCATGGTCTCCGACGGACATCGTCACGGCGGGCCCCGCATCCTCGTCGGACCCGTGCCCCCCTGGCGCGTCGACGCCATCCTGGCCGACGCCATGGCCTTCGTGCTCCCCTGTCGCATCGCGCCCGACGGCGACCGGGACGGCATCCCGATCGCGATGATGGAGGCGATGGCGAGCGGCGTGCCGGTGGTGACGACGCCGGTGAGCGGCATTCCCGAGCTGGTCGACGACCACGTAGGCTGGCTCGTGCCGCCCGACGACCGAGCGACGCTCGCGGCGACCCTGGCTCGGGTGGCGGCGGACCCGGAGGCGCGCCGGCGAAAGGGCGCCCGGGCACGCGAGCGCGTCGCTGCAGGCCCCTTCACCCTCCGCCACCAGGTCGACGGGTTGCTCGCTGCGTGGGCTGGTTGACCGTCCCGCGAGCATCCGTCGGGGTCGCCCGGCCGACCTTCGATCCGTGCAGACCGCGCTCGCCCACTACCTTCACGTCCGCGCCCACGGGGGCGACCACCTCACCGCGGTACGGAGCGCCGCCGAGGCGGTGGCGTCGGACCCCTGGCGGGTGGTCGAGACCGGGGGCCGCCTCGCGAGAGCCCGTCCCCGCGTGGCGATGGTCGATCTCGGGCTCACCGCCGACCTCACCGCGGTCCGTCCGGATCACCGCAAGGCGATCGTGCGAGTCGAACAGGGCCAGCCCTATCCCGCCGCCGACCCCGCCCAGCGACGCCGGAAGGGGGCCTGGGACACCCCACGGTCGCTCGCCCGGAGCATGGTCGACGCCACCGTCGTCGCGGCCCGTCGGACGCGACGCGGCCTCGATCCGGCGTGCGGAGCGGGCGCGCTCCTCGTCGCGCTGGACGAAGCCGGCGTAGCAGATCTGGTGGGCACGGACCTCGACCCGATGGTCATCGAGGTGGCGCGCATCGCCTGCCCACGAGCCCGACTCTCCGTGGCCGATGCCCTCGAGTCAGGCGATTCGGCCGACGTGGTCTGCAGCAACCCTCCGTTCGTCCGCTCGGAACGACAGGACAAGGCGCTGCGGGCAGAGCTGCGGCGCCGCCTCCCCTGGCTCCGGGGTCGGTTCGACCTCGTGGTCCCCTTCGCCGCACTGGTCGGTGAGCGGGTCACCGACGGAGGGGCGCTCGGGCTCGTGATGCCCCACGCTGCATTCGTGCAGCCCTACGCCTCGGGCTTGCGCCGGCGTTGGCTCCGGTCCCACCGCCTGCGCCGACTCGAGGGCCCGGTCCCCTTCGGTACCGCTGCGGTGCAGGTCGGCTGGATCGTGATGCAGGTCGGTCCGAGTCCCGCCGAGGATCGGTTTCCTGTCGACGCGGCGCTTCGACTCCCCGACGCCCCGCTCTCGCGATGGCTGGAGTCTCGCGACGTCGCGATCCTCGAGCAGATGGCGGCCGTCTCGGAGCCCCTGGGCCAGCTCTGTGAGGTCGACACCGGGCTCGTCGCGCACGGCCCGGGCGGCGGCAAGGCCCGATTGCTCACCGACGAGCCGCTCCCGGGCACTGTCCCCTATGCAGACGCCCGGGACTTCTTTGCCGGGACGACGCGCTTCCTCCACTGGCGACCGGACGAGATGCACCGACCCAAGCGCCCCGAGCTCTTCGAAGACGCGAAGATCGTGGTGCAGCGGATCCGCGGCCGGTCGGCGGTCCGGGCCGCCGTGGACCGCGAGGGGCTCTACGTGGGCCACACCTGCACCGTCGTACGACCGTGGGGCCCAGGGCTCGATCTCGACGCGCTGGTGACGCTCGTGCAGTCCTCGCTGGTAGACGGCTATACGCGCATTCGCGGCGGAGGACGGTTGGACCTCTACCCGCGAGACGTGGCGGCGATCCCGGTCCCCCGACGCTGGCTCGTCGACCCCACCATCGAGCTCGCGACCGCCTTCGGTCTCGACGCGGCTTCCGTGGAGCGTCTCGCCGAGGTGGCGGCGGTCAGTCGGGGCGCGAGAGGCGCCGAACGGTGCTCGCGCAGCGGCTGACCCGGCAGAGTTCGGCGAGCACGATGCCCTGGAAGGTTCGCATGGCGGTGTCGAGCACGTCGTTGACCACGACGAAGTCGTACTCGCCGCACCGCTCGAGCTGCTCCGCCGCCAGCGTCATGCGTCGCTCGATGACCTCGGGTCCGTCGGTGCCCCGGGCCACCAGTCGCTCACGCAGGGCGGAGAGCGACGGGGGAGCCACGAACACGTGCACGGCTTCGGGCAGGCGCTCGCGGATCTGGCGAGACCCCTGGACGTCGATGTCGAGCAGGAGCGAGCGACCGCACTCCAGCGCCTCGAGGGTGGGCTCGCGGAGGGTGCCGTAGTGATGGTCGTACACCTTGGCCCACTCGAGGAACGCGTCGGCCTCGCGGAGCTCCTCGAACCGCTCCTCGGCGAGGAAGTGGTAGTTGCGGCCGTCCTGCTCGCCGGGTCGGGGGGCGCGGGTGGTGGCGGAGACGCTGAAGGACAACCCCTCGATGGCGGCCACCGTGGCGTTCACCAGCGTCGACTTTCCGACCCCGCTCGGTCCGGAGATCACGTACAGCGCACCCCGATCGGGCGGGGTCCAGCCAGGGAGGGGCTCGTTCACTGCAGATTCGCGGACTGCTCTCGCATGCGCTCGAGCAGGGTCTTGAACGCGACGACGTTCGCGCTGACGGCGTGGTCGACGGTCTTCGAGCCCATCGTGTTCGCCTCCCGGTTCATCTCCTGTAGCAGGAACTCGAGGCGGCGCCCGACGGGTTCGTCACTGCCGAGCGCGTCTCGGAACTGGGCGAGGTGGCTCCGCATGCGCGTGATCTCCTCGCTGATGTCCGCCTTGTCGGCGAGCAGCGCCACTTCCTGGGCCAGCCGGGTCGGGTCGATCGCCTCGGTCAGAAGTCGCTCGAGCCTCGCGTGGAGACGCTGCTGGATGGCCCGAGCCACCGAAGCGACTGCGACGTCGACCTCGTCGACGATTCGCTCCACCTCGCGGGTGAAGCCCTCCAGCGCGCCCACGAGAGAGGCCCCCTCGGCTCGTCGCATGGCCACGAGCGCATCGAGCGCCTCGGTCAGCGCGCCCTCGACGACGGGCCACTCGCCGGTGACATCGCCCTCGTCTTCGTCGATGGTGAGGACACCGGGCTGGGCCAGCACCAACGACAGCGTGACGTCGGGGGTGACTCCGGGAAGCTCGTTCGCGAGCTCGCGCATGGCCTCCACGTAGGCCCGCGCCAGGGAGGGGTCGGTGGTGAGCCGTCGAGGGCTGGTGGTGGCGCGCCGGCGCACGAACGCGTCGACTCGACCCCGCGCCACCTGCCCCTCCAGCAGCGCCCGTACCCGCGGCTCCAGCGCCGAGTACTCCCGAGGCGCGCGGATCTGGAGGTCGCGGAAGCGATTGTTCACGCTCTTCAGCTCGACGACCACCGCGAGCCCGGGTTGGGTGGCCTCACCGCGGCCGTACCCCGTCATCGATTGCGGCACGGCCACTCCTCGGCACCCCTCGGGCTGCCATCGGTCACGGAGGCGTCAGGTTGACGCTCAGGAAGTAGGGCTGCAGACCGGTCGCGCTGTCGATCACCAGGAAGAGCGTCTGGTCGACGCCCGAGTCGTTCCGGTAGCTCAGCTGCTCGTCTTCGTCGGCGCCCGTGTCGGCGCCGGCCGGGCACTGGAACGCGTCGTTGCAGTTGGTGAGCAGGTAGAGCGCCGGGTCCGCACCGGGCATCTCGATGCCCACCGTGAGCGTGTAGCCTGCGGGGATGGTGATCGGCGCCATCGCATCGTCGCCGGGAGCGGACTTCTCGGTGCACCCGCCCGCACCGGGGTTGAGCGAGTTGGAGAACGCGGTGAACTGCGAGTAGTAGACGTCGGAGGTGAGCTGCACACTCGGATCGACGTCACCGCACTCGTTGAAGAGCTCCGGCGACTGCAGCTCCTGGATCTGAACGTCGAAGGTGTAGAAGTTGAGCCCGTCGATGCTGGGGATCGCCTCGAGGAACACGAACAGCGTCTCCACCCGGTCCGAGATGTTGAAGTACGAGAGGAACTCCGCCTGATCGAAGCCATCGGGAATCGTGTTGACGTTGAACTGGTGCACGAAGTCGAGGCAGGTGTCCCACCGCGCGGGGCAGTTGTCGGCCAGCCCGAGGATGGCGTCGCCGCCGATCGCCGTGTAGTCGAGCGTGAGTAGCGTCCGCGGCGGCAGGTCCACCCGGTAGATGGCCTCGGGGAACTGGGGCTCGAACTCTGGCGGCACGGTGCAGGTGGGCTGCTGGTGGGTGAGGTCGTCGAACGGCCACCACCACTGACCGGCCGGCAGCGAGAGGAGCCCCTGGGCAGGCGGGCAGGCATTGGCGGGCCGCAGCGGCTCCCGAGGGCCCACGTTGAGGTACTCGCCCGAGAACGTGACGCTGCTCGTCACCGAGAGGTCCACGACGTGCCCGAAGCGCTGGATCTCGCTGCGGTCCCACCGGGTGAGCACGAACTCGACCTCCTGGGCGAGCGACAGCGGCGACCAGGGCAGCGAGTCGACGTCGAGCGCGAAGAGGCCGTCGTCGGCGAGACGGTAGAGCCGGTTGAAGCCGAAGTTGCCGTTCGACACCTCGAGCGTGATGATTCCGCTGCCGTCCCCGCGCGGCTCCCACTCGATGACGAACTGCGACCCGTTGGTGAAGCGGGTGAAGCTGTCGGCTTCGGGGCTGATGATCTCGAGCTGTTCGGTGACGAAGACGTCCTCTTCGCCGATGTACTCGGGCCAGTTGCCGCCCCAGGCGGGGCCCATCGTGCGATCCTTCACGGCCTCGATGTTGGCCTGCCCGAGGTACATCACCGCCTGCGTGTCTTCGTCCTGGATGAAGTTGGCCGGGAACGGACCAAAGCCCGGCTCTTCACCGAGATATCGGGTACGCAGGAACTCGAGGTCGACCCGAGCGCTCGGATCGAAGTCGACGAAGTCGCCTGGCGTCTGGGGGAGCTGCGGCAAGCACGGCGTGCCGTTGTCGAGCGTGGGGACCACGTCGCTCAGCAAGCACTGGGGCAGGTTCACGAAGCCTGGCGTGGTCTGCACGGCCACCGCACCCACGAAGGTCTCACCCGATTCGCGGTCGGTCCAGACCTGGAAGGCGCCGTAGTCGCCGGGCGACCAGCCCGTGTCGATCGCTTCGGCCGTGTCGGCCGTCGCGATCGGGGCAGCGGTCTCTTCGGTGGGCTCGTCGTCGGACGTGCAGGCGAGCAAGGTGTGGAGGATGAGCAGCATGGAGAGCAGACCTCGGGTGACATCCGGGCATGCCCGGATAACCCGCGCGCCTTCACCTTGCGCCGTCAGAGTCGAAGGAGGACCTCCTCGGTCCGCAGCGGCGGCACGCAGGGTCCGGTCACCCCGCACTCGCTCAACTCGCACTCACCGTCGTCGAAGGTGACCGTGCAGGGCTCGCTGGCGCCGAACGTGAGGGTGCCTCGGCCGCCTCCGTCGGGATCGATTCGGTAGTCCCACGTCTCGGGGAGCGCCCCGTCGATCACCGCCTCGTAGCTGACAGCGAGGCGCCCGTTGGGCCGACGCTGGTAGCTCCCGTCGATGTCGACGTCGGTGGTCACGTACCGCAGGCTTCGCGACCACGTCCAGTCCCGCAGGTTCCCCGACTCCTCGATCGTGTAGGTGAGATCGGCGTCCTGAAAGTCGAGCGACTCCGTCCACGTGCCGTCGGGACGCCGCTGGCCCGTGGCCTGGAGCACCTTCGACCCCTCCACGAACTCGCGGGTGTACGTGAGTCCACCGTTGGCCAGCGTCCCCTCGTACACCTCCACGCGACCATCGGCGTCCTCGACGCGTCGCCCGACCTCGCAGCCGATGCGGACGTCCCGGACGTCCAGCGTGTGGACGCCGTCGGCGAGCGACACGGACCACGCGTACCCGAGGTCGAGGTCTCCGTCCGGCCACAGGGTGCCCGTGCCCTCTGCACGCTCCACCTGGCGGTAGTAGCCGTCGGCGAAGGTGCGGGTCCACTCCAGCGCACCCGTGGAGAGGTCGTAGCTGCCCTGGAGCTGGACCACGATATCGCTGTCGGTGGGGCGATAGTCGAAGGTGCCTCGACCGTTGCCCTGCAGCACGTCGTGGGTCAGGCCGCCGGCCCACTCGAGGTAGTCCACGTCGCAGGTCGGCTCGTCGAGCGTGAACCGTGGCCCACACCCGAGCCACCACCAAACCATCACCATCCAGACCTCTCAGAACGTCACGCCCAGGCGGTACTGATCGATTCCCACCTCGGCGTCCAGCACGATGTACACCGTCCGCTCGAACGGGGTCGGGTTGGTCCAGGTGAGGGTGTCGGCACCGAACGCGACACAGCTCGCGGCGATGCTGCAGTTCGCGAGCAGGTGGATCCCGGTGCCTGGCGTCGACCCCTGGGCATCGATGGCGATCGTCTGTCCGCCCCCGAGCTGCACGGCCGCGATCCCCTCCCCAGCGTCGCGCACGCCCCCGCAGGGGCCATCCTCGGGGTAGGAGACGAGGAGGTTGCTGTGGTCGAGGAGGCTCCCCTCGAAGAACCCGGGACCGATCGGGCCTTGTTCGATGGCATCGATGCAGGTGTTCACGAGCACGTCGCCCCCGAGGGCCCGACGGCGCACGTCGAGGGTGAAGTCACCCTCCGGCTCCCCGACCACGTCCAGCGCCACGAAGACCCGCACGAGGCTTTCCGACTCGTTGACCCACGCGAGGGTCTCGGGTCCGAGGCGATCGGACCCGACGAGGCAGGTCCCAACGTCGTCGCAGTCGGTCAGGAGATAGAGCGACGCCTCGGCATCGGGGAGCGCGAAGCGAACCGAGAGCTCGTGCTGGGGTCGGACATCGACCGGGACGAGACCTTCGGGACCGCCCGCGGCCCGACCGGTGCACCCCCCCGGGCCAGGGTCGAGCACGTTGGTCTCGGGGTCGAAGCGCCCCTCGTAGAAGCCGTCGTCGAGGCCGGCGAGCGTCTCCACCTCCTCGCAGGTGTCGGCGAGTACGAGCCTCCGACGCACGCCGACGGAGCGCCAGACCCCACGGATGCGCTGGTTGCGCTGCAGCGTCACCACCGTCCGACGCGCCCCGTCGACGACCTCGCCCCGCGTCCAGCGACCGAGCACGAGCTCGACCTCGTCACCGTCCGCGAGGTTCGCGCCGGACAGGTCCAGGTCGAAGCTCCCGGTGTCGGCGAGCCGCTGGAGCCGCCGTCGGCCTGGGGTCTCGATGTAGAGGAAGACCTCGCCCGGGGCCCCGAGCGTGCCCGAGCCCTCGTCGTCGGCGAAGGGAGGAGCGCCTCCGTCGTCGCCGGGGACCCAGCGCAGAGGGATTCCGTCGACGTCGACGAACTCTTGCTCGATCGTCGGGTCGAGCAGGCGCAGCCCGATCGGGTCGGGCATCTCCACGATCCCCTCCGCCGTCGTCGCCGGCCAGGCGTCGCCGGGCACCTCGAGGTCGAGCGGCGGCTCCGACGTCACGGTCCCCGGGGTGATCTGGGTGTAGAAGCGCAGGTCGGTGGTCGAGTCGAAGACGACGGGGGCCGACCAGTCGCCGAGCGTGATCGAGGGGCCGGCCGAGACAGTGTCGAGCGTGGTCAGGATCGCGGTGTCGAAGGGCTCCGCGTCGACCGAGGCCCCGACCTCGCGAGGCAGCTCCTCGCGCAGACAGAACTGCTGACCAGCCAGGCACTGGGCGAGGTTCGTCACGTCGGTCGGCGGGTCGGTGAACACCCCGATCACCCGGGTCTCCGCGTCGCCAACCACCGAGTCCGCGTTCATCTCGACCACGATGTCGCCGAGTCCCGAGCCCAGCGCCCCGGGCTCGCTCGTGTCCGAGCCGAGCGGCGTGCCGGTCTCCCGGTCGGGCCCCTCGGCCCCCGCGCAGGCGGTCGCGACCAGGCAGCCGATGGCGCAGATATCAGCTCTCATCGCGTGTCCTCGCGTGCACGGCTGGCCCGGTCCACCCCAGCGCAGCCTTCCGAGGGTAACGTAGGACCTTAGAGGGCTGGCTGGGTGGCTCAGGTCGTACGGCGCGCGGGGACCCGAATCGCGAACCGGGCGCCGCCATCGATCCCATCAGTGCAGACCAGCGTTCCGCGATGGGCCTCGACGATCTCTCGCGCCTGATTCAGGCCCAGACCGTGGCCGCCGGCTGCGCCTCGGTTCGGGCCCTCCACTCGAACGAACCGGTCAAAGATCGTCCGTCGCATGGACCTCGGCACCCCGAGCCCGTTGTCGGCCACCGCGATCACGATGTTGCGGCCCTCCTGCGAGAGCTCGAGCCAGACCTGGGGGTCCGCCCGATCGGGGCGACGATACTTCAGCGCGTTGTCGAGCAAGATCCCGACCGCGTCGCGCAAGGCCCCCGAGTCCCCCACCGCCTCGTCCGTCGGGTGCAGATCGGCGTGCAGCTTGACCCCTGCCGTCTCGAGCCTCGGTCCCCACTGGTCGATCGCCGCGAGTACCGACTCCTCGGGATCGAAGGGCTCGGGCGAGGGGATCGTACGCTCCCGAGCCACGTCGAGCACCTCGTCGACCCGCGCCTTCAGCCGGTCCGCCTCCTCGATGATGCGGTGGGCCATGTCGCGTCGCTGATCGTCAGTCCGGAACGCCCCGGATTCGAGGTTCTCGGCCATGACCCGAATGCCGGCGAGCGGGGTCTTGAGCTCGTGGGTCACCCGGGTGGTGAAGGCCCGCTGGCGATTCAGGAGCTCGTACTGACGACGGGTGAACCGCTCCTGGGCCACCAGCGCTGCCATCCCGAGCACGAGACAGATTCCCATGATGCCGAAGGGGAGGAGCCACTGCTCCGATCGCAGCCGCGTCGAGCGGGTGACCGCCGACTCGACCACCTGCACGCGCAAGTGGGTCAAGCCCTTGAAGGGCGCACTCTCGCGAAAGGCGAGCTCCGGGCCGGGGTTCGCTCCCGCCACCCACTCGCCGTCGGCGTCGGTGATCGAGATGAGGTGCCGCGCCTCGCCAGTACGAGCGAGGAAATCCTCGAGGAGCTGCTGCTGCTCCAGCTGGAACGCGACCCCGTAATCTCCGGACCAGCCGAAGAAGACGAGGTAGGGCGTGTCGGAGTACTGGTCCCGGATGAACTTGGGCCGCGCGTTGTCTTCGGGCGTACGGGTCGCGATCTTGTCCTTGATCTCGATGAACGCCGCTCGGCGCCGCTCGGCTCGGGCCCACACCTCACCGAGGCGCAGCGACTCCTGGTGCCGACCGTGGCTCGCGAGCTGGTGCTGGATGCTGAACTCGTCGTTGGGGCCGTCAGTCCCGTAGATCTCCGGGCCACTCGGACCGTAGACCTCGAGAAGCCGGGCGCCCTCGGGGGCGTCGAGCCTCGCGATCTCGAATCCGAGGGCCTCCATCTGATTGAGCCCCTCGTCGAGGTACCGGCGACGGCTCGACTCGGTGAGGTTCGAGTCGTGACCGAGCTCGATGAGGAGCCGGGCGCGGCGGAACTTGTAGACCGCCAGTCGGGTGGGGGGAATGTCGAGTCGAGCCGCCTCGGTGAGGGACAGCCCGGGGTCGACCCCCATGGCCTCCATCGCCGCGAACGCCTGCGCCGCCGGCGCGTCCTGAAGGAAGTACGCGGCCTCCGTCGCGGCATAGATTCGCACCAGCAGAGAGGCGGTCCGACAGCCCACGACGAACTGGTCGGCCACCGGCCGGTAGTCCGACGGATCGGGCCCCAGCGCCCGCAGCAGCCGGTTGGCCCGCCGGACGCAGGGCTCGCGCGAGAGGTCCCGCGATCGGTCCGGGGTGGGGCGGTCCGGGAACACGCTCTCGCCAGGACGGTCGGTCCGCCACACGTAGAGGCTGTCGAACCAGCGCCGAGACTTGCGGAGCCGGCGCTGACGCAGCTCGGCCTGCCCCGGGTTCGTGGGAGGAGCCTCGATGTGGTCGGTGAGCATCTGGATGAGCTCGGTCTCCCACTCGGTCGCCGCTTCGTCGACGAGCTTGAACGTTCGTTCGCGTTCCTGGGCAATCGCGACTTCGCGGAGGGTCGCCACGCGCCAGGTGGCAATCGCGACCGCGACGAAGAAGGCCGCCCCGACCACGAATGGGAGCGCACGTCGTGCCGTGGAGGGTTTGAGCTCGCTCATGGCTCGGTTCTATCCCGCCGACCCGCACGAGATGTCACCGCTTGACGGAGCGTGTCGACGGGGTGACGCTCGGGCTGGCAGGAGGACGAACGATGATGATGCCCGGTTTCTCGGTCTTCGTGGCGCTGTTGGGATGCGGAGGCTCGACCGAGCCCAAGCCGGAGCCAGAGGTCCAGCCCGAGGCGGCGGAAGAGGCGCAGGATGCCTCGCGGGCCCTCTTCATGGTCCAGGCCCAGTTCCTGCCGACCAACCAGCCGGGGCCCGCGAAGGGTGTGCTGTATCGGCAGAAGAAGGGCCAGTGGGTGCCCGAGATCCTCGAGGATCCCGACTCGAACGTGTGGCACAAGGCGCTGTTCTGGCGCGACGGCATCCTGACCATCGGGGCCGAGCGGGCGCTGCTCAAGCACTGGACCAAGGGCGACGCGGGTTGGACGGCCAAGACGCTCTACGAAGCGTCGTTCGGCGGGCGCTTCGATCGCTTTCGCGATCTCGAGATCGGCGACGTCGATGGTGACGGGGCCGACGAGATCGTGCTCGCGACCCACGATGCGGGCGTGGTCGCAGTGGGTGACGAGCAAGAGGACGGGACCTGGTCCTTCCAGCAGTTCGACAAGGAGCCCGACACCTTCGTTCACGAGGTCGAGATCGGGGACGTGGACGGTGACGGCAAGAACGAGTTCTACGTCACGCCGTCGGAGCGCAACAAGGCGAGCGGCGTGTCGCAGCCGGGCGGGGTGTTCCGCTACGACCATCAGCCCGACGGCACCTACGCCCGTCGTCCGGTGGTCGAGTACACCGACACGCACGCCAAGGAGATTCTGGTCACCGATCTCGATGGCGACGGCACCGACGAGCTGTACGTCGCGAAGGAGGGCGTCACCGTGGCCGAGGGCGGAAAGCCGAAGCTGAAGGAGCCCGTCCGCATCGAGCAGTACGTCGCCTCGGCATCCGGCGGCTTCGACGCCACCGAGGTGGGGGTCATCGCGGGCGAGTCGCAGTGCCGCTTCCTCGTCGCTGGCGACGTCGACCACGACGGCGAGAACGAGCTCGTCGCCGCCAGCAAGAGCCAGGGGCTGTGGCTCGCCGAGGGGGCGGAGAGCGGCTTCGCGATGAGTCGCATCGCCGACAAGACCGGAGGCTTCGAGCACGCGACCCACCTCGCCGACCTCGACGAGGACGGCAAGCTGGAGATCTACGCGGCGTCCGAGATGCGGACCCACCGGCTGCTGCGTCGCTACACCTTCGACGGCGACGAGTTCCGAGCCGAGGTCATCGCTCCCATCCCCGAGCGACACCTCACCTGGAACCTCGCCGACGGTACCCTGCCGTGATGGGTAGCCATGGGTGACGGGCAGCCGAACTACATCACGCCGTACGGCCTCGAGCGCATGCGGCGCGAGCTCGCGTGGCTCGACCACGAGGAGCGCCCCCGGGTGGTGGCCGAGGTGAGCTACGCGGCCTCGCTCGGGGATCGCAGCGAGAACGCGGAATACATCTACGGGAAGAAGCGGCTGCGTGCCATCGACCGGCGGCGGGAGTTCCTGCTGCGACGGCTGCGCGCCGCTCGACCCGTCGACCCCGTCGAGCTGACCGGAGACGTCGTGCGATTCGGGGCCACCGTGGTCATCGAGGACGAGAGCGGCAACGAGCAGACCTGGCGCATCTACGGTGAGGACGAGGTCGACGTGAAGCAAGGCATCATCAGCTGGCGCTCGCCGATCGCCCGTGCGCTGCTCGGCCGGTCCGAGGGGGACTCCGCCAAGGTGCAGGCTCCGTCGGGAGTTCGCGAGATCGAGATCCTCGAGGTCCGCTACGAGCCGGTGCCCGAGCTGCCCGACGACCTCGAGTTCGGCACCTGACGGACCCGACGGACACCCCGTGACATCTGGGGACGGGTGAGCCGACCGAAGAGGGCGCTGAGAGGGATGGAGGCATCCCGTGACCCTCGGACTCACCGCCCTCGTTCTCGCCGCCCTCTGCGGCATCCGCACCTGGTTCCCCCTGTGGCTCGTGGCGTTTGGCGCCTGGGTGGGCCTCCTCGAGCCCTCGCGAGCGGGGGCCTTCGTCGGCCAGGGCGGGGTCGTGGCCACGCTCACCTTGCTGTGGGCGGCCGAGATCGGGGCCGACAAGGTCGTCGGTCTCGACCGTCGGCTCGCCGCGGCCAGCGCCCTGATCAAGCCCGGGGTCGCGACGCTCGTGGCGATCGTCGCGTGGCCCGACGTCCCGATGGAGGTCGCCGGGGTGCTCGGGGCGGTGGTCGGCGGCTTCTCGGCGATGGGGCTCGCCTGGGCCAAGAGCGGGCTCCGCAGCATCGCCACCGCCCGGCTCCCGGGCCTGGGCAACTTGCTCGTGTCGGCCGGCGAGGACGTCTTCGTGGTGCTCGCGGGGACGCTCGCCGTGCTCGCTCCGACGGTGGCCCTCGGCTTCGCCGTCGTCAGCCTCGGTGCGATCACCGGGCTCGTGCTGATGGCGCGCTCATCCGTCGCCGTCGAGAAGCTGGGTCGCCAGGTCCCGGATCTCCGGATCTTGATGGCGGCGCAGCCACCGCAGCTGGGGGTTCAGGGTCGGATCGGGCCGGCGCAGCATCATCTGCAGGGCGAACACCACGCGCTCCCGGTCGAGCCCCTCGTGCGACGAGCCGAACAGCCACGCGAAAGGCCCCCGGTCTCGTAGCCCTTCGAGCACCTCGGCCCACGGCCGAGCCGTCCAGGCGGGGTCCTCGAGGAGGATCGCTCGGAGCTCGCCCGAGCGGGCGGACCAGTGGGGTCGGGAGAGGAACGTCCGCAACCTTCGGTCTCCGTGCGACTCGAGGGTGCTCTCCGGATGGACGTCGGACTCGAGGAACCGCAGCTGCTCGTAGGCGGGATGCTGGTCCGCGCGGCGGTCGGCCTGCTCCTGGAGCAACGGCACCACGATGTCGCGACCGAGCGCAGGAAGGTCGGGCGGCCACGGGATTCCGCGCAGCAGGTCCTCGACCGCGGCGCGAACCGCCAGGTGGTCGGGACGATCCGCGGGATCGTAGGAGGTCATCGCCTCGATCAGGTCGGTGAGGGCCCGGGCCGACCGCAGGTCGAATCCCTCGGGGCGCAGACGCACGAGGTGCCCCTGCACCGACTTCTCGTAGCCCTCCCGGAACAGGGACACCCCGATGCGGTCCGCGCTCATCAGCTCGTAGGCCACGCAGCCGAGGGCGAAGATGTCGCCCGAGGGCGAGTCGGGCGCACCGTCGAGACGCTCCGGGGCCACGTAGCCGTCGGCCCCGAGCACCACCGACACCGTCTCGGTCTCGCGATCCGCGAAATCTCCCTTGGCAATGCCGAAGTCGACGAGCTTGAGGTTGCCTTCGGCGGTCAACAGCAGGTTCGAGGGCTTCACGTCCCGGTGGATCACCCCCATCGACGCCCCAGTCTCGGGGTCGATGGAGGTCCAGGCGGCCAGGAGGGCGTTCACGGTGGTCCACACCACCTCGAGAACGTCCGGAGGTGACATCCGGCCGTGGGGCGAGCGCTGGCGGACGAGGTCCAGCGGGGCACCCCGGACCCACTCGAGCAGCAGGACGGGCTGTCCCTCGATCTCGCGGATCTCGTGCAGCCCGACGATGTTCGGATGATCGAGCCGGGCGAGCACCTTGGCCTCGTCGCGCAGTCGGGTGAGGATCTTGGGATTGTGGTGGTGCGTCGGACGCAGCACCTTCGCCGCGTAGAGGCGATCCGTGGTGGTCTCGCGCACTACGCAGACGTGCCCGAAGGTCCCGGACGCGACGATCTGGACGATCTGGAGGCCCATCGGGCTCGGCTGTTATCCCGGTGACGGTCTTCCCCCACGGATTCCGGATGTCGTGGCTCCGCCGCACCCTGTACAGCGCCTTCCACCGGCCCGACTCGCCGATCGGCCGGCGGGTCGACGCCGTGGTGTGGCTGCTCATCGTGGTCTCGACCGTGCTGCTCGTCGGTGAGCTCGCGATCCCCGAGGAGATCTTCGTCACGCTCCCCGATCTCCAACCGCTCGACGACGTGATCATCGCCATCTTCGCCGTCGAGCTCCTGCTGCGGGTGCTCACCTTCCGCCCCAAGGCGGTGGGGTTCTGGCGGCTCGGTCCCCTGGGCAGGCTGCGGGCGCACGTGCTGGAGCGGCTGCGCTTCTGTACCCGGCCCATGATCATGATCGACATCCTGACCGTGCTCGGCGGGGTGCCCGAGCTCCGGGGACTGCGAGCGCTGCGACTGCTCCGCCTGCTGCGGAGTCGGCAGATCTTCCGCTACGCGAACCCCTTCGGCGGGATCGCTCGCGCGTTCGAAGAGAACCGGCTGCTCTACCTGCTCGGATTCTCGATCTTCGGCATCGCCGTGCTCCTCGGCGGGGTGAGCTTCTACCTCACCGAGCACGCGAACAACCCGCACATCGCGACGGTCCCCGACGCGCTGTGGTGGTCGATCGTGACGATCACCACCGTCGGCTATGGCGACCTCACCCCCACGACCCCCCTCGGCCGGGTGGTGGCCGGCAGCCTCATGGTGGTCGGGATGATCACGCTGGCCCTGTTTGCCGGCATCGTGGGCACCACGCTGATCGCCAGCGTGCTCTCCATGCGCGAGGAGTCCTTCAGGATGAGCAACCATGTCGACCACATCGTGGTGTGCGGCTACGACCCCGGGACCCGCATGCTCCTCGACACGATGCAAGAGGAGCACGACCTCGAGCGGCATCCTGTCGTCATCTTCGCGCCCTATCCGCGACCGGTGGAGCTTCCGCCGGAGTTCTTCTGGATCCAGGGCGACCCCACGAAGGAGAGCGAGCTCCAGAAGGTTCGTCTGGCCTTCGCCGACGCCGTCATCGTGGTGGGGTCGCGCGAGACCGTGCCGTCCCAGGCTGACGCCCGCACGATCCTGGTGACCTTCACCATCCGCAGGTACCTCCGGCGCCACCACGAGCTCGTCGACCGCCGTCAGCGTCCCCTGTACGTCGTGGCCGAGATCCTGGACGCCGAGAACGTGGAGCACGCCCGAACCGCCGGGGCCGACGAGGTCATCCAGACCACGCGCATGGGGTTCTCGCTGCTCGCCCACGCGGTCGAGGCGCACGGCACCGCCACGCTGGTCGGCGAGCTCGCCGACGTGAGGGGCCACTCGTTGTTCGTGGGCCGGTGGGCGGCCAACCTGCCCGAGCCGTGGACCTTCGAGACGGTGGCCCGCGCCATGAAGGCCCAACACGGGGTGCTCGCCGTGGGGGTCCGCACCTCCGAGAGCCGCGACATCCTCAATCCCCCGAACGATTATCCGCTGACCGCGGACTGCGCGGTGATCTACATGGCGACGGGGCCGCTGCTCAGACCCGCGAGCTGACCCGCCGACGGGGCGCTCGCCGCAGCGCACGGTCCGAAGTACGGAGCTCGCATGTGCGCAAAGCGGTCCGACCCGCGGCCCGCGAGCGTGGTCGCGCTGCTCGGTCCCACCAACACGGGCAAGACCCACCGGGCCATCGACCGCATGCTCGCCTGGCCCTCCGGAATGATGGGCCTACCGCTGCGTCTTCTGGCGCGGGAGGTCTACGACCGCGTGCGCGAACGGGTCGGAGAGCGCCGCGTGGCGTTGGTCACCGGCGAGGAGAAGCGCATTCCGAAGGAGGCGACCTACTTCGTGTGCACCGTCGAGGCGATGCCCACGGACCGGCGCTTCGCCTTCGTGGCGGTCGACGAGATCCAGCTCGCCGGCGACCGCAACCGCGGCCACACCTTCACCGACCGTCTGCTCGAGGTTCGCGGCACCCAGGAGACGATGTTCCTCGGCGCCGACACCATCGCACCGCTGATGAAGAAGCTCGTCCCCGGCGTCGAGATCGAGGGAGCCAAGCGACTGTCTCGCCTGTCGTGGGCGGGCACCAAGAAGATCGCGTCGATCCCCAAGCGCTCGGCGATCGTCGCCTTCTCGGCCGAGAAGGTCTACGAGGTCGCGGAGCGGCTCAAGGCCCTGCACGGCGGGGCGGCGGTGGTGCTCGGTGCCCTGTCGCCGCGGACCCGGAACGCCCAGGTCGAGCTGTTCCAGGCCGGGGAGGTCCAGCACCTCGTGGCGACCGACGCGATCGGCATGGGTCTCAACATGGACCTCGAGCACGTCTGGTTCACCGACGTGCGCAAGTACGACGGGCGGGGCTTCCGGTCGCTCACCGCGTCCGAGGTGGCGCAGATCGCCGGCCGGGCCGGGCGCTACAAGACCGACGGGACCTTCGGCACGACGCGGGAGCTCGGCCCGCTTTCCCCCGAGCTGATCGAAGCGGTCGAGCTGCACCGGTTCCCCGCCCTGAACCGCCTGTTCTGGCGCAACAGCCGGCTCGACTTCCGGACGCCCGAGGCTCTGCTCCGCAGCCTCTCGCGACCTCCGCCCCGGCCCGGCCTCACCCCGTCCTTCGGGGAGGACGATCAGCGGACGCTCGAGGCCTTGATGCACGACGAGGAAGTGCGTGCGTGCGTCACCGACGAGGATGCCGTGCGGACCCTCTGGGAGGTGTGCCGCGTCCCCGACTACCGCAAGACGCACACCGGCTCGCACGCAGAGCTGCTCGGCCACATCGCCATCCAGCTCGTCGAGCGCGGGGAGCTCGAGGAGGAGTTCGTCGCCTCGCGACTGCGCCGCCTCGACCGCACGGATGGGGACATCGAGACGCTGATGGCGCGCATCGCGTGGGTCCGCACCTGGACCTACGTGGCCTGGCAGGCGCGATGGACGGCCGACCCGCAGCGCTGGCAGGAGGAGACGCGCAAGCTCGAGGACCAGCTCTCGGACGCTCTGCACGAGCGGCTCACCGCCCGCTTCGTCGACCGCCGCGTGTCGTTCGTGCTGTCCGGCGGCGCCGAGCTTCACGCCGACATCGTGGTCGACGCCGGCGTGGTCCGGGTCGGCTCGATCGAGCTCGGTCGCCTGGTGGGCTGGACCTTCGTGCCGACGTCCGAAGGGTTGCCCAAGGTGGTCGCTCGGGCCGTTCGCGACCGGCTGCGGGTGCTCGCGCTGACCCGCGCTCGGGCGATCCTGGAGTCGGACGACGCCGAGATCGAGGTCGACGAGGAGGGGGCCCTGCTGCACGAGGGAGTCGCGATGGCCGACCTGCGACCCGGTCCGTCGGTCCTCGAGCCGAAGGTGGTCCTGCGACGGATCGAGGTGCTGGAGCCCGACGAGCGCCAGCGACTGCTCGCCCGCCTGCAGCGCTGGCTGGAGGCCTGGACAGCCGAGCTCTTCGCGGCACTCGCCCGTGACCACGTCCAGGAGCTCTCCCCCGCCGCGCGAGGGCTCGTGCACGTGCTGCGATCCCACCTCGGGGTGGTGCGCTGCGACGAGGTGCGCGAGAACCTGGAACAGCTCACCGAGCCCGACAAGCGCGCCCTCGCCAGGCTCGACGTGCGGCTCGGCCGACACCACGTCTACGTGAAGGGCCTGCTCCAGGGGCCGGCGCTGCGGGTGCGCGGCCGCCTGGTGGGCCTCGCCCACGGACTGCGCCCCTTTCCGGATCCTCCCCCCGACGGACGGGCTTCCGTGCCCCACGACCGGGCGACCGTGGACTGGCTCGAGGCGCTGGGCTTCGCTCCGGTGGGTCCGCTGGCGGTTCGGGTCGATCTGCTCGAGAAGGTCGCGGCCGAGGCGCGACGTCGGGCTCGACGCCGCCGCCCCGACCCCATCGAGCCTCTGCCGTCCTGGCTGGGCGCGTCGGTCGACGACACCCTCGCCGTGCTGCGCGGGCTCGGATTCGGGGTTCAGACGGCCGCCGGGGGGACGATCTCCGTGCGTGGTCAGCGACGGAGGCGACGCGCGTGAGGGAACTGTTCGCACCATGGCTGGCGGTCGAGGTCCTCCTCTTCGTGGGGGGAGGCCTCGCGCTCGCCGCCTTCGCCCGACGGCGACCGCTCGGACCGGCTGCGTGGTGGCCCGTTCCGCTGTCGATGGCCGGACTCGGGCTCCTCGTTGCGGTGATGCGCGAGCAGCTGGTTCCAACGCTGGTCCAGCGCCTCCCCGCGGGTCAGATCGCGACCACCGCCCAGCGCCTCCACGTCGAGAATGCAGATGCGGTCTGGTTGATCGCCATGTTGATCTTCGCGTGGTGCCTGGGGGCTGCCTGGACCCACGGGGTCGCCCGTCCCGATCCGCTGCGTCTCGCCGTGGCGTTGGGCCTCGGGGGGATCGCCCTGACCAGCGGGGACGGTCGCCTCGGGATCAGCGCCGTGGCCGTGGCCGTGGCCTCGCTCGCCCCGGGATCGTTGGGCGTCGCGGCGGGACTGCTGGCGACGATCTCGGGCTTTGCCGGCCACGTCGGATGGTTGGCTCGGGCAGCGATGGGCACCGAGCCCGGGATGGTGTGGCTCGCCTGGGCGACCGGCACCGCCTGGCCGTTGGCGGCCCTGATCCAGTCCGCCCCGGCGTTCGGGGGTCGTCACGCCGCGGGATTCGGGGTGGGGTGGACGCTCGGAATCGGCGTCCTCGCCGCCTGGCTGTCCACGTCCGGGGCGAGTCGGGAGGGGGTCCGTCCCGCCGCGCTCGGGGCCGAGCTCCGACGCGCGGACGTCGAGGCCCCTCACCACGTGCCGTTCCACAGGTTTCGCCTCCGTGAGCAGGACTGCGTCTTCGCCTGGGACGACGGGACGTTCCGGGCCATCGCGGGTCCTCCGTCCTGTCCGCTGCCCGAGCCCGAGTCCCGGCGCTTCGTGGCGGTGGACGGAGGGCTCTCGCTGCGGTCGGTGGCGTCCGCTGGACCGTCCGAGTGGTACCTCGTGGTGGACGTGCACGGCGCGGCCCTCCCTGGCGATCTGGAGCGCTGGAGATGGTCGTGGGAGCCGCTGCGCATCGTGGCGGACGGCTCGCGCTACCCCGTCCCCGACCGGAGCGTGCGGGTGCGTTTTCGCCGGGGGGTGCCGACCCTCGCTGGAGGGGCGCTGCTCACGGACAGCTCGCTCGCCGGGGCGCTCGCCGACGCCCCGCTCCGGGTGACCCTGGTCGCCGAGCCCGATTCGGCGGTCACCATCGACGAGTGGCTCGGGTGGTGCAGGGCGGCCCGCGCTCACCACCGGTTCGTGCGCTGCGCGGTCGAGGCGCGCTGACCACACACGTTACCCGCCTTCGATGGAGGGCCGGTGCCGAGTCCATCTGTTGCGGCGGACGCCGCCACCGACATCGACGAGAGCTTCGCGAGGCTTCGCGAGGCCTCACGGGCCGAGCCGTACCCGGACCTCGCGACGCGGCGAGCCCGGCTGGGCGCCCTGCTGGCCGAGGTCCGGTCGCGGCGGGAGGAGATCGTGACGGCCATCTCCGACGACTTCGGCCACCGAAGCTGGCACGAGTCGATGACCTACGACGTCCTGCAGGTCGTCAACGCCATCCGCTACGTGAAGCGAAACCTCGCGGCCTGGATGGCGCCGGAGCCCGTGCCCCTGGCGCTCGTCTACCAGCCGGCCCGTGCCGAGGTCATCGCCCAGCCGCTCGGGGTGGTCGGCATCATCAGTCCCTGGAACTTCCCGGTCCAGCTCGCGCTGGTCCCGCTCGTGTTCGCGATCGGGGCGGGCAACCGGGTCATGCTCAAGCCGAGCGAGCTGTCTCCCCGCACCTCCGAGCTCCTCGGCTCCATCCTCGAGCGCGCCCTGGGATCCGACGTCGTGGCGGTGATTCAGGGTGGCCCCGAGGTGGGCGCCCGGTTCGCGTCGCTTCCCTTCGACCACCTGCTGTTCACCGGCTCGACCAGGGTGGGGCGGCTGGTCGCCCAGGCCGCGGCCGCCAACCTCACCCCCATCACGCTCGAGCTCGGCGGAAAGTCGCCGGCCCTCGTCCATCCCGACTTTCCCACGCGGCGGGCCGCGGAGCTCGTCGCATTCGGCAAGCTCGCCAACGCGGGTCAGGCCTGCGTGGCCGTCGACCACGTGCTCGTTCGGGCCGACCAGGCCGAAGCGCTCGTGACGGAGCTCCAGACCGTCATGGCGGAGATGTATCCCCGCTTTCACGACAATCCCGACTACACCGCCATCGTGAACCCGCGCCACCTCGCCCGCCTGCAGGGGCTGCTCGAGGACGCCGAGGCCAAGGGGGCGCAGGTGATTCGGGTGAATCCGGCCGACGAGCCCCTCGTCAGCGATGGCGGCAAGCTCCTTCCCGCGCTCGTCCGCGGGGTGACCCCCGAGATGCAGCTCTCCCAGGAGGAGATCTTCGGGCCGATCCTCCCCGTGATCGAGCTCGAGTCGTGGGAGGCGATGACCGCACGGGTGAACGAGGGCGGGCGACCGCTCGCGATGTACGTCCTCGACCGGAACGCCAAGCGGGTGGCGCGAGTGATGCGGCAGACCATCGCGGGCGGGGTGTCGGTCAACGAGACCCTGATCCACGCGGGCATCGAGAGCCTGCCCCTCGGCGGGGTCGGTGCGTCGGGCATGGGCAAGTACCACGCCCGCGACGGCTTCGAGACCTTCAGCCACCGCAAGCCGATCGTGCACCAGGCCCGGTTCAACCTGCGCCAGCTGGTGGAGCCGCCGTTCGCCAAGACGCTCGAGCGCCTGCTCGACTGGCTGATCTGACTCGATGCGGCGCGGCGGCCGCGGCGTTAGCAGGATCGGCCGAGGCGGGGGATGGACGAACGGATGCGAGGTTGGCTCGACTGGTGGCCCGCGGTCGCGGTCCCCGTCCTCGTCGTGGGGGTGGTGATCCTCGTCGTCCAGCAGCTCGCCCTCTCGAACCAGCTCGTCGACCTCCGCCGGGATCTCGGCGGGCTCACCACCGAGCTCGTTTTGCTGCAGCAGGAGCTCCGCGACCTCCGACGCGCCGTCGACGAGTCGCGGGAGGTTCGCAACCGGCCGCGTCGGCCCGCGAGGGGCAAGGCCAAGCGTGGCGCTCGGGCGGCCCCGTGATGCGCTGGTCGAGTGCGGTATCGCGACGTGACGACGTCGCCGGCGTGCTCGCCGAGGTGCTCGTCGGCGCCGATGCGGTCGGGGCACCCCACCTCGCCTTGCTGTTCGTGTCCGGCAGCCACGCGGCCAACCTGGGGGCGTTCACCGAAGCCCTGCGCGCCACGTTCCCCGGAATCCAGGTCCTCGGGGCGGTGGCATCGGGGGTGGTCGGCGGGGGCAGCGAGATCGAAGGTGAGACCGCGGTGTCCGTGTTGCTCGGGCACCTCCCCGGGGTGTCGTTCGACCCGTTCGTGCTCCACCCCGAGGACGGGCCGTGGGCACCGGGCCGCTGGCACGCGGCGGGTCGCGCCGACCGCGGCCTGCTCCTGCTCGGCGATCCCTACTCGATCGATCTCGCGACGCAGCTCCCGCTGGTGGCGGCGGCGTTCCCCGGTGTGCCCATCGTGGGTGGCCTGGGGAGCGCATCGCCGGATCACGTGGGTCCCCGCCTGGTGGTCGACGGTCGACTCGAGCCGGGCGGCGCGGTGGCGCTCGGGCTGTCCGGTCCGGTGAACATCGCGACGTGCGTGGCCCAGGGTTGTCGCCCCGTGGGGGCCCCCATGTTCGTGACGCGCTGCGAGGCCAATCGCATCTTCGAGCTCGACGGCCGACCGATCGTCGACGTGCTCAAGGAGCTCCACGCCTCCCTCGATCCGGTGGACCAGGCGCTGTTCGGCCGAGCCCTCTTCCTGGGCGTACAGATGCGCGACCAGACCGAGTACGTGCCGGGCGACTTTCTGATCCGGAACGTCGTCGGCATCGCGAACGACCCGACGGCGCTCGTGGTGGCCCACCTCGCGGAGCGCTTTCAGGTCGTCCAGTTCCACGTTCGCGACCAGCGCGCGGCCCGTGAGGATCTCGATCAGGTGCTCGCCGCCACCGACGCCGACCCCCGCGGCGCCCTCCTCGTGTCGTGCGTGGGCCGGGGCGAGGGCTTGTTCGGCGCGCGGGACCACGACAGCTCGCGCTTCGCCGCGAGGTTCGGCGACGTGCCTCTGGGTGGGTTCTTCGCCAACGGCGAGATCGGCCCGGTCCAGGGCACCCCCTACCTTCACGGATACACCAGCGTGTTCGCCCTGTTTCAGGACGCTTGATGGACATTCACTACGTGGTCACCTTTCGCAACCCGCACGACGGCCAGGTGTCGACGCTCAAGGTCCGCTCCGTCGAGGACTCTCTGCTCGGTCCCGGCTTCATCTGCCTGTCCGACTTCGTGTTCGAGACCGGCGGTCGGCTCCACCTCCCCCACGAGGAGGCCATGATGAGGCGCTTCGAGAACACGCGCCGGCTGCACTTGAGCGTGTTCTCGATCCAGTCGATCGCCGAGGAGGGCGCCGAACATCCCGGGCTGCAGCTCGACACGGATCGCTCGAACCTGGTGGTGCTGCCAGGGAGCGTCGACAAAGATCCGACGACCTGATCTTCGCCCAGACAGTATCTTGGCGCCGGAGGACGGATGCCGCCGACCGAGGACGAAGACGACGCGACCGCACTCGCCACGCACATGGTGCCCATCGTGCAGGCCGACCGGCGACTCGGGATGTTCGGCGGGGTGTTCGCTCCGACCTTCCTGGCCATCGTGGGCGTCCTCCTCTACCTCCGGGTGGGGTGGGTGGTCGGCAACGCGGGGCTGGCCGGAACGCTGATCATGCTCGGCCTGTCGACGGTGATCGCAGTGTGCACCGGCCTCGCCTACGCCACGGTCGCGAGCAACACGCGACTGAACGACGGCGACACCTTCGCGGTGCTGAACCAGGGCCTCGGCTTCGAGGTCGCGGGCACGCTCGGCATTCCCCTCGCCGTGTCGCGACCCCTGCTCATCGCGATGCACATCTTCGGATTCCGGGCCGGCCTCATCTACCTCGAGCCGTCGCTGCAGGAGTACGCGCTGCTCGTGGACCTCGCGATCTTCGTGGTGTTCTTCGCCATCGCGTACCGGGGAGTCCGGCTCGCCACGTTCGTGCAGTTCGCGGTGTTCGGACTGATCGTCGCGTCGGTGATCGCCATCGTGTACGGTCCCGTCCCCGTCGACGCTCCGCTCGAGGTCAACTGGTGGGGGTCCTACCCTCCGTCGAGCCTCTCGGGCGACCAGTCGCTGTCGTTCTGGCCGGTGTTCGCGATCCTGTTCCCGGCGATGACCGGGTTCCTCGCGGAGACGCCGACCTCGGGCGGACTCCAGGACCCTCGCCGCGACATCCCGAGCGGCACGATGCTCGCGATTGGCCTCGCAGCCCTCGTCTATGCCGGCGTGGCGGTGTGGAGCGCCTTCACCGGCACGGTCGAGACGCTCAAGGACAACCCCATGCACGCGATCGAGGCCGCCTGGTCGCCGCCGTTGGTCGCCGCCGGACTCCTCGCCGCGACGCTGACCTCGGGCTTGGCGGGATTCACCTCTGCGCCCCGGATCCTCCAGGCGCTCGGGCAGGATCGAATCCTCCCGTTCTCCGACGCGGTCGCCGAGACGATCGACGGCAAGCCGCGCAACGCGCTCCTGGTGACCGCCATCGCCACCGCGCTCTGCCTGCTCCTGCGCGATCTCAACGTGGTCGCGGGCATGGCGACGCTGTTCATCCTCGTGGCCTACGCCGCGCTGAACGCGGCGGTGATCGTCGAGCAGAGCCTCTCGCTCGTCAGCTTCCGACCGACCTTCGAGGCTCCACGCGTCGCGCCCTTCGTGGGCCTGTCGGGCTCGCTGGCAGCACTGCTGCTGATCAGCCCCCTCTTCGGCATGGTCTCGGTGATCGGCATGTTCGGGCTCCTGCTGATCGTGCGGCGCAACGGGCAGCCGCACGGCGCCGTACCGCGCAGCACCTTGTTCCTCGGCATCGCAGAGTGGGCCGCGGCCAAGGTGACCGGCGACGACGCCGCGAACCCGAAGGCGTGGCGCCCGAACCTCATGGTGCCCGTCGTCGACGCGGAGCACCTCCGCGACTCGTTCCGTCTCCTCATGACGCTCGCCCGGCCCGAGGGCTCCATCCGATTCGTGGGCATCACCACCCAGCAGCCAGTCGAGCAGCTCGGTCGCCGGCTCGGCCGGCTCTCCACCTCGATGCAGGAGCGAGGGGTACGAGCCACCTGGTCGACCATCGACGTCGACAACTTCGAGCGCGCGGTTCACGTCGGCACACTGGCCTTCCAGGGCGCGTTCCGCAGACCGAACGTGATGTTCCTCCGCCTGGGGCAGGAGCGGGCGCGGCGGCGTGAAGCGCAGCAGGCGCTCAACGTGGCCATTCAGCTGCGACTCGGCGTGGCGCTGTTCCTGCCCCATCCCGACTCCCGCAGTCTCGACGCCGACGACGAGGAACGCTCGATCCGACTCTGGATCCGACGCGGTCCGCGCGGCTGGGACCCGCACAGCGCGTTCAACGACACCAACCTGGACCTGCCGCTGCTCCTCGCCATGCGGCTGCAGCGCCTGTGGGACGGGCCGCTGGAGCTCGCCACCTTCGCTCGATCGGAGGCCGATCAGGTCGAGGCGGCCGGGTTCCTCGAGTCGGTGCGGGACATGGCCCGGCTGCCCAGGCGCACCGAACTGCAGGTCTACCCGGGCGAGGAGTCCGAAGGCCTCACCGCGGCTGCGCCGGTCGACCTCGCGATCGTCGGGTTCAAGGCCAAGCCCGAGCTGCAGTGGGCGGAGTCGACGATGTTCACCGCGCGGGGCTCCTGCCTCTTCGTGGTCGACTCGGGCAGGGAGACGGCACTGGCGTGAAGCGCGCGTGGCCTTCGGATGGCCCTCGCCGCCGGAGCCTCGCGTCAAGGCTGGGGGCACCCCTCGGGGCTGCCCACCGAACGGATCCGCGGGTCGGGGCCGCCCTGCCAGAGCCCCCGTCCCGCCCCGTCCCAGCACGAGGTGAAGGACAGCCGTTCCTCGCCAACGAGCACCTCGCCCGACGCGCCGCCCCCGGTCTCCGTGTGAACCGCGGTGAGCTGGCCTGGCCAGGTCCGGTCGTCCTCCGTCACGGCGAACAGCCCCGAAAAGGCGAAGACGTCGTCACCGTCGAGCACCCAGAAGCCCTGGAAGGCCGGCGGATCGCCGTAGCCCACCTCGACCCGCCGTCCGAAGTCCCCCCCTTCGGCCTCCACGGTCAGGGACAGGGCCTCGAGCGGAGATCCGAGCTGGAGCGCCAGCGCCTCGACGACCTCGGCCAGCTCCCAGCGCCATCCGCCCTCCCCTCCGTCGACCACCGCCGTGCCCACCGTCTGCCAGGGGCCGTCTTCGAGGCTCGCGATCTCCACGAGGACCTCGAAGCGGTCGTCGTCGGTCCGCAGCACGTCCGCCCGCACCCAGGCCGTCTCGAGCCGCTGCCCGCCGTCGGGTCCCTCGGCCACGGGTACGGTGATCGCGAACGGGTTCCACGTCCGGCGGACAGGGCTGCGCTCGCGCGGCCCCACCTCGCGGAGCTGCTCGCAGATCTCCACCGGCAGGGCGACGAAGTCCGCGTAGGTGTCCACGGCGGAGAGCGCGCGACGGAGGAGCGGAGCCGTCTCGTCGTCTGGCGAGATCGTCGCGAACGAGGCCGGCGGCGCGACCTCCTCCGCGGCGAGCAGCGCGTCGAGAAAGCGCGACTCCTCGAGGAACGCCGCGTTGGAGACGGGCTCGCCGCAGGCCGCGAGGCCCACGATCAGAAGCGGTAGCCGACGCTGAGCACCAAGTCCGAGAAGACCGGCCATCCTTCGTTGTCCTCCCAGTTCGTGATCATCACGTTGACGTTGAGCTGCAGATCGCCGACGAAGCGTCCGTGGTGGACCCCGACCCAGGCGTTGGTGCCCATACCGAGAGACACCGCGTCCTGCCTCGGGACGTCCAGCTCGGGGAACCGGCGCGAGAGCCAGGCCACTCCCCCACGGGCGCCGAGCCCCGCCCGCAACAGTGCCGGCTTCGTCGCGTAGCCGACCACGCCCGACACCGTCGTCGTGCTCTGCAACGACTCGACAGGGGCCAGCCCCGGGAACGTCCACTGGGCGGTGGAGGTCCCGGTGAGCACGTCGGCGCCCCAGTACGCCTTGTTGCGGGACACGAAGCGCGCCTCGAGTCCACCGATCGCGTGACCGGCGAAGTACTCGCTCGCGTAGTTTCCCTCGTTGAACCCGCGGCCGCCCACCACGAAGCGTAGCGACAGGTCGGGGATGCGGGACCGCCGGACCTGCCGCTCGATGTCACCCCGCGAAGCTGCATCCTCGTACGAGACGACGGTGAAGTCCTCGGGAAGCACCGAGCGGGTCTCCCCGCGGCGAACGTCGACCCGCGCCTCCTCGACGTAGCCAGGCATGCGCTTGTGGACGTAGAAGCTACCCGGCGTGACCGCCAAGGTCAGCGGACGGGCCCCGTCCACCTCGGCCACGTAGCGGCGTCGGGACTCGTCCCACACGCTGTAGGCCCCTTCGAGATCGCCGAGGAACGAGATGCGGGCACTCGCCGTCTCCAGCCTGGTGAGCACCACCTCGCCGGCGCCCGACAGATCGAAGTCGCCGTGCGGAGTCTGGACCTCGGGCGCCCCCCGGGTGCGAAAGGCGGTCTCCGCGAACACCCACGCGTACGTCTCGGCGAGGCTCACCAGTCCGTCGCGATCGAGGTCGGCACCGCCCGACAGCGCGGTGTGGAGGTAGTGGGTGAAGAACCCCCCGCCGATCTCCGACGACTCCTGCGACAGCTCGCTCGCCGCGCTGCTGGTGAGGATCGCGGTCCCCTGCATCGACTCCACGGTGGGGGTCGCGAAGGCCATCGGCGGTCCACGCTGTCCGCCCTTTCGCCGCACGAGCGCACCCGACTGGCAGGCATCGACCATGACCACCCGGACCTGGGCGCCCGTCTGCTCCACGAGGTCCCGCAGCTGATCGTGAGGGAGCCGGGTGGTGCCGAGGTGCAGCGAGGTGTCGTCGCCGTGCCCGGAGTAGTAGGCGACGAGCGTGACGCGGTCACCGTCGCTGACGTGCTCGAGCACCTTCAGGGTGAGCCGCTCCAGCGCGGCTCGCAGCCCCCGCGAGGTCGCTCCCTTGACGAGAACCGCGTTGCGCGTGTCGATGCCGCCGTAGCGCACGAAGAGGTCGCGCATCTTGGTCGCGTCACTCTCCGCGAAGACGAGCGGAGCGTCCCCGGTCGCTCCGTGGTTGTTGCCCACGAACAGCCCGAACCGCACGTCGGCCGCGAGGGCTCCGAGGACCCACAGGAGCGACCACAGGGACATCATCGACGCTCGACCTCGGCAACAGCGATGTCGGGGCGCACCCCGAGCTCGCGCAGCCCCTCGTGGCCCCGCGCCCAGTACGTCTCGCGGACCAGGGCCTTCGCCTGGTCGGCCGGCTGGTCGAACACCGCGACGAACACCTCGGGGCCCGGAGCGCCGTCGAGCATCACCGTGCCGGGCAGCTCGACCTGACCCGGACCAGCGAGGGGCTCGGGCTCGACGCCCTCTGCAGGGAAGAACACCGACACCATCCCCGTTCCGTCGACCGACAGGAGCACCACGCCCCGGTGCTCTCCGGCGAGCACCTTGAAGCCGAGCACGTCGCCCGCCCCGACCGCGGTGCCGGGCTCGTAGGGGTGCAGCTCGCCACCCTCGGCGACGTGGACCGTGAGCTCGGACCCGCGCACCGCGTAGCTGGCGGGCTCGCTCGTCTCGGGATCGATCGACGAGAAAGCGAACACCGCGAAGAGCGCAGCGGCGGCCAACAGGAGGCCAGAGAGCACGGTGGTGAGCCGAGACCGCCGGTAGGCGTCGAGGTCGACGGGTTCTTCCTCGGCGGTGTCTTCGACCTCCAGCGCGTCAGCGCGGGCCCGCAGGGCCGCGATGTCGAGCTGGGGCATCCCGGCGCGCGCGAGCTTCACCGCGTCGAGGTGCTGGCGTGCACGGTCGTCGAAGCGAGATTCGACGCGGGACGCCTCCTCCGGCGACAGCTCGCCCGTGAGGTAGCGATCGAGGAGAAGCTTGGAGAGGTGGTGGGGCTCGGTCATCTGGAGGCTCCAGCCGCCACGCCGAGGCGCTGGCGGGCCCGGACGAGGAAGGTGTTGATGCGCTTCCGCACGGTGGGCACCGACAGGCCCACCAGGGCTGCCGTCTCCTCGCGCGTGCAGTCGTCGAAGTAGGTGTGGATCACGCACGCCCGCGTCTGGGGGTCGGCCTCGTCCAGCAGGTCGAGGATACGCCCCAGATCCTCGTGGTCGTCCACCTCGCCCCCGAGAGCTGCGGGCACCACGTTCTCACCGTGCCGCTCCAGCTTCTGCTGCCGCGCGGTGCGGTTCCGAAGCTGGTTGATGGCGTAGTTGGTGGAGATCTTGTACATCCAGGTCAGCGGGCTGGACTGCTCGCGAAACGCCCCGGCGTGCTTGATCACGCGGGCGAACGTCTCCTGAACCGCGTCCCAGGCCGCCTCGTCGTCGCGCAGAATCGATCGGCAGCGATGGTAGAGCACGGGGGCGTAGCGGTCGTAGAGGGCCGCGAGCTCGTCGTCGGTAAGTTCCATGGAGTCGACTCGTCGGATAGACCCGCGAGACGGGCCGAGGGGAAACGGCATCCGGGGTGGACCCCAGGATGGTAGTCGTCCGAGCGGGTCCGCGAGTGAGGATGCGCGTGCGCACGACAGGATTCGAGGGGCAGCACGACCCGATCGTGGTTGGCGATCCGGACGTCGGGGAGCGGCTCGCCCGCGCGCTTCTGGCCCACGGCGAGGTGGAGCGGGCGACCCACGGCTTCCACACCTACCCCGCGGGACTCCACCCCGAAGCGGCTCGGGTGCTCGTCGAGGGATTCGAAGGCTCGGTGCTCGACCCGTTCTGCGGAGGTGGCACCGTGTGCGTGGAGGGTCGCATCGCGGGGCGGCGCACCGTGGGCAGCGACGTCTCACCCGTCGCGCTCATCGTGGCTCGGACCCGCACCACCACGGTTCCCGACGAGGTGCTCACCACGATGCGTTCCACCGCGCGGCGAGCGACCGAGGAAGCGCGCAGCGCCCAGGAGCTGCCGCCGACCGAGATCCGGTCGGTGGTCGAGCCGTGGTACGGGCGCGAGGCGCTCGTCGAGCTCGAGTCGCTCCGGCAGTCGATCCACGACGCTGACGACACCGTGCGTGATCTGCTCTGGACGTGCTTCTCGTCGATCCTCGTCAAGGTGAGCTGGCGGCGCTCCGACACCTCGCCGCAGAAGGTCAAGCACGGCCGCCCGGCGGGCACGACCGCGGTCCTCTTCCACAAGAAGGTCCGCGAGCTCGGGCGTCGAATCGCCGACCTGCGCGAGCGCGTGCCCGCGGGCACGCCCGTTACCACGTTCTTCTACCAGGACGCGCGCCGTCTCGCGCTCGGCGAGCCCGTCGACGTCGCGATCACGTCGCCGCCGTACCCGAGCACCTACGACTATCTGCCCCTCCAGCAGCTCCGTCTCGTGTGGATGGGGCTGCACGACGAGGGCCGCGAGATCGGGGCGCGGCGCCAGTGGCGGGCCGGCGAGCGGGAGGCCCGCAAGCAGTGGCGCGACGACACCTTCGCCTGGACCGCGAACGTAGCCGAGCAGCTCCGGCCGGGCGGTCAGCTCGTGGTCGTGATCGGCGACGGCCTCACCCCCACCGGCACGATCGACACGTCCGAGGTGACCGAAGATGCCGCGCGTGCGGCTGGGATGCGGGTGGTCGCCCGCGCGAGCATCGACCGTGCCGACCACGCGCGCGAGCGTACCCGCGCCGAGCACGCCTTCTGCTTCCAGAAGCCCCCGGAGGCCCCGTGATCGAGAGCCGCATCCTCCAGTCCCGGTTTCCGAGCGAAGGACAGGTCGAGTGGATCGGAATCCGTCCCGCTCGTCACGCCCCCATCGAAGTCCTCGACGAGGTCACCGCGCTGATGGACCTCGGGCTCGAGGGCGATCGGACCGCCCAGGGGCGGGGCGGCGGCAAGCGTCAGGTGACGCTGATCCAGGCCGAGCACCTCCCGATCATCGGCTCGCTCCTGAACCGCGAGCCCGTCGACGCCGCGGTGTGCCGCCGAAACCTCGTGATCCGCGGCATCAACCTCACCGCGCTCCGAGGTCGCAGGTTCCAGATCGGCGACGCGGTGCTCCTCGGTACGGGTCCCTGCGCCCCGTGCTCCAAGATGGAGGAGGCGCTGGGCGAGGGCGGGTACAACGCGATGCGCGGGCACGGCGGCATCACCGCCAAGGTGCTCGTCGGCGGCCAGATCCGTCGCGGTGACCCCGTCCGCGCGCTGCCGGGCGACGACGGGTAGGGGGGCTCAGCTGCCCTCGCCGTCCCACTCGTCGTACTCGTGGTACTTCAGGGCGCGTCCCCGAACCCGATCCACCGGGTACTTCGCTTCGGCCTTCGCGAGCTTGGCGTCCAGGGCCTCCGCGAGATCGACGCCCGCGCGATCGCAGAAGTTCAGCAGGCACATCAACACGTCAGCCGCCTCGTCCGCGACCTTCGCGGCGCGCGGGGGATGGGACGGCTGGGGCCCGTCGTCGCTCGACCAGAGGTAGAGCTCCAGGAGCTCGCCCGCCTCGACGGACAGCGCCATCGCGAGGTTGCGAGGAGAGTGGTACTGCGTCCAGTCTCGCGCCTCGGCGAACGCGCGGACCCGAGCGGCGAGCTCGGACAACGTGGGTTCGGCATCGTTCACCGGCGTCGCGCCTCCGCCACGAGGTCACCGAGCGCGTAGGGCAGCGCCGAACGCACCGCCCGATCCTGGATCCAGCGAGCCACGGTCCCGCTGCGGGAGCACAGCTGGTAGACGACCTGCACACCCTCGTCGACCGTGGTGAGGTACCAGCCTCCGATGTTGACGGTCGGCTCCACCGCGGAGGGATGCCGGGTGCGGATTGCATCGATCACGCCGTCGTGGTCGGACTCCGGAGGGAGCGGGCTGAAGCGGAGGACGCGCCGCCCCTCCCCCCGCTCGACCGTGGCGCGGAGGAACCAGAACCGGTCGGCGACCAGCGCCACGTCCAGGTACTGATAGTACTCGAGCACGTCGTCCGTCCGAGACAGCCACGCACTCTCCGTGATGCGCGAAGCGCGGGACCAGCTGGGGGCGCTCACCGGGTCGAGGGCCACGGCGAACAGCGTGTCGAGCCCGAGGTCGGGAACCGTCGCCTCGGCCCGAAAGCAGGTCATCTCGCCGATCTCGGCGGCCAACAGCTGGACCTCACCGGCACCCCAGGTGCGGGTCACGTGGAGCAGCTGCCACGTCGCCGTCTCGAGCTGCTCGTGGGTGGGCGCGGCGACCGCTACGGCGAGCCAAGGGAGCACTTCACCTCCGCACCTGCACTGTCGGATCCAACCCTCGAGTGGGGAGCGCCCATCCTGCCTCAACCCCTATAGGCTTCGGGCTGCTCGATGCGGGCGAGCACCCAATCGAAGCGTCCCGTCGTAATCTTCGAGTCGCAGTACCCACAGATCCCGGTCTCGGCAACGCGATCGAGGGGCGCGCCGCAGCTCGGACAGCCCGGCTCGTCCCCTCGCGTCGCGCCATCGGTCCCCGCGCTGCGCAGAAAGGTCCAGTACTCCGAGAACTCGCGAGCCAGGTGGGCATTCCCTCCCACCACACGGCCGCGATCGTCCACGATGCTGTCGCGCATGGCTCCCCACAGGCGCACGGTGATGGCCTCGAACCAGGCATCGACCTCCACCTTCACGATGCGGACCCGTCGCAGCACCACGTCCTCGAGGCGGTTGCGGAGCCCCCCCGCGGTGTAGCGTTCTACCCAGAACCTGAGGTTCTGGTACGTCCGGTCTGTCACGTAGGGTCGTGCATCCTGCCAGCGACCCGCCGACCACGCTCGCTGCACGGAGTGGTAGACGCGCTCCACACGCTGTCCGAACTGCTGGGCGTCGAAACGAGGATGTCGTGCCTTCAGCGCCCGCATCTGGGCCGCGAGGTCGCGGGCCTGCACCATGGGAACGTGGACCGATCCCTCCTCACCGCCGGAGGTGAAGCCGATCTCGGGCACCACGGCACGACGCCGGGCCGTCACGGCTGCGAATCGGGCCTGCCAGACGAGCTGCCCGGCCGTGATCGCAGTGCCGCACTTGCTGCACTCCCCCATCGCCGTGACCTCGATCGCGGCACCGCAGCTCGGGCAACCGAGGCGCGTCGCCTCGTCGGGGGGCGCGCTCCGGGCTCCGAGCTCGCGGTGGAACACCCACTGCTCGCGCAGCATCACCCGCCGGGACTGGCCCGAGCGATACGACTCGAGGTGGGTGGACTCGATCTGCACGGTGAGGTGGTCGAAGTTGCCGCGACGCTCGGCCTTGACGATGGCGATGCCTCCGAGCACCACCTCGTCGACGCGCCCGACTCCGGGATGGCCCTGCTCGAGGCGCTCACGAGCCTCTGGAGACACGAAGGGTGCGATGAGCCCCCAGGCCTCGTCACCCGCTCCGAGCGCCTCGTGCGCGCGACGGTGCACCAGCGCGGCGAAGTCGAGGAACACGGTGACCGAGAACCCAGGGTCGCGTGCCTTCAGCGCAGCGATCCCCGCGGTCGACCTGCCCGGTCGGGGAGCCAGGGCCGAGGTGTCGGGCAACCGCCCGCTCCGGTGCACCTGGTGGGCCTGGCTGCCGCTCCAGAAGGTCCGGGCGAAGAAGAAGCCGCCGACGACGATGAGGAGCGGAATCCCGATGGCGGGCTGCTCGAAGCAGAGATGGAGCAACAGGATGACGAGATCGAGGGGGATCCCGTCGCCCCCTCCGCCGCCGCCCCCGCCGGGGCCACGACCGAACGACTCTCCTCCCCCAACGCGAGCGAGGGCCTCGTCGGCACTCCCGAGGACGACGACCCCGAGCGCGAGCAGGCCGACGACGAGCCAGCGGCCTCTCATGCCCCCCTCCGCAGCCGCCAGAGCTGCCAGGGCGCGTCTGCCGAGCCCGCACGACGACACAGTCCCAGCACCCGCAGGCCGCACTGCACCTCCACGCGCTCGTGCCAGGCATCCTCCTCGACGGAGAGCCAGACCACGTCGTGACCACCCGGAGGGAGCCCCGGTCCCTCGGCCCAGAACGCGACCGAGCGTGCACCGTCGGGCGTGAGGTAGGGCGACGCCGCTCGGGTGGGGACGTCCGCATCGACGAGCGCGTCGATCTCGGCGTTGATCTGGGCGCACAGGACGTCGAAGCTCACCACGTCGAGGGCCTCGTCCCTGGCGAGGAGGGCGCGGCGAGCGGCCGGCCACCCAGAGTCGATCTCGACGACCGAGGCGGGAGTCGCGACGTACTCGTGGCCGAGCAGCTCGAGCTCCTCGCCCACACGCCGGAACGTGGCCTCGATCCAGCGTGGGCGCCCGTCGTAGACGAGACTCCTCGCCATCAGCCGGTCGCCGACCATGCCCACGAGGGCAACGGGACCGACCGTGCCCCGGACCGCGCCCGCGAGTCGATCGCGGACCCGAGCTGTCTCGGCGACGAGCGAGAACGACGCGTCGACCTCGGGGAGTCGCACCGCCGTCGGCGCGCGGTCGAGCCAGCGCCCGGCGAGGATCCCCCGGTGTCGTGACGCGAGGTCGGGGGCGGGGCGCGGCAGCTGCGGTCTCACGCGGAGATAGGCCAGGATCCAGGTGCCCGCGACGCCCAGCACCACGAGCCACGCCGCTGTGTCGCCTGCGATGGGGGGGAGTCGCAGGAGGGGCAGCGACAGCGTCGCCACCGCGAGCAGGCTTCCCGTGGCACCCAACAGCACCGCTCGGACGTCGCGAGGCCAGGCGTCGAGCAGGGCGTAGAGGTGCATCAGCGAATCCGCGGCGCGTCGTCGAGGTCGAGCTTCCGCGCGCCCGAGTGCGGAACGTACTCGGCCAGGAGCTCCCCCACTGCGTCGAGTCCAGCCAGGAACCCCGCGACGTCGACGGCGGAGAAGCGCTGCACCGCCTCGGCCCACCGGCCGCGGGGAATGCGGGCCTCCAGCCCCACGTCCGGGATGAGCTCCACCTTCTCCTCCCAGGCGCTCACGTACACCAGCAGCCCCGTGCGCATCGGGGTCGCGTGGACCGCTTCGAGGTGAAACTCCGACGCAGCAGCTCGGCGGACCTGGTCCAGCTTCCGCGCTCCCGACGCGAGCCAGGTGGACGCCCGATGGCCCGCGACGAGCCAGCTCACGACCACGAAGGCGAAGCCGAGATCGAGGATGGCGAGCACCGGGTGGATGGTCAGCGGCACCACGAGCAGGACGACGAACGTGGCGAGGGCGGCGACGGCGCCACAGACCTGCGCGAGATCGAGATAGCTCCCCGACTTGGCCGCCGCGACCACCACGACCTCGGCATCGGTGCGCTTCTCGAGCTGGGCCACCCGCTCCGCCACGGCGTCGTGAAAGCGATGGTCGGCGTGCAGCATGCGTCCTCAGGGCGTGATGAGGCGGAACGGGGCGTCGCGCACGAATCCACAGCGCTCGTAGACCCGCACGGCAGGGAGGTTCGCCTCGTTGACGTGCAAGGTGACGCGAGGGGCCCGCTTCAGCAACCGGCGACCCAGGGCGGCGATTCCTCCACCGGCGAAGCCGCGATTGCGAAACATGGGGGGCACGAAGGTCCCCCCCACCTGCGCTCCCTCCGGATGGGTGGTGCCGACGTTGACCTGGAACACCACCGACCCGTCCTGTTCGATCACCCAGGTGCGTCCTGCCTTGACCCGCTCGCGTACGATGTGGTCGTGCAGGCTGGGATCGGCCTGTCGAGGGTCCACCCCGAGGTCCTCGAGCTCCATGGCGGAGGAATGGTCGGCGATCACCGGCCACTCCGCGAAAGTGGCTCGCCGAAACCCAGGGGGATCCTTCCCTCCCGGCGCTTCGGTGAGCACGTAGAGGCGTTGATCGAAGTGGGTCTGACCCGAGCGCCCTCGCGTCCACCGCTCCCACAACGCGTCGGCCGCCTCGCGGGGGCCCACCGTCAGCGTGGGGGACCGGATGTGGTAGAGATGGGCACCGATGCGGGCAGCATCGCGGGGGTCCGGGCAGTAGGGCACCGCGAGGCGGCGCGGCAAGAGCAGCGCCACGCCGGAGAGCTCGCCGTCGTCGAACGCCCCGTACCAGCCGCCCCGCGTGACGGGATGGGCGTCGAGAAAGCCGAGGAGGAAGAGGTTGGCGACGACGTCCTGCTCGAGCAGACGTCGAATGCCCGCCTCGTCGCGCTGGGTCAGGCGCTCGACCGCGTCCAACGTGCCTCCGCGAGGGTGGTCCCCCCCGAACGGTTCAGATACCGCCGCGCCCGCCACGATGCTACGGCCCTGCGACCGACGGACGGGGAGAAGTGACGATGCCACGAGGACCCAAGGCGGTCTCGGTGTTGGAGAACGGTGACGAGGATGGCTGGGTGCCCGATCCGGGCTGGTACCCGGAGATGACGCCGCAAGGGGAGACGCGGCTGACGGTGAGCGTCGGCCACGAGCGCCTCCCCGAGGTCCACCGCGCGCTCGTTCTGGCCATGGATGCCCCGCTCTCCCTGCTCTACCGTCAGAAGATCGATCGTCCCGCCGTCGAGCAGGGTCGCACCCCACCCCAGGGCATGCCACCTCGCGACTTCGTGGGCGTGGACCTCCCCACGGGAAGGGTGGTCGCGGCGCTCGAGGCAGCCGGAGACCTGGTCTACGGAGACGCCCGCTGCGAGGTCTGGATTCGCGGGGCCAGGCACGACCAGGTGGTGATCGACGAAGACGGCGTGCTCTACGCGTACCCCGACGACCCCGCGTTCCGTGACGCGCTGACCGCCCTGGACCTCGCCGAGCAAGAC
This sequence comes from uncultured Enterobacteriaceae bacterium, assembly GCA_964655065.1. Taxonomy (GTDB): domain Bacteria; phylum Myxococcota_A; class UBA796; order UBA796; genus DRPG01. The sequence goes on along the minus strand of CAZZLC010000004.1, from coordinate 49,759 downwards.
GTCGACACCATGCGGGACCGCGACTATGTGAAGCACTGGTTCCGCGCGGAGTGCGACGCGATCGAGCACCAGCTGCTGGACCAGCTCGGCCTCACCGAGGTCCCGCACCGTCGCGGCTGAACGCTGACCCTGGAGGAACGCCGTGTTCGCGATCCGCCACCTGCACATCGATCCTGGACTGGTCCTGGCCCCGATGGAGGGCGTGACCGACCTGCACTTCCGGCGGCTGGTGCGGTCGATTGGCGCGGTGGGCCTGACGGTCACCGAGTTCATTCCGGGGAGGAGTCTCGCCGAGGGTCACCGGAACGCGCTGAAGATGGCCGAGTTCGACCCCGACGAGCGCCCAGTGAGCGTGCAGGTCTACGGCCGAGACCCCGAGGTCCTCGCCGATGCAGCTCGCTACGTTCAGGACGAGCTCGGCGCCGATGTCGTGGACCTCAACATGGGGTGCCCGAGCAAGAAGGTGTGCAAGAACTCCGGTGGGTCGTCGCTGATGAAGGAGCCCGAGGTCGCGCGGGACATCGTGCGAGCGATGCGGGCCGCGGTGTCCATCCCGTTCACGGTGAAGATGCGCGCGGGCTGGGACGCCTCGCTGAAGAACGCCCCCGAGATCGCCAGGATGTGCGAGGGCGAAGGCGCGGAGATGGTCGCCGTGCACTGGCGCACCCGCGCCGACCTCTACGGCGGAGAGCGCGACCTCTCGACCGTCCGGAAGGTCAAGGAGGCGGTGCGCATCCCGGTTCTGGCCAACGGCGACGTCATCGACGAGGCCAGCGCCGAACAGACGCTGGCCGAGACAGGCTGCGACGGGCTCATGATCGGGCGCGGGGCGATCCGCGATCCCTGGGTCTTCCAGAAGATCGCGGCTCGCCTCCGCGGCGAGGGTCCGATTACCGTGGACCTCGCCGAGCGGCGCCGCGTCCTCGTCGAGTACTACGGCGTGCTGGAGCGGACCTCCCGCAGCGAGAAGGGGGCGCTCGGCCGCATGAAGAAGATCGGTCGGTACTTCGCCGACGGCGTGCCCGACGGTGACACGCTGCGGCAGGCGATCTTCCACGCCCAGAGCGTCTCCGAGGTCTTCGATCGCATCGCCCGTCACTTCGATGCGCTGGATCGTCGGGATCTCCCGGCCTCCGAGGCCGATTCACGGCCGTCGGCGGCCTGAACGGCGACCCCTCGACCCACCGCGGGGCCCACGCGTTACTGCCGTCTCGGTTCGCGGGGTCGCCCCGCCGGGAGGCACGTGGTCCCCCAGCCCGCCAGGATGCTGACCCTCGCTGTGGCGGTCCTCGGCCTCGCCCTCGGGCTCGGGTGCACGAGCGTCACCGACTGGCTCGTCCCCGCCCCGCGTCCCGAGGACCTGGCGGTGGCGAGGCAGCTGCTCGACGACGGCCACCTCCCCGAAGCGATGGCGTCGTACCGCGACCTGAACCAGGCGTTCCCGGGTTCGGTCGAGGCGGCGACGGGACTGTCGTACACGCTGCTGCTCGCTGGCCGCCTCGGGGAAGCGGACGTGGTGCTCGCGGGGGTGCGTCAGTCGAGCGAGGTGGCGCTGCGGAGGGCCGAGCTCGCGAGGCGGCGCGACCTTCTCGACGAGGTCCGCACCCACGGACTCGCCTCGGGCACGCCGGCAGGCCAGGTGCTGGCCGCCGAGGTCATGATCGTGGACCTCGACCTCGCGCGGGCCATCGAGGTGCTCGCGACCGTCGCCGAGACCGACGGCACGGCCGCCGCGACCGCCCGGAGGTACCTCGGTCTCCTCCAGCACGAGGAACCGCAGGTGCGGGCTCTCGCCAACCCGGTGGCCCTGTGGGCGCTCGGCAAGCGTCGCGAAGCCTGCGAGGGAGCGGACCGGTTCCTGCGCAAGCTCGACGCCGATGCCGCGCGCAGTGAGCTGCTGTTGTTGTGGGCAGGGCGTGCGGTGACCTCGGGGCTCCCTCGCGTGGCCCGAGGCATGGTCGAGGAGGCGGTGAACCTTCCGCGCGAGCTCCAGTGGCGGGCTCGGGCCACCCTGGCGATGGTCGAGATCGCCGAGGGCGATCCAGAATCCGGCCTGCGCACGTTCGACGCGCTGCGCAGCCGCGGGAGCGGGGTTCCGGTCGACGGTCTCGACGACGCCCGGGTGACCGCCTGTGGGCTGGCCCGCGACGCTGGGGTGGCCGAGCGACTGGTCGAGGGCCTCGACTCGCCGGCCGCGGCGAGCTGCCTGGTTCGGATCGGCGCGATCGAGGCCGCCCGGGATCGGGTGGCCACCGGCGGGGCGCTGGGTCGAATGCTGGAGAAGCTGTGATGCTCGTCACCTTGCTCGCGCTGGGCGCGGAAGCCGCGGACCCCGAGGGGGTGCCCGTGACCGTCCGCGTGGTCGATACGCGTGGCGAGCCCCTGGCGACCGCGGTGGTCCGCCATCGCGAGGAGAAGGACCGGCACCGCGTGAACGCCGAGACCGGCGAGTGGACCGCGCGGGTGCTCTACCTGCCCGACGGCACCGAGCGCTTCTTCGCGAAGGGGATGGAGCTCGAGCTCGAGGTCTCCGCCCCGGGCTACCGGACCGAGCGCGTGCTCTACCGGGTGCGCAGGCGCCGCAACATCTTCGAGGTGCCGCTGTCGAGGCTCACCATCGCCCCGAGTCAGGAGTCGGCCAGAGACGTGGAGGTGCCCATGCCACGCCCTCGGCCGCTCGACAAGTGAGGAACGGCGTGCGTCGTGGTCTGCTCGCCGTCGCTCTCCTCGTGCCGATCGTCGCCACGGGCCAGGAGTGGCCGGACTTCCAGGCCGCGTTTCCGCCGTTTCCGTGCCCCGACGGGTGGTCGGGCTGCATCGTGGACGAAGCGCGCCTGGGTCGGGGGTCGGAGCCCCTGCCGACCGACCTCCGCGTCGGGTGGTTCGACCTCACCCCGACCCCGGTGTTCTCGCCGTTTTCGGGCCTGTCCACCTACCCCGACGAGCCTCCGGAGCAGGTCGCGTCAGCCGGGGAGCCCGAGCCCGAGGCGGCACCCGAGCCCGCCGCCCCGAAGACGGTGGCCCGGACCTCGGCCCGCCGTCGACCGCGCGCGAGGCCCGCGCCTCCGCCACCGCCTGCGCTCCCGGCGTGCACCGACCTCGTGGCGCTCGAAGGTGCCGCCCTCAACGGGCAGCTCGAGCCGCAGACCATCGAGTGTCTCGAGCAGCGGGTCGAGAACGACCCCAAGCAGACGTCCCGGCGGCACGCGAGCCACCTGCTCATGGCGGATGCCGAGGGACGAGGCGACTTCGCACGCTGGGAACGCCTCGCCCTGCGACACCTCGGCGGGATCGACCGCTCCAATCCGGCCCTCTGCTACAAGCTCGCCCTCTACCTGGAGCAGCAAGGACCATCGCGAGCCGCGGAGGTCATCGGATGGTCCGAGCTCGCCATGGAGAACGCGCGACGCGACTGGCGCGACGAGCAGTACACCGATCGCGTGTACGCCCTGCACCGGCTGCGGTCCAAGGCCGCGAACGACCTCTGGCTCGTCACCGAGCAGCGCCAGGTCGACGATCCGAGCCCGCAGACCCGCAACGCGGTCGAGAAGTACCGGGGCCAGGCCAAGAACTACGCCCGGGAGTGGTACCAGTACGCCCGCCGGGTGGGCAAGGACACCACTCATCCGCGCGAGCTGTGCCTCTCCGCTGCCGGCACCTCGGAATTCTGTGAGGTGTACTGATGTTCGCCCTCGCCGGGTGGCTCGCCTGCGTCACCCCGCCCGATCCGACCGTCGAGGCCGACGGGGCGCCCGAGCTCCAGGTCCCCGACGACCAGCTCGATCGGACCTGGGTCGTCGAGGTGGTTCCCGAGTCCGCGCTCGCGCCGTTCGCGACCGAGCCGGGGTGGGTCACCCTGGTGCTGAAGCGCGACCTCGCTACGGCGGTGAGAGAGCTCGGCCCCCTCGGAGGGCTCGCCGCGGCACGGGCTCACGTCGAGGCGGCCGCCTTGTTCCACCAGGCCGCCAGGCTCGCCGGTGAGAGCTACGTGCAGACCTACCACGGCTCCTCCGCGCTGCCGACCGACCCGCTGGGCACCGCCCACCTCGTGAGCGTGGGACTCGGGCTGCGGGGCGAGCTCGCCGCCGCGAAGGCAGCGTCGGCCGAGGCGCGGGGCCTGGTCGACGACCCCACTGCTCCCTGGCACGCGCTGTGGGCCGCTTGGCTCACCGGCCCGACGTGGCCTCCCGATCTCGATTCACTGCCCGTCGAGCTCCCGGCGCCCTCCGTGGGCGGCTGGCCCGAGGTCGCACCCGAGCCTCAGTACGCGCTGGCCGAGCGCTCGGACAAGCGATCCCTGCGACCGCTGGGCGATCCGCTGTTGCTCGTCGCGCTCGCGCAGTGGCACGAGCGCGCCGCGCGCATGGCCGCCCCGCAGCACACCTCGGCGCTTCGTCGACTGCGCTACGCGTACACCCTGCCCGCCGACAACGGCGGAGCCGACCAGCCGACCGAGATCCCCCTTCCGCTCCGATTCGGCGGCGACCCGCTCGTCGCGGCCGACGTCGACTTCCTGGTGGACGTCCGATCCGCAGCGTCCCGCGAGGGGGTCCTGAAGGCAATCCGACGCCACCGCGACGACTCGCTCCACGCGGCGGTGGCGCACGGAGCGCTCGTCGACGGTCGGCTCGAGCCCGGCCGCGTCGCCGACCTCACCGAGGCGCTCCGCAAGGCGCTGGTCGCCCGAGCCGCCGTCCTGCGGAACGGCCCCGAGCAGCCACAGGACGTCCAGTTCGCGGAGCTGGCTCGCGCGGGCGCACTGCGATCCCTCGGCCTCGTGGCGGAGGCGATGGGCGACCACGAAGGGGCCGGGCGCATTCTGATGGCAGCGTGGGACGCGAGCGAGGGCGCCGCGGCGGATCCGGTGGGACGCCTGTGGTTTGCGGCGTGGGACGTCGCCAATCGCTACCCCGTGCGTGCGGCGGAGACGATCCACCAGGAATCGCAGCGCGTCCCGGCCCTGACCGTCGCCCGCCTCGCGGTCGACGTGCTCAACCTGCGCGTCAACCGCGAGAACGTAGGTCAAGGGCCGAACTGAGAGGAGATCCGCGTGGTGCCGACGACGATTCGAAGCGCGCTGCTGGCGGCGGGGGCCGTCCTGATGACGAGCCTGCTCGCGGGCAGCTCGATCGCGTACTACGACGAGTCGCTGCCCTCCTCCCTGAACCCGCTGTTCGCACGCACGATGGTCGATCAGCGAGCGCAGGAGCTGGTGTTCGATCGGCTGTACTACCGGTCGGCCATCACCAACCAGCTGCTGTCGCGACTCGTCGAGCGCGACGAGGACGTGGGAGAGGACGGACTGAAGCTGGTGCTCCGCCAGGGGGTCCGGTGGCACGACGGCAAGCGTCTCGGTCCGGGCGACGTGTGCTTCACGATCGACGCGATGCTCGATCGGCGAACGCCCTCGACCGTCGCCCAGGGGTACCGCGAGGTGCTCGCGGGCTGTGAGGTGCTCAAGAAGGAGCACGCCGTGGTCGTCGAGTTCGCTCGGCCCTTCTACAACAAGAAGGAGCGGCTGCAGTTCCGGGTGCTTCCACGGCACGCCTTCGACTCGACAGCGATCCGGCCCGATCTTCCCTTTGCGAACGCCCCGATCGGCTCGGGCCCTCTCCGGGCCGAGCGGTCGTCGCGTGCGCTGACGCTTCGGCGGGTCGACAACGTCCACTACCAGACCAAGATCGACCGGGTGGCCACGAGCCAGGGCGGCGACCCTCAAGTCCAGGTCCGCAACGTGATGCTGGGGGCCGTCCAGGGCATGGTGGCGGTGACGCCTCCGCTGCGCCAGGACATCAACGCGTCGGAAGACGCCTCGCTGAAGTCCTACGATCTCCGCTCCTGGTGGTTTGTCGCCATCAATCCACGCACGGTGGCCGATCGCCGCATCCGCCAGGCGCTCGACCGCTTCCTCGACCGCGAGAAGCTACGGGAGCTCACGATCGGGGTGAAGCCCGGGGCGGTGAACCCGCCGTGCCAGTTCATCTCCGGGCCCTTCGTGCCGTCCTCGCCCTACTACAACCACAGCGTCGAGGAGGTGGTTCGGGCCGACTACGACAAGGCCAAGGCCCTCATGGCGGAGGCCGGGGCGCGCTGGTCCAAGGGGCGCTGGCGAATCGACGGACGACCGATCCCGCTCCGGATCGGCATCAACGCCGCACTCGGGCCCGAGGCGCCGGACCTGCTCGTGCAGGTCGGCAACCAGCTCCGAGAGGCCGGGTTCGAGACCACCGTGTACCGGGAGTCGTCCGACGCCTGGGTTCAGCAGGCCATCACCGGCCGGCTGGCCGGAGAGTACGACATGCTGATCGGCAAGTGGTCGTTCGGGCTCGTCGAGGAGGTTGGCGACCTCTTCCACTCCCGAACCGGTACCGAGGGCTCGCTCAACCTCTTCGGCTACGAGAACCCCGCTGTCGACGAGCTGCTCGAGGCGTTCGACGCCGCGCGGACCGACACCGAGGCGCAGGACGCCTACCACGCCCTGCACGCCTTGCTCGCCGAGGATCTGCCCTACCTCTTCCTCTGGAAGCTCGACACGAAGTCGGCATGGCGCAACGAGGTCCGTGACAACGTCATCGCGCCGTACTTCTACTTCAGCGAGTTCGACGACTGGCGGATGTGAGATGGCGGACCGAGCCGAGGCCCCGGCTCCGCCCCCCTGGTCCGTGGCTCTGGGGGCTCTCGGGCTGCCGTTCGTGGTGACGGCAGCGATCACGCTGGCCCTGTGGGCGCTGCCTGGCGACCCCGCGGACATCCTCTGTCCTCCCGAGATCTGCGAGGGCACCGAGGCGCTCGCGCGAGCCTGGAACCTCGACCGTGGCCCCGCGAGCTTCTACGTCGACTGGACAGGAGCCGCGCTGACCGGGGACCTCGGCCGTTCGTGGCGGGTGATGCCGGGAGTCCCCGTCACGAGCCTGCTCGCCGACGCCGTGCCCAATACGTTGGCGCTGGTCGGATCCGCCACCCTCGGGCTGTTGCTGGGAAGCGTCCTCGGGCTGGTGCGTTCGGCCAGCCGGTTCGACGCGCTGTGGCAGGTCGTGGGCACCGTACCGGCGGTCATCGTTTCGCTCGCGGCCGCGGCGTGGGTCGAGCTCACCTACGGCCTGCTGTCCTACGACGGGGTGGCCGGACGGTGGCGCCTCGCGCTCGGCGTGCTCGCCCTGGTTCTCGCGGATCGCGGTCTGTGGGGCGCGGTCGTGGGAACTCGCGAGACCTTCGCGCGGGAGTGGACCCGTCGCTACGTCACCATGGCCCGTCTGCGTGGGGAGTCGCCCTGGGCGAACGCGCTGCCCAACGTGCTGCCGGCCCTCGCGCGACAGTGGCGTGCCCGCGTCCTCGGCCTGCTCTCGGGGGCGGTGGTGGTCGAGGTGGTACTCGGCATCGAGGGCCTGGGGCAGCTGCTCTTCGTCGGCACCCTCCGCCAGGACCTGGGCCTCGTGCTCGCCACGACCTGGATCATCGCGCTGCTGTCGACGGCCCTGCTCCTCGGGCAGGCCGCGCTGGACGCTCTGGTCGCCGCCTGGGTCCACCGGGTGCCCCGGGGACTGTCGTGACGGCGAGGAGTCTCCACGGCGCGTGGGCGCTGATCGGCCTCACCATCTTCGCGGTCGCGGCTGCGAGTGCGCCCGAACGCCTGCCCGCGCCCGACCCGGGGATCGCAGCGGCTCCCCCCTGGGTCCTCCCTCCCTTCGGGGCCGACGGTCGAGGCGTTCCGCTGCTCGGCATCGCGCTGCAGGGGGCTCGCATCCTCGCGGGACCCACGGTGCTCGCCGCCGGGTTGGTCGCCCTCGCGGCGACGGTGGCGGGGCTCGTTCGCTGCACGGCCGGTTCGTTCGTCGACCGCGTGCTCACCGCGCTCTCCGAGGGCGTCGGCGCGCTCCCTCGGCTCGTCGTGGTTCTCGTGGTCGCGCTGCTGCTTCCGCGAGACTGGCAGACGCTCACCCCGATCGCCGTCACCTGGGCCCTGCTCGCCGCGCCCGGAGCCATGGACGAGTCGGCGGCCACCGCGGGCCGGATCGGGGCCGAGCGGTTCGTGGAGGCGCTGCGAGCCCACGGATTCTCGTGGGTCCGCGTCTACGGGCTGCACGTGGTGGGCCTCAACCTGCGGCCCGTGATCGCGCGTCAGAGCGCCGACGTCGCCATGCAGGTCGTCTTTCTCGAGGTCTCCCTGTCCTACCTGGCCATCGCCCTCGACGAGCCCTCGTTCACCCACTCGGCGGAGGAGCACAGCTGGGCCGTGGTGCTCTACGAGGGCTACAAGGCGCTGCTCGGGCTCCCGCTGTGGCACGCGGCGGCGCTCGGACTGCTCCTGCTGGGCGGGACCGCGTCCATCGCCACGAGCCTGCGCATCGCGACGGGGACCCGCTGATGGACGTGCTGATCCTCGAGGATCTGGCCATCCGCACCCCGGAGCGTCGGCTCGTCGACGGGGTCTCGCTGCGTCTCGTACGCGGGCAGGTCACCGCCCTGGTCGGCCCGTCGGGGGCCGGCAAGTCGCTGTCCGCCAGGGCGGCGATGGGGGTGATCGACGTCGCCCCCGGGCTCGAGCGCGGCTCCCTCTGGCTCCCCGCCCACGCCGAGGGTGACCTGTTCGCGGGGGTGGCCGGGGGAGGAGCACGGGCCCATCGACGACTCTCTCGGCGCATGCGCCCGCTCCGCGGCCGAGTTCTCTCGTATGCGCCGCAGGCGGCCGCCACCGCGCTCAACCCGGGACGAACCCTGGGCTGGCAGCTCGCGATGGCCCTGCGTCGCCGGTCGACCCGGCCCGCGTCCGAGGCCGATGCCATCCGGGCACTCCTCGCGCGGGTAGGGCTCGAGCCCGCCGTGGCCCGAGCCCTCCCTCGGGAGCTGTCCGGGGGAATGGCCCAGCGCGCCGCACTGGCGGTCGCCCTGGCCCCGGAACCCGCGATCCTCGTCGCCGACGAGCCCGAAGCGGGACTCGACCCGATCACCCGGCGCACCATCGTCGAGCTCCTGCAAGCCCTCGCCGAAGAGGAGCGCGTGGCGCTGTGGCTCGTCTCGCACTCGACCGAGATCGTCGAGCGCATCGCCGCGACCGTCGTCGACTTGGGGGCACGATGAGCCTGGTGAAGATCCGGGGCCTCGGAGTGACCTACCCCGGCCGCATCGTGGCGGTCGACGACCTGTCGCTGACCATCGAACCGGGAGAGGCGGTGGCCCTGGTGGGCCAGTCCGGGTCCGGCAAGACGACCGTCGCGCGGTGTGCCCTGGGGCTCCAGGCCCCGAGCGCAGGGGAGGTCCTGATCGACGGGCGGACCTGGAGCGAGCGGACGCCGGCGGAGCGACGCGCGCTTCGCCGCGAGGTGCAGTACGTCCCGCAGGACGCCCTGTCCGCGTTGGATCCCCAGCAGACCGTGGTCGAGCACCTCGTCGAGACGTTCCGGGTGCTCGGGGGACGGGATCGTCGTGACGCGACGGCCCGGGCCATCGCGCTGCTGGGTTCGCTCGGACTCGGGCATCGGAGGGCGGCGCTGCCCCGGGAGCTGTCGGGAGGGGAGCAGCGACGCGTGACGCTGGCCCGGGTGTTCGCGTTGTCGCCGCGACTGGTGGTCGCCGACGAGCCCACGTCGGGTCTCGAGTCCGATCGCCAGGATCAGGTCCTCGCGGACCTGTTCGGCCATCTTCCCGCCGGTTCCGGGTGCCTGTTCGTGACCCACGATATGCGGCACGCGCGCCGGTGGTGCGGGCGCGCCGTCGTGATGCGGGAGGGCCGCGTGATCGACGAGGTTCGTCTCCCGGATGGGGAGCCGACCCACCCGCACGCGCGGCAGCTCTTCGACCCTTGGTCCCACCGAAGGGAGGCGCCGTGAGGTCCTGCGTTCTGATGGCCCTCGGAGTGGCGCTGCACGCCCCGGCGTGGGCGTGCGACGAGGCCGAGTATCAGAGGCTCTCCGGAGAGCAGACGCGCCTCGCCGAGCGCAACGTCTGGTCGGGGGTCGAGCGGTCCTACCAGAGCCTGCTGAAGACCCGCTGCGAACTGCGTCCCGAGCAGCACGTGCTCGCCGCCGAGGCGGCGCGGATGCTCGGCAAGGCGCTCGAGCGCACCGAGCGGCTCGCCCTCGCCTACGAGTCGGGCGCCGATCCCGACGTGCAGCGGCAGCTGGACGCGGTCACCGAGAGCTTCGGGCGCGTGGTGATCACCGGGGATCCTCGTCGCCCTCCGGAGCTCCGGCGCGAGACGATGCCCTTCGCGCCCGACCAGCAGCGAGCCATCGCCTGGGCGCGCGACGTGCTGGCCGAGACCGGCGCCTTCGACGGACTGCTCCCCACGGGCGAGTACACCGTGAGTGACGTGTCCTTCGTCGTCGAGGCCCGGGCCGAGGCGGTGCGGGTGGTGCTTCCTCGTCGCGGGAGCTCGCCGCAGGGAGAGGCGTCGCGGCGGCTCCGCTACCGTGGACCCGTGGTCCACCTCGGTCCGACCTGGCTCGGGAGCCCCGAGACCGACCGGGTGACCACGCTCGCCGACGGCGAGCACCAGTTCTCCCCGGCCAGCGTCTCGCTGTTCGGCGCGACCGTGGCCGGGGGGATCGAGCTCGGACTCGGGTACCGGGAGCCCGCCATCGCGGTGGCCGCGGGGCTCGGGTACGCCGGAGGCTATGGGCTCGACACCATGCACGCCGTCGCGGCGTGGTCCCTGCTCGTCGTGCGGCCGGGAGCGGCGCGGCTCGCCGTCGGTCCGCAGTACCAGGTGATCGTCGGCACGGGCACGGGGGTGGCGTCGTGGTTCGACCGTGGCCAGGACCCCACCTCGCAGCCCCGCGAGGACATCCGATTCGCGGGCCGGGCCTACGGGCTCGGACTGCAGGCCTGGGGCGGATTCTGCCCCTTCGACGTCGGCGATCTCCAGGGGCTGGTCGAGCTCGGGGGCAGCTGGCAGACGGACGGTGCCCGGTCCTACCTCACCCTCGGCCTCCGGGTGGGCCTCGTGCCCCGCGTCCCGCGCTTCGACGGTTGAGCCAGGAGTTGCCATGATCGTGGTCCTGATCGGGTGGCTTTCCACCGCCCTCGCCGGAAAGGTCTCCTACGCGGCAGACGGGCACGCCTACAACCCGGTGTTCTCGACCGATGGTGGTGCGCTCGCCTTCGAGGTCAACCCCTACCAGGGCGACGTCGACCTCTACCTCGCCAGCCTGTCGGGCTCCGAGGCCACCGGTCTCGCGGTGAAGGTCGCCTTGCCTGGCGCAACTTCCCCCTTCGGGAGCCGGGGCCGCATCGCAGCGAGCCCGGTGTGGCATCCCGAGGGCTTCGTGATCTTCGAGGCGAGCAACCCCGGAGGCAAGTACCGGCTCTACTACCGTCGGGGGCTGAACGGCTCGGCCGCCGAGTACATCTCGAACCAGCAGCTCTCGGGCAACCTCACCCAGGCCATGCTCTCACCGCGGGGCGACAAGCTCGTCTTCGTGACCGACGCATCGGGACAGGCCGACCTGCAGACCCGCGACACGCGCACCGGCGCGGTCGCCGTGTTGACCCGGTCACCCGAGGCGGAGTCCTACCCCGCGTTCTCGGGTGACGGGCGGCGGGTGGTGTTCTCGCGCGAGCGCAGCGGGGGCGAGGACGTCTTCGAGATCGAGGTCACCTCGGGCATCGAGCGCCAGCTCGCCGGGGGGCACGGTGACCAGACCCGGCCGGTCTACGCCGCCGACGGCGCGGTCGTCTTCTTCGACGGCTCGAGGGGCGAGGAGCACTGGGACCTCGTGAGCGTGCGCGACGGCACCACGCGCGTGCTCGCCAGGGACGTCCGGCTGCCGCTACGGGCGCGGCCCGCGCTGTCTCCCGATGGGCGCTTCGCCGCGTTCGCGTATCAAGAGCCCGCGAAGGCCCAGGACGTGATGATCACGCGGGTCGACGGCAGCGGTTCGGTGGCGCTCGAGACCGCGTTCACCGCCGTGGCCGAGCCCGCGTTCGGGCGGCAGGGGTCGCGCACGCTCCTCGCCTACACCGCCCTCCCCGCGTCGGGCAGCGAGTGGCGATTCCTCTACGTGAGCGACGTGTCCGACAAGCTCGGCCCGAAGACCTCCAGCCCGTAGCGCGCGACCAGCGCGCGGGCCTCCGCCCGGTCGCCCGCCTGGATCGTCGCGTCGACGATCCACTCGGGGCCATGGTCGGACTCCCGAGCCACCGTGGCGGCTTCGCGGTAGCGCAGCACCGTGCGGTCGGGATCGACGGCTCTCGCGGCCTCGGCGAGGGCGACCCGGTGGTGGTAGGCCCGACGGGGGTAGTCGATGCGTCCGGCCAGCGCGAACCAGGCCGTTGCGTAGTCGTCCGGATCCGGGCGACCGAGCCGTCGGCGGACCAGCGCGATCGGCTCGAGAAACCAGATCTCCCCGGTCCGTTCGAGGCCGGGGGGGGGGGCCGCGTCTCCGACGTGGTCCCCGGCGGGGGCGCCTAGCGCGGGGTCACGGGCCCAGGGCGCGGCGCGGAGCACGGTCCGCGCCGCGTCCAGCTGCAGCCAGGGGAGGGAGCCCGCTGCATCGAGGGCACGGGGATGTCGTGAGGGCCCGTCGGCGAACGCGCCTGGCTCGAGCCTCGCGAACGCCTCGAGCTCCTGCGCCAGCCCGTGCCGATCCCCTCGGCACGCTCGGGCCCACAGCCGCTGCAGTCGAGCCTGTGTCGCCCGGACCGGGTCTCCCGCAACCGCCTGCTCGACGGCCTGGAAGAGTCGATCCACCCGAAGGTCGCCGTAGCCGCCGCGGTGCCACGCCTGCACGGCCAGGGGACCCACCGCGTCCAGGCCCGTCGGGTAGCCGAGAAAGGGATCGTCGGCCTCGAAGAGGGGCTCGAGCGCGGTGAGGGCCAGATCGGGCCTTCGAGCGTCGTGGTGGACCTTGGCGAGCCGCCACCGGGTCTTTCGGCGCAGCGGGTGGTCGGCGTCGAGCTCGTCTCCGATCCGAGCGGCTTCGTCCAGCGCGCGGGTCGTCGACGCGAGGTCCCCGTCGGCCCGGAGCGCGCGTGCGCGGGTCAACAGCGCTTCGATGCGAGCCTCGGTGTCCAGGGACCCTCCAGGCAGACCCTCTCTCTATGGAGAGCCCCGGGGGTCGTCCTCAGGGTCGCGTGAGACCACAGACGTAGGCGACCTCGTCGCGGTAGAGGAGCCAGGCGATGCGGACCTGCTGCATCGACTCGATCACCGCGAGTCGCTCCTCCTCGGGGGTGTGGTCGACGACCATCCGCCAGGCGGCGAGGCGGTGGTCCCCCTCGACCTGGCGATGGGCCTTCACGAGCGCGAGTCGCTCGACGGGCAGACCGTAGTGCACGACCAGCGGATGCTCCTCGAGGGTCGGCTCGGGACGCGGGGGGACGCTCGGATCGAACGCGTGTCGTTCGTGGGCGTGTCCCTCGATGAAGATCGTGGTCACGGCGACGGCCACCGCCCAACCCCGGATCGTGGTGCACTCGTCGAGGAGGTCACGGTAGGCCTGGGCCGCCGGCCCCCGCGACACCCGCTGGAAGCGGTCGAGGTCCATGCCGAGCCCGGACGGGATCTCGAGGAAGAGCTCCGGGTGAGGGCGACCTGCGCAGAGGCCACCGGTCTCCTCCTCGTAGAGGTTCTCGGCGAGCTCGCGGCGCACCGCTGCGAGGGGGCACTGGACGTACGCGCGTCCGAGCAGGACGGGGAAGTCACGGACGTAGACGTCCCACTCCTGCTCCAGGTGGCGGTGCAGGCGGTCGGCCGCGACCTTCCCCGAGGTGAACTGCGGCCAGGCCCAGTGGGTCTTGCCGTCCATCACCTTGAGGAGGGCCTCGCGAAAGGCGCTGCGGTCCGGCGTCGCAACCGGGTGGTTCCGGCGCTGGCGAGGCCGCGGCGGAAGGGGCGGACGAACGAACCGCGGAGGTGTCTTGGTCATGCCCCACCTACGCTCGCGAGCGCCTCGATCTTGAGGAGAATGTGCGATTTCGCACCGACGCGAATGTGACGCCTGCTCGTTTCGAAGCTTTTACGCCGATGGTGCAGCTATACCGATCGTCATGAACCGCGATCTCCGATGGCTGGCTCCGCTCCTCTTCGCGCTCGCCTGCAAGCAAGGCGTGGACGACGTCGTTCCCCCTGACGACAGTGCATCCCCACCGGCGATCGCACCGTGCGAAATCCCACGCATGCAGGTCGAGGGTGACCTCGTGCGCGGGCTCCGGCTCATGCCGACGGCCTGCGGTCACCTCGAGCTCACGGACGTCACGGTGGTGCCGTCCGGGGCGCTGCTCGAGCTCTTCGTCCAGACCACGGGCCGGCAGTTCGTGCCCGCGATCACCGGTCCTGCCACGGTCGAGGAGGTGCGCTGGGACGGCACGTTCGCGCTCGAGGGCGACGCACCTGCCTGGGTGGCGACCTGGCCACGCCAGCTCGGCGATCCCGTCGTCGCCGAGCCGCTCGAGGAGCGGGTCGTCGGATCGGGGGGCGTCCTGCTGGGCCGTCCCGGCGGGGCGTGGCTCCTGCTCGGGGCGGTGGGTCAGATGCTCGACGAGGTGGTCGTCGAGGTCACGCCGCCCCGCACCCTGCGGATCGTCTGGGGCGGCCGGGACGCCCGCACGGTCGCAGCCGGCGATCGTGCCTTCTACGATGGGATGATCGCGGCGATGGGTCCCGATCCGCAGGCGCTGCTCGAGGCATGGCGCGACGAGGTGGTCGCGATGTGGCACCCCGAGCCCTTCGCCGGTCGGATCACCGTCCAGGGTCCTCCGGCGAGCCCTGCTGCGGTGAGCGCGCTCGCGGAGGCGGACACCGACGGGCGAATCGTCGCGGTCCTCACCGACGGGATCGACCGCCCCCTCGGAGATGCGATCCACGACGCGGGGCGCGCCTGGATGGTCCGCGGCGCGCCCTTCCTCTCGGGTGACGTCGCCCTCGATCCCACCCTCGCGGAGGACTTCGCGACGATCCAGCGACGTGCGCAGAACCTCGTCACGGCCGGCGTCGACGGCGCGTGGCTCACCGGAGCGGCCCAGCTCGCCGAGCCCGGTCCGCGGGCCGCCTCGGACGCCGCGGGCATCGCCGCCTATCGCTTGGGCCTGCAGGCCTTCCGCTCGGGGTTCGGCGACCGTCCCATCGTGGTCGAGGGCGCACTTCCGCTCGCGAGCGTGGGGATCGCGGATGCCGTGGCGATTCCAGAGGGGACGGCACTCGGTACGCAGATCGCGACCATCGGTGCGCTTGCCCACGGGATCGGAGCGTGGTTCCGACTGGGACCGACGACGCTGTCCACCGCTTCCGACGACGCGCTCGCGACCGACCTCGGAACCGCGATGCTGTCGGGTGGGTCGTGGCACCTCCCCGACCCTCCCGCCAACCAGACCCAGCACACCTGGCTGCTCGACCCGGGACCCGACGACCCGGTCTTGGACGCCGGCGTCCCCGGGCAAGCCGACCCCCCGTGGGCCTACCGGGGCACACGCTACACGAGCTCGGCCGGCGTCGTGACGCTGGTGAACCCCGGAGACTCGACGATCACGGTCGACGGTCCCGGCGGACGCCGCTGGCCGACGGGCGAAGCGGCCCCCGCCGGACCGCGACGGCTCGCGCCGGCGTCGACAGAGGTCTGGTTCCTGGACTGAGCCGAAGGGTCGAAGAACGTGCCCCGACGATCACGTTTGCCCTGGTGTTGCCCAACGCCACAACCAGTGACCCACAGAATCTAATTAAAATAGTCATCGTAGGCCCTCGTGGCGGCGGACCATACGACTCGTACCCACGTGATCTGGCCTCTGGACCGGGGCTGGAGGACCCATCCGGGCTCAGGGCTTTCGCGGGATCGTGGTGGCCCAATCCACGTCTCCACGATCGTTGACGAGCTCGACCACCGCTGCGTCGGCTCCGATCTCGACCCAGGCGAAGCCCAGCGTCGCCGACGCGAACCGTGGGGTGTTGCCCCGGTCCACGACCTCGGTCACCGACGCCCCGGCGCCGCTCACGATCTGCACCATGTCGTGGTGGTCGATGACCTGGCGCGAGTGGTCGTGCCCCGCGAGGTAGAGACGGGCCCGTGGCTCGAGCGGCTCGAGGAGGCGCTTCACGGCGCCACCCGACATCCAGGGCACGCCGGTCCACCCCTCGTAGGCCCCGGCGTTGCCGTGCGGACCGTTCGACCACCGCGGATGGTGCCCGACCCCGACCACCCAGGCATCGGCGGGCACGTCGGCCAGCCTCGCTTCGAGCCAGTCGAGCTGGGGCTGGGCCCCGAACCGGATCGCGTCGGCCGTGTCGAGGCCGATGAGCGTCACCGGCCCCGCCGTGGTCACCCACGCGTGGCCGGGCATCACGACCTCCTCCCGGGTGCTCGCCCACTGGAGCAACCACGCGACGCGCTCACGATCGCTGCCGTGGGCGTAGTCGTGGTTTCCCGGCACCGCGAGCAGGGGCACGCCGGCCGCCGCGTAGGGGGCCAGGATGCGCAGATCGGCGTCGGGGTCGGCCGGTCCGTCGATCCCGCGGGGGTACACCAGATCGCCGAGCAGCACGACGAAGTCGCAGCCACGCAGGGCGCAGTGCCGCACCACGGCATCAGCCACGCGCCGCTGCGCCCGATTGCCCTTGCCGGAGTCCCCGAGGGCCACGAAGCGCACCCTCTCCGAGTCGGCGACGGGGAGCGTCGGCCCCTCGACCATCTGCACGGGCAGGTCCCCGCGGCACGCCACGAGCAGCCAGGCGATCACCCGGCGCTCAGCTCGCGAGCAGCCACAGCCACAGCACCAACAGCGACACGATGAGCCCAAACCCCACCACGCCCATCACGAGGCCGAGCACGATCCAGGGACCCGTCGAGGACCACCCGACCGAAGGCACCTCGTCCTCGTCTGGCAGCACCACGGTGTCCTGCTCGGGCCTGGCGAACAAGAACTCGTCGGGCGGACCTACGGGCTGGAATCCCCCCGCCGACAGCGCGTCGATGGGCGGGGGAGGCGTCGCCGGGGCCTCGAAGCCCTGGGGGAGGGCCGGGGCGGGAGCCCGCGGATCTGGACGTGGCGGGGGTTCCTTCAGCCTGGCCGTCTCGGACGGCTCGAAGACGGCGGCCGCCGCTACGGGAGGCAGGTTCGGCTCCTGCTCCTGGGTCGGCGTGGGGTACGGTCCCGCGACGGGGACGTCGAGGAGAAGAACGTCGAGCTCGCCGGTCTTGCGTTCCTCGTCTTCGCTGGGCGGGATGCGCCGGGTCACCGGGTCGCTGTCCGACTCCAGATCGCGGTCCACGGGAAACGGATCGGGAAGGTCCAGCGACTCCTCGAGCGACACCTCGATCGAGAGCTCGGGCTCCGAGCCGCCTACGGGGAGCAGATCGTTGGTCGAGAAGGAGCCCGAGGTCAGGAGCTCGCGCGGCGGGGACGGGAACCGCTCGTCGGCGGTGAACGCATCGGGAGCGGGCGGCGTCGTGCCGGGCCCCGGCCCCGGGAACGGCTCGATGTCGGGCGTCGTCCCGAGCCCCCAGCGCGAGTCCGCCGCGACCTCGGGCGTCGCCCGGTCTCGAACCCGGGGAGGCAGGGGCTCGCTCGACCAGTCGACGCGCCCCCGGGCCGAGGGGGCGGTTTCGTCGAGCAGCTCGGCCGTGTCCTCGTTCTCGGTCCGCCGGCCTGCCTCCACGAACCCGGTGTCGTCGAAGGACGGCCGCCGCGGAGCGGGTCCCACCGCGACCGGGGCGGGTCGGACTCCGTCACGACGAGGGCCGTGGGTGACAGGCCGCGGCTGACGCTCGACGCGAGGCATGGCCGGGCGTGGCGTGGGCGACGTGATGGGGGGGTCCGGCCGAGGGGCGGGCCGCGGACCGGTGGGTCGTGGACGAGGCGGCAGGTTGCCGCCGAGACGGCGAGCCAGCCACTCCTTCACTCCCTCCTCGGAGTCGGGCTTGTCCTCCGCCACCGAACTACCTCCGCTGCACCCCGACCGACCCGAGCTGCTCCAGGATCGCGGACACGAGAGTCTCCGTCGCCTGGTTCACGTCGTCGGCACTACGCTGGTTGTCTTCGTTGCTGTAGCTCAGCTCGAACGTGAGGCTCCGAACTTCGCTCCCTTCCTCGACTCCGACGAAGACGTCGACGACGTCGACGTGCTCGAGGCCCTCGGGCGCGTGCTCGAGGAACGCCCGCCGCACCGCGTCGCCGGTGGTCGGAGGGGGCACGGCGAGGGCCACGGTGCGTACGATGGGCTGGTGCTTCGGCGGCTCCACGAACGCAGGGCGCCGACCTTCGCTCGCGAGCGCGGTCTGGTCGATCTCGAAGTAGCAGGGCCGCAGGCGCTTGATCTTGTAGCGCTGGAGCACCGCCGGGTGGATCTCCCCGAGCACCCCCACCACCTCGTCCCCGAGCCGGATGGCGCCGCTGCGACCAGGGTGGAACACCCCAGCGAGGGGATGACTCGGGTCGGGCGCCCCGAGCACCAGCGGGACGCCGATCTCCATCGCGAGCCCCCGCACCACGCCAGTCAGGAACAGGCCGTCGAGGGATACGCCTCCGCGTTGGCCGAAGCAGGTGCCCCACAGCAGCGCGCGCTCGACCGCCGGCGACTGCGCGCGGTCAGGGGGACCGTCCCCCGCGGGCGCACCGGCGGGGTGGAAGGTGCGCGTCCACTCGTAGAACTGGCCGGTCCAGGTGCGACGCCGCTCGTTGAGTGCGGCGGCCTCGATCGCCTGGTGGATCGCGTTGTTCTTGAGGAGGGAGTAGGCACGGTCGAGCGCGTTCTGGGTCTCGACGTGGGCCTGCAGCGGATGGTCTTCGGCAAACCCGAGGAGCTCGGTCGCCTGACGGCTGTAGAAGCCGTCGGTGAACACCTCGAAGAACCCGTGCCCGAGCAGGACCTCTTCGATGCGGTCCCGGCGCTGTTCCCAGGCCGATGGCGGCGCTCCGAGCTCGACCGGGGGAAGCTCGACCGGCGTGGCATCGTAGCCGATCGACTTGGCGAGCTCCTCGACGAGATCGGCGTCGTGCTCGACATCGGGCAGGCGCCAGGTCGGTACGTCGGCGGTGATCGCGTCGCCCTCGACCCGCACCCCGAACCCGTACCGCGACAGGCGCTCGCCGAGCTGCTCGGCGGTCTCGTCGGTGCCGAGGAAGCGCTGCGCGTGCGAAGCCGACAGCGTGACCGCACGCGGCGCCGGCGGCTCGGTCGCGACCTCGCCGGTGGTGCCCTCGACCTCCCACCCGGCGTGCCGAAGCAGCTCCACGACACGCCCTGCACCCGCGAGGGGCCGCGCGGGGTCGGCTCCCCGCTCGAACCGGGCCGAGGAGTCCGTGAAGATCTGGAGCGCCCGGCTCGCGATCCGGACCGCCACCGGATCGAAGGTCGCCGACTCGAGCAGCAGCGTGGTCGTGCGGTCGGTGGTGCGCGACTCCTCGCACCCGATGACCCCGGCGATGGCGAGGATCTTCTCGTCGTCGGCGATGACCAGCGTGCCCTCGGGCAAGGTCACCTTCTCGGTGGTGAACAGGGGCCAGGCCTGCTCGCCCGCTCGCGAGAGGCGAATGGTGATGGGGCCCACGATGGTGTCGGCATCGAACGCGTGGGTGGGCTGGCCGAGCTCGAGGTTCGCCACGTTGGTCGCGTCGACGGCGGGACCGACCGGGTTCAGTCCCGCGGCCTGCAGCAGCCGTCGGGCCTCGGTCGGCAGCTCCCCCTCACCGCGCCGCACGAGCCTGGTGGCGGTGTAGCGCGAGCACAGCGCCGACTCGTGGCGCAGCTCGACCGGCGAGTCGCCGACCTCGAGAGCGGCGATCTCGGGCACGCAGACGCCGGTCCCCAGTCGCCCGTTGAGCTCCCGAGCGATGCCTTCGTAGCAGCGGTGGTCGCCCCGGTTGGCCAGCAACTCGAGCGTGTAGACGGGTCCGACCTCGTCGGTCTCGAGCTTCTTGACCTCGAGCCCCTGCTCGTCGAGGAGGTGCCGAACCTCCATGGCGGAGCCCGGCACGTCGATCCAGGTTCGCAGGACGTCGAGTCCGACCCTCATGGCCGCCCCCGATACAGCTGGTGGTGAACGCGCAGATCCTGCTCGTACAGCGTGGCGATGCTCTCGACCCCGGCCCACTGGCCGCCGAGTCGCGTGGTGCCGAGCCCGAACGCGATCCCCGACACCTTGGCGGGGTCGTAGCCGAACTCGCGGAACACCGCCGGGTGGACCATGCCCGCGCCGAGGACCGTGATCCAGCCCGCTCCCTTGCAGGAGGGACAGGGCTCGCCGTCGACCACTCCGGTGGCGTCACAGTTGTGGCACGACAGGTCCATGCCGACCGACGGCTCGGTGTAGGGGTAGTACTTCGGCTTGAAGCGGATGCGGTGCTGGTCGCCGAACAAGATGCGCGCGACGAAAGCGAGGGTGCCCTTGAGGTGAGCGAACGTCAGCCCCTCCTCGACCCAGATGCCCTCGAACTGGTGGAACATCGCGGTGTGCGTCGCGTCGACGGCCTCGTTCCGGTACACGCGCCCGAGCGACGCAATCCGGAACGGGGGCGTCGGCGGCGTGTCCTTCGCTTGACCCGGGTGGATGGGGATCGAGCCGCCGAGAACCCGCGCCTGGACGGTGGTCGTGTGTGACCTGAGCAGCCACCCGTTGGTCACCCAGAAGGTGTCCTGCATGTCGCGGGCGGGGTGATGCTCGGGGATGTTCAGCGCGTCGAAGCAGTAGTAGGGATGCTCGACCTCGGGGCCGTCGACGACCACGAAGCCGAGCCTTCGCAGCATGACCATGGCGGTACGCTCGACGTGGGTGATGGGATGACGCGCGCCGCGTGGAGGCGCCGGCGACGGCAGTGTGAGGTCCTGCCACTCGGACGCGATCCGCGCCGCCATCGCGCGCTCGGCCACCGTGCTCTTCGCGGCCTCGAGCTCCTCCTCGATGGCCTTCTTGGCCGCGTTCAGCGCAGCCGCGACCGCCTTGCGGGCCTCGGCCTCGACGCTCCGCAGGTCCTTGAACGCCACCTTCATGGCGCTCGATCCACCGGAGAGGTGGTCGCGACGTACCTTCTCGATGTCGTCGGGGGTGGACGCGCGGGCGAGGTCTTCCCGGAACGCGGTCAGGAGCGCTTCAACGTCGAGCATCAGGGGATCCTGGAGGGGCCGGGTGCACGATAGGCCGAGTATCACGGTCGTTACGACGAGAGATGACCGTCTCAGACCGCCGCGATCGTGTCCGATGGACAGTCTGGATTTCCGAGGGGCGAATCGTCCCGTCACTGGAGCGTCCGATGTCCCATCCTCTCGTGGCCGCCATGGCTCCCCGGCTCCTCGGTGTCGTCGTCGTCTGGGCGGGGACGGTGCTCGCCGTCATCGTCGGCGGCTGACGCCGGTCCCCGCAGGGCGATCCCGATAATCGGCCGCCCCTCCCAGGGCGAGCCGATGGGGCCTTCCTGACATACATACCCGCGTATGGCGAAGCTCGACCTCGATCCGTCCGTCGAGACCCTGCTGGCCCCCACGCTCGACGGGCTGAACCGCGTCGCGAGCGCGCTGCCCGAAGGGCGGCTCGGGGTGTCGCTCGGGTCGGTCGACGGATTCTACGACCTCGAACCAAGCGCGGTCGTGCTGTCCGACGACCTCGCCGGACCCGCTCTGCACCACCCGCTCGACGTCGCTGCCGACGTGCCGATCGACAGGTGGCGTCGGGCCGCCGCTTCGGTCCTCGAGGCGGTGGTGCTCCACGACCTCGGCGGCTCTCCGAGCGACTGGCGGAGCCTGGGCCTGGCCATCTGGAAGGTCGACCGGCTCTACCCGGAGCTCCAGGTCGGGCTGGCCGATCTCGCGAGAGCCCGCCGCACGGGCAGCCCGGGGAGCGAGCCGCGGGCGGGCTTCGCGGTGATGCGCGCCCTCGAGGAGCGGGGTGAAGACCCCGCGAAACAGGTCGCGGCCTGGCTCGGCGGCGAACCGATTCCCCCGGCGGACTTCCTCGGTTGGGGCCAGTGGGTGCTGGGGCCGGCGGGCGCCCAGGCGTCCCTTCCCGTGCCGGTGCCCCGGCCGGCGGCCCGCGACATTCCCGTCGCCGTGCCGCGGTTCTCCTGGCTGCCCCTCGATGTTCCCCCGGGACCGCGCGGCGGGCGCATCCTCGTCGAGGGACCTGGCGCGGTGGCCGAGCCGTGGGGCCTCCACGACCGGAGGCTCGAGACGCTCGCCGCGGCCACCGACACCGAGGTCCAGCTGCGGCCCGACCCAGGCGGCCCCGTAGGCCGATGGGCCATGCTCAGTGCCGACGGATTCGGCCAGGTGATGGGGGCCCGCGGCTTCACCTTCGAGTTCCTGGCCAACGGTGGTCTGAACCTCGTGCTGGCCGACGCCTTCGTCGGACCCATCGCCGCCCTCGAGATGGCCGAGCGCGTCGGAACGAGCGGGATCTGCCGTGGACGTTGGCGGGTGGCCGGCCCCTTCACGCTGGCCCTCGCGGAGCTCGACACCACGGCGCTCACCATGCACGGCCACGACGACCCCTTCGTGGTGCCCGCCCAGGGGCTCGGACTCGCCCAGTCCATCCAGTCCATGTCCGACGGCCCCTGGCGGTGGCGCGTCGAGGGAAGCGGACTGTGGTTGTCCGGCTCGATCCAGGGCAGCACGATCGAGGTCCACCTGAAGCAGACCTGAGCGACAATGGGGTCGTGTCTCGCCTCGACGACTGGTTGACGCTCATCGACCACCCGGAGCAGCGCCTCGACGGCAACCATCCCGCCGACGACGCTCTGGCGACGCTCCTCGTGCAGCTCGCGTTCTCGGACGGCCTCGTCCAGGAGGACGAGCTCGCCTTCTTTCGACGCGTCTCGCCGCCGAACGACGTGCTCGGATGGGTCGAGTCGCGCGCCGTCCGACCCGTCGACCTCGTCGCGCTCGGTCCGCTGGTGGCCAGCGACGCCGACAAGCGCAAGCTGCTCGACCTCGCGGTGCGCGTCGTGGGACTCGACAGCGCGGTCGCCACCGAGGAGGTGGTGCACCTGCACCGGATCGTGGGCCACCTCGAGCTGTCCCACGACGCGATCCGGAGCGCGCTCGACGAGGTCGTGGCCGCCGGGGGACCCGTCGCTCCGGAGCGGGTCGTCGACGTGGCCGCGACCATGACCTGGCGTTCGCTGTACGACCTCTCCGCCCCGGTCGGGTCGGACGCCGTGCGGGTGCTCGGCCGCGCCGACGTCCCCGAGGTCGCGATCCACCCCGACGGAATCTGGGCGCGCTTCGATCGCGGCGAGGCCCGAGTCGGCTTCGACGAGATCGTCGCCTACACCCGGCTACCGGTTCGCGGGCGTGCGTTTTACGTGCGCACCGACCACGCTGATCACGTCTTCGTCGACCCGGCCTTCCGCGACCTCGGCATCCTGCTCGACCGCCTCTACGGCCGCTGAGCCGGTCGAAGGTCGGGGCGGGTAAACGTGAGGTCGGGCTCGCCCGAACGGCAGAACCCGAATTACCGTCCGAGAAACCGGAGACGACGATGGCCGAAGACCGTCAGTTCGAGGAGGGCACGACCCTCGACCGCTTCCTCATGGACACCCTCGCCGATCGCCCGTCGGCCACGGGGACGTTCGTGAACCTGTGCCAGAGCATCGGCCTGGCGGGCAAGATGATCAGCGCCCGCGTGAACCGCGCCGGACTGGCCGGGATGCTCGGCGAGACGGGTGAGGTCAACATCCAGGGCGAGTTCGTCCAGAAGCTCGACGCCTACTCGAACACCACCTTCGTGAACGCGCTGCTGCACCGCGGGCACACGGGCATGGTGGTCTCGGAGGAGGAGGACACTCCCATCTACGTCGACGAGCCCTACCACTCGGGGCGCTACGTGGTGACCGTCGACCCGCTGGACGGGTCCTCGAACATCGACTGCAACGCGACCATCGGCACGATCTTCGGGGTGTTCAGGCGCGTCAGCACCGAGGGCGGACCTGCGGATCTCTCCGACGTGCTGCGGCCGGGGCGTGAGCTCGTCGCCGCCGGCTACATCGTCTACGGGTCCGGCACCGTGCTCGTCCTCGGCACCGAAGCGGGGGTCCACGGATTCACGCTCGACCCTTCGGTGGGCGAGTTCTTCCTCTCCCACCCCAACATCCGGATCCCGAAGGCCAAGATCTACAGTTGCAACGAGGCCTACTCCGGGCGCTGGTCCGAGGGCGTCCGCACCTGGCTCGCCCAGGCGAAGGACCGCGGGTTCTCGCACCGCTACATCGGCAGCCTCGTCGCGGACTTCCACCGCAACCTGCTCAAGGGCGGGGTCTTCTTCTACCCGGCCGACACCAAGGCCCCGCGGGGCAAGCTGCGGCTGCTCTACGAGGGGGCCCCGCTCGCGTGGCTCGTCGAGCGAGCCGGCGGCGCCGCGACCGACGGCCGACAGCGCATCCTCGACAAGCTGCCCTCCGAGCTTCACGAGCGTACCCCGCTGGTGCTCGGCGACGAGGAC
The DNA here is from genome assembly GCA_964655065.1 of uncultured Enterobacteriaceae bacterium. Lineage (GTDB taxonomy): Bacteria > Myxococcota_A > UBA796 > UBA796 > DRPG01. The sequence goes on along the minus strand of CAZZLC010000004.1, from coordinate 25,403 downwards.
CTGGTGAACGAGCTCACGGAGCTGATGAAGGACGAGCCGCCTCTCGGTGCGTGATGCGCGCGATTCGCTACGTTACGCCGCCCGGATAGCAACGAGGGAGACGACGTGGCTTGCATCGGGCACGGTTGGGACACGAGCAGCGAGCGACTGCCGTTCGCGGAACCTGGGGTGGGCCCGACCTACGCACCCGATCGCGCCGTGCGGGTCACCCACGTCGAGCTTCGCGTGGTCCTCGAGCCCGAGTCGCGGCGCTTCTCCGGCACCGCGCGGATCGCGCTCGAGGCACTGCCCACCTACCGCGGTCGCTTCGCCCTCGACCTGGACGACGTCGAGCTCGAGTCGGTGACCGACGATGCGGGCAATCCGATCGCCGCCGCCTACGGCGACGGGCAGGTGCGCATCACGGCCGAAGAGGCTCCCCGGCACGTCAACTTCCGGTGGGCCAGCGAGGATCCCCGCCGCGGCCTGTTCTTCACCGGACCGACCGAGGCGTTCCCCGACCGCCAGCCCATGGCGTGGACCCAGTGTCAGGACGAGGACGGTCACTTCGTCTTCCCCTGCCACGACCACCCGTCGTCGAAGCACCCCTGGACGATCGAGCTCGTGGCGCCGCGAGGCTACACCCTGCTGTCGAATGGCCAGCTCGTGGACCAGGGCGAGGTGACCGAGGACGGCACCGAGATGGTGTGGGCCCGCTACGAGCAGCCGGAGCCGATGCCGGCCTACCTCGTCACCATGGTCGCCGCCCGGCTCACCGAGGTCGCGACCGAGTGGCGCGGTCGGCCGGTGCGCTACTTCGTGCCCGAAGGCTCGGAGGAACACGTCGAGCGCGCGTTCGGTCGCACACCGAGGATGATCGAGCACTTCTCGACCCTCCTCGGGGTCGACTTCCCCTGGCCCCGCTACGATCAGGTCGTGGTCGATGACTTCATCTTCGGGGGCATGGAGAACGTCGCCTGCACCACGATGACCGAGAACCTCCTCGTCGACGAGAAGGCGGCGGAGGAGTGGGCTCCCGACGGGCTGGTCGCTCACGAGCTCGCCCACCAGTGGTTCGGCGATCTGGTCACCTGCCAGGACTGGTCGCAGGGCTGGCTCAACGAGTCCTGGGCGACGTTCATGGAGGCGGTGTGGTGGGAGCACGCCCGCCCCACCGCCGACGCGACCTGGTACCGCTGGAACACCGCCGGCGGCTACCTCGCCGAGGCGGCGGGCCGCTACCGCCGGCCGATCGTGAGCTACGACTTCCGGGAGCCGATCGACGTCTTCGACCGGCACCTCTACAACAAGGGCTCGTGCGTGCTGTGGACGCTCCGCGCCCAGCTCGGGTCCGCCGCCTTCTGGGCGGGGGTCAACCGGTACCTCACGCGGCACGCGAACACGACGGTGCACACGCGGCACTTCCAGCGGGCGCTCGAGGAGGTCTCGGGCACGAACCTGGACGGCTTCTTCCAGCAGTGGGTGTTCGAGGCGGGTCACCCGGTGGCCACGGTCACCGTCGGCCGAGAGGGCGAGGCTCCCCGGGTGTCGGTCGACCAATCCGGCGAGCCACGTCGGTTCGAGCTCGTGGTGGAGGTCCAGGACGCCACCGGCACCCGCGAGGTGCGGCTGCAGGTCGACGAGGCGAAGCAGACGTTCGTGCTCTCCGCCGCCAGCGACGCCCACCTGCGCATCGACCCGGGCTTCCGGGTGCTCGCCGAGCTCGAGCTGAAGGGCCCCGACGCCTGGCTCGAGCGTCTGCTCGCCGATGCCTGCCCGGTGCTCGCCCTCCGCGCGGCCCGGGCCCTCGCGAAGCGAGACGGTCGACGTCACCGCGACGCGGTGCACGAGGCGATGGAGACCCATCCCTTCTGGGGCGTTCGAGCATCGCTGGCCAACGTGCTGGCCAAGGGCGGCACCGAGGCCACTCGGGACCGACTGCGCGCTCGACTCGCCGACGAGAGCGATCCCCGCGCGAAGCGGGCCATCGTGACCGCGCTCGGACGGTGGCGCGACACCGAGGTCGCCGACACCCTCGTGGAGCTCCTCGACCGGGCGGAGCTTCCCACGTGGCACCTCGAGGCCGCTGCCCTCCAGTCGCTCGCCAAGACCCGCGACCCCCGGGCAGAGCCGGTCATCCGCGCTCGGATCGGCTCGGGGGGCTGGGCGTTCTTCGTGTGGCGGGGAGCCCTGCAGGCGCTCGGCGAGCTCGACGGCTCCGAGATCCGCGCCACCCTGATCGAGCAGACGCGGCGCCACCTTCCCGACCTCGTCCGCGCGAGTGCCGCGTCCGCCCTCGGGAGTCACGGCGATCGCGCGGAAGCCCACGAGCGGGCCAAGATCGTCGAGCGACTGGTCGAGATGTTGGTGGAGCCCGGCTTCCGGGCGCAGCTCGCCGCGATCGGCGCGCTCGCCAAGCTGCGTGACCCCGATGCGCTCGCGGGTCTCGGACAGGTCCACCGCACGGCCCCCGACGGACGGACCCGGCGCTCGGCCTACGAGGCGATGGCTCGGATCCGCCGCGGTCGGACGACCGAGTCGGGGCTTCAGACCCTGCGAAACGAGCTCACGGCGCTCTCCGAGGCCAACGCGAAGCTCCGCCAGCGACTCGAGCGCCTCGAGCGCGTCGACGAGTGACGCCCGACCAGGTGGGGGCTACGGGACCAGTCATGCTGCGGCTCGCCCACATCGTCACCAAGACCCACTCCGAGGGACCGGGACTCCGAACGGCGATCTGGGTCCAGGGCTGCACCATCCGCTGCCCCGGCTGCTGCAACCCCGAGCTCTTCACCAAGCGCGGGGGCCGCGACACCTCTCTCGACGAGGTCGTGGCCGCCTGCGACGGCGTGGAGGGCATCACCGTGGTGGGGGGAGAGCCATTCGAGCAGGTCGAAGGACTGGCCGCCTTGATGGACGCCCTGCCCGCCGAGCTCACCCGGCTGGTGTTCTCCGGCTACGCCATCGAGGAGCTGCGAGAGCGCGACTGTCCCCACACCAACCGCGTCCTCGAGACGGTCGACGTGTTGGTCGACGGCCGGTACGACGCCACGAAGCCCGACGACAGCCGACGCTTCGTGGGCTCCACCAACCAGCGCATCCACTTCCTCACCGACCGCTACGGGCCCGACGACTTCCGAGGCGAAGCCACCATGGAGCTGCGCTACAAGGACGGGCGCCTGATCGTGGTGGGGTGGCCGGCGTGGCGGTAACCCCCTACGAACGAGATGTCATCGACCTGGCCATCGCCCTCGTCGAAGACAGCGAGCCGCGACTGCACGTGCCGGCGCTCGTCCGCGAGGGCACCCGTACCGGGCTGTCGCAGACGGCCCTGGACACCGTTTCGAGGGTGTTCTCTCGAGGCATCGCCCGCCGGCTCGCTCGGGCCGGCGCGTCCCGCCTCTGGGAGCAGGCGCCTCCGCTCGTGTTCGGCTCGGCGAGCCTCGATCTGCTGCACTGGCTCCACACGACGTCCGTCTCCCCGAACCGCATGCCGCCGCTCGTGCTCCGCAGCCTCCCGACCGTCGCCGAGACCCTGCTCTTTGCCCGAGCCATCGACCTGATCGAAGCTTCCGGCGTGCATCAGCTCCCCGACGCGTTCGTGGCCCTGCCGTGGCTCTGGGTCTTTCGCGGTCAGCAGCTCCTGGCCCTCGACGAGCCGAACCTCGCCTTCACCGACCGCCTCGACGACGAGGGGTGGCTGCCCACGGTCTGCCATCGGGAGCTGCGCGGGGTGTGGGGTCGGTGGTCGCGGGTCGCTCGTGCCTCTTCGGTCGAGGACACGGTGCGACACGGCAACGCCCAGGCGGTGGTGGCACGGGCCCTGCTGGAGCACAGCAAGGCGCGTCCCGAGCGTGTCGCCTTCCTGATCGACCTCGCAGCTCACCTCGCCGAGCTGCACCCCGACGTCTGGGAGGTGGACCGCGGACGAGCCACCTTGTCGCTGTGGCAGCGGGCTCGTCAAGCTCGGGTGGCCCTCCTGGAGGTCGTGCTCGATGTCGTGGGAGGGTGGAACGCCGAGTGGCGAGCCACGGGCTTCGTCGACGACGGCTACGAGCAGACCCAGCGCTGGCTGCGACGTTACGAGCCTGGGTTAAGGGCTCTGCACTCGCTTCGACACCCCGTCGAACGTGCTCGACAGCTGCCGGAGGTCTCATGAGCCGCGCATACGAAGTCCGGGTTGCTCGTTCGCTCACGGAGCACAAGCGGATCGAGGACGGCATCGAGGCCCGGCTCGAGTTGCTCCCCATCCTCGACCGGGAGCGCACGGGCGCGTTGCTCGGAGAGCAACTCGCGGAGCGCGGCTGGGCCGTGGAGGACGGAGTGGCCCAGCGAACCATCGACGGTGTGTCGGTCGAGGTCGACACCGCGACGGGCACGGTCACCCTCAAGACCGAGAAGGACGTGACCATCACCGTCGAGGGCGAGCGGCGAAAGCGCAGCTGGGACGAGCGTGCGCAGAAGGACCGCGAGAAGCTCGAGAAGGAGCTCGACGACGCGCTCGCCCGGTCGGTCGACGAGCAGGCGCGAGCCGAGCTGGACCAGCTCTCCGAGGTGCTCGAGCGTGTGCTCACCGAGGTCAAGCCCCAGCTCGACGAGGCCACCGACGCCGTCAACCGGTCTGCTCTTCGCGAGAAGGCCGGCCAGCTCGGCCAGATCGTCGACATCGCCGAAGACGGCGAGTCCGGGGAAATGACCATCCGCGTCAAGGTGTGATGTCGTGTCCGAGATGATCGCGGCCGAGACGGACCTGCCGACAGCGCTCGACGAGCGGCAGGCGACCGCTGCGGCGTACCCGAGTGAGCTCGCTTCGGCGCGCGAGGCCCTGGTGGCCGGCCTTCCAGTTCTGGTCGAGTGCGACAAGCAGCTCGTTCAGTTCTTCTACGTCAACCTGCGGGAGCAGCTCAAGGCCGACGGGCTCCGGATGGTGTACCTCGACGGGCGCCCCCGGGCGCAGACCTCGCCCCCTCCGCAGAAGCGGTCGGAGACGTCCCCCGGGGCCGGGCCATCCCAGAAGCCGCCCGACGACGAGCCGCCGGGGCTCAGCATGATGGGCCGCATCCTGTTCCGGCTCGGCGAGGCGGTGCGTGGCGCCGTCCAGAAGCAGGTGATCGTGCTGCCGCACCTGGATCTGGTGATGGGAGGCACGGGCGGCGGGGGCATCTCGAGCGAAGCCCGCGAGGTCATCGCTCTCCTCTACGAGAACCCCCAGATCGTCTGGCTCGGCTTCAAGGACCTGTCGCTCGACCTGCCCAAGGTGGCCACCAACCTCTTCCCCCGGAAGATCTCGATTCTCGGTGTGCCGCGCGACCGCCTGCACCACCTCGTCACCCAGCGGGAGGCACGCAAGTTCGGGCAGGGGCTGAACACCTTCCAGCTCTACAAGCTGGTGTCCGGCATCAACGCGGTCCAGCTCCGACGCGTGCTGTCGGCCATCGACGGCGAGGACTACCCCTCCGACCCTCGCCCTGCCTGGGCCCAGCTCCGCCAGTCCACGCTGACCTCCGACATCACGCTTCCCGACCTCGACCTGCACGCCGACATCGGCGGCTACGACAACGTCAAGAAGCAGCTGCAGACCGAAATCATCGACCTCGTTCAGGCACACCACGTCGCGACCAGCGCCGAGCAGGCGCGGACGCTCGAGTCGCTCGTGCCTCGCGGCATCATCTTCTGGGGCCCCCCGGGCACGGGCAAGACCATGTTCGCCAAGGCGATGGCGCGCTCACTCGGTGCGGCCGTCATCGTGGTCAGCGGGCCCGAGCTCAAGAGCAAGTGGGTCGGCGAGTCCGAGTCCAACCTGCGCCGGGTGTTCGTCCAGGCGCGGCAGAGCGCGCCCGCGGTGATCATCTTCGACGAGCTCGACTCGTTCGCGTCCGCTCGCGGCACCTACCAGGGCTCGGGTGTCGAGCACTCGATGGTCAATACGCTGCTCACCGAGCTCGACGGCTTTCGGAACAACGAGATGGTGTTCGTCGTGGGCACGACGAACTTCGTCGAGTCCCTCGACCCGGCGCTGATGCGCCCCGGACGCTTCGAGTACCAGCTCCACGTGCCGTACCCCAACCACGAGGACCGTCGCGAGATCCTGCGGATCTACGACCAGAAGTTCGACCTCGAGCTCGAGGGTGCCGCGTTCGACTACGCGGTCAAGCGCACCGGCGATCCCGTCGAGGGGTCGTTCGTGCCCTACACGGGTGACCACATCAACGCCTTCTGCCGTGCCCTGGCTCGGCAGCGGCTGCGCACCGGCGCGACCGGCCCCTCGACGGCCGAAGACGTCGAGGCCGCGCTGACCGCCCACGTCGAGCGTCCCAAGCTCACGCCCTACGAGGAGCGCGTCGTCGCGACCCACGAGTGCGGGCACGCCCTGGTGGCGCTCTACTGCGATGACGTCCCACCCGTGCAGCGCATCACCATCCTCGGCGACCTCGGTCGCACCCTGGGTCACGTCAGGCTCGAGGACCCGGTGAACCGCCAGGTCACGACGCGCCGACAGCTCCTCGACCGCATGGTCGTCGCATTCGGGGGTCGCGCCGCCGAGCAGGTGATCCTCGACGACATCTCCACCGGCGCGGCCGGGGACCTCGACAACGCCACCCGCATTGCGCGGTATTGCGTCGAGGTCGCGGGACTCTCCGACCTGGGGCTCGAGTCCTTTGCTCGCGGAGAGCCTGCGGAGCAGACGCGGGCGCTCGTCGACGAAGCGGTTCGCCGAATGCTCGCCGAGGCCGAGGCGCGGGCCTTCGCGATCGTCCGCGAGCACCGCGCCGAGGTCGAGGCCCTGGCCGCAGAGCTGATTCGCCGCAAGACCCTCGATGCGACCGCCCTCGCCCAGTTCACCCCGGCACGCCAATCCGCGCCGGAAGCCGGAGGTTCCCATGGCTGAAGTCACGCTGCGTCTGCGCACGGATCCGCAGACCGGCAGAAAGTCGGTGGTCATCCAGTACTCGAGCGACGCCGATGCGCTGCCGATGGAGCACGAGGCCGATCACAAGCGGATCGTCGATCAGCTCATCGAGGCGGGCGCCCTGGACGAGGAGGATCGCGACTCCGTGGTGATCGAGCGGCTTCCCGAGGAGTCCCCCCCCGAGGGGGAGGTCTCGGACGAGGGAGAGGGCCAGCGAGCTGCCCAGGACGAGTCGAGCTGAGCGTGCTCCTTCGGTTTGCCGACGACGACGCGGTCCGGGCCGCGTTGGGACTGGTACCGCCCGACGTGCAGGCCCGGGGCGGCCGCGTCTGGCGAGACGGCGACGGGCGCCTCGTCGCCGCTGACCTGCCCGACTCCGTGGCGTCGGCCCTCGACGAAGCGGGGGTCGAGCGCGTCCATCAACCTCCGGCGGGCGACGGCCTGGCTTTTCTGCACTGGGCGCAGCTCCTCCCTCTCGAGCCAGAGCCCGATCCCGACCTTCGCGAAGTGCTGTTCCTGCTGCCGCCCGGCGAGGGATGGCTCGGACTCGCCTCGGAGCTCGTCCGCCTCGGTTGCGACGACCAGGAGCTCCTCCGTCTCGACCGCGACGACTGGCTCGTGAAGGCTCGGAACCCGCCGTACTACACCGTCGCGCGCGCCGCCGACGGGGCTTTCGTCGCTTACTGCCGGGACGGCACCGACCTCTTCGTCGAGGTCGGCCGACGCCATCCGTTCGCGGACCGCATCCGGATTCCCGAGGGAACACTGCTCCTCGTCGATGGACGCGGCTGGCGCACGGTCGACTCGACGGGATGGACGCCGCTCGACACCCGCATCGAGCTCGTCGCCCAGCCCGCCCACCGCCACGTCGCCGCCCCGCCCGAGGAGCCGCTGACCGTCGAGCTGCGGCTCATCCCGACGCCTCGGAACCAGCGGCCCTCTCTCTGGGTGGTGCCCTCGCCCGTCGAGGACACGCTCGAAGCGCTCCTCCGCACGCTGCCCGAGGCGGCCGTCGAGCTGCTCGAGCTCGCGCGCTTCGTGGGGGAGGACGAGTCCTTCGGCGCCCTCCTGCGGGCCCGCCCGGGCACGGAGCCCCCGATCCTCGAGGGGCTCGAGGCCTACACGCCTCACCCCCACCTGGCGACGCTCTACGTCCCGTGGGGCATGGCCATCGACCCGCCCCTCCAGGCCCGAACCGTGCAGCGCCTGCTCGATCCGGGTTCCGGGCGCGTCGCCTGGGTGACCCCGCTCGAGAGCGGTGGAATGGCGACCCACTATGTCGAGGATCTGGCGTTCCAGCGGCTCGCGGACCACGTGCTCTACGTCGCGGAGATCGATCGGGACGCTCTCGATGCGTGGATGGGGAACGCCGCGTTCGAGTGGGAGCCGCTGAACATCGAGGTGGTCGGGGCCTCCGAGCCGCCGGCGCGTACCCGGCGGCTCACCGCCACCGGCGACGACGCCCGCACCCTGGTTCGGCCCACCGGACGCATCCAGCTGCGCGACGAGCCGACGCCTCCCTCCGACGAGAACCGTGTCGTCACCCCCGAGACCTTCGAGGTCCAGCTCACCGAGCCGACCGAGATCGAGCAGGCGCTGCAGGACCTGCAGCGCCAGTGGACCGAGGATCCCGAGCGAGTCGACCTCTGGGCTCCGATGGCGGTGCTGCACCACCGCCTCGACCAGCCTCGCGAGGCCGCCCTCTGCTGGACCCGGGGTCTGTGGGACGCGAACCCTGCGGACCGCGCCCCGCTCGTCGAGCGTTGGGCCTCCGAGCTCGAGCTCCCGGAGCCGCTTCCCGACGACCCCGACCCGGGGCAGCTCACCGCGGTGGTCGCCCACCTTCTCGCAGGAAACCTCACGAGCGACCCTCCCGCCATCCAGCGGTGGCTCGACGAGCACGATGCCGTGCTCGACGTTCGCAGCCGCTGGCTCGCGCGACACCGCGTGGCGGAGCTCGCGGGCGGCGACGAGCTCGCGCTGGCCCGCGGCCGCGACGACATCCTCGGCTCGATGCGCTCGGGCCTGATGCCGGTCCGTGACGTCCCGCCCTTCATGCGGACCTCGACCACCCCGGAGGACCGCCGCCGACTCGCCGAGAGCCTCGCCGAGATCGAACGGGGGCTCCTGCCCCTCGCTCCGGGCGACGGCGCCCGGGCCTGGACGTTGGTGTACGCGCGGCTCACCCTCGCCTGGGCCAACGCGCGGCTCGGCATCTTCGAGCCCGCGGTCCAGGCGCTCGGCCAGGCCGAGCACGAGCTCCCGCTCGACGATGACATCCATGCCGTGCTGCTCGGCCTGTACCGCGCGGGCATCGACGAGGCGCTCCGGGGGCTCCCCGAGGAGACCCCGCCCCCAGCCCACGTCCAGGCCCACCTGGCCGATCTGCCCAGGTTCGACCGATACAAGATTGATCGTCTCCGCCACGTCTCCCTGGGCGTCCTCCGTGAGCCGCAGGCCCAGAATCCCTTCGAGGCCTTCGTCAGCGAGGATCGCGTCGAGTTCGCCGCCTTGCCGCCTGACCGGCTGCTGCCCGCCCTCGTGCAGCGACTCGAGGAGGTCACCGAAGAGCGGGCCGAGCGGGAGCTCAAGGAGATTCTGCAGGGCATCGTCGCGCTCGACGAGTCCGACGGCGCTCGCCTGCTCGACCGGGTGCTCCAGCGCGCCCTGCGGCTCGAGGGCCGCGAAGCGGTACTGGTCCTCGTCGAGGTGGTGGGGGTGGCGGCCGCGCTCCGTCGGCCCTCGACGGGTGAGGCGACCCTCGCCAGGCTGGCCGACGCGCTCGCCACGGTGATGGCCGAAGACGCCACCGAGACGGCCCAGCCGGCGATTCAGGCGCTCGCCCGTCACCTCGCGCGGTGCGGCCTCGTGGCCCAGGGGCAGGTGCTCTTCAAGGGCCTCCAGGAGCGCTGCCCACCCGAGCAGCAGGTGCTGCGACTGCGGCTCGCCGGCGCCCTCGCTCACGTCGGCGGGACGGTCACCGGTGAGGCCGAGCGGGGGCTCGAGCTCCTCGAGCGCGAGAACCTGCAGCTTCCAGAGCGCCTGCGCCTGCTCTCGGCGATCGCCGATCTCGCGGCGCCCATGCCGCTCACCAACGCGATCGACCTGTGGGCGTCGCTCGTTCCCCAGGCCGGACTCGTCGAGGACCAGTACTCGACGAACTCGCACTTTGCGCTCTCGTTCCTCCACGTCGTCGAGATCCTCGCGAGCGCCCACGTGCACCCCGACCGGCTCCTGTCGGCCGAGGGACGCGCGCGCCTCGAAGCCGACGAGCATCGCGTGAGGCTACGCATCCATCAGGAGGGACACCTCTGAGCACCACCACCCACGAACCGCTCGAGGCCGTCGCCACGATGGACTTCGAGACGCTGGCGAGCGAGGCCTCGGGCATCCGGGAACGGATCAACCGATTCCGGGCATCGCTCTCGCGCTATTTCGTCGACAAGCAAGAGTTGGTCGACCTCATGACCCTGTGCGCGGTCGCCCAGGAGCCGCTGCTCCTCGTCGGGCCGCCCGGGACGGCGAAGTCCGCGCTCGTGCTCAAGTTCCGGGACGCGCTGCAGATCGAGGACGACCGGTACTTCGAGTACATGCTCACGCGATTCACCGAGCCCTCCGAGGTGATGGGTCCGATCGACATCGGCAAGCTCCGTTCCGGCGAGTACGTGCGCCGGGTGAGCGGCAAGCTACCGACCGCCGAGCTCGTGTTTCTCGACGAGATCTTCAAGTCCAACTCGGCGATCCTCAACTCGCTGCTCACCGTGATCAACGAGAAGAAGTTCTACCAGGATGGTCGTCCGGTCCCGGTGAACCTGCGGATCCTCTTCGCGGCGACCAACGACATTCCCGAGCAGGCCGAGCTCGCCGCGCTCAAGGACCGGTTCTGTCTCAAGGTCGCGTGCCGCTCGGTCCAGCAGGATCACTTCGTCGAGCTCGTCGACCTCGGGCTCGAGGACGCGACCAACCGCGACCTCGCTCGCCGGCCGTGGGCCGAGGGGCACGCCACGCTGGCGGACTTCTACAAGGCCCACCGCTACCTCGCGCTCCAGATGGCGCGACGCGACGTGGACCCCGACGGCAACGTGGTTCGCGACCGCCACCTGTTCTTCCCCGAGGAGCTGCTCGTCGAGCTCCGGCGCCTGATCAAGACCCTCGTGCTGGAGGACGAGGTGTTCGTGAGCGACCGCAAGGTGGTCAAGCTGTACCGGCTGCTCCGTACCCGAGCCTGGCTGCACCGCGGGGGACGAGTCGAGCGCGAGGACCTCACGCTGCTGTCGTACCTCGGGGAGAGCCGGGCGGAGATGGATCTGCTCGAGGAGAAGGTCCCGAAGTTGCTGGGCATCCGGTGAACGAGGCCGAGCTCGCTGCCGGGCTCTGCCTCGCCCGGATCGATCCGCCGTCGGCGGACCTCGTGAGCCGGGCGAAGCCGGGGGTCGTGGCGGCGCTCGAGCGATCCTTCCGGCTCCCTCCCCTGGGCCTCGTCGCCGACATCGCCGCCATGCTCGAAGACCCGTCCCCGAGCCTCTCTCGCGCGTCGATGCCCTTCCTCGACCTTCGAAAGTACGACGACCGGATCGTCGGCCCACTGCTGATGCACCGTCTCCGTACCTCGCTGGCCGATGCCTACGCGGGCCTGCCCGAACAGTGGCGGGGGGCCGCGGTAGCCGCACTCGCCGAGCGTTTGGTCGACGATCTGGACCCCGAGGCCCCCTGGTGGGAGGCCGGCGGGGTGAGACGCTGGCTCGGGCGCCCCGCCGAGGAGGCCTGGGAGATCGGGCTCGGAGCCTTCGCGGCCTCGGCGGTACGAGACGCCCTCGCCGACCGGCTGCAGGCCGCCATCGCCTCGGGCACCGCGAGCTGGACGGCGGCCGACGTGCACCTCGTGCGCAACCTCCCCGCCATGGCGAGCCGCGCCCAGCGGGTGGCGGTACGCCAGGTGCTGGAGGCCGCGGCCGAGATCGATGCGCGGCTCCCTCGCACCGTTCGGCCGCGTATGCGAACCGGTCAGGTCGCGAGCGGGCTCGAGGAGGAGGACGCCTACCCGACCGGCGGCTTCTCCGCGCTCACCAACAGCGGGAGTCCGGAGAACCTGGTCGCGTCCGAGCTCGTCTACATGGACGACGACCCTGGCGAGATCGACCTGTTCGACGTGCGCTTCGCCGAAGGGGAGCTGCTCTACTACACCCGTGACGAGTCGATCTACACCCGCGAGCGGCGTCGCATCGGGATCGCGCTCGCCGCCGACTGCGCGTCGGCTCGGGTGAAGGACGTGGACCTTCCGCTCCAGAGGCTGGTGCTGGCGCTCGGCGTGATCCACGCGCTGGTGGACCGTCTGGTGAGCTGGCTCGGGAGCGTGGAGCTCCAGATCGCCATCCACCCGATCGGACCCGAGCTGGCCGACGAGACCAAGCTCCTCACTCTGGGGCTCCGCACCGCGATCGAAGCGGGCGTGGTCGTCGTCGAGCCGCTCTACGACGACGCGGAGTTCGCGAGCCGGATCGAGGAACGAGCGAGCCGCGCCACGACGGACGCGGTGTGGATGACCACACGGCCCGGCACGGCCCCCGAGATCGGGGTGCCGCCGTTCGAGTTCACGATCGGTGAGGGCTCACTCGAGCAGTGGGGCCGCGCCGCTACGACGCTCGCCCGCCACCTGGCCTGACGGGCCTCGCTCAGAGCTCCGGCTCGTCGTCTTCCCACTCGCCGAACTCGTCGTCGATCTCGTAGTCACGCCAGGATCGACCGCTCTCGCGCTTGTTGCGCCGCGGCGACGGGTTCTTGACGCGGAAGTCCTCGGCCTCGGTCGGCTTCTTCTTCTTGACCGGCTTGCGATCCCCCCGCCGCTCGCGGTCTTCGCCCCAGCCGGTTGCGCCCTCGGCCTGTCCGGCTGGCGGGAGGCTCGGGCGACCCGGACCACCGGGACCTCGTGGGCCACCGCCGGGACCACCGCGCGGTGGGCCTCCTGGCCCCCGCGGGCCGCCGGGACCTCGGGGGCCTCCAGGACCCCGCGGAGGACCTCCGGGACCCCGCGGGCCACGGTCACCCATCGGAGGACGCGGTCCTCGGTCACCCCCGCGGTAGCCTCCTGGCGCTCGGTCGCCTCGGTCACGCGGACCCGAGCCCGGGCGGCCGCGTACCGTCACGTCGGGTGCGCCGCGCGGACCATCGTGGCGAGGACCGCGAGGGCCCCGGTCGCCACGGTCCCCTCGTGGAGGTCCACCCGGTCCGCGGGGACCACGACCGCCGCCACCGCCGCCACCGCGCCGGTCTTCGGCCTCGTTCACGCGAATGGTGCGTCCGTCGAGCGTCGCGCCATTCATGTTGGACATGGCTTCTTGCGCATCGCTGGGGGTCTCGAAGGTGACGAACCCGAACCCGCGGCTTCGCCCCGTGTCTCGATCTAGAATGACCCTTGCTTCGCGAACAGCCCCAAAAGTCTCGAATGCCGTTCGTAGAGAATCGTCGGTGGTATCCCAGCTCAGTCCACCAACAAACAACTTGCTGCCCATGTCCTCACATTCCGCCAGGGTCTACCTGGCAACGATTCACGGGGAGTGTAGCATGTTCAATCTGTCGTCACTGGACGGTCCAGCGTCACGCTGACGGGTCGAGGTCGAGAAAGCCCTGGTAGTCCGGCACTTCTGCGAAATCGGCAAGCGGTGTGCGTTCGGCGGTCCGGAGCCGCGCACCCGTCGGGGCGACGAGCGACGGCTCGAGCGCCTCCATAATCGACATCCCGACGTCTTCTTCGACGAGCCGCCGGCTGATGGCGTCCACCACCAGGTCGACCCAGTGCTCGCGGGTCTCACCGAGGCGGCAGTCCACCGCCACCGCGGCGACGGCGTCGAGGGAGAGGCGGCCTCGTTCGTGCAGGACCATCGCCGCCTGAAACCAGCTGGAGACGGGATGCACGTTGCGTCCGAGCCTGGCGAACCGTCGGGGGGCGGTTCCGCGGTCGAGCCGGATGAAGATGTCCTCGACGGCCTCGGCACGCTGGAGGCGCTCGATGGACCTGGCCGCGCTGGCCATCGCGTCGGGGTACGCGCGGACCCGCCGGAGCAATGTACCCACGTCGATGGCGCCGAGTCGACCCGCGACGACCGCCCCGTAGACCGCGTAGATGAGGCCGTCCTTCTCGGAGTCGTCCCCGAACCACGTCTCGGTCGTGCCGGGCGATGCCGCAACCCGGTCGGCGAGCAAGGTGGGCAGCTTGTAGCCAACCTGGGCGCGGAGCGCGCGAAACCGCCCTCGGCGGAGGTTCCGAAGGTTGTCCTTCAGCGTCAGCCGATCGTAGGTGATTCCGTCGAGCGCGAGCTTCTGCTCGATGGACCCCCGCATCTGGCGCGGCGAGCCCGAGAGGAACCGGACCCGAGCCGCCTCGTTGGCCTCGACCAGCCCGCGAATCAGCGGAGCCGCTCCCGGCACCGTCCGCTTCTGGCTCGGTCGCTCGACGGCGGCCTGCAGAAGTCCACGCAACGAGTGGATCTCGGTGTCGAGGTAGGTACGGTCGAGGTCCCAGCCGAAAATGTGCACCGCGCCCACGTAACTCTTTCTCTCCGCGCCCGGTCCGCAGTCCGGGGCCTGGTTATCGCTTCTCCGTGGACTCCGCCGCGTTCCCCAGCGAGCCCGTCGCGGTGGCGCCCGAGGCGAGCGCTGCTCTCCGCACCGGTCTGCGTCGCCTTCGTCACGATCTCGGCAAGAGCATGTCACTGCAGCTTCGCTTCGCCGGTCCGGGAGCGAGCGAGGCCGAGCTGGTCGAGGCGCTCGCCCAGGACGTGATTCACACCCGACGGAGTCCCCAGGGCAGCGTGAGCGCGCGTGTCCTCTTCGAAGCGGCGAGGCCGTGGCTCGTGGGTGAGGCCGACGTACCCGGTGCGCGAGGCATTCGCGTCGACCTGTCCGACGACGAGGCCTTTCGCGCCCTCGCCGATGCCGTCTCCGAGCTGGCCCGGCACGAAGCCGAGATCTGGCGTGGCGCCTTGCGTGGCGCCACGCTCGAGAGGTTGGTGGCGGCCGCCCACGCCGGGACCCGGGCCTGCCGGGCGCTCGTCGACCGCTATCCGGGGGTCGCCGGTGGCTGACATCCTCGTCGTCGACGACCAGGATCGCTACGCGGACCTCTGTCGAAAGGCCATGCCGGAGCACCGCTTCGTCGGTCCGGCCCGAAACTATCGCGAGGCGGCCGACGCGCTCCACCGGGCCCGTGGCCGCATCGACGCCGTGCTCCTCGACGTGCACTTCGACATCGACGACATCGACCTGGTGGAGTTCGCCGATGGCCCGCGCGATCCTGGCGAGCTGCGGCGCACACAGGGCGTCGCGATCCTCGCTCGGCTGCGCGAGGGCTGGCCCGACCTGCCCGTGGTGTTGATGACGAGCCGCGACGAGCTGTCGCTCGACGCGCTGCCGGGTGACGAAGAGTACACCTACTTTTTCGACGACGACGCGGTCGACGCCCAGACCCTCCGGGGCCAGATCGACGGCATCGTGGCCGGACGGGGGGCCGTGGCCGACGGTCCCGTGTACTGGGGACGGTCGCCGCGGATGCTCCGGCTTCGTCGACGGCTGGCGACGCTCGCCCGAGGACGGCTCCCGGTGGTGCTCCTCGGCCCCACGGGCACCGGCAAGTCCCTGATCGCTCGGCACGTCGTCCACCACCGCAGCGGACGAACCGGCCGGTTCGTGGCCGTCGACTTGTCGACCATCCCCCCGGATCTCGGTGCCGCCCACCTCTTCGGGGCGGTCAAGGGCGCCTACACGGGCTCGGTCGCCGACCGGGTCGGGGCGTTCGAGGCAGCGTCCGCGGGCACGTTGTTTCTCGACGAGGTCGGCAATCTCTCCCTGGACGCCCAGAAGATGCTCCTCACCGTGCTGCAGGAGGGCAGCGTGGTGCGGCTCGGCGACCTGCGCGAGCGTGCCGTCGACGTGAAGCTCGTGGTGGCCACCAACGAGGACCTCGCGGCGCGGGTCGCGGACGGCTCGTTTCGGGCCGATCTGTTCATGCGCCTCAATCCGGCGGCCGCGATCCGACTCCCTCCGCTCGTCGAGCGCGGGCTCGACCACGGCGAGCTGCTGCGCTTCTGCCTCGAGCAGGCGCTCTCGCGGCCCTGGCTCCGCGGCTTGGTCGACGAGTATCGCGAGGTGGTGGGGCTCGAGGGCCACCGGGTGGCGGTGACCGCGGGAGGGCGAGTCCCTGCGCCCGCAGCGGGCGCCCTGCACCTGGTGTTCCCCGATCGCACGATGGGGCTGCTGGCGCGATACCGGTGGCCAGGCAACCTCCGCGAGTTCGCGATGGTCGCGGAGAACGCGGTGCTCTTCGCGCTGTCCGAGCTCACGGGGGTCCCGCCGGGGGAGCGCCCCGACGTGGTTCAGGTGCGGCCCAAGCTCGTCCAGGACCTCCTGTCCACCGCAGCTCCCGTGGACGGCACCGCGAACGGCGTGCGCATGACCGTGACCGTGCGCCCCCACGAGACGCTCAACAAGGTTGCGGTCGACTGCGAGCGGCAGTACTTCGAGGCGCTGTTTCACGAGCACGACGGCGACTTCGGGCGCATGGCGGCCCGGCTGCTCGGCGACGACACGCAGGGCCGCAAGGTCCAGCTGCGCTTCAACCAGCTCGGCCTCAAGGTGCGGGAGCTCAAGAAGCGAGGGCGTCGATGATCGCGGCGCTGCTCGTGGGGCTCGCCCTCGGAGGTCCTGCCGACGACGGCCTGTCGCCGGTGCTCGCCACCTTCTACGCGACCGCCCGGGCCCACGAAGCTGCGGGGCGATACCGCGAGGCTGCGAACGGCTACGCGGTGGTCGCTCGGGGGGACCCCTGGTTCGGGGCAGCTATGCTCGACCTCGGCCGCGTGCTCGAGCGGGAGGGGCGACTGGACGAGGCGCTGGCCACCTATGCCAAGCGTCCTGACGACCCCGAGGCGGTCCACGCCCGAGCCCGAATCGCGCTGGACCTCGGGGACCTCGAGACATCACGGGCGCTGATCGACGACCTCCAGGCACTGGCCCCGAACCGGCCCGGGTGGCGAATCCTCGAGGCCCGGCGCCTGGCCCGAGACCGTCCGGCCGCCGCGCTCGAGCACCTCGACGACTACCTCGCGTTCTACGGCACGAGCATCGACGACGACGGCTTCGCGACCGCCTGGCGCGCCGCGCTGGCCGCGATCGACGGAGAGGACGACGTGGCCGTGGCCCGACGCCATCTCGACACGTGGCTCGCGGAGTTCCCCGAGGCGGCGACGGCTCCCACGCTGGGTTCGGCGAGGCGAGATCTGGCGATCGACCAGGCCGCGCGAGCGCTGGCCGCGTCGGGCACCGAGCCCCTGGGACCCGACCAGCTGCGTCGCCTGTCCGAGGCCCGGGCGGCGTTCGTCGACGGCCACCACGGCCACGCTGCCGCGCTCCTCGGGGACCTGATCGCCGAGCAGCCGCGCTCTGCGGTGGCCTGGGCCACCCTGTCGGACGTGCGCGCCGCCCAGGGGGACCTCACGGGCTCCATCGAGGCCATCGACGCCGCAATCGAGCTCGATCCCCTCGATGCAGACGCGCTGGCTCGGCGCGGGGCCCGGCTCTTCGAAGGCTTCGGGGGACGTCTCGATTCCGAGGCCGTCGATGCTTATCGTCGCGCCGCCGAGCGTCGTCCGAACGACGCCGCGATCTGGCTCGGCAAGGCCCGCGCGGAGCGTCGATCGGGACGCTGGCGCGAGGCCGCGGCGAGCTACCGCGAGGTGCTCCGGCTCGACGAGGAGGGTCCTGGGTCCGAGGAGGCCGAGCGCGCGATCACCGACGTCGAACGACCTCTGCCACGGTCCACCGACCTGCTTCCCGGCCGCGGCCGGCCGGCGAACGTGCCCGAGGCCGCCTGGACGGCGTACTTCCGCGCGTGGGCGTGGCGAGAGCACCAGCCGACGGTGGGGTCCGGCGATCCGATCCGCCCCGAGGAGGCCGACGCCCGGGCCTGGGCCGAGGTCCAGCGGGCGCGGCAGGTCGCACCCGACTTTCTGCCTGCGGCGAACCTCGAGGCGACCATGCTCGCGGAGCGCGGCGAGCTCGACGACGCCATCGCGCTGCTTCGGGCGTCGCTCGCGCGCGACCAGGGGCAACCCGAGACGTGGCTCACGCTGGCTCGCGTGCTCGACGAGCGTGGGGATCCCGAGGCCCAGCGGGCATTCGACCGAGCTGCGGAGCTCGGGCACCCCGCGGCGCTGTGGCGACGCGCGCGTACTCTCGCCAACCGGGGCCGCTGGTGGCGCGCTCGCGACGCGCTCGCGACCTACTTCGGCGCCACCACCCACGGTCCTCACTACGAGGAGGCCGTCGCGCTGGACCGCCTCCTCGCTCGACGCATCCAGCGCGTGCTCGGCCTCGGTGGCCTCGTCGGGATACTCGCGCTCGTCGTGCCCTTGGGGATCGGGGTGTTCCGCCGGTCCGGGGTCGGCCTCGACGAGCTGACCGAGCGGGCCCCGCTCGCCTGGTCGTCGATCGTCAGGGTCCTCGCTACGATCCGGCACGAGGTGCTCAAGCACCACACCTCGGCCCTGCCGACGGTGGCGAAGGCCCTCGACGAGGGTGACGATGACCCGGCCGCCTGGATCGCGGACCGCCTGTTCGGAGAGCGGGGGGCTCTCGCCCGCCTCGACCGCTACCTCGAGGAGCTCGTCGCGCTCGCGCGGACCCACGGGACGCGACTCGCGCTCCGGCACGGCGACCCGACGCTCGGCGCCCTCGTGGACAGCGCCGACCGACTGCGGCGGCTCGAGCCAGAGCTCCGCGCGCCGACGGACCGCGGCCGGCTCGCCGACACGCTGCGCGACGTCGCGGGCAAGCTCCACGGCGAGGTCTACCCCGCGCTCGGCCGGCGCATCGCCGAGCTCGCCACCTTGCGGCTCACGCGAGCCCGAGTCGCGAGCGTGGTCGACGACGTCGCATCGGAGCCTGCTTTCGTCGACGCCACGCTCACCTGCGAGATCGACTGGCCCGAGGCGCCGGTGTGGGTGCGACTCTCGCCCGGCGACCTCCTCGACCTGCTCGGGAATCTGGTCCGCAACGCCCTCGCCGCGAGCACCACCCTCCCCGAGGGTGCGGCTCGACGCACCGCGGTGGTCGGGCGAATCGAGGCCGATCCGGTGACCGGGCTCGAGCAACTCGCGATTGCGGTCTGCGACACCCACCCGCAGTCGCTGACCACCGCGATGATTCGCAGTCGCTACGTCGCCCGCGGACTCGGGATTGCCGCCGATCTGGCGACCCGGGCCGGAGGCTCGATCGCAGTCGAGGACGGTCCCGAGGGCTTCACCAAGGCGGTGATCGTCCGGCTGCCCGTCGTGGAGCCGTCGGAGGAGGAGACATGACCACCATCGCGGTCCTCGTGGTGGAAGACGGCACCGAGTACACCGACACCATGGAGCGGTTCCTCGCGCCACGGGGCTTCTCCTTCGTCCGCGCCGGTTCGGGGCCCGAGGCCCTCCGCGAGGTGGAGGCACGCGACTTCGACGTCGTGTTCCTGGACATGCGCTTCGACCGGGTGGACGACGCCGCGCTGCTCGGCGATCTCGCCGCCGCGACCGAGCGCTGCAACGGCGACTCGGCAGCCGGGCGGCGCTTTCTCCAGGACCACCAGGGCACCTACGTGCTCGCCGCCCTGCGGGAGGCGGACTGCTGGCTGCCCGTGCTCGTCTCCCACGACTTCTCCGGAGAGCCCCGGCGGTTCGCGAGGCTCGTCGAGCAGCACGGTCCGCTCGACCACTGCACCGACGTGGCCTCACCCGACGAGGTCGCCCTCCGTCTGCGGAAGCTCGCGGGTCAGTAGCCGGGGGTGCCGCCGCCCGTGTCGCTGGCTCCGAGGCACGCGCTCTCGGCGGCCTGACAGTCGATCGTGTTGTTCTCGACCTGGTCGGCGTAGCACAGCACGAAGTCCGCCTCGGGAATCTGCTGTGTGCACCCCTGGACCAGCGTGGCGAAGGCCTCTTCACCGCAGACATAGCCGTCGTCGATGCAGGTACAGAACGCCTCTGCCCCGAGCTCGCACTGCTCGAGGAGCGAGGGCGGCGACGCGGTGTCACTGCGGCGGATCGGGCCATCGTCGTCGGGACCGGTTCCGTCGAAGTCCGAGTCTGCGCTCTCTTCGTCGTCCTTGTCGTTGTTCAGGACGAGGTCGATCAGGCCACAACCCGACAGCCCCCCCAGCGTACCGAACATCGCGAGCCATCGCACCATGATCACCTCCTGGACATCCCGGTACCGGAACCCGCGACCCGGAGCCCCTACCGAACGCTTTCGTGGCTCGCCGGGTATGGCTCTGACCGAGGAGGTCTCCATGTCCCTCGCGGACCGCCGAACCGTGGCGCTGATCGCCCACGACCACCGCAAGCCCGCACTCGTCGAGTGGTGCATCTACAACCGCGAGGTGCTGACGCGGTGCGATCTGGTGGCCACCGGCACCACGGGCCGTCTCGTCGCCGAGGCACTCGGGGTCGAGATCGCGTGCCTCCACTCGGGACCCCTCGGCGGGGACCAGGAGATGGGCGCGCTCATCGCGCAGGGGCAGATCGACCTCGTGATCTTCTTCTGGGATCCCCTCGCCCCGATGCCGCACGACCCCGACGTCAAGGCGCTCCTGCGGCTGGCCGTGGTCTGGAACGTGCCCATGGCCTGCAACCGCTCGACGGCCGACTACCTGATCTCGTCGCCGCTGTTCACCGACGAGACCTACCAGCGGGAGCTTCCGGACTACTCCGGGTACGTCGGTCGCTTCGCACCGACCGAGGAGTGAGGTTCCCGCGTGAGCGAAGCGAGGGGGAGACGACCGAGCGAATCGCGACGGAGCGCGCTTGGCGAAGCCGAGCGCGGAGCAGCGCCCTTACATCGCGGTCAGCGCGACGCGCAGAACCCGAACGTGGTGCGCCGGCCGGGCTCGAGGGTGGCGTTGTTCTCGCGACCGGTGAACGTCCAGGCACCGCCGGCCTCGGAGACCTCGGCGTCCCAGATGTTGTCGATCGCGCCGTCGACCGGCCACTGTCCGCTCCACGTCACCGCACGTTCGGTCTCGTTCACGACCTCGCCCCGGGTGCAGTAGCCGCCGCCCCAGTCGCTCGTGACCTCGATCGTGAAGCGCACGCCACCTGGCGGTTCCTCGACCGGCGGTACCGCCTCGCCCTCGCCAGGGAGCAGACCCACCGCGAAGGTGTCGTACTCGCCGTAGGCGCCTCGGCGGTTCCTGAACCCCCAGGTGTGGAGGACCTCGTGCAGTGGGCCGACGAGCGAGACGTCGGGGCCCGGATCCGCGCCGCACGCATGCGTGCCGCGGACGTGGCGACGCCACGAATAGACGAAGCACTCGCGGGTGCGGGGGTCATCGACGAGGGCCTCCGCCAGCCCGTCGGCGCCCACGAAGGGCACGCCGTCGAGGCTTCCCGACGCGTCGATCGGGTGTCCCTCGTCGTCGTCGCGCCACTGACCGAGCTGATCGTAGTGCTCGAAGGCGAACCCCAGAGGATCGATCAGGGCGTGGCACCCCGAGCAGGCCGGGTCGTCGGCATGCTGGCGGTAGCGTTCGCGGGTCGACTTCGTCGGGTCGACCGGCGGCGGTGAGGTGTCGAGGTTCGGCGGCGGCGGGGGGAGCTCCTCGCAGAGGAACCGCTCGCGCACGAGCACGCCGCGGTGAACCGGCGACGATCCGTCGGGGCGGGCGTAGGTGGTCAGCAGGCTGGGCTCCACGAGCAAGCCGCCGTCGACGAGCAGATCGGAGAGCGAGCCGCCGTCGGCGACCCAGGCAGCGACCTGCTCGCGGGTGGCCCGCGCCATCTCCTCGCGCAGCTCCGGGGTGAGACCCTCGCGGGCCACCGTGCCGAGCGGCTCCAGATCGAGCCAGGCCTCCACGAAGCGGCCCACCGTCTCCAGCGCGCGCGGGTCGTCCATCATGCGCTCGATCTGGGCGTCGATGTCGTCGTCGCTCGTGAGCTCGCCGCGGCCCGCTGCCTCGAGGAGAGCATCGTCGGGCAGCGTGCCCCACAGCGAGTAGGACAGCGCAGTCGCCATCTCCCAGTCGGTCAGGACGAAGCGACCGGGCGCGCCCCGAGCGCCGAGCTCCGAGCGGTAGAGGAAGTGCGGCGACTGCAGCATCGCCGTCACGACCCAGCCGATCCCCTCGTCGAAGCCATCGGACGCGGCGACCTCGGCCCAGAGCTCGACGTAGCGGCTGACGTCGTCGTCGGTCAGGGGGCGACGGAACGCCCGGAGCCCGAAGTCGCGCACGAACGCGGTGGCGCAGGCGACGTCGCCCCGGGCCGTGCGGTCACAGTCGAGATGATCGGCGACCTCGAAGGCCTCGCCGACCGCCTCGGCCGAGGTGCGGTACTGGTCGGCGAGAAGCCCGTCGACGACGAGGGCGTGGGCGTCGTTGCGGAATCCCTCGACGACCTCGTCGGACGCCAGCGGGGTGTCGACCGTCACGCCGGTGAGGTCGCGGACCGTGCGGCGGTACTCGTCGTGGGTGAGTCGGCGGAGCAGGCGTTCGCCAGGCTCGGTCTCTCCACAGGACTCCGCCGCTTCGGGCTCGGCGTCCTGGCCTCCGCAGGCGAACAGGAACAGGGCGACGACGGTCACAGGACCTCCAGCGGGCCCTGGGTGCCCGTGCCGAAGTGCTCGATCTCGAGGCCAAACGACCGGGCGACCGAAGTGAGCACACGGTCGTGGGTGGCTCCTCCGACGTCCACGAGCCGACCGAGCTCGAACCCTGCCCCGCGGCCCGCGAGGATCCACGGGACCGACGTGCAGACGTGCAGTCGGCTGTCTCCGAGCTCCTTGACCCACATCACCAGCGTGTCGTCGAGCAACGACGCGCCAGTGACGGGGTCGACCGCCGCCTCCAGCCCTTCGACGAGGCGCCGGAACTGACCGGCGAACCACTGCTCGCAGCGCACGAAGCTCTCGACCGAGGCCGTGTTGCCGTCGTCGGCGTGAGACAGCTCGTGGTGTCCCGAGGTCGCGTCGACCCAGCGGCACACGAGCGGGCTCACGGTGTGGGAGAGCTGGACGGTGACCACCGGACTCACCCCGCAGGCCAGGGCCTGGATGGCGAGGTCGATCTGCGCATCGGCCACGGCGGGGAACGCGTCGTTGTCCTGCGGGTCGGTGATGACAGGGGCCATGCCGCCGTCGCACGAGCCCCCGCCGAACAGGCTGCGCTCGACGGTGCGCAGGCCCTCGAGGTGTGCGTCGAGGTGCTGGCGTTGGGCGGCGCCGAGACGCTGCCGCAGGTCGGAGAGCTCGGCGTTCGCGAGGTCGAGAACAGACCGGCGGTAGCTCTGCACGGAGGGATCGCCCACCAGGCCGAACATGCGGTTCCACGCGTGTACCGGGTCGTCGTCGGGGGTCACGAACGCCCCGTCGCGGTAGCACATCCGGGTCTGTGACGAGCCTCCCCACGCCGAGGTCTGGGCTGCGAGCTCGAGCGAGGAGAACCGGGCCTCGGCGCCCACGTGGTCCGCGATGACCTGGTCGATGCTGGTGTCACCGCCGCAGGTCAGCATGTTGCTCATGCCGCCCTCGTGGTTGGTCCCCGTGTTGAAGTCCATGCCCTGCAGCACGAGGAGCTCCGACTCGAGGCCCTGGAGAGGCTCGAGGATCGTGCCATCGCCGAAGGTGTAGCTGCGGCCGCTGCCGGAGGGCTGCCAGCGGTGTGGGATGGTGCCGTTGGGGGAGAAGAGAATCGCGAGTCGCCTGGCGCGCGGCGCGGCCTGGGCGCGGGCAGGGTCGAGGAGGGCGACAAAGGGCGCGGCCAGAACAGACGCCGCACCAAAGCCCAGGAGCTGCCTTCGGTTCATGGTGAGATCTCCGGGCAGGCCGCGAGAGGCGGCTCCGCCGGTCCGGGGGGCTGCCGAGGCTTAACCACGCCTGCAAGGCCTCGTCAGGCGGCCGCAACGATCAGCTTGCGAACAGCCCCAGCGCCACCAGCGCCATGGCGGCGGTGGCCGTGCGAACCGTGGGGGCGGCGTCGGGAGCAAAGCGCGGCGAGTGCAGACTCGGCAGTGGCTCGGTGGGCTGGCCGTTCTCGTCGAAGCGGTCGGCAGGGGCTGCGCCGATGCGCATCTGGAGGCCTGGAATGTCGAGCTCGCGCGAGTAGCGGCCGAAGTCCTCGCCCCCCATGGTGGGCACTCCGCGCTGGACGGCGTCATCTCCGAGGGCCCGGCCGAGGATGGCGCTCGCGGCTTCGGTGAGGCCGGGGTGGTTGTACGCCGACGGCGTGAACTCGTCGCGGACCGTGATGTCGGGCGGGGCGGTACACAGCATCGCGGCGCAGGTGCCGGCGGCGACGTCGCGGATGCCGTCGAGGAGCTGGGCGCGAACGTCGTCGGAGTAGCTGCGCACCGTGAGCTGCAGCGCAGCGTCGTCCGGGATGACGTTGTGCTTGGTGCCGGCGTGGAAGCTGCCCACCGTGATCACGCCAGGGTCCTGGGGGTCGAGCCGGCGGCTCACCACCGTCTGCACCGCGGTGACGAAGGTGGCACCGATCGCGATGGGGTCGATGGCCTGGTGGGGTCGGGCGCCGTGGCCGCCGCGTCCGTGGAAGACGACGTCGACCATGTCGACGTTGGCGTTCGCGAAGCCGGGGGTGAGCCGGACCACCCCTGCGGGGACGTCCGCGCCGACGTGCACGGAGATGGCGTGGTCGGGCTCGGGGAATCGCTCGAAGAGGCCGTCGGCGATCATGGCGCGGGCCCCCTTGCCGAGCTCCTCGGCGGGCTGGAGGATCACGACGAGCGTGCCGCGCCAGTCGTCGCGGTTCGCGAGCGTCTGCGCGGCGCCGATGGCCGAGGTCACGTGGACGTCGTGGCCACAGGCGTGCATCACGCCGGGGTTGGTGCTCGCCCAGTCGACGCCGGTGGCCTCGGTGATGGGGAGCGCGTCCATATCCGCGCGGAGAAGGATCGTGGGGCCGTCGCCGCGCGCGAGGACCGCGACCACGCCGGTCCCGCCAACATTGGCGGTCACCCGGTAGCCCGCGCGCTTCAGCACACGCGCTGCGCGCTTCGCGGTGCCCGTCTCGTGGAGCGAGAGCTCGGGGTTGCGGTGCAGGGTGCGGTAGAGCGCGAGGAGATCGTCGAGGGACGCGTCGATCTCGGCCAGGACTTCGGCCTCCACCGCCGAGCGGTCGGTGATGGGGATGGGGGTGTCGGCCGGGGGAAAGGCGGCGGCGAGGGTAGCCGCGAGAGCGAAGAGCAACGGGAGCTCCGGAGCCGGTCAGGGGGAGAGGATGGCGTCTGCGAGATCCTCGTAGAAGCGGGCGAAGTCGACGTCGACCAGGTCCTCGGTGTGTCCGCCCAGGGCATCCATCGACGCGAGGTATCGCGCGCGCGGGGTTCCGCACGTCCCTGGCTCGAAGACGACGAGGGCGTGTGCCGACACGCCGCGCGGGATCTGCTCCAGCAGGGGGTTCGCGCCAGCGGGACAACGGTGGAACCCGGCACGCGTCTCGCCCGAGCGCTGAGGCTGGGGCGTCCTGGGCAAGAAACGAGAA
>CAZZLC010000003.1:97680-221817 GCA_964655065.1 uncultured Enterobacteriaceae bacterium | reverse complement strand
AGTACCCCCGAGACGATTCGAACGTCCGACCTACTGATTAGGAATCGGTAGGCTCGGCCCGAAATCAGGTCGAATGCCCTGTCTGGGACGGGGTGAGCGGCTGGGGGAACGTTGGGGGAACATCGTCGAGAGTGCAGCTGTGGTGGGCATCCTTGGAAACGGACCTATCAGAGGGGCACGTACCAGACTTGGTCGGCGATTTCCTCGTGACTGGCGCAGTCCTCGATGAGGACGAGATCCTGGATGACCCTGCCAATGGCCGCGCGTTGGTCGACGGCGACCAGGCCAGGCATCGGCTCGCCACGCTCCACCCGGGTCAGTGCGAAACCGACCATTGTGGCTCGATCATGGGTCAGCGCCACTCGTCCCTCGGCGGCACACCATTCGAGGATGTCGGGGTCGTCAACGCCGCTGAGTCCGACGTCCTGAACACGAACCACGTCCACTTCTGGGCGCACCCTGACCAGGCCTCGGACGATGTTGTTGTTGAAGTTCTCGTCGGCGACGAAGCGCATCAGCCGTCGCTGCGTGCTTGGAGGCGGTCGCGGAGGTCGGTCAGACCCAAGCTGTGCCGCACCTTCTGCTCGGTGTCGTCGGCGAGCGCTTGGCGCTCTTGGACGTAGTTATCGACGGCCTTTCGGTTCCGGAACACCCAGCCGAACACAAGGTACAGGTCATCCACACCAACGGAAGGGAACTGCATGGCGACTTCTTCGGGAGTGGCGCCTTGCCGCCAGGCCGTGACGATGCTCTCGAGCGTTACACGCGTACCCCCGACCCGGATGACTCCGTGTGGGTCCTCAGCGAGGGGAACGTGTAGTTCGGTAGCAGCGAGCATGGCGAGCACCTAACGTGTTCGTGTGCCTCCAACATGCGGTCGGACGCCTCTGTTGACCAGATCCAAGACGAGCAACCCGATCAACTGAAGGGCAATCAGTTGCTCTGTGGCCCGCTGGGGGAACATCTCGGAGAGCGAGACGGCCTCGATAACCAGCCTTGAATCAGTACCCCCGAGACGATTCGAACGTCCGACCTACTGATTAGGAATCAGTTGCTCTATCCACTGAGCTACGGGGGCGTCACGCTCCACGTAACCAGTACGGCCCCCCGGCAACCCCTCCCTTCGCCCTCGTGCCCCTGCATCCTTCATCCACGTAGGCTCCCGGACGCAATCCTACGTCAACGTAGGCCCGGGTGCCTCCAGCGCTCCATCTCGACCGTTGCAGCGTTGGCAGGTCTTGGCACGGATGCTGAAGAGAGTCTCGGCAAGGACATCGCAGTCCTTCCTCCATTCGAGTCGGGCTCTCCGCCGCTATGCTTCCGGTGGGCGGAGAGGCCCGGCTCCCTCCCCCGTTTCCGCGTGGTCCTCGCCCGTCAGGTGAAGCGTCCCCGTGATCACCGTCGTGCAAGAGCCACGCAGCACCACCCGGTCGCCCTCGACCGTGCAGTGCACCCGCCCTCCGCGCGCGGAGCGCTGAAAGCCGACCACCTGGTTGCGCCCCAGCCGCTCGGACCAGAACGGTGCCAACGTGCAGTGGGCCGAGCCCGTGACCGGGTCCTCGTCAACCCCGGAGGCCGGCCCGAAGAACCGAGACACGAAGTCCACGTCGTCTTCGGGTCCCGCCTCCGCCGTCGCCACCACGTTCGTGCGCAGGAACCCGAGCGCCCGCACGTCGGGGTCGAGCTCGGTCACGTCCGACGGCATGGCGAAGCGCGCAAGATAGTACTTCGCGTGGTGCACGTCGCGGATCCCGAGCACCTCGACGGGCGCTCGGCCCAGCGCGGCGATGACCGCCGGCGGAACCTCCGCTTCGAAAGGCGGAATCGACGGGAGCGCGACTGCGCAGCCTTCGGAGGTTCGCCGCACCAGGAGCCGGCCCGAGCGCGTGTCGAACGCGACCTCGTCGAGTGAGGGTTCGCTCGAGAGAATGGCGTGACCCGACGCGAGCGTAGCATGACCACAGAGGTCCACCTCGGTGGTCGGGGTGAACCACCGGAGCTCGTAGCGCCCGGGCTCCCGCAGGCAGTAGAACGCGGTCTCGGACAGGTTGTTCTCGGCCGCGATCGCCTGGAGCAGTGCGTCGTCCAGCCACTCGGTCAGCGGCACCACCGCCGCAGGGTTCCCGGTGAAGGGGGCCTCGGCAAACGCGTCGATCTGGAGGAAAGGCAGCTTCATCGCGCTCGCGTATCGTGAGCGGCGGACAGCGATCGGAGGAGATCCGACGCCGCGAGTCCCGGCTACGAGGAAGGAGCGCGGATTCCCCCCCGCGTTGAGCCGCGGACGAGGGACTCGTGGACGGCATCTTCCCCAACTGGCCAGTCGCCCGCGTCGTCGGCCTCGGACCGACCTCGGCGACCCAGGTCCACACGGAGCTCGTCGGGCGCGGCGACGGTCCGGTGCCCCTCCTCTACCGACCCTCCCCCACCGACGACCCCAAGCGCGCCCTGCACCGACTGCTCGACGCCCTGGCCGACGCCGCGGTCGACGTCTACCCGGCCTGGCCTCCGGGCGCCGCCCAGCTCGAAGAAGACGCCAATGCGGTCGCCATCGTGCTCGTCGCCCGAGAGCAGGCGGAGGCCGCCGAGGGCTACGCACCGCTCTGGGCCCACGCCGCCCGTCGCGCGCGACGGGGCGCGTCCCCCCGCGGCGGATTCCCCCTCGAGGTCGAAGGTCGCGAGCTCCCGCGTCTCCTGGAGCTCGCCTGGCAGCGCGAGGGACTCGTGCTCTTCGTCGAGCTCGGCGCCGAGACCGACTCCCACGACGCGCTCGCCTCGGCGCTCGAGTGGATCGCCTTCCACGGACGAATCGCGGTCGCCGTCGGACCGACCACCCCCCACTCGGTCTGGAGCCGCTTTCCGACTGTGGCGGTTCCTACCCTGGACGAGCCGCCGCCGACGCCCTCGACCGCCCCGCTGCAGGCTCCCGCGCCGCCCGGAAGGCCTCACCCCCACAGTGCGGTGGAGCGGCTCGTGTACGCCGCGCTGATGGGACTGCCGTGGGCCGCGGACGTCCGGTTCACCCAGTCCATCCCCATCGGCGCTTTCGGTCAGATCGCGATTGTGGACATCCTGTTCGCCGACGCCTGCATCGTGGTCGAGCTCGACGGCCCCGAGCACCGGTCAGCCCACAAATACCTTCAGGACCGCCGCCGGGACAACGAGTTGACCGCCCAGGGATACGTGGTCCACCGCTTCACGAACGACGAGATATTGTCGGATCTTCCCGACGTCCTGGCCCGCCTCGAGCGCTACGTGGCGGCCCGTCGGCATTCCAACGGAGGGTAGGGTGAAACCGGCAAACTACACCCAACGCGAACGCGGGGTGATGCTCACGTTGATGGCCGAGGCCCAGCCGCTGTCCACCGGCGATCTGAAGCAGCGCTTTCGTCTCGAGCTGACCCGCAGCTCCCGCGAGAAGCTGGTGAAGGCCGGACTCATCGAGGTGGGAAGCACGAAGAATGCCGTCACGAAGCGGAGGTCGATGACCTTCGGGCTGACCGACCGCGGCTGGGCCTGGGCGGGCGACGAGCTCGCTCGAGACCTCCCCTCGGGCCACCAGGGCCAGGGGCCGCTCTACGCGATTCTCAACGGCCTCGCGCGCTACCTGGACCGCAACCAGCTCGTGCTGGCCGATGTCTTTGGCCGCACCACCTCGCCGGCCCCGACCGAAACGAGCCTCGCGGACCTGGAGTCGCGGGTGCGAGGGGCCTACGTGACGCTGGCCGACCGCCCTGGGGCGATGGTCAAGCTCGCCGACCTCCGCGAGCACCTCCTCGACGTGCCCCGCTCCGACCTGGACATGGAGCTGAAGCGCCTCGTACGGGCCCGCCGGATCCTCCTCGAGCCAAACGACAACGCCGCCGACGTGACGGCCCGCGACCGCGACGCGGCGCTGCCTCTCGGTGGCGAGCCCAACCACTGGATGGCGGTGCGATGAACCGCGAGGACGCGCTTCGTGCCCTGGCCGCGGTCACCCTCGACCCGACGCAGGACCTCGAGTCGGTCTGGCGACGCGATCCCTTCCACGTCGACGGCATGCAGCCCCACGCGATGGCGCAGTTCCGTCGCCTCCACCGCCTGGCGCTGGACAGCGACGGCCCCTCGCCGCTGGGGCTCGTCATCCAGGGTCGCAAGGGCTCGGGCAAGACACACTTCCTGGGCCAGGTCCGGCGCGCCTCCCTCGAGACCTCGGTGTTCGTGTTCGGCGTGGTGCTCGACGGCTACGACTTCTGGCGCAGCGTCGCCTACACCTACGCCCGTTCCCTCCTCTACGACGGCCTCGAGGGTACCCAGCTGCAGGTGGTGCTCGCCGATCTGGGGGCCCTGCTCGACTGGCCCGACGAGGTCCGGACCGCCATCGCAGAGCGTGAGCCGCTGGACCGCGCCACCATCGACGCCCTCGTCCTGCGGTACCGGGAGCGCAGGGGCCGCACCGCCCTCGAGACCCAGGACGTCCTCCGCGCCCTCCTGCTCCTCGCCTCTCCGGTGATCCACGCCCAAGACATCGGGCACTCCTACCTCACGAGCGTGGACCTCGACCGCAGCGAGTACCTCGACTGGGGGTTCCGCTTCGGCCTGGTCGAGCCGCGCCGGGTGGTCGAGCGGGTCTCGGCGCTCATCGCGTTGGTCCGACCCCAGATCTTCGCCGTCGACCAGATCGACGCCCTGGTCTTCGGGCTCGACACGAACAGCGACGACGTGGATCCCCGCAAGCTCGAGAACCTGCTCCAGGTGTTCCGGGGCCTGATGGATCTGCGGGACGCTGCCCGGCGCACGCTCATCCTGGTCTCCTGTCTCACCTCGACCTGGCAGATCGCCATGCGCAAGGTGGTCACCACGGTGGTCGACCGGTTCGAGCAGGTCGAGCTCGAGCGCACCCCGTCGCCGGAGCTCGGCGAGGCCCTGATCCGCAATCGGTTCGCCCCCGCCTACGCGCGCGTCCACTTCGAGCCGCCCTGGCCGACCTGGCCCGTCGCAGCGACCGCGTTCCAGGATGCGCCCGACTACTTCCCTCGTCGCCTCATCCAGGTCGTGAAGCAGCATCTCGAACGGTGCGTCGCGCTCGAGGAGGTGCTCGAGCTCGACAGCCTCGGCGAGGTCACGGAGCAGGGGCCAGAGGCGCTGCAGCGACGGCGGTCGCCCCCGAGCCTGCTCGAGCAGCTCGACGAACGCTTCAAGGAACGCTTCGGGGCGGCCGACGTCGCCGGCGCCCTGGACCCCGATCGCGAGGACCAGGTGGTCCCCGAGCTCCTGCACGCCGCCCTCACCGCGCTGCGGTTCGAGGATCCCCGGTGCCGGGACCTCCTCACGGTGTCGGACCTGCCCCGCGAGCAGCCTCCCGCCCTGCACGCCAAGCTCCACTACGAGATCGACGCCGAGTCCGACCGACACCAGGTGTGGTCGTTCCGCGCCATCGGTCACACCCACGCGGTCGCCGGGCTCACGCGACTTCGCGCCGCGGCCACGTCGAGTGGGATTCGGGCGTCCGACCCGGATCGCTTCCTGGTCCTGATCCGGAACGTCGACTGGCCGGGCGGTCCGAAGGCGAAGACCACCAAGCTGCTCGAGCAGCTCCACGCCGACGGGGCCCGAACGTTCGCGATCCATCCCGAGGACCTCGCCACCTTCGCCGCTCTCCGGGACCTCCTCGCCGATCGGCCCGAGGGGCTGGTGGAGTGGCTCGAGGAGCGCCGGCCCGCGTCCTCCACCAGCTTCCTGAAGCAGGTCTTCGCCTGGGCGCCCCGGCTCACCGAGCGGCCAGCATCGCCCTCCGAGGCCGAGAATGCCCCCGCCGATCCTCCGACCCCGTCCGTGGAGCCGCCCGACGCGACCCTCCCCCTCGGCGACTCACGCGCGGGGGACCGGATCACCGTCCCGCTCGCCGTCCTGCGCCGCCACGTGGTGGTGTTCGCAGGCTCGGGATCCGGCAAGACCGTGCTCCTGCGACGCCTCGTCGAGGAAGCGGCGCTTCGTGGCGTCTCGTCGATCGTGCTGGACCCGAACAACGACCTCGCCCGACTCGGCGACCGGGCCCCCGAGCCGCCGGAGCCCTGGCGCGACGGCGACGCGGAGCTCGCCGATGCCTACCACGAGCACACGGAGGTCCGGATCTTCACCCCGCGTCGCCCCTCTGGGCGCGCCCTCGCCTTCCGACCCCTGCCCGACTTCGCAGCGCTGCGGGACGACGACGAAGCACTGGAGCAGGCGATCGAGGTCGCCGTAGCCGCGCTCGCCCCACCCGCCTTCGCCGAAGGGACGCGCGCTCGCGCCGCCCAGTCCCGAGCCGTGCTGAAGGCCGCCCTGGCGGAGCTCGCAGGCGGTCGCTTCGGTGATGGCCTCGACGCCTTCGTCGAGCTCCTCCGCGACCCACCGGCTGGGCTCGCCAACCTGCCCGACTCCGCCAAGCTCGCGACCGAGATGGCCAACAACCTCCAGGCGGCCCGCATCAACGACCCCCTGTTCGGCGGCGAGGGCGAAGCGGCCGACCCGGGGGCCCTCCTCACCCCGAGCCGGGGCAAGCGCGCCTGCGTCTCCGTGATCAGCTTCGTCGGGCTGCCCGACGACACCCAGCGCCAGAGCTTCGTCAATCAGCTCCAGATGTCGCTGTTCTCGTGGGCCCGCGAAAACCCCGCCCGCGATCGGCCGCTCAGCGGTCTGCTGGTCATGGACGAGGCGCAGACGTTCGCCCCGTCCGGACGGGTCACGCCGTGCACCGAGTCCACGCTGTCTCTCGCGTCCCAGGCCCGCAAGTACGGACTCGGACTCGTCTTTGCGACCCAGGCGCCCAAGGGCCTGCACAACCGCATCCCCGGCAACGCGACCACGCAGTTCTTCGGCCGGCTGTCGGCCCCGGCCCACATCGCGGCGGCCAAGGAGATGGCCCAGACGCTGGGCGGACGGGTCGACGACATCGGTCGCCTCGGGGCCGGTCAGTTCTACGTGGCGAGCGAGGACGTGCGTCTGCAGAAGGTCTGGAGCCGGTATTGCTTGTCGCACCACCCCCCGAGCGCCCTGACCGAAGAGGAGGTCCTCGAACGCGCTCGAGGGTGACCCACGATACGGGGCGACCACCGAACCGGAGGCCCCGATGTCCGCCACCGAGCGCGCCCGACTCGTCTTCTTCTCCGACTACATTTGACCGTGGTGCTACCTCGCGGAGCGAGGTACCCTGCAGCCCCTCCTGGATCGCTACGACATCGACTTCGACTGGCGCGGCTTCGAACTGCACCCGGAGATTCCG
The DNA here is from genome assembly GCA_964655065.1 of uncultured Enterobacteriaceae bacterium. Taxonomy (GTDB): domain Bacteria; phylum Myxococcota_A; class UBA796; order UBA796; genus DRPG01. The sequence goes on along the minus strand of CAZZLC010000003.1, from coordinate 214,577 downwards.
CCTGGCGGGCTCGACCTCGGCACGATGTTCGCGCCGGATCAGGTCGAGGCCATGCACCGCCGACTCACCGACGTCGGAGCCTCGCTCGGCGTGCCGTTCACGCCGCGACCTCACGCCCCGTCGACCAAGCCGGCCCTCCTCCTGTCGGAGTTCGCGCGAGAGCAAGGCCGGCTCGACGCTTGGCGCGAGGCTGCCATGAACGCCCACTGGCGTGACGGACTCGACATCGAGGACCGCACGGTGCTCGACCAACTCCTCGCCGCAACGGGGCTCGACGCGTCCGCGGGGTGGGCCTTCGTCGACCGCCCCGACGCCCCCCGGCTGCTTCACCGCCAGCGTGCGGAGGCCATGCAGTGGGGCGTGAGCGGCATTCCCACCTGGTTCCTCTTGCCACCCGGGTGGTCGCTCGGTGACGCCCGGCCTCCGGACGGTGAGCCCCAACCCATCAGGGTCGTGGGCTGCCAGCCGATGGAGGTGGTCCTCGCGGCGGCCGAGCGGGCCGGGGCCGCGCTCCGCTGATCGATGGTGCGGAGATTGCAGTCTCTTCCAGAAAACTCTGGAGACACGATGTCCGCGACGAAGGTTGAGCATCACGATGTCGTGAATGCCCTCTCGGGCGTGGTGGCCCTCTGTGACGTCACGCTCTCGCAGCTCGGGAACCGCGCGAAGTCGCGCAAGCCGCTGCTCATGATTCGGGAGGCGGCCCAGCGCCTGCTGGCGCGGCCCGCGATGGGCAAGCCGCACGAGGAGGACCAGGTTCATCACGAAGGGACCGTCTTGATCATGGAGAACGACGAGCTGTCGCTGCTGACCCTCGAGCATCAGCTCCGCTCCCTCGGACTGCTCGTGCTGGCCGCGCAGAGTCCAGAGATGGCCGACAAGCTCGTCAAGCTGGTGAAGGGAAGGATCGACCTGTTGTTCTGGGGACTGCACGGGGACGAGGAGATGCTGGAGCCGACCCCGGGCTGCGAAGCGTGCGAACGCCTTCGTGTCGCCTACGTCACCGACGATCCGAGACCCGAGTTCGACGAGTCGGTGGAGCGCCCGATCGACCCCCGGGAGCTGGAACGAGTCCTCGCTCGGATACTCCGCTGACGCTCGGGAACTGACGATGGTGTCAGATCGGTCGATATCGCACGGCATGCGCGCGAGCGCGCCCTACGCGGACGCCGCGTGGTCCTCGGCGAACTGGCTTGCAAACAGCTCGGCGTAGGGCCCGCCCTGCTCGAGGAGCTCGCGGTGGCTCCCGGACTCGAGCACACGCCCCTGGTCGAGCACCACGATCCGGTCGGCCCCCGTGATGGTCGACAGCCGGTGGGCCACGACGAGCACGGTACGCTGGGCCAGAAGCGCCTGGGTGGCCTCCTGGATGCGGGCCTCGGTGAGGGTGTCGACCGAGGCCGTGGCTTCGTCGAGGATGACGAGCGGGGACTCGTGGGCGAGCGTGCGGGCGAAGGAGAGCAGCTGGGCCTCCCCGACGCTCACGTTGCGCCCACCGTACTCGATGCGACCGTCGAGCCCCCCGAGCCTCGCGACGACCTCGTGGGCCTGGGCCAGCTGGACGGCCTCCTCGAGAGCGGCGTCGTCGATGTCGAGACCGAGGGTGAGGTTGAAGCGGACGTCGCCGGGAAACAACACCACGTCTTGCTGCACGACCGCGATGCGACGCCGGAGCGCCTCGAGCTTCACCCGCGAGAGCTCCACCCCGTCGATGGTGGCGTGGCCCCGATAGCCGTCGTAGGCCCGCAGCAGCACCCGGCCCACCGTGGTCTTTCCCGAGCCGGTCCGGCCCACCAGGGCCACGACCTCACCGGGCCGGATCGTGAGGTCGATCCCCTCGAGGACGTCGGGCCCGTCGCCGTACGCGAAGCGCAGGTCCCGGAACTCGACGTTGCCCACGGTCCCCGGGAGCTCGAGGTCGCCAGGGGCGATGTGCTCGTCGTGGTCGAGCAGCGAGAAGATCTTCTCGAGCGCGGCCCCGGCCCGCTGCAGAATGGCGAGCTTCGCCGACAGCTCGCGGATCGGCGTGAACAGCTTGCCGATGTACTCGATGAACGCGGCGAGCAGGCCCGCGCTGACCACCGACCCGAAGAACGAGGCGCCGGCGTACCAGAGCATCAACGCCATGGTGATCGAGGTGAGCCCGTCCACGATCGCGTAGAGAAGAGCATCGTAGATGTTGGTGCCCACGGTGGCGCGCCGATAGGTGCCGAGCCGTTCGTCGAACTGCGACAGCACGCGCTCCTCGTCGCGGTACAGCTGCACCACCTCGACACCGGCGATGCGCTCGGCCGAGTAGGCATTGAGCTCGGCGAGCGAGGTGCGAACGGCCTGGAAGAGGCCCCGCAGCCGCCGCCGGATGAGCTCGACGGCCAGCGCGAGGGGCGGCGCGACGAGGAGGAGCACGGCGGTGAGCCAGGGATCGATGCTGAGCATCGCGACGAGGATGCCGAGCACGAGCATCACGTCGAGCACGATGGTGAACGCACCGGCCGACAGCGTCTCGCCGAGCGACTCCACGTCGGAGGTCGCCCGCGTGAGCAGCCGCCCGGTGGGCTCCCGGTCGAAGAAGCTCGGCGCGAGCGCCAGGCTGTGCCGGAAGATCTGATCGCGAAGGTGCGTGATGGACCGCGTGGCTGCGTACGAGATCGCCAGCGTGTAGCCGGCCTCGGCCACGAACGCGACGACCACCGCCCCGAGAAAGGACAGCGCGATGTTGACGGTGGCGTCGATGTCGCCAGGCACGATGCCCTCGTCGATCGCGCGCTTGAGCAGCCACGGCTGCACCACGGTGAGCGCCGCCGACACCGGGGCCAACGCCATCGCCACCGCGTAGAGGGTGGTCTCACCCCGGAGATAGGGCAAGAGCTTGCGAGCGAGCGACCAGTCGCCCGATGGCGGTTGCTCGGTGGACATCAGGCGCTCTCCGCGACGGGCTCGGGCTCGGACTGGCGCAGCCACGCCTCGCGATAGGCGGAATCGAGCTCGACGAGCTCGTCGTGGGTGCCCGTCGCGACCACCCGCCCCTTGTCGAGCACGACGATCACGTCGGCGTGGCGCAGAGCGGAGATGCGATTGGCGACGATGACGGTGGTGGGCCGGTCAGGGGTTCGCTGGAGCTCGGCGATGAGGGTGGCCTCGGTGGTGTGGTCGACGGCCGAGAGCACGTCGTCGAGGATGAGCACGGAGGCGTTGCGCGAGAGCCCCCGCGCGAGCGCCACCCGCTGCCGCTGGCCCCCGGAGAGGGTGAGCCCCGCCTCGCCGACCTTGGTGCTCACCCCGTGGGGCAGCGCGTCCATGTCGACCTTGAGCTGAGCCCGCTCGAGCAGCGGATCGAGGAGCCCAGGGTCGGCGCCGAGCAGCACGTTGTCGGACACCGTCTCCGAGAACAGGAACGCGCGCTGGGGCACGAGCACCGCACACGCGCGCCACGCCTCGAGGTCGAGCCTCCGTACGTCGACACCGTCGACGTACACGGTGCCGGACGGGGGGTCGGCGAGCCGGGTGAGGCACCGCAGGAGCGTCGACTTGCCGGCCCCGGTGGGCCCGAACACCCCGAGCGTGCCGCCGGCCGGTACCTCGAGCGAGACGTCGAGCAGCGCCGGCGGATCGTCCTCGCCGGCGTCGGGGTAGCGGAAGGTGAGTCCCTCGATGCGGATGGAAGGTGGAGTCCCCGCCGGGGTCTCGGGGTGTGGCAGATCGGGTCGCACGGGGGCGCGCGACAGAATCACGTCGAGACGATCCACCGCGGCCTGGGCCTGACGGAACAGCGACAGGATGAAGGTCATGCCGCGCAGCGGTCCGGTCAGGTAGGTCACCAACGTCACGAAGGCGATGAGCTCGCCGACGGTGAGCTCGCCCGCGCTCGCCATGGGGCCCCCGACCCACAGCAGAAGGAAGATGTTGAAGCTCGCAGCGAGCGAGAGCACGGGACCGATGCCCACGCGGAGCCGGGCTCGCTGGAGCTGCGCCTCGAGTGCCTCGCGGTTCAGCGGAGCGAAGCGCTCCCGAATCGCCGGTTCGGCCCCGAACGCCTTGAGCGTGGCGATGCCCTGGTACGACGACAGCACGAAGTCGGACAAGGCGCTCGTGGCTTCCTGCATGCGCTTCTGGATCTCACGGAACCGACCCACGAACCCGAGCGTGATCGCGAACCCCACGGCGAGGGGCAGGGTGACCGTGACGGCGAGCGTGGGCGACAGCCGGACCATCTGCGTCGCGGTGAGTCCCATCGCGAGGACGGTGTTGACGATGCCGAGCAGGGTGAACCCGAAGAGCAGTCGGACCATCTGGACGTCCGACGTCATGCGGTTCATGAGGTCGCCAGCCGGGTACTCGCCGTGAAAGTCCGGCTGCTGCGACAGGATGCTCGCGAAGAGGTCGTGCTTGACCTCGGCCTCGACGAGCCGCCCCGGCGTGAAGAACAGCAGCCGCGACGTCCAGCGGACCAAGATGACGAGGCCACCCATCACCGCCACCGCGAGCGCTGCCCACGTGACGCCGTCGGTGTCGCCGGTGCCGAGCGCGTCGATGCCATCGGCGAGGTAGAGCGGGATGGTGACCGAGAGTGCGTTGGTCGCTGCGATGAGCACGGTGCCGCCGAGGTACCACCAGGCATAGCGCGCGCCATAGCGTCGAAAGAACTGGGAGAGCCGTTTCACACGGGCGGTGTATCTTTCGCTCGCGATCAGGGCCGGACCAGGAACCGTCCTTGAAGCACGTCGGGAGCGACCCGCAGCTCCGGCGGACCCGCGACGACAGCGACCCGCAGCGACAGCACGTGCGGACCGATCTTGACCACCACCGCTCGCTCGCTTCCCGCCGGCTGCCACTCCGACAGGGTCGTCTGCGTCAGCGAGAGGTCGACCTGGGCCTGGATGGGCGAGCCGTCGACGTGAGCCTCGAACTGTAGGGGCAGGATCGGCAGCTCGACGTCGAACTCGGGGTCGACGGGCGTGGGCTCCTCGGGCGCGGGCTGGGCCCACTCGAGATCGATGTCGGTATCGTCGGTGATCTCGACGTCGGCCCAGTCCGTCTCCACGATGGGCGTCGTGTCTTCTTCGAAGCTCGCGGACTCGTCGACGATGTCGTCCGGCCAGCGGTCGGGCTCCGACAGCTCGTCATCGAGCGGATCGGGCTCCGCTTCGATGTAATCGAGTTCCTCGTCGAGCTCGTCGTCCGCGGGTGGCGGCGGCGGTCGGCGCTTGGACCGTGGATCGGACATGACGAGGGCTCTAACGCTCGGAATGCGAGTTGGCCTCAACGAACAATCGCAGGGGGAACGGTTGCGGCAGTCGGGCCAGGGCCTCCTGCGGCGCCACGAACTCGGCGCGTGTGGTTTCAACACCGTCACAGTGCAATTCACCGCCCACGACCTGGCACCGAAACACGCAGGTCGTACTCTCGACCTGATCACCGTTCGGGTACACGTGGCGGAAGCGAACTCCCCCGAACACGTCGAGAAGCTCGACGGGAAGCACCTCGAGCCCACACTCCTCGCGTGTCTCGCGAACCACCGCCTCCCGAGGGGTCTCCCCCGGATCGATCGCTCCCGCCGGCAGCGACCAGGTGCCGTGGACGGTCCTGAGCACGAGCACGCGACCGTGATCGTCGTGAATCACGGCCGCCACCCCCGGCATCAACAACAGTCGCGGCCCGATCAGATCCCGCAACTGTTGCACGTACTCGGACATGGGCACGGCCGCTCCTCCCCTGGGCCGACCGTAGCCCGCTCCGCGCTCGGGTCAGCTCGCGAGCGCTCGAGGTCGGTGACGGTCGACGAGGCCCGCGTAGAGCCCGCCCTGGGACACCAGGTCGGCGTGGCTGCCGCGCTCCGCAATCCGGCCATCCTTGACGAACAGGATCTGGTCGGCGTCGCGGATGGTCGAGAGTCGGTGTGCGATCACGAAGGAGATGCGGCCCTTCATCGCAGCCTGGATGCCCGCCTGGATCGCCCGCTCGGTCTCGGTGTCGACCGAGGACGTGGCCTCGTCGAGCACGAAGATCTGCGGGTCCTTCAGGACGGCCCGGCCGAGGGCGACGAGCTGCCGCTGCCCGGTGGACAGTCGGGCGCCACCCTCACCGACCTGGGTGTCGTAGCCGTCCGGCAGCCGCTCGATGAACCGGTCGGCGTGGACCAGGGCCGCCGCCTCGCGGACCTGCTCGTCGGTGGCGTCGAGCCGTCCGTAGCGTAGGTTGTCGGCGATGGTTCCGCTGAACAGGTGGGGGTCCTGGAGCACGATGCCGAACTGGTCCTGCAGATCACGGAGGTCCCACGCGCGGAGGTCCACCCCGTCGATGGCGATGCGCCCGCCGACGACGTCGTAGAATCGCGACAGCAGCTTCACGATGGTGGACTTGCCTCCCCCGGTCGGTCCGACGAGCGCGATGGTCTGGCCGGACCTCACGGTGAAGGTGCAGTCGGTCAGCACGGGCTCCTCGGGCTTGTAGGCGAAGTCGACGTTCTCGAAGTCGATGCGCTCGATGGGCTGGCCCGACTCGCGCCTCACGGGCTCGGCAGGCGACCGGATCGCGGGCTCCGCGTCGAGCAGGGTGGCGATGCGTTCCGCAGCGGCCTGGGCGGCCTGCATCTCCGTGAATTTCTGGGCGAGATCACGGACCGGACCGGAGAACAGCATCGCGTACTGCATGAAGGCGATGAGCGTACCGAGCGAGACGCCGGCTCCGACGGATGCGCCACCGACCCACAGCGCGAGCCCCACGCCCACGCTGGACAGCAGCACGATCAGCGGCAGGTACACGGCTGACTGCAGCGAGCGACGCAAGGACCTCGCGAACATCTCGCCGGAGAGACCCTGGAACTCGCCCAGGTTGTCGGTCTCGCGCGCCAGCGCCTTGGTCGTGCGCACCCCGCCGAGCGCCTCGTTGAACGACGCGGTGATGCGAGCGTTCGTGCTCCGCACCTTGCGGGAGCTGTCGAGGAGCGTGCGCTGGAACCACAGGCTCACGACGGCCATCAACGGGATGACCACGAGCACGACGGCCGCGAGCAGGGGGTCGTACCAGAGCATGGCCAGGCTCGCGCCGAGGATCGTCGCGGATCCCCAGCAGAAATCGAGCATCAGCCACGGGAGCAGACCCGCGACCTTGCCGACGTCCGACGTGAGCCGCGCGACCAGCCAGCCGATGGCGTACTGATCGTAGAAGCCCATCTCGAGCTGCTGGAACTTGGCAAACCCGTCGCGGCGGAAGTCGTGGGCCATCCCGGTCGCGATGCGGCCCGCGAGCGCGATGAACCCGTAGACGGCGACGGCGATGATCGACAGCAGCACGAAGTAGAGACCGCCGTACGGCACGAGGTCCGACGCCTGGCTCCCCGCCTGGGCACTGTCCACGAGGTGGGCGGTGACGAGCGGAATGGCGATGTCGACCCCGGCGATGAGCAGGCCCATCGTCCCCATCGTCACGAGCTCGCGACGGTAGGGTCGCGTCCGGGCGAGGATGCGGCGCCACAGTGCGATGTCGATGCGGCTGGGGGTGAAGTGGTCGTCTTCGTAGAATCCTTGGCTCACGAGGCCTCCCGCTGCGCCGAGGGGGCGCGCTCGGGGGTGGTGGCGATCTCGTCGATGGGGGCGTCTTCGGTCTGCATGCGCCACAGGTCCGCGTACCGTCCGCCCTGGGCGACCAGCTCGTCGTGGGTACCGGACTGCACGAGACGCCCTTCGTCGAGGACGAAGATGTGATCGGCGAGCGCGACCGTCGAGAGGCGGTGCGCGATCAGGATGGTGGTCTGCCGCCCGCGGCGCTCGCGGAGCTGGTCGAGGATGGCGGTCTCGGTCTCGGTGTCGACCGCCGAGAGCGTGTCGTCGAGGATCAGCACGGCAGGATTCTGCAGGAGCCCCCGAGCGAGCGAGGTCCGCTGGCGCTGGCCGCCGGACAGCGTGATGCCCCGCTCGCCGACGACGGTCTCGTAGCCCTGGTCGAATCTCTCGATGGTGTCGTGGATGTGCGCGATGCGCGCCGCCTGCTCGACCTCGGCCTCGGTCGCCGCGGCGTTCCCCAGCCGAAGGTTGTCCCGGAGAGACTTGGAGAAGAGGAACGGCTCCTGCAGGACGACCGCGAGGTGGCGGCGGAGCTCGGTCCGCTCGACGTTGCGCAGGTCGACCCCGTCGAGGCGGATGGTGCCGGCGTCGGGGTCGTACAGTCGCATGAGCAGCGACACGAAGGTCGACTTGCCCGCCCCCGACGGGCCCACGAACGCCACCGTCGAGCGAGGCGCGATGCGCAGCGAGAGGTCGTCGATCGCCGGTGCCTGGCCCTCGCCGTAGGCGAAGGTCACGCCGTCGAACACGATCTCCCCGTGAGCCTCGGACAACGCGGACTCCCCCGTCACCGTGCGCTCGGTCGGCGCGTCGAGCACCCGACGGATGCGCTTGACCGCGACCATGGCCTTGCCGAGGTCGGAGAGGATCCGGCCCATCTGGCGCAACGGGTACACGAACATCCCCACCGCGGTGAGGAAGTAGAACAGCGCACCCACGGCGAGCTCCCCCTGCCACACCAGGTACACGCCGACCCCGAGCACGAGCGCGTTCTGGCTGAAGGTGAGCCAATCCGAGACCGACCAGAACGTGGCGAAGAGCCGGTACAGCGCGAGGTCGGCCTCGCGATAGGCCTGGTTCTTCTCGCCGAAGCGCGCTTCTTCGTGGTCCTGACGGCCGAACGCCCGCACCACCCGGATCCCGGTGAGGTTCTCCTGCACGGCGGTGGTGAGCTCGCCTTCCGCCTCGTCGGCGCGCTCGAAGACGTCGTTCACCCGGAGGAAGAACACGGTCGAGAAGCCGACGATCACGGGCAGCAGCAGCATCGACACGCCGGTCATGCGGACGTCGACCAGGAGCATGATGGGGATGGGGACCAGGAACATGACGACCGCCCGCGCGATCTCGGTGATCTGGTTCGCGAAGAACACCCGGGTGGTCTCGACGTCGGAGGTGCACCGCTGGATGAGGTCGCCGCTCGGGTTGTCGTCGAGTGCGCCGGCGGTGAGGCGCTGGATCTGGTCATAGAGCTCGTCACGCAGGCGCTGCACGATGCGCTCGGAGCCCATCGCCGACCAGCGGAGGCGGAGGTAGGTCGCCACGCCCGCCACGGCGGTGAGCGCGGTGTAGGCGAGGGCCGCGACCCAGAGGTTGTCGCTCACGAAGTCGACGCCCCCGAGCCACGCGATGGGCAAGGTGACGAGGATGCTCGGATCCTCGGCGGGAGCGAGCACGCCGTCGATGACGGCCTGCGGTATCAAGGGGGCTGCGAACAGGAACGTCGACGCAATCACCATGGCGAGCACGGCGAGCGCGTAGTCGAGCGCAGAGTGGCGCATCAGGCGCCACACGGCGCCGAGATTCTCGAGCATGGGAGGGTCCCAGGTTGGTCGAACCCGCACGGGTCCGGAGTTCGGCAAGACGAGGAAAAGGCACACCGCGGTACCGCCGCCGTGCGTGAGCACGGGGCCACTTCTACGACGGGTCACGACCCATCGCGGGACGTCACGCGGGAGCGCGATGCCCTGCGGGTGACCCGAGAGCGAGCTGGGACGACGCGACCCGTGGGGGTCCGGCTTCGGAGACCAGGACGAAGGCGGCTAGCAGCCGGCTCCGTGGCGAGGTGCGACGAACATGCTCAAGCGTAGAGGGGGGAAATGGACGCGAGCTTCATCGAGCACCTCCGGTTCGGCGGTAGTCATGCGGTAACGGGTGGATCAGACCCGTCAAGCACCGGTCGTGCAATCTCGCCGCCGAGAGGCTCGGGAGCGGTGTCAGCGCCGCGACGATGGGGTTCGATCTCGGGCGCGCGGCGGAGCTCGGGTCGCGCGCCGCGAGGGTCAGTACCCGTCGGTGTACTTCCAGGCCTGCGAGTTCAGGATGACCAACACCAGGACCCCGAGCGTGATGAGGCCGGGTGCGAGGTTGAACGCATCGAGGGGGCCGAGGTTGTCGAGGGCCGTGGAGCCGATGCCACTGAAGTCGCAGTTGAGGCACTCACCACCGTCCCATCCGTACGACCAGGGCAGGATGATGATGCCGAAGCCGAGCACCAGGCCAGCCGGAATCAGCAACAGCCAGAAGAGCTGGGCGGAAGACTCGGAGTTGGACGAATGGGTGTTGCTGCTCATCGAAACTCCAGCGGGGTCGGGGATGGACGACCGTCGCGTGACCTCGGAATTGTATTGGCCAGGACGGTCCGGACGACGCAGCGAACCGATGCACGAGCCGTTCGCAGGCCGATCCGAGCGGGACCGCGTTCGCGTGAGCCCTCGAGCCGAGCGTTCGTCGCCATGCGGTGACCGCTGCGGTGCGCTAGGGGAGCGTCTGGACGCCTCCGGCGTCGGGGAGGCCGCTCGGATGGGTCGTCTGGGACCAGACCGCTGGCTCGAGTGGATGCCTGCGGGGTCCGAGCTCGCGGGCATGCGCAACCTCGTCGCCGACGACCTCGTGGAGGACGACGCGGTCGCCTCGGTGGCCGGGCCCGAGATCGAGGTCGGGCGCACGGAGATCCCGAGAATCCGGCCGATTCTCGTCGCGCTGGCCGCGCGGGCCACGGGGGCGCGGGCGGTGAGCGAAGAAGCCCAGCACGCGGCCGAGATGCTGCACCTCGCCCTGCGGGTCCACGACCTCGCGCTCGGTCGGGAGGGGGGCCGCCGCCGACGCATGGCGCGTCGCCTGGTCAGCCGCTCCGTCGAGTGGCTGGCCGGCAACCACCTCACCCTGCGGGCCCTCGAGCTGTCCCGAACCACGGACCATCCCGGCGTGCTCGAGGAGCTGGTCGACACACTCCGGTCGTTTGCCGATGCTCAGGCGCTGTCTCGCGACCTCGTGGGGCGCCGCCCCGAGCTCCGCGACTGGCTGGACCACGCCGACGCGCACACGGGTGCGCTGTTCGCGTTCTGCTGCCGAGTCGGCGGCCACCTCGCCGGCGCCTCGGTGCGCCAGATCGTGGCCCTCGGGCGGTACGGTCGACACCTCGGTCGGCAGTGGCACATCGCCGAGGACATCTCGGCCTTCGACCTCGGGAACGCGGCACAGCACGTGCTCTCCCGCGCCGCGTCGGGACGGCCGGCCCTGCCGCTCGTCTCGGCCATCGGTCAGACCGAGGGCATCGTCGACGAGTGGCGTGAGCTCGGCCGTCGACCCACCCTCGACGGCGCCGAGCGGGTGGCTCGCGCGGTGACTCGTGGGGGCCTCGCGGCGTCTCGTGAGTCCCTGCTCCGCGAGTCGTGGCTGGCGCGGCAGTCTCTGAAGTCGCTTCCCGACACGCCCTATCGCGCCGCGATGGACCGATTCGCGGCGGCGATCACGAAGGCCTGCATTCGACGGGGTCGGTAGTCTCGCGGCGCAGGACCTCGATCACCGAGTCGCAGGCTTCGCGAGACCACAGCAGCCCGTTGTGCCCTGCGCCGTGGAGCACGATCTCCTCGATGCCCGGTAGGGCGGCCCGTACCGGCGGCACCACGTGCTGGTCGTACCGCGAGCGGATAACGATGGTCTCGACCGGCTCCGGACCCTCGGCGAGGATGCGCGGCCAGTGGCCGTTCGGGTCGAGCACCGGCCACAGGATGGGTGGAGCGAGTCGGTAGAAGTCGGTTCCCGCGTGGGGACCACCGAGAGCCACGAAGCGCCGCACCAGGGGGGCGCCCCCGAACCGCTTGAGCCACGCGCGGGTGGCGACCGCACCGAGGGAGTGTCCGACCACGTCGACCCGCCGGCCCGCGGCGAGCGGGACGACCGTTCGGTGGATGCGGCGGGCGATCTCGTCGATCGCAAACCGCGTGCTCGGGTAGCCCACGGTGAACACGGGCCCCAGCCGGGCTTCGTAGAGGCGACGCGTCATGCTGCGCCACATCTCGTGGTGGCCCAGGAAGCCGTGCACGAGCACGATCGGGCGTCCCTCCGGCGGCGGAGCGGGCAGGGGGCGCAGCCACCCGAGCGGCCACAGCCCGAGTCGGATCGTCGCGATCGCCTCGGTGATCACCACCCTGGGAAGCGTGGACAGCCGCGATGTGAAGCCGATTGAACCCGTCACCGGTCCTCCTTGCCGCCCAGGAAGGGCCAGAGTACAACGTCGGAACCACCCAGGGTAGGGAACCGCCCGTGGACCCGAGGCAACCCACAGGTCCCTTCGGCCCCGGCGCCCCGACCTCCCACGTGAACCCCTTCGTCCTCCGGACGGGACGGAACCCCCATGGCCAATCCATTCTCCCTGGCTCGGTCGGCCCGGCGCTCGGAGCGTCTGACCGCCGAGGAGGAAATCGAGATCGCCCGTCAGATCCACGCGGCGGAGGCCCGTGCACGCGACGCCGTGCAGGAGCATCCCGAGGCGTGCGCGGTGATGACGCAGTCGCCCGACCGGGCGGAGCGGACTCGTGCAGGCTCCGTCGACCGGCTCGAGGCCGCGGTGGAGCTGCTCTGGAAGGTCGGCAAGGGCGATCCGGAGATCAAGGCCCAGGCCCGAGCAGCCAAGGGCGCCTGGAACGAGGCGGAGTCGCTGCGCTGGCGGCTCGCCATGTCGGGCCGCCGCATCGCCCACGGCGAGGCCCGCAAGCTCTCGGGACCGTTCATGGACGAAGAGGACCTCGTGCAGGAGGGCTACATTGGCCTGCTGCGCGCCGCCAAGCGCTTCGATCCGGACCGCGGCATCCGGTTCTCCACCTACGCCCGCTGGTGGGTTCGCGCCCAGATGACGCGCGCGATCGACCACACCGGTCGTCCGGTCCGTCTCCCGGGCTGTGCCGTGGAGCAGACCCGCAACCTGCGCAAGGCGATGAAGCGCTTCGATGCGGCCGGCGTCGCCTACGGCGTTGCCGACCTCGCCAACGAGGTGGGCATCGACAAGGAGCGTGCCGAGCTCCTGCTGTCCCAGGGCACCACGATCTCGCTCGAGCAGCCCGTCGACGACGGGCCTCGTCCCCGGCCCCTCGAGCGCTTCCTCTCCGACGAGGACGCAGCGCAGCCCGACGACGACGCGATCATGACCCAGGAGCTCAAGCGGATGCACCAGGCGTTCGACGTCGTGCTGTCGGATCGCCAGCGCTTCGTGCTGACCCGCCGCTACGGACTCGACGACGGGGAGTTCCGCACACTGTCCGAGGTCGGCAAGGAGATGAGCCTCTCCCGGGAGCGGGTCCGGCAGATCGAGCGCGAAGCCCTGCTGCGGCTGCGCGACCAGTCGAACATCCGCGACGGCCGCTCGCGGGGCCCGTGACGAGGGCTCCGCGAGCGGTGCGGACTACTGGATCTCGAGCTGCACGTCGCCCTGCGAGATGGCGGAGGAGCTGTCGACCACCACGACGACGCTCTGGTTGGCGTCGAGGACCACCGCGACCTCGCCGCTGCTGCAGGCCAACGTCTCGCCGCCACACGACGCGAGCACGCTGACCGTGGCGAGGAAGTCGGAGCCCGTCGCGTCGAAACGATAGACCCCGGCCGTGGGCGCCGTGAAGTCGAAGGTGACATCGGCGTCGCTGCTGGACCGGCAGGTCGGCAGGTAGAGGTCGGCTCGCCCCACCGTGCTGTCGGTGTAGGTGCCCGGCCCCGAGGTGGTCGCGAGCGGGCAGCAGGCGACATCGCCGTTGCAGCTGGGGTCGCTACAGTCCGCGAGGCCGTCGTTGTCGTTGTCGACGCCGTCGGTGCAGTTCTCGACGCAGGTGGTCACCGCCGCGCAGTCCGGGTCGTCGCAGTCGAGGAGCCCGTCGACGTCGTTGTCGAGCCCGTCGTCGCAGGTGAGCTCGGTGGGGGTCACCTCCTGGATGTCGAGCTGGTAGGCGCCGCTGCGGAACCGGTCGCCGTCGACCAGGACAATCACGGTCTCCCCAGCGGTCATCGGCCGCACGAGCTCTCCGAAGCCGCAGGCGACCTCGGTACCGCCACAGCTGTCCAGGATCGCGATGATGGAGCCACCCGAGGGGCCGTCCACCAAGAAGCGGTAGCGTCCCGTCGTGGGGGCGGTGAACCCCACGGTGGCGTCGTTGCCGGTCGCGTCGATGGCGCAGCTCGCGGTCCACCGATTCAGCTCGGCGTCGAGGTCTCCGGCCACCATCGTGGGCACGGTGGTCACGACGGTCCCGGGGCAGCACGACGCGTCGTCCAGGCAGGCACCGTCGGCGCAGTCGGTCCGCGTGTCGTTGTCGTTGTCGATGCCGTCGTTGCAGATCTCGGGGCAGCTCGGGTCGAGCTCGCAGTCGGGATCCGAGCAGTCGGCCAGTGCGTCGTTGTCGTTGTCGACCGTGTCGGTGCAGTCCTCGTCCAGCACCTGGGTGACGTCCAGGACCACGGGGATGCTGTTGTCCTCGTTCTTGACGTGAATGATGTAGGTCACGCCGCCGGTCAGTTCGAGCGTCAGCTCGGACGGGCCATCGGGTGTGCCGAGCCCGTCATCGTCACAGGCGATCTCGGGTCCCTGGCACCCCTCGGTGATCGAGAGCTGGGCATCCGACGGCGTGTTCTCGGTGCTGAACCGATAGCGCCCGGTGGTGGCCGGCGTGAACCCGAAGCTCGTCTCGGGGAACATTCCGTAGGCGAACTCACCACAGCTCGGCCGGTGCAGCGAGATGCTCCGGCGACCGAGCGCCTGGTACTGGCCGGGACCGGTGATGGTGTCGATGGGGCAGCACGCGGGGTCCGTGCCGCAGGCGGGGTCCAGGCAGTCGACCAAGGCGTCGTTGTTGTTGTCGAGGCCATCGTCGCAGGTCTCGGCCGCGAGTAGCCCCACCGTGAGCTCGACGTCGATTGGACCGCCCGTCCCGATCCCTCGGTCCCCGACGTGGGCCACGTAGGTCGTCCCCGCCGTCAAGAAGACGGACGCACTGGCAGCTCGCTCCGCGTTCCCTGACAAGAGGTCACAGGCCAGCTCGCGACCACCGCAGCCTTCGTCCACCGCGAGCACGAGGGTCGGCTTCGAGCCGTCCACCACGTGACGTCCCGTTGCCCGGAACTGGTACAGCCCGCTGCTGGTCGGCGTGAACGCGAAGCTCGTGTCCTCCGTGTCGAACAGGCACCCGGGAACGTTGCTGTCGTTGTCGCGATCGATCCGACCCGACCAGGTCCCCACCCCCGAGATCACGGTCGCCGGGCAGCAGGCCGGGTGAGCCGAGCAGTTCGAGGTGTCCAGGCAGTCCGCGAGCCCGTCCCCGTCGTTGTCGAGATCGTCGTCGCAGACCTCGAGCCCGCAGCCCGGGTCGACGAGGCAGTCGGGGTCCGCGCAGTCGATGGCGCCATCAGCGTCGTTGTCCACGACGTCGTCGCAGATCTCGGTCGCGCAGGCCGCCGTACCGAAGCAGTCATTGTCTGCGCAGTCGGCGAGGAGGTCGCCGTCGTTGTCGAGGGCGTCGTCGCAGACTTCGGCTCCGACGGGTACGATGTCGACCTCGAACGCTCCGGTGCCGATATCGTTCGCATCGAAGGCCATGACGTGGACCACGTAGTCGCGGCCGTCGATCAGGTGCACGCGGGCCCCACCGTCCGACGAGTCAATGTCGCAGGCGATCTCCTCGCCACCGCAGCTGCCTTCGGTCACCGCTACGATCTCTTCGAAGTCGCCGCGGACGCGAATGTCGTAGAGCCCGGTCGGCGGGGAGGTGAGGAGGAACTTGTGGGCGACGTCGGCGAAGCTGGAGCATTCGCTGGTGGAGGGACCGATGTCGGTCGAGAGCACGGCGCTGTAGGTGCCGGGGCCGGGGAGCGTCTGCTGGGGGCAGCAGGCCGCGGTCTGGCCGCAGGCCGCGCCGTCCTGGCAGTCGGTCCGGCCGTCGCCGTCGTTGTCCAGTCCGTCACCGCACACCTCGGGTCCGCAGGTCGCCGCACAGCTGGGATCGTCGCAGTCCGCAGAGCCGTTGCCGTCATCGTCCAGCCCGTCGAAGCAGTTCACCTCGGCGGGTAGCTGATCGAAGATGTCCCAGACGACCGTGCCGATCCCCGACGAGTTGGACGACTCGACCGTGAACACGAGCCGGTCCCCCGCGGAGAGGGGGCCGACCAGAATGGGATCGAGACGTCGACCGCAGACGTCCTCGACGTCGCCGCAGCTGTTCCGGGCCGAGACCACCAGCGGCTCGCCCTCGAGGCTCCTCGCGGAGAAGACGAAGTCGCCAGTGTAAGGGGCCACGAACTCGTAGGAGCTGTCCGGGTTGGACATCGACGAGCACGCCGTCTCGAACAGGTCCTCCTCCGCGGCCAAGTCCACCACGAACGAGGTCGGCACCGCGCTCACCACCCGCTGCGGGCAGCAGGTGGCCTGGCCGATGCAGGCGCCGTCCAAGCAGTCGGCGACCAGGTCTCCGTCGTTGTCCAGGCCGTCCAGGCAGTCCTCGAGGCAAGCGAGGTCGAGATCGCAGTCGGAATCCAGGCAGTCGGGCGCCCCATCGAGATCGTTGTCGACGCCGTCGCCGCACACCTCGGGGACCACCTCGAAGATCTGCAGCTGCACGTCGGGATCGTACAGCGGCGCGCCCGAGAAGCGAGCGTCCACGTGCACGATGTAGGTGAAGCCCGCCCCCAGAGTGGCGTAGAGGTTGGCTGCGGGCTGGTTGCCCTGACTCGCGCAGAACAGCTCGTTGCCACCACAGGCGTCGTCGATCGAGAGCACGGCGTCGAAGCCGGTCCCCGCCGTCGTCAAGTAGTGAAGACCGGTGCTCGTGGGCGTGAACGCGAAGCTCGTGTCCGCACCCTGGAGTCCCGAGCACGAAGGATTGTTGACGTTCGTGTCGAGGGAGAGGGTCCCCGTGTAGAGGCCAGGCCCCGTCGCGATATTGCGCGGGCAGCAGTTTCCGGCGGCCGCGCAGACGTCGCCTTCCTGACAGTCGGTCAGGCCGTTGTTGTCGTTGTCGACCCCATCGTCGCAGACCTCGGCCCCGCAGACGGGGTCGAGGAAGCAGTCAGGGTCGTTGCAGTCGCTCCAACCGTCGGCATCGTTGTCGCTTCCGTCGTCGCAGATCTCGACCAGGCAGTTCGGATCGCCCTGGCAGCTCGGGTCGGCGCAGTCGGTCAGCCCGTCCTGATCGTTGTCGTTTCCATCGTCGCAGATCTCGGAGTCGAACCGCTCGATCTCGAGGACCACGTCGCCCGTGTCGAGCGCGGTGAGCGCGTCGAAGGCCTCCACACTCACGATGTAGGGGATGCCGCCAGTGAGCTCGAGCCTCAGCTCCGACTGCAGGCCGATCCCATCGTCGTCACAGCCGAGCTCGAAGCCACCGCAGTCGTCGCGCACGGTGACCACGGTGTCGAAGGGAGTTCCCACGGTTCGGAACACGTAGTCGGCGTCGTCGACCGGAGTGAACTCGAAGGTGAACTCGGGTCCGCCCAATCCAGCGCACGTCGGCTCGGTGCGGCTCGGGAATCCGCGCAGATTGCCGGTGTTCGTGCCGAGAGTCGCCACCTCACTCGGGCAGCACGACGGCTCTCCCGAGCAGTCCACGTCGTCGCAGTCGGCGAGGCCGTCGAAGTCGTCGTCCTGCAGGTTGTCGCACAGCTCGACGAGCGCGACGTTCAGGGTCGCCCGACCCGAGCCGAGCGGGGTGTCCGCGCTGGGCGCGTCGACTGCGACGATGTACTCGGTGCCCGAGAGCAGCTCGATGTCGATCGCCGACTGGAGCGAGCTCTCGGTGTCGTCGTTGCAGGCGAGCTCGTTGCCATCGCAGGCATCCAGCACGGTGAGCACGGTGTCGTAGTCGGTGCCTTCGGTGTCGAGGCGGTAGAGCCCAGGCAATGCTGGCACGAAGCTCCAGGTGGCCTCGGGTCCCGAGGGGGTGTCGCCGCAGCTAGGGTCGAGCTCATCGGGGAAGCCCACGACGTCGAGCGTGTAGGACCCCGGATACACGATCGCGTCCTGCGGGCACTCGGGTAGTGGCGGGTCGGTGTCGACGTCGGTGTCCGTGTCCGTGTCCGTGTCCGTGTCGGCGTCCGTGTCGGCGTCTCCGTCGACTCTGCCCGAGTCGGAGGGTTTCGTGTCAGCGGTGCAGGCTGCGCCTGCCAGCAACGCAAGTGAGATCCATCGCATCGGCACCCCCAGGGTGAGCGAAGCGTACCAGCAAAGCCGGGTAAACCAGACGAGGGGCTGATCGTCACGACTGGTTCGGGTGGGGTCGGGTGTGCGGCGGACCGGAACCGGCAAACCCGACACAGATGTCGCACGACACCCCCTCTTTCGCGACATAATTGGCGCCAGACCGTGGAGGTGGCGTGAGCGGTTGGGACGTGTGGCGAGGGAGCCTCGCGCTCTTCCTCGCGGTGGTGGCGTGCGACGACCACGTGATCAGTCCGGGGGTGGTGGTCACGGAAGATGGATTCTGCGGGGTCTCGCAGGTGGTGGAGCAGACCTGCGCGGATGCGGGGTGCCACGACCCGGTCAGCGTCGGCGGCGGGCTCGACCTCGTCACCGAGCCGTACGAGACGCTCACCACCCGGGCGAGCGCGACCTACGGGGTGGCCTACGTGGTGCCCGGCGACCCGGCGGCCTCGTTCCTCTACCAGAAGGTCGCGGGGACCCAGGGCGACCAGGGCTCGCGCATGCCTATCGGGAGCTTCCTGCCGGACGCCGCCATCGACGTGGTCGAGCAGTGGATCGCCGATGGGGCCGCGGACTGCGGGGGTGACTCGTGATCGCGCTCCTCGCCTCCACCGCTCTCGCGATGCTCGACCCGAGCTGCGACGAGCTCGTCCGGCCGGCCGACTACTACGAGGTCCGCCAGCAGGACTTCATGATGAACCACGTGGCCCTGTCGACGTCGTTCTCGCCGATCCACGCTCCGATTCCCCACGCGTCGGGTCGCGGCTCGCTCGGCGTCGAGGCGGCGGTGATTCCCCCGCTGAACTGCTACCAGCGGGCCGCCTACGACTACTCCAAGACCGAGGACACGAACAAGTCGCCGCTGCTGCCGCGGATTCGTGGGAGCTACGTGTTCTCCGGGAAGGGCGTCGCCATCTACGTCGGCACGGGATTCACCCCGCCCGTCCCCGTGGGCGGCGTGTCCAGCTACCTCTTCTCGGGTGAGATCGGCGTCGGGGGGCGGGTCGGTCGCACCCAGATCGGGGCACGAGCCCACGGCAGCCTCATCCGCTCGGTGGGCGAGATCGCAGGCCCCCTCGAGGCCGACGGACCGGTGGTCGACGACCTCTACGTGGGCTCCACGCTCGGTCTCGACGTGTCGGTCGGGATCGAGGTGGGCGAGGACCGGGCGCTGGTGCCCTACCTCGCCCTCGGGATCACCGACGTGTCCACGCTGTTCGTGGTCGGAGACGACGGCGTCGTGGTCAGCAACTTCCACCCCTATTTCGGGCCGACGGCCTCGCTCGGGCTCGACGCCCTCCTCTTCGACCGCATTCGCGCGGGCGGGGAGCTCTATGCCGCCCCGGGCGGCTTCTCCCGACCCGAGGGCGCGCCCGCCGACCCCGAGGGCAGCCCCTCGGGTTTCGGCGCCTATGGCCGCCTCTACACGGCTCGGGTCAAGGTCGGCCTCGAGCTGGGCCCCTCCGCTGACAACCGCAAGACGAAGCGTCGAAAGAAGTGAGGTCGACAATGCGTGCCTGGGTCCTGACGATGGCGCTGGTCGCCTGTGGTCCGTTCAACGACACACGGTGGTGCGAGTCCAACCCCGAGGACTGTGCCTCCGCCCCGATCGAGGAGACCGGGACCGAGCCCACTTCGCCGGCGGGGCTGTGTGGGGGGCCTCCCGAGGCGGCTGCTGCGTGTGAGGTCATGATCGAGCACTGCTACGAGTGTCACGGCGAGAGCGGACGCGCGGAGGGCGGCTTCAACTACGCTCGCGACGTGCTGCGGATGGTGCAGACCGGCAAGGTCGTCCCGTTCGACCCCCCGTCGTCGCGGGTCCACTCCCGAATGGCCTCGCAGACGATGCCGCCGGCCGACGTGGCCAAGCGACCGACCGATGCCGATCTCCGGACGGTTCGCAGCTGGATCGAGGAGGGAGCGCCCGACTGGTCGGCGGGTGACGACTGCGCCGCCCGGGACTTCGTCAGTCCCTCCAGCGAGATGGAGCTCGTGGTCGACGACCTTCTCGACTTGCCCAACGCGACCGACCAGCGGAACACCCGCTATCTGTCGTTGACCCACCTCTGGAACAGCTGCGTGAGCGGCGACGAGCTCGAGACCTACCGGTACGGTCTCTCGAAGCTCGTCAACAGCCTGTCCTATGGGAGCGACCCCGTTCTCCCACGCGCCATCGACGAAGACCGGCTCGTGTTCGCGATCGACCTCCGAGACCTCGTCTGGGACGAGCGGAACGGCAACGGCGTCGACGCCTGGGAGCACATGGTCAAGCGCATCCCCTACGGCTTGTCGCGGCTCGGCAGCGCCAACGCCCGTGACCTCACGCGGTCCCGGCTGCCCGTGCTTCCCGCCGACTGGGTGGTGTTCTCCGCTGCGCGTCCGCCCCTGTACGACGAGGTGCTGCGCTTGCCCGACACCGGCGACGGGTTCCTCCTCGAGCGTTTCCAGGTCGATCGCATCGACGACATCTTGACCTCCGACGTGCTCCGCGCAGGGTTCGAGGGCTCCGGCGTGTCCGACAACAACCGCATGGTCGAGCGACACGACGGCTTCAACGGCCCCGGCAGCTACTGCTGGGTGAGCTACGACTTCGACTCCGACGTGGGGGCGCGGAACATCCTCTCCCACCCCCTCCACCCCTCCGACCCGGTCGGGGAGTGTCCCGAGGCCGCGAACCACACCTTCGTGCACGTCGGCGGAGAGCTCATCTGCTCCCTGCCCAACGGGATGCAGGCCTACTACCTCGAGGAGGGCGACGGCACCGCCCTCGACGTCGGGCCCATCGAGATCGTGCAGGACTTCACGGGGCCCGAGGCCCCTGTGGTGATGAACGGGGTGTCGTGCATGTTCTGCCACGCCCAGGGCATCATCGAGAAGGCGGACGACGTCTCCAAGCACTGGGACAACAACCGGCTCGACTTCCCGTCGCTGTTCCCCGAGTGCGTCAACGACACCGTCGAGCTTAGCTATCGGCCCGATGCCGTGCTTCAGGCCATGACGGCCGACCGGGAGCGCTTCCTCGCCGCGATGGAGGCGGTCGGGGTGCCTCGCGAGCAGGTGACCGAGCCCGTCGCCGTCCTCTCCGACGCGTTCTCCGAGGACATGACGGCCCTGCGGGTCGCGGCCGAGCTCGGCCTCGACCATCGTGACGACGAGGACGGCTCCCCGAGTCGGTTCCGGCAGTGCATCGAGCAGCTCGAGACCAACGACCCCGAGGTGGCGCTCGAGCTGTCGCCGCTGCTCTCCGACCTCACGATCTCGAGGGAGATCTTCCTGCGGGTGGCGTCCGAGGTGGCCTGCGGCTGCGACTTCATCGACCGCGACGACTTCCAGTGCCGCACCCCGGCCGTCCCCGAGGACGCCTGCGGACCCGCGGGAATCGCCTGCCTCGACGGTCAGGTCTGCGTGACCGTCGACGCCGATCCGACCGACCGCACCGACGACCGCGGAGCCTGCGTCGAGCCGTAGCCCTCGTACCGTCCCTCCCGGGTCCGTTACGGAGTGGTGACGAGATGGGGTCCACGTCCGACCAGGAGGCCCGGTGCACGAAGATCTGGCGCGGCTCGAGCGCCTCGACACGCTCGACCGCGACATCGCGTCGCGAAAGACCGAGATCGCCAAGCTCGCCCAGCACCTCGCCGACGCGGAAGCGGGGGCCACGGCCGCGGCCAGCGCCCACGAGGCGGCGGCCGCGGCGGTCACCGAGAACGACAAGGCCCAGAAGGCCAACAACCGCCGGACCCGCGAGTACGAACAGCGCCGGGACTCGGCCATTCGCATCCTGGAGATGGGCAGCGGGGATCCCGATGCCGCCCAGCGGCAGCAGGAGAGCTGCGAGGCGCTGATCGACGACGCCGAGACCGAGATGCTGGAGCTCATGGAGCAGGCCGACCTGATGAAGGCGGCGCTGTCCGCGGCGGAGACGGCGAAGCGTGACGCCGAGGCCACGCTCGAGGCGGCTCGGGAGGAGGTACCCGTGAAGACGGCTGCCCTCGAGGCCGAGATCGCCGATCTCGAGGCGAAGCGCCCCCCGGTGCTCGCCGAGCTCCCGGCCGACATCCGCTCTCGCTACGAGGCCTGGCGCGCCCGCAACAAGTGGGCGGTGGCGAGGATCGAGCGCAATGCTTGCAAGGCGTGCCGCATCGAGATCCGCTCGCAGCACCTCACCGACCTCCGCAAGGGGCGCATGGAGCCCTGCCGCGGCTGCCACCGGTGGCTCGTGCCCGACATGGAGCTGGCCTGACCCGCCCGCGACGAGCCGCCCCTATCGCGCGGTCACGCCTCGAGCTCCCGACGGGCCCGCTCGAGAATCCGACCGAACCCCGCCTCGAGGCGCTGCGCGAGCTGTCCGCCCAGGAACCGGGTCCCGAACGGTAGGTCGACCTCGAACCGGGAGCCCCACACCACGTGGGTCCCCGCACCGTTGGGGGAGAGCTCGATCCAGCCGAGCTCGTGCGTCACCGGGGCGCGGAGCCCGAGCGGCCCCCGCAGCATGCGGATGACGTACTCGTAGCGGTGGTTTGGCTCGAAAGCCGTGATCTCTTCGCGGAACAACAGGCGACCGGCACGCACGAGCCGCACGGCACCCAGGCCGTTGGGCTCGTCCCGCCCCGCGTGTCCCATGGTGCAGGTCATGCCCGCCCCGGAAAGGAAGCGCTCGTGGTCGGACACGAAGTCGAAGACGCGGTCGTTGTCAGCCTCGATGGTGGTGGTGGCGCGAATCTCGGGCACGGTTCCTCCGGACGAGCGGACGTATCTTCAGGCGCGCCCTGCGAACAGTTGGCGAGCCAGCAGGCCGACCACCAGGATGGTGGTGCCCGCGACGATCATCGGAACGTCGACGAACAGCGCGAGCCCCGCGCAGCTCGCGAGCCCGAGCCACGCGATGATCCTGGGAAAGCGCCGGTGCTCGACGGGGAGGGCGAGCGCGGCCAGGTTGGTGAGCGAGTAGTAGACGAGGACGGTGAACGCGGAGAACGTCCACGTCGTCTTCACGTCGCCGAGCAGGACGAGCAGGGCGACGAAGATCCCGACTCCCCACACGGCGCGCACCGGACCGTTGGCCGACACCATCGCGAGCGCCGGGGGCAGGTCCTGGCGCCGCGCCATCGCGAGCGCCACCCGCGACAGCCCGAGCACGAGGTTGAGGAGCACCCCGGTCATTGCGGTGAGCGCGCCGATCGCGACCGCCCACGCCACGGGCTCGCTGATCGTGGACGCCACGACCTGGAGCGGCGCGGCCGAGCGCGCCGCCTCGGCGAACGCGTCGGCACCCACCACCAGGGTGGCGGTGGCGGCGACACTGACGTAGAGCACCATCGACACGACCAACGTGGTGATGATGGCTCGGGGGATGATCCGAGCGGGCTCGCGGACCTCTTCGCCCAGGGTGGCGATGCGCCCGTAGCCCGTGTAGGCCACGAACATCAGCGCGGTCGTGGAGAGCAGGGTGGGCAGGTCGTCCGGGGCCCATCCCGCGAAGTCCGGCGGCGCTTCGAGGCTCGTGAGCCCGCCGACCACGAACGTCGCGAGCGAGGCGATGGTGATCCCGACCACCACCAGGTTCACGGTGTTGGATCGGCGGACGCCCGACGCCACGAGCGCGGTCAGCCCGAGCACGAAGACCACGGCGAGGGCCGTCCGCCCGGCGTCTCCGACGTCGATGCCGCCGAGGGCGAGCACCGCCCCCGCGCTCCCGAGCGCCGCCGTCGCCGCGGAGGCGCTCTTGGCCACCAGGAACATGAGCCCGGCCACGAACCCGAGCCACGGCCGCAAGAACTGGTAGCCGTACTCGTAGGTGCCCCCGCTCACGGGATGGGCGGCGGCGAGCTGCGCGCTCGACAGTCCGTTCGCGGTGGCGACGCCCGCCGCGAGCGCGGTGGCGAGGACCACCGAGCCGCCGCCGATGCCCGCGCCGATCGCGAGACTCACGAACACCCCCGTTCCGAGGATGGACCCGAGCCCCATCCCGACCGCGCCCCACAGCCCCACGACGCGTGCGAGCGTCCCCATGATGCCTCCTTCGGCGTCTGCCGGGACCCTACGTACTCTCCCGGAGAGGTGGGTTAGCGAGAGTCGTCGGAGGGGAGAGCGAACGTGTGGCTTTCGTTGATCAGCGCGGCAATCGCGGGTGACCTCTACATCAACGACATCCGGGTCGACCCCACGTCGGTGGCCGGGAAGGTCCTCGAGAAGGTCGACGTCACCTTCGATGCCGAGGGCAACACGCGGATCTCGGCCCCTGGCTACAAGATCAAGGTCAAGGAGCGCCCCCGCGCGACCCAGGAGGCCGAGCCCCTGAGTGCGGTGCCCCAGGCCAGGTACTGGCTCGTGACCCAGGATCTGAAGTCGTTCGGCCACACCGCCACGGTCCGGATCAACGGGCGCGAGGTGCTCACCGTGCGCTCGGGCGACGAGCAGGTCATCCGCGACCTCGCCGAGTTCCTGAAGCCCGGGGCCAACGAGGTCGTGGTGAGCTCCACGTCCGTCGACGCAGCGGGCGGGTCGTTCTACGTGTTCCTGGGTGAGGGCGTCGACGACGACGGAACGGTGCGCGTCGACGAGCCCGCCGTGGAGTTCGGGCTCGGTCCCGCCAACAAGAAGCCCGTGGAGCGGACCTACAACCTGCAGGTGCGCTGAGGGCCCGATCGATCACGAGAGCCGGGGAGCCGATGTCCGAACTGAACGAGGATCTGCCGTACGTGGGGGTCGAAGCCGCTACTCGGGCGTACGTGCTGGACACGAACGTCCTCCTCTACGACCCGGGCGCGATGTTCGCCTTCGACGAGCACGACGTCATCATCCCGATCACCGTCATCGAGGAGATCGACTCCTTCAAGAAGGAGCTGTCCGAGACGGGACGAAACGCCCGGGCGATCTCGCGACACCTCGACGAGCTGCGCCAGCGTGGCTCCCTGCGCGAGGGAGTCCAGCTCCCGGGCGGCGGTGTGCTCCGCGTCGACTACCTCACCCACGGGCCCGAGCTGCCCATCACCTGGGGTCCGGAGACCAACGACAACCTGATCCTCCGCACCGTCCTCAGGCTCGATCAGGACGATGCTGGCCGCATCCGGCTCGTCACCCGCGACACGAACATGCGCCTCAAGTGCGACGCCCTCGGCGTCGTGGCCGAGGACTACCAGAACGCTCGCATCAAGCTCGACGACCACTACTCCGGGGTCTTCGAGTACACCGTGTCGAACGAGCTCATCGACGCGATCCACGCCGAGGGCGGTGCTCCGCTCGATGCCTTCGACGACCACCTCACCTACCCCCACGCCGTCTTGGTCCTCACCAACGGTGAGGCGCAGCCGAAGTCCGCGATCGTGCGCGTCGATGCCAAGCAGAACCGCGTGAAGAAGGTCGGTCGACACCGCGAAGGCGTGTGGGGCATCTTCGCGCGCAACAAGGAGCAGCTGTTCGCCCTCGACCTGCTCCTCGACCCCGAGGTCGCGCTCGTGACCCTCAACGGGCAGGCCGGCACGGGCAAGACGCTGCTCGCCATCGCCGCAGGCCTGCGTCAGGTCGCCGACGAGGGGGCGTACCGCCGCATGCTGGTGTCGCGACCCATCTTCCCGCTCGGGCGGGACATCGGGTTCCTCCCCGGAGACCTCGAGCAGAAGCTGAACCCGTGGATGAAGCCCATCTTCGACAACCTCGACCTGCTCCTGTCGACGCGGCTCGACCGTGCGGAGCCCGAGTACCAGTACCTCCTCGACCAGAAGATCATCGAGGTGGAGCCGCTCACCTACATCCGCGGCCGGTCCATTCCCCGGCAGTTCCTGATCGTCGACGAGGCCCAGAACCTCACGCCCCACGAGATCAAGACGGTGCTCACCCGGGCCGGCGAGGGCACCAAGGTCGTGCTGACCGGAGACCCCGGGCAGATCGACAACCCCTACGTCGACGCGCTGTCGAACGGGCTCACCTACACGGTCGAGCGGTTCAAGGAGAGCGACATCGCCGGTCACGTCACGCTCGAGCGTGGCGAGCGGTCCCAGCTCGCCGAGCTCGCCGCCCGGCTGTTGTAGGTGGCGCTGCAGCGGCTCGAGGGCCGCAACCCGGTGCTCGAGTGCCTGGCGCGGAATCGTCGGCGGGTCTACCGCATCTGGCTCGATCGAGGCGCCAAGCCCGACCCCCGGGTGTCGCGCATCCTCGAGCTCGCGGCGGCGCGCGGGGTGCCGGTGGAGCGACCCGACCGCCACCGGCTCGACAAGCTCGCTGACGGACGAGTGCACAACGGGGTCATCGCGGAGGTGGAGCCCCTCGTCACCCTCACCGCCCAGGCGATCCTCGACCGGGCCCTCGACGACGGCGTCGAACCCCTCCTCGTCCTCGCCGATGGCCTACAGTACGAGCACAACCTCGGCGCGGTGCTGCGGAGCAGTCTGGGTTTCGGGGTGACCGGGCTCGTCGTGCCCACCCGGCGCGGGGCTGCGCTGTCCCCCGTGGTCGCCCGGGTGTCGATGGGGGCCATCGAGGAGGTGCCCGTCGCACAGGAGGGGCTCTTTGCCGCCCTCAAGGGCATCAAGCGGGCGGGGATTCCCGTGGTGGGCGCCGACGCGAAGGGACAGCCGCTGGGGCAGGTCGACCTGTCGGGACCGCTCGCCGTGGTGCTCGGAGAGGAGGGCCGAGGGCTGTCGAGCAAGTGGGTCGAGAAGTGCGACAAGCTCGTGCAGATTCCGCTCGCCGGGGGCCTCGAGTCGCTCAACGTGAGCGTCGCGGCCGGGATCCTGCTCTACGAGAAGCGGCGCCAGGACGGCTGGTTCGACTGATCCGATCAGTCGGTCAAGGCGTGCCGAGCTTGCCGAGCAGCTCTGCGCACGCGCTTGAACGCGCGTGTGCGCGACTCGCCGACCCGGGTGCTCTTCAGGACCTCGTCGAGCGGGTGGAGCACGCCGCTCACGCGCTCCAGTCGACGAGACGTGACCCCCTGCTCGAGCACCTCGTGCTGCAGCGCGGTCAGCACGTCGATCAGCTTGGCCAGCTGCCGACGTGCCCGCCGGTGGTGCTTGCGGGCCACCTCGCTCGGCGGCCGCCGCCCCAGGTGCGTGCGCGCTCGACGTACGAGCCCCAGACTCTCCTCGAGCCGACGCGCAGCCTGAAGTCCACGGGACCGCGCCTTGGGTCCCGTGTCCCCGTCGTGCCTCGACGATCCCACCACTCGCTCTCCGCAGCCGTAACGGTGACGGCAGCGTGACGCTTTACCCGACGATGTGTGACGAGGCGAGCAGCTCTTCGGGTTCCGGTTCGGGGCCGAACTTGCGAAGGAGCGTTCGAGCTAGGGATTCGCCGAGTCCAATCTGGGCGGCGAGCGGTTTCAGCCAGTGTCGATCCTCGGGGGCACAGCGCTGCAGCGCCTCGTCGGCCATCGTCACGAGCTCCTCGGCCCACGACACCAGCTTTCGGCCGCCGACCTCGCCCTGGAGCCCCTGACAGCACGCGATCGCGAAGCGCTCGTCCTTGGTGCCGTGCTGCACGAACCGGCTCGTGAGCTCGGTGGCCGCCTCGAGGGCGATGTCGCAGTAGAACAGGCCCTTGAAGAGGCTCACGAAGCTCATGGCCAGGGGCAGCGGCACGCAGTCGGCACCGCGGACCTCGATGGTGTGCTTGACCCTCACCTCGGGAAAGACGCTCGTGAGGTGGAGCTCCCAGTCGGCCCAGGTGGGGGCGCGCTCCCGTCCGCCGGCCATCCACTGTCCGAAGGTCTGACCGTGGGCAGGCACGTAGCTCCCGTCGTCGCGCACGAACATCATGGGCACGTCGAGCAGGTAGTCGACCCAGCGCTCGAACGAGAACGCGTCGACGGAGTCCGGGAGGCCGGTGCGCGCGGGATCGGTCTGGGTCCAGATGTGGCCGCGATAGCTCATGAAGCCGCTCGATCGGCCCTCGGTCCACGGCGAGTTGGCGAACATCGCGGTGGTGAGGGGACCAAGCCGCGTCGCGAGCCGCGCCTTGCGCGCCGCGTCGGCCTCGTCGGCGTAGTCGTAGGTCGCCTGGACCGCGGCGGTGCCCTTCATCATGTGGTGCGCCAGCCGTCCGGTGCGTCCGAGGTGCTCCTTCATCATGGCGTAGCGGCCCTTGGGGACCCACTCGATGTCCGTGATGTGGGCGAACGGCGTGAACCCGATGGCCACCTGTCGGATGCCCCCGTCGCCGAGCAGGACGTCCACCTCCGCCGCGAACGCGGCCGCCTCGTCGTGGATCGGCTGCAGGCTGTCGTGGGGGGCGCCCGAGAGCTCGAACTGACCGCCCGGCTCCAGGGTCACGCTCGCGCCATCGCGGACCAGCGCGATGGGGAACTCTCCCTCGAAGACGAGCTCCCCGCGGGTCTCGGCCAGCGACTCCAGCATCCACCGGATTCCGTGCGGGACGTGGTAGCCGAGCGGCAGGCCCGCGCGGTCGAGCAGGTGGCGTTCGAACTCGGCGCCGACGAGCCATTCCGACCGGGGACGTCCGGATGACTGATAGCGGTCGAGCAGGGCATCACGGGTGAGCGCTTCTTGGTTCATGTGGCGTCGGGTAACGTCGGCTGGGGCGAGGCGGAGTCACTGCGTGCGTTCCACGAGGTGCCAGCCGTAGGGCGACTCGACGATGGCGCGCTGACCGGGCTTCAGTCGTGCAATCGACTCCTCGAGCACCGGGAGGAGCTGGCTGCCCCCCACGAGCCCGAGATCGCCACCGCGTCCGGCGCTGACGTCGTTGCTGAACTCCTCTGCGAGCGCCCCGAAGTCGGCTCCCCGGTCGAGTCGGGTCTGCAGCATGTCGATCATGCGCCGGGCGTGGGCCCGGCTGTGCGTCTCGTTGGACTGCCGCGCCCCCTGGAAGGAGACGAGGATGTGCCTCGCCCGGACCACCTCGATGGCCTCCCGTCGAGCGACGTGCCAGCCGAACGGAGTGCGGAAGGGCTCCGTGATCGCGCCGACCTCGACCGCGCCGACCGCCTCGAAGAAGGCCGGGTCGACAGCGTCCTCCACGAAGGAGCCGACGCTTCCTCCGCGGCGGCCCGCGGGATCGTCCGAGGCCTCCTTGGCGAGTGTCGCGAAGTCGGCGCCCTCACCGAGCTGGCGGTGCAGCTCGACGGCGCGGGCCTTCGCCTCCTCCTCGCTCCGGGTCACCTCGGGACTCGCCCCGACCGCTCCCGCGAACGCGACGAGGATGTGGGACGCCGCGAGGCGCGGTGATGCGGCGTCCTCGGTCTCCTCCGCCGCCTCTGCCGCCTCGACCGGGGGCGCGGGCTCGTCGGGCTCCGGTGACGACCAGCCGCAGGCCAGCTGCCAGGCGATCACGACCACGCGTTTCTCCTCGAACGGGGATCCGGTACTATCCTCGCATGAACGGTGCCCTCGTCGCGCTCGCCGCTCTCGCCGGTCCTGTCGACACCCTACGTGACGCGGTCGTCGTCGTACGCCAGGCTGGCGGCACCTGCGCGGGCGTCGTGCTCGAGGATGGGCGCGTGGGCACGGCCTACCACTGCGTCGCGGGGGGATTTGGCGCGCGGATCGAGCGCCGGGACGGCACCCGGGGTCGAGCCCGGGTCGTGGCCACCGACCCCCGACACGATCTCGCGGTGCTGGACGTCGTCCCCCATCTGGACGGCGGGCTCGCGCTGGGTCCCGCCCCGGAGGTCGGCGACACGGTCACGATCGTCGGCCATCCCTACGCGAGCGGTCCGCCGGCCGGCTTCCTGGCGGGGACGCTGCAGTGGTCGGTGGGCACGGGCACGATCGCGGCGGTCGGAGAGCGCAGCCTCCAGGTGGATGGCACCGTAGCCCCTGGCCACTCCGGAGGACCCGTGGTGGACTCGGCCGGGCGGGTGGTGGGAGTCCTCTCCCGTCGGCTCGGCGACCGCATCGGCTTCGCGGGACGGGCCGAGGCCCTCACGGCCCTGCGCGACACCCCTCGGCGACCGGCGCTGGGCGGCACGGTGGCAGTCTCCCCCGCGGCCTGGATCACGCGGAGGCCCGCAGTGGGTCTGGATCTCGAGGTCACCTGGCGGGAGCGTCTGGTGGTGGGGGTACGGGGGGGACTGCCCGTTGCGCCCTTCGTTCGCGCCCTCGCGGGCGAGGCTACGGAGGCCACGGTGGGCCTGGCCCGGGCGGGTGGGCGTCTGCCGATTGGTCACGGAGCCGGCTCGGTTCAGGTCGAGGCCTTCGCGGGGGTGGGGCTCGCCCGGGTCTGGACCCCCGACCAGGGCGTTCCCGTCGTCACCACTCGCGGCGACGTGCTCGTCGGTGGCGCGGTGGGCCGATCCGGCTTTCACGTCGAGGTGGCGAGGCGCCTCGGCCCCGCAGACGGGGCGGAGTGGCTACTCGGGCTGCGGCTCGGTCTCGGGGCGCTGCGGCGCGTCTGGTGACGCGGTCTCCTCCTCCTTGAGTCGGATGTCCGACTGCAGCTCGGGGAACTTGCCCCGCACGCCTGCGTAGAAGGCGCGAACCTTGTCCATGTCGGACTTCACGTCGCCGGTCGGCACGAAGGTGTAGCCCAGGCAGGCCCGGCGGCGGCCGTAGTCGAGGTATCCGCAGATCACCGGCACCTGGGCGGTGTGGGCGATCCAGTAGAAGCCGGACTTCCAGTGGTCGCGACGCTCCCGCGTGCCGCTCGGAGGGACGGCGATGTAGAGCTTGTCGGCGTCCGTCAGCCGTTCGGCGGCCTGCCCGACCATGCCGCGGGGCGCGGTCCGGTCCACCGGAATGCCGCCAAGCCAGCGGAAGAACCAGCCAAAGGGGCCCTCGAACAGCGTGTGCTTGCCGAGCCAGCGCACGTCGACCCGGTACACGAACGCCGCGCCGAGCATGTGGGGGAGGTCCCAGTTGGAGGTGTGGGGGGCGGCGATGATGATGCCCTTGGGCACCTGCGGACCGGGCTCTTCGACGTCCCAGCCGAACACCGCCATCCAGGCACGACCGATCCAGTAGGCGAGTCGGCCGCTGGTGGGGCCGGGATGGGTCACGGCGCTGCTACGCATGGCCGTGCTCGAGGGCGAATCGCCAGATGATCTCGTTCATGACTTCCTGCGTTCCACCGCCGATGGGCAACAGTCGCGCGTCGCGCGCGAACCGTTCCACGACGGTCTCGCGCATGTAGCCCATGCCACCGAAGATCTGCACGGCCTGCCAGCAAACCTCGCGGGCAACGTCGCTCGCGTGGTTCTTCGCCATGGCCACCTGATCGACGCAGGGTTCGCCGCGACGCATGCGATCGGCGACCGCGAAGGTCAGGGCCTGGGCGCTCGCGACCCGGGTGCGCATGTCGGCCAGCTTGTGACGAATGACCTGAAACTTCGAGATGGGGCGCCCGAAGGCCTCGCGCTGCTTTGCGTAGGCGAGGGCGTGCTCGAGCGACAACGTGGCGAGCGCGGTGCCGTTGATCGCGAGCATGAGTCGCTCGGACTCGAAGTCCTTCATCAGCGTGGCGAAGCCGGTGCCTTCCTCACCGAGCCGATTGGCCGCCGGCACGCGAACGTCGTCGAACGACAGCTCCGCGGTGTCGCTCGCCCACCACCCTGTCTTGCGAAGGGCGCGCGAGACCTCGAAGCCTGGCATTCCCTTCTCGACGACGAAGAAGGTGAGCCCGCCGTGAGGATCGTCGTCGGTGCGGGCGAGCACGACCACCACGTCGGCGCGGACGCCGCTCGTGATGTAGGTCTTGGCGCCCGAGAGCACGTAGTCGCCGTCAGGGCCCTCGCGACGCGCACGCGTGCGCACGGAGGCCACGTCCGATCCGGTGTTGGGCTCGGTGATCGCGAGGGCGGCGATGCGTTCCCCAGCCAGCACGGGGCGCACGAAGCGGTCGAGCTGGTCGTCCGAGCCGAGCATCACGATGGGTGGGATCGCGATCTGAAGCGACCCGAGCCCCACCTGCACGCCCGTGCTCCCGCCCCGCAGGAGCTCGATCCCGGCGACCACGCCGTGAAACACGTCGCCGCCCCCTCCGCCGAGGGCCTCGTCCTGGGTCGGAGCAAGGACGCCGGCCTCGGCGGCCTGGCGGTACAGCTCGCGGGGGAACTCGCCCGCTTCCTCCCACGCCTCGGCGTTCGGGGCGATGACGTCGAGGGCGAAGCGGCGACAGGACTCGGCGAACGCGTGGTGCGACTCGTCGAGGTAGGGCTCGAGCAGGAGCGGAAGCGGCATGGGAGCACTCCAGGGGAGCGCTCAGTAGAACATGCCCAGCTCCAGCCGACCCTCCTCGCTCATGCGCTCGGGAGACCAGGGCGGATCGAAGGTCAGCTCGACCTTGACCGAAGACACGCCGGGAAGGGCGCGGACCCGGTACTCCACGTCGTCGGCGAGGACCTGACCCATTCCGCAGCCCGGCGCGGTCAGCGTCATCGCAATCCGCACCTCGTGCCCCTCGGGCGTCTCCTCGAGGTCGAGGTGGTAGATCAGCCCGAGCTCCACGATGTTCAGGGGAATCTCGGGGTCGTAGCACTGACGCAGCGCGTCCCACACCATCGGCTCCGAGAGCGGCGCGTCGGGGTCGTGCTTCGGCCGATCGGGTACCTCGTCCGCCTTGCCGATCGCGTCGGCGTCGTCGGACGAGATCCGCACCAGGCGGCCGGTGTCGAGCTGCACGGTGTAGTTGCCGCCCAGCACCTGGGTGATCCAGCCGCGAGTGCCCTCGGGCATCAGCTGGCGGTACCCGTCGGGGATGAGGACGACCTCGGCCTCGCGACCGAACACCACTTCTTCCATTGGTCGGCCCATTCTGGCCCTCCGGCGGGTCCGTAACGTACGTGCTCAGAACAAACAGCCATCGGGCTGCGGCGAGGCGGTGGCGAGGTCGGTGGCGCTCGCGTCGGCGGGCACCTCGGTGGTGAAGCCCCCGGCCACGGTGCCGCGCAGCGCCGTGCCTCGGTACCCCTGGTTCAGGTGCGCGCGGACGAGCACCTCCTCCTCCGCGTCGACGGCGACCGGCCCTCCGCTGCGGGTGAACGGCTGCTCGCTCGGGTGCGAGTGGGTCAGGATGCGCCGGTAGACGAGCTCCCCGTCGCTCGAGACGACCTCCCACCAGTCGGCGTACTGCTCGCAGCCCGTCTCGTCGGACGCGATGGTCACGGCGAAGGTGTAGGCGCCCGGAGCCCCCGAGACCGCGACCTCGGTCACCGAGGCTTCGGGTGGGTTCCCCGAGCCCGGTGCCGTCTCGGCGGAGGGCGCGGACGCCGGCCCGGGCCGCGTTCCGCAGGCCATCGCCAGGGCGAGCGTCGCGACGGCGGCGGTTCGAAGTGCAGGGTGCAGAATCACGGAGCCTCCTCGGGAGGTCGGGTAATGTGATGGCATGCACGAGATCGACCTCGAACGCGAGCTCGCGATCCTGGGCCTCGGGGGCCGCAAGGCCAAGCTCATCGCCCTGTTGCCACTCGTCGAGGTGGCCTGGGCCGACGGCACCATCCAGGAGAGCGAACGGACCGTCATCCTCGAGGCCGGCCGTACGCGCTTCGGCCTCGACGACGCCGGCCTGGCCATCCTCGAGGGCTGGCTCCGGACGCGCCCGGCTCCTGCGGTCGTTCGCGGTGGACGGCGGGTCCTCGCCGCGCTGTGCGCCGATCAGGGCCTCGTCTGCGACGATGTCGTGACCCTGGCTCGCGAGGTGGCGGGGGCGGCGGGAGGCCAGTTCGGCTTTGGCGCCATCGACGCCCGCGAGGCCAGGGTCATCGACGAGATTGCGGAAGCGCTGGGGATCCCGGACGAGAGACCCTGGATCCTTCCTCACGAGGAGACCCAGGTGCCGGGCGACGCCGACCTCGAGAGCGAAGGTCCGCCGGTCACCGTGACCATCCACGCCCCGTGGGACGGGCGCTCGCCAGCAACGCTGGTCCACTACGATCCCGACCGCGGCGATCAGATCTGTGGTGTCGGCGACGTGGCCGTCACCATCGGGCGCGCCGACGACAACGTCGTCCAGATCGAGTACGACGCCCAGGTCTCGCGTCATCACTGCGAGATCCAGCGCGACTCGCGAGGCTTCGTCCTCCGCGATCTCGGGAGCGTCTCGGGCACCTGGGTCGACGGGATGCGGATCAGCGAACAACCTCTGATCGACGGTCAGACGGTTCGGGTGGGCTCTACGTCGCTGTTCTTCCAGCGTTCGTGAACACCTGCTCGGGTCCGTGGGGTCGAGAACGTGGCTACGCTCGATCCATGGGCGACCCGACGGCCTCGTCGAATCCGTTTCCGCTTGCCTCCGACGCGTCTGCCCTCGCGTTCGCCGTGGTGCGCCCTGTGCTCATGGCCGGGACCCTCGACGAGCTCGGCCGGTGCGGGGTCGACATCGTGCACGAGATCGCCCCTCGAGCCACGAGCACGTTCACTTGGCAGTTCGCGGGCTGGGGGGGACCGGCGGCGTGGCGCCGGAGTCCCCGCGACAGCGCGACGAGGCCGCTCGAGACCTGGCGACCGCTCCGCGACAACGTCGTGGGACCAGGTGTCGTCACCTGGGAGAGCCCGGGAGGGTCGCAATCCCGGCACTGCACCTGGCTCCCGGTCGGGGCGGGGCAGCCGATCGGCGGCTTCGAGATCTGGCAGCGCGATCCCTTTCATCCCGATGTCGTCGGTCGGCTCGCGTCGGTGGCCGAGGCGGTGTCGTGGTCGGCGGGGCGGCTCCGGGACCGGCAGCGCGCTCAGGAAGAGCAGCAGCAGATCCGGGCCACCGTCGAGGCGCGCACGGCGTTCTTTGCCCAGATGAGCCACGAGCTGCGCACGCCGCTCAACGCGATCCTCGGCTACGTCGAGCTCATCCGCGAGGAGCGCGACCGCCTGACCATGGACGACGTGGTCGCGGACCTCGCGCGGGTCCACGCCTCGGCCACGCACCTCGTCGGGCTGGTCAACGACATCCTCGACCTCGCCAAGGCGGAGAGCGGCAAGGCGGAGATGGAGCGCCAGCCGGTCTCGGTGACACGGATGGTCGAGGAGATCGACGACCTCGCGCGACCGCTGGTGGCGGACCAGGGCAACCGCTGGATCGTCGACTGCGCCGAGGACCTGTGGGTGTGGGGGGATCCCCGTCGGATCTACCAGGTGCTCACCAACCTCGTGAGCAACGCGGCCAAGTTCACCGAGCACGGGGAGGTGAAGCTGACGGTCGCGCGTCTCGGCGAAGACGTGACGATGACCGTGGCGGACACCGGGGTCGGAATGTCCCCGAGCAAGCTCTCGCGGATCTTCGTGCCGTTCGAGCAGGTTCACGACGACGACGCCCCACGGCACCCCGGAACCGGGCTCGGGCTCGCGATCGCCGCCCAGTACGTCCATCAGATGGGGGGAGCCATCGACGTGCAGAGTCGAGTGGGTCTGGGATCGCGGTTCGTGGTGACCCTACCCGCAGCCCACGTGCCTCCCCGTCGAGCTGGCTCTGAACCGGGTTGACTTGGGTGTGGCGATCATTACGGCCGGAGACATCCTCACCACGAGAAGGAGTCCTAGATGGCCCACGAACTTCCGGCGCTGCCGTACGAGAATGGCTCGCTCGCGCCTCACATCTCGTCCGAGACCCTCGACTACCACCACGGCAAGCACCACGCTGGCTACGTCAAGAAGCTCAACGCCGCCGTCGAGGGCACCGGGTTTGCTGGGCTCTCCGTCGAGGACACCATCAACAAGGCGAAGGAAGACGGTAACCATGGCGTCTTCAACAACGCGGCCCAGCACTTCAACCACAGCTTCTACTGGCAGTCGCTGTCGCCCAACGGCGGCGGCGCGCCCACGGGTGCCATCGCGGCCAAGATCGACGAGGACTTCGGTTCCTTCGAGGCCTTCAAGGAGGCGTTCGCGAAGGAGGCCTCGACCCACTTCGGCAGTGGCTGGGCGTGGCTCGTTCAGGATGCCACGGGCAAGCTGCAGGTGATGTCGACCCACGACGCCGACAGCCCCGTGGCGCACGGCCTCAAGCCGCTCCTGACCTGTGACGTCTGGGAGCACGCGTACTACATCGACTACCGCAACGCGCGCCCCGACTACATCGCGGCCTACTGGAACCTGGTCAACTGGGACTTCGCGAACCAGAACCTCGGCTGATCGACCGCCCGCTGGCGGTCTTTCTCGCCACGACCCTCGGCGGGTTCGTGGTGCTCGGCGCCTTCGCCCAGGTCCCGGCCTGGGTGGAGGCGCTCTACGTTCGGGGCGTGGGGCCGTGGATCGCGGGGCTGCCCAACGCCCTGACCCGCTTCCTGCCCTTCTCGCTGGCCGAGCTCGTCATCGTCGGGTTGGTGGCCGTCGGCGTCGGGCTGTTGGTCCGGGGGGTGAGGGCCCTGCTGCGCGGGGCGCGGCCGACGCGCAACCAGGTCTTGCGCACGGCCCTGTGGGGGCTCGGGCTCGGGTTCGCGGTGGCCGATGGCTTCACCCTGGTCTGGGGGCTCGCCTACGCGCGGCCTCCCATCGAGGAACGCTGGGGGTGGACCGCCGACGGCGACGTGGCCCCCGACGAGCTCGTGAGGTTGTCGCGGGTCTTCGTCGACGAGGTCAACGATCGCTACCGCCGACTGCACGGCACTGACGACGCCCTGTCGCCCACCGTGGCCCGTAGGCCGTGGTCCGAGGTGGACGCGGCGATCGAGCGAGGCTTTGCCGATCTGCAGCGCCGTGACGACCTGGACCCCGACATCGGCCGCTCGCGAGGCCCGGCCAAGCGGTTGGTGCTCTCGGTCGTGACGAGCTGGTTGCGGATCGGCGGCTTCTACTTTCCGTTCACCGGCGAGGCCAACGTCAACCGGGGCCCGCCCGAGTGGCAGCAGCCGTTCACCATGGCGCACGAGAAGGCTCACCAGCGGTTCTTCGCCAGTGAGAACGAGGCCAACTTCGCAGGCTTTCTCGCCTGCATCCACAGCGACGATCCCTTCGTGCAGTACTCGGGCTGGCTGTTCGCGCAGCGGCAGCTGCTGCGCGCCCTGCGGAACACCGATCCCGAGGCGTTCGTCGAGGAAATCCAGCGCCGGCTGCCCGGGGTCCAGCGCGACGTCGACGCAGCCCACGCCTTCTGGTCCGGCTTTCGGGGCCCCGCGAGCCAGGTGTCGCGCGCGGTCAACGACGCCTACCTCCGAGCGAACGGGGTGCAGGGTGGCGTCCAGAGCTATGGACGCAGTCTCGAGCTCATCGTGCGGTACGCGCGCGAGCGAGCCGGACCTTGGCCAGAGGCCGTGGAGGAGATGTGATCTTGACCGTGGGATGGGCCCTCGTGGCCTGCGTGACGCCGAAGACCCCGGCGCCGACCGAGTCCGCGACAGAGCAGTCGGAGAGCTGCTTCCCGGGGATTCCCGAGGTGGTGGCCGAGGTGAACGGCGCGCCCATCACCTGTGAGGATCTGATGGACTACGCAGGTCCGCAGATCGTCGAGGCGAGGGTCGAGGCGGCGAACCAGCTCCAGAACGCCATCGACAGCATGATCCTCGAGCGTCTCCTCGAAGCGGAGTCCGACGCACAGGGCCTCGCGCCCGAGGATCTCGTGAAGCGCGAGGTCACGAGCCAGGTCGACCCGCCGACCGACGCGGAGGTCGAGGCCTTCTACGCCGAGAACGCGGCGCAGATGCCCGGTCCCATCCAGGACGTGCGGCCCCAGATCGAGCAGTACCTCCTGCAGGAGAAGCAAGGCCCTTACTTCCGGCGATATGTCGCAGAGCTCGAAAAAGAGGCCAAGGTCCAGCGACGGACGCCGATGCTGCGGATCCCGGTGGAGGCTGGCGACAGTCCCCGATGGGGCAAGGCAGAGGCTCCGGTGCAGATCATCGAGTTCTCGGACTTCCAGTGTCCAGCCTGTCAGTCGGCAGCGCCGGTCGTCGATGGGCTGAAGGCGAGGTTCGCGGGCAGGATCTCGGTGATCTTCCGTCACTATCCCCTGCCGTTCCACACCGAGGCGGCCCGGGCCGCGCAGGCGAGCGAGTGCGCGAACGAGCAGGAGAAGTTCTGGGAGTACCACGACCGGCTGTTTGCCGAGACGAAGGCGTGGACCGACGCGGACTTCGTGGCCATCGCGGCCGGGTTGGAGCTCGACCGCGACGCGTTCTCGGCCTGCCTCGAGAGCGGTCGCCACGAGAAGACCATCTCCGAGGACGAGACGGCCGCGCAGCGGGCGGGCGTCGGAGGGACTCCGGCCTTCTTCGTCAACGGGCTGCCGGTGTTCGGTGTCCCGCCCGAGGACGTCTTTGCCGAGCTGATCGAGCGGGAGCTCGCCGCCGCTCTCTGACCCGGGCCGTCGGGTCGCCCTGGAGGACCCCCTGACGCTGCTCGTGTTGCTGTCGTGCGCCGCACCCCGACCCGACGTCGTGCCCCCCGGCGGGGAGCCCGACGCTCCCTTTGCGCTGACCGAGGGGACGCCGCCGGGATTTCCGGACCTCCGGGCCGGCCACTCCGAGCCGATCCTGCTCCATCGGCGGAACGGGTCCGTCACCTGGCCCGACCCGCAGCTCCCCGAGCGGCTGGAGGACTCGGACGACGCCTTCGTCCTCGATCCGCAGCCGCTGCCCAATCCCCGCGGCGCCCGGCGAATCCTGAAGGTCTTTCGTGCTCGGCTGCCGTTCTCCGTGGGGCGTGCCGACCAGGTGTTCCGGCCCCAGGGTACCTCGGTGACCCTCGACGGCGAGACCATCCCGTTCTCGCGCACTCCGGCGCCGTTGGCTCGGCAGTCGACCTGGCGCATCGCGGGGCGTGATCTGGTGGTGACCCACCCGACCGCGCCGAGCTCGCTGCGCATCGCCTACCCGGGGGTCACCGAGGCCCTGCGGCGCTGGGACCCGTCAGCGTCGGGCGGCGATCTGATGGCCTACGCCCGGGGCTCGCTCACCCTCGACGGCCACACGCGGGCCGGCCTGCGCTTACCGGCGCCGGGGGTGGCGGAGTGGGAGGTGACGCTGCCGAGAGGCCCGGTTCGCTTCCGGGCTTGGCTCGCGATCGAGTCCCCGCCGGTGCCCGGGGTGAGGTCGGACGGGGCTACCGCGATCCTGTCGGTCGCCGATGCAGGCACGGAGACCGAGGTGGGCCGGCTCTCGGTGGCCCCAGGCCGTGCCTTCGTGCCGATGACGGCGGACCTCTCGGAGTTCGCCGAGCGTGACGTCACGCTCAGGTTGGTCACCGACCCGGGCGCGAACCCCCGCTTCGACTGGGTGTTCGTGGGCGCACCCGCCGTGTGGGGCCCGCCGGCCGGCGACGTGCGGCGGGTGGTCGTGATCGGCATCGACACCACCCGACCCGACCACCTCTCGTTCTTCGGCTACGGTCGCCCCACCACGCCAGAGCTCGACGCCGCCCTCGGCACGGCTGCCGTGTTCGACCGCACCTGGTCGGTCGCGCCGCGTACCCGGCCCGCCTTCCGCAGTGCCACCACGGGGCTGCGCCCTCTCGAGGCCGTGGGGGCGCCCAGCCTCGGCGAGGTGCTCTCGCGGCACGGCTTCGCGACCGGAGCCCTGGTGGCGAACGTCCACCTGCAGGCTCGCTTCGGGTTTCCCGAGGGCTACGACAGCTGGAGCTTCGATGGACAGGCCAAGGCGGAGGAGCAGGTCGACGGCGCGCTCGCGTGGCTCCGGGACCACCTCGATCGCGACACCTTCCTGTTCTTACACCTCATGGACCCCCACCTGCGCTACGACGCGCCGCCGCCCTTCCGGGACCGCTTCGTCACCGACCCCGACCCCGACCTGCCGGCGCGGGTCAACCGGGGGCAGGTGTTCGGCTGGATGCGCGACGGGACGTTGACCGACCGACGCAAGGCCCACCTCGAGGCGCTTCACGACGGGGAGCTCGCGTACACGTCCGCCCACCTGGGGCGCTTCCTCGCGGAGGTGGACGCGCTGCCGGGTCGCACCCTGGTCGTCGCGCACACGGACCACGGCGAGGAGTTCTGGGAGCACGGCGGCTTCGAGCACAACCACACGCTGTACGACGAGGTCACCCGGGCCCTGCTCGCGTTCCGACCCCGCGGGGGGCTGCCGGCGGGCGTTCGCTACGACGTACCCGCCTCGCTTCTCGATCTCGCGCCCACCGTCTACGACCTGCTCGGGATCACCGACGGACCCGAGATGCACGGGCGGTCGCTCGCGCCCGTGCTCGCGGGGATGACCCCGACGGATCTCGCGTCCCGGGGACTGCCCGTGGCCCACGTCCAGTACCGTCGGGAGCGCTGGGGCGTGGTCGTGCAGGGCCACAAGTACGTGCTCTACACCGGATCGGGCAAGGAGGAGCTGTTCGACCTCGCCCGGGATCCCGAGGAGCGGTCCGACCTCTCGGCGGTGCGTGACCTCGCGCCCTACCGCGAGCACCTACGGCACGCCCACCGCATCCCGGTGGGTCCCGGCTTCCGGGTGCGCATCGCGAATGCCCCGGCCTTCACGCTGAGCTGGCCCGGGACCGCGCGGATGGCCGAGGTCCTCGACCCGGAGACCCTGATCGACCACCGGGCCAACGTGGAGTGGGGCGAGGTACCCGACAAGCTCCCCGAAGACGTTGGGTCCGTCACGCTCGCCGACGACGGACGATCGCTGTCGTTCGAGCCGGGACGGGATCCCGACGGTGTGCTCGTCGTCGTCTTCGATGGCCGGGCCGCACCCGACGCCGCCGCGACCGTCCTGTCGGTCGGCAGCCAGACGGTGGCGTGGTCGGCGGGGGCACACGGGCCCCAGTGGACGCGCGGCCAGACCACGGTCGGGGTCCAGGCGGGCACCGTGGTGGTACCTCCGCCCACCGAGGCCGCTCGCATGGGCATCGGACCGGGAGCTGCCGCCGCCGACGCCGAAGCCCGGCAGCTCTGCGAGCTCGGCTACATCACGGACTGTGGCCCGTGATGCGCGACAGTTACGGTTGGGCACTCGCTCGACCGCGGCTTTGTGGGTAAGCTCGCACCTGTCCCGGACAGAGGGGAGGGAGCGGCGATGCGCGAATGGGTGGAGAGGCAGGACGATCTGGGTCCCCAGCTCGCGATGGCGCGTGACAAGCTCGATCGCTACGAGCGGCAGACCATCAACCGCCACGTGGTGGAGCGCCTGCGTCAGCACCGTCCCTTCCACCCGTTCTTCCTGATTCGCACGTTCGCGCTCCTGATCTCGGCCGTCCTCGGGCTGGGTGCCGTGGCGGTGATGCTCGCTCCGATGTTCGATCGCGACATCGCGGTCATGCTGTCCCGCATCGACGCCACCGCGCTGCTGCCGGTCCCGGTCGCCCTCGGCGTCCTCGCGGGTGCGTGCCTGCTGTTCGCGTTCGGCGCGCACCTCGCGCTCCTCGTGGTGGGCCGATCGGCCCCGCTGCTTCCTCACGAGGCCCGCCAGCACCAGCACCTGATGAGCGACGTGAAGCGCCTCGAGGCCACGCTCGCGGTCCAGTCGCGACTCACCCCGGCTCCGGCGGACCCTCGGCTGCACGGCCACCCCTGATCGTCGGAGGCGAGTCGAGGTGAGGGGTAGGCGATCCGACGTCCAGCGTCGGAGCCCCGCGCACCTTTGATGCCCACCCCCGTCGAAGGTGAACGGTCCGGGCCCCCGGCGACCCGAGGGATTAGGAGAGCCCGTCGTCGGGGGCCCGGTGCGGTTTCCGATCCCCACGCCCCCGCGCCCGGCATTAAGAGAACGCCGTCGACGGGGGGATGGACGTGGTTCCCGCAGTGACCGAATCGCTCCGGTTCCTCTTCCAGTTCGTCAAGCATCCACGTAGGATCGGTGCCGTGGCCCCATCGAGTTCTGAGCTGGCAGATGCGATGGTCGCGCGAGCCGACCTCGAGCCTGGACTGACCGTCGTCGAGGTGGGGGCGGGCACGGGCGTGGTCACCGCGGCGCTGCTCGAGAAGTCCGCGCTCGAGCTCGTCCTCGAGCCGCACCCACCGTTCGTGCAGACCCTGCGGTCTCGCTTCCCGCAGCAGGCGATCGCGGAGTCACCGGCGCGCGAGCTGCCGGGACTCCTCGCACCGGAGTCGGTGGACCGGGTGGTGAGCAGCCTCCCCTGGGCCGCGTGGCGACCCGCTGATCAGCAGCGCGAGCTCGATGGCATCCTGGCCGTCATGAAGCCGAGCGGGATCCTCGTGACGTTCAGCTACGTGCACAGCGTGATTCTGCCTGGCTTTGCCCGGTTCGAGGAGATGCTCGAGGAGCGGTTCGACGAAGTCTCACGAAGCGAGGTGGCCTGGCGCAACCTGCCCCCCGCCTTCGTGGTCACGGCGAAGAGACCGGTCGCCCCGACGTCGTGACCGTCCCGACGACCGAGGCGTCGCCGTTGAGGACCCGGAACTCCGCTCGTCGATTCTTCGCCCAGGCGGTCTGGCTGCTCTGCGAGTCGACCGGGCGCTCCTCGCCGTAGCTCACGATCTTGAGGCGCGATGGCGCCACGCCCTCGCGACGCAGGAAGTCGACCACGGCGGTTCCCCGGCGCTGGCCGAGCGCGAGGTTGTAGTCGATGGTGCCGCGCTCGTCCGCGTGGCCCTGGACCTCGATCTCGATGCGCGGGAACTGCTCCAGAATCTGCGCGTTGGCCCGAAGAGCACTCTGGCTCGCCGCGCTGAGGGTGTGGCTGTCCGTGTCGAAGTAGACGCGCTGGAAGTTCTCGATGAGCTGGTCTGCTGCCTCCTGCTCGTTCGTGGCCGTCGGCTGTTCGGCGGCCGGGGGGGTCGTGTCTGTCGCAGCGACGGGCGGTGACTTCTTGGTGCATGCGGCGAGCGAGAAGACGAGGAACGTCGTGAAGAGGATGGGCTTCATGGGACCTCCGGGGCTTGCGTCCTATCAGCGCAAAGCACACGCCGACGACCGGAACGATCGCGCGAGATACGACGCGTCCATGGCCGAGGACGTCCGCGACCTGCGTTCGATCTACGACGAGCTGCGCGTGGTGGCCCGAGCCCTCCTCCGGCGCGAGCCCTACGACCACACTCTGGAGTCGATGGAGCTCGTTCACCAGGCCTGGATCCGGCTCTTGCAGGGTGACCTGCGGGAGGTCGCGCAGAACGAGCCCGAGCGGGTGGTGGCGCTGGCGGTCACGCACATGCGCCGGGAGCTCGTCGACCACGCTCGCCGACGCCGGGCGGCCAAGCGCCCGACCTCGGCGGTCAGGGTGGAGCTCCGGGACATTCCCACCCTCTCGCACGATCAGCCCGAGACCCTCCTCGCGGTGGATGCCCTGCTCGACGAGCTCGAGCACACCGCGGAGCGCATCCGGAACGGCGCCCGCAAGGCGCGACTGGCCCGCTTCGCGTTCTATGGGGGGCTGTCCGAGTCCGAGATCGCCTCGCTCACCGGAATCCCCAAGTCGACGGTGGGCAGCGACCTTCGCTTCGTCAGGGCGTGGCTCGCGACCCGGCTCGATGAAGGAGCATCGTGAGCAGTCTCT
Organism: uncultured Enterobacteriaceae bacterium; assembly: GCA_964655065.1. Classification (GTDB taxonomy): domain Bacteria; phylum Myxococcota_A; class UBA796; order UBA796; genus DRPG01. The sequence continues at coordinate 171,273 of CAZZLC010000003.1, read as the reverse complement.
ACGTCGACGAGTTGTTTCAGGAACTCTCCCAGCTTCCGCCGGAGGAGCGCGAGGTGGCGCTCGCCGAGCGGTGCGCCGACGATCCCGCTACCGAAGCCCAGCTTCGCGCCCTGCTGTCGGCCGAGACGACGTTCGGCCAGGAGCCCGCGACCCTCGACCCGGGGTCCGAGCTCGGCCGCTATCGGCTCGAGCGCAAGCTCGGCGAGGGAGCCACCGCCGCGGTGTGGCAGGCCTGGGACACCCACCTGCGAGCCTACACCGCCCTCAAGCTCCTGCACGCCGAGCACGTCCGCGGTGACGGTGCGCTGAAGGTCGTGCTGCACGAAGCACGGGCGGCGTCGTCGATCATCAGCGACCACGTGGTGCGCATCAAGACTGCGGGCCGGCTGCAGGACGGGCCTCCGTTCATCGAGATGGAGCTCTGCGCGGAGTACGAGCCCACGGACGATGGTGCCGAGGCGCTGACCATCGGCTCGAGCCTCTCCGAGGTCGTGCTTCCCTCCGTCGCCGACAAGGTCCGGGTGGTGGCGGAGGCGGCGCGGGGGGTCGAAGCCGCGCACCGGATCGGCGTCCTGCACCGAGACCTCAAGCCCGGCAACATCTTGCTCACACCGGTGAGTCGCCGGGCCAAGGTCACGGACTTCGGGCTGGCTGCAGATCAGGTGTACCCCCCGCCCACCCCCGAGACGGGCCCGGCCCGCACCGTGACCGTGACCACGACGGGGATCCGCGGCGCGATCGTGGGTACTCCGGCCTACATGCCGCCCGAACAGGCGCGCGGCGAGCCCCCCACCCGCACCACCGACGTCTATGCGCTCGGCGCGACCCTGTACGCGCTGCTGGCGGGCGACCACCCCTACCTTCCCCGCGACGACGCGAAGATCCCGGCGCTCGACGTGCTCGATCAGGTACGGAAGGGCCCTCCCGACCCCTTGCGCCAGCGGGCGCGCGTGCCGAGCCGGCTCGTGCGGATCATCGAGCGGGCGATGGCGCGGAGTCCTCGCCGCCGCTACCCGACCGCCGCGGCGTTGGCGGCCGATCTCGAGGCTTGGCTCGCCGGTCACGCCACCAAGGTGGACGGGCGCGCACCCCTGCTTCGGACTGCGCTCTTCCTCGGGCGGCACCGCGCCGCGGCCATCACGGTCGGGCTGCTGCTGCTCGTACTGGTCGGCTTCGGCACGGCCGTCGGCTTCCTCGAGCTCCGGCGCCAGGACCTCACGGCCGCGATCGGCGACGCCCGCGCGACCATGGTCGACTACCGGTCGCGGATCGCCAGCTTCGAGGAGCAGGTCGCCGAGGCGGCGGAGCAGCTCGAGGCCACCGAGGTCGAGCTCGCGGACGTTCAGGAAGCCCATCGTCGGGCACTTCGCTCGGAGTCCGCCGCCGAGCGGCGCTACCGGGTGGAGCTCACCCAGCGTCGGGCGGTCGAGGACCTGCTTCGGGAGCGCGACGGCCAGATCGTCGTCGTCAGCGAGACCCTGGCGGCCTCGGAGAGCGAGCGAGAGTCCTTGCTCGACGAGCTCGTCGAGCTTCAGGGCGAGAAGGATCAGCTCGACGTCGACCTCCTGGCTGCGAACGAGTCCCTGGCCCTCGCGGACCGACGCATCGCGGACCTGGAGCGGGAGTCGGCCCAGCTCGTCGCCGAGCGCGACGCAGCCTTCGCGCGCCTCGAGGCCACGGCCGAGGCGTTGGCCGAGGCGGAGGCCCGGCTCGGCACCCTGCGAGCCGTCTTCGAGGTCGACGAGACCCCTCCAGCCTCCGAGCCGCCGCCACTCTTCCTCGACATGACCGACCCCGACGGCCCGCTTCCCCCCGAGCGGTCCGACCCCGAGCCCGCTCCCCTGGCGCCGGCCGGTGGAGGATGAGCCCGGAAAACACTAAAGCTAGGGCATGAACTCGATCTCCTTCCGCCTCCTCCTCGTGGGCACACTGCCGGCAGCTGGGTGCGAGATGCTCGCCAGCCTGACCCCCGCCCCGGCGGGGGGCAACGCCCGACACTGTCGGGCCTACGTCCAGCACGTGAACGAGCTCTCGCCGTGCCTCGGGCTCACCTACGACGCCGAGAACTTCTGTGAGGGGGTCGACCATCAGCCGGCCGACCTGGGGCCGTTCTACGAGTGTCTCGTGGCCCACACGTCGTGCGAAGGCGACGAGCCCAGCCTGACGGTCGAGGCCTGCTCTCCCCCCATCGCTTCTCGCATCAGTCCGTGAGGTCGTCATGAGCATGTTCCGACGGTTGGCCAACCTGGCGCGCGGCAAGGTGCTCGAGTGGCAGAAGGCACTGGACGAGGTGGACTCCGAGGAGCTCGTCGAGCGGGCCCGCGATGCGGCGCGACGGGCCGGAGAGGAGCTCGCGAGGGCCGCGGCGTCGTTCGACGAGCCCGTGCCCGAGCGCCGAGACGAGCCCTCGGCGGCGGCCACCGAGCCCGAAGGGGCCACGCCCCCGGTGACGCCGACCCCCGACGGCGACGTCGGCTCGCCGGAGACGCCCCCCCGGAAGCGGCGGCTGTAGGTTCGCTACTCGGGTGACCTCGTCCGGGCGGCCAGGGCCTCGGCGAGGCCGGCGGCGGTGGTGACGGGAAACTGGCAGGTCCCGTTCTCGCAGACGTAGGCGGTGGGTTGGTCGTCGCGAGGGGCTTTGCCCTCGAGCCAGGGGACGACGGTCGCGTGCGCGAGCATGCTCGCGGGACCGGTCACCACCGCCGCCGTGGGATCGTCGGTCCTCGCGAGCACCGCGAGCAACGGGCCCGGGTCAGCTTCGTCGGGCCAGGTGACCACGATCTCGGTTCGAGCAGCGTGACGACGGACGAGCTGCGCCACCACGCCCGGCAGCGCCCACGGTGCCCGCTCCAGCGGCTGGGCGTAGGCGCGGAGCGCGCGGTCGGCAGGCTCGACGGAGGCGTTCGTGAGGTGGCCGAGTCTGAGCGTGGCCTCGATGGCGCTCGCGGTCCCCGAGGGCTCGGCCCCTTCGAATCGGGGCCGGGGCCGGCGCAGGAGCGGCTCACCGTCGTCCGGGGTCCTGAACCAGCCGCCGGCGGGGTCCGCATAGTGGCGCTCGATCACCGCGAGCCGCGCCGCGGCCACCCGTACCCAGTGGGGGTCACCCGTGGCCCCGAACAGGTCCAGCGCGGCCACCGCCACGTTGGCTTCGTCCTCGAGCATGGCCGGCGGCCCGCCGGGGAGTCGGGCAAGCCGGTGCTCAGGGGACTCCGCGCCCTCGAACAACCCGCGAGCCGCCGCCAAGGCCGCATCGAGCCAACGGGTTCCTCCGAGGACGCGGTGTGCGTCGACGAGGCCCGAGATCGCCAGGGCATTCCAGGCCAGGACGACCTGATCGTCGCGCGTCGGCGGCGGTCGTTGGCTCCGCGCCACGTTCAGGGCCTCGCGAATCGTCCGGGCGCGTGGGTCCGACCAGGGCGGAGCGGTGGCCTCGACCAGGGAAGGCACCGAGCGACCCTCGAGGTGGCCCGTGGCGGTGATGTCGAAGTGCGCGAGCGCGAACGGCACCTCGGCTGCAGGGAGGGCCTCCCGAACCTCTCGCGGGGTGAAGGTGTAGTACAGGCCCTCCTCGGGGGCGCCGTCCGGACCCGGGCTGCCGGCGTCGAGTGCAGCCACGAAGGTGCCCTCGTCAGTGGCGAGGTGGGTGGTCAGGAACTCGGCCGTCCGGGCGGTGACCCAGGCGAAGTCGGGTCGACCGGTGACCGCGGTGGCCCGGGCGTAGGTGGAGAGGAGCTGGGCGTTGTCGTAGAGCATCTTCTCGAAGTGGGGCACCCGCCACGCCTCGTCGGTGCTGTAGCGGTGAAAGCCGCCCTCGATGGGGTCGTGGATGCCGCCGCGCGCCATCGCGGCCAGGGCGTGGACGACGACATCGCGCAGTGCGTCGTCGTCCCGGCGGCCGGCAGCGTCCAGCAGGACGTCGAGCTTCAGCGGGACGGGGAACTTCGGAGCTCGGCCGAAGCCGCCGTGCTGGGGGTCGTGGCTCGCCACGAGGGCATCGATGGTGCGGGCGACCACCTCGAGGTCGGGTAGGTCCCCTGGGGGCGTCGGCTGCGCGTCCCGGACGAGCCGAGCGGTGACCGCGCGCGCCGATTCCCGCAGGATCTCGGGGTCCCGCTCCCAGAGGGTGTGCACCTCCTCGAGGATCGAGAGCAATCCGCGTCGGCTGCCACGGTCTCCGTCCCGCGCCGGAAGGTACGTCGTCGCGAAGACCGGCTCGCCGTCCGGGGTGAGGATGGCGGTGAGGGGCCAGCCTCCTCTGCCGCCGAACAGGTGAACGGCGTCCATGTAGACTTCGTCGACATCGGGTCGCTGCTCGCGGTCCACCTTGATCGCGACGAAGTGGGCGTTGAGCGTCCCCGCGATCTCCTCGTCCTCGAAGGACTCGTGCGCCATGACGTGGCACCAGTGGCAGGTCGCGTAGCCGATCGAGAGAAACACGAGGCGTTCGTCGGCTCTCGCGCTGGCGAACGGCTCTTCTCCCCATTCGTACCAGTCGACCGGGTTGGCGGCGTGGTCCCTCAGATAGGGGCTCTCGGATCGGGCGAGACGGTTGACCCAGCGGGCATCCGGGTCGGAGAGCGCCTCCCGCAGCTCGGTCTCGAGCGCGCGAGGACGATCGATGCCGGGCAGCGCCTCGGTCACCACGTCCGGCCGGAGGAGGGAGCAGGCGAGCAAGGTCGCGAACAGGGATACGGGGGACACCGTCACGTCACCATCCGTGGGAAGTCTCGGCGGTCGTTACCTCTGTTCGCCCGACCGTCCACGCCGGAGCTGCCATGTCGAGCCCTCTCGAGAACGATCAGGACGCCTTCGAGGTACTGCACCCCGACCCGATCCGCAGGGTCGAGCTCGCGATGCAGGACCTCCGACAAGGCAGGATGGTCATCCTCGTCGACGACGAGGATCGTGAGAACGAAGGAGACATCGTGGTCGCGGCCGAGAAGGTGACCCCCGGGATCATCAACTTCATGGCGACGTACGCGCGAGGCCTCGTGTGCCTGTCGATGACCTCGGAACAGGTGGACCGGCTGGGCCTTCCCATGATGGCCACGAGCAACCAGAGCGCCTACCAGACCGCCTTCACGGTCTCGATCGAGGCGCGCGAGGGCGTGACGACGGGGATCTCGGCCGCGGACCGCGCCCACACGGTGAACGTGGCGATCAAGCCCGACGCGACCCCCCGCGACATCGTGACCCCGGGCCACGTCTTCCCGCTGCGGGCTCGCGACGGCGGGGTGCTGGAGCGAGTCGGCCAGACCGAGGGCTCGGTCGACCTCGCGAGGCTCGCGGGCCTGCATCCGAGCGGCGTGATCTGCGAGATCATGAACGAGGACGGCACGATGGCTCGTCTTCCCGACCTCGAGGCCTTCGGCCGACAGCACCGGATCCGCATCGCCGCCGTGGCCGACATCATCAAGTACCGGATGCGCACGGAGCGCGTGGTCCGTCGCGAGGGTGAAGGCTCGGTGACCCTCGAGGGACTCGGGGAGTGGCGCACCCGCTTGTACACGGGCCTCGGCACTGGCGGGCTGCACCAGGCGTTCTGGCGGGGCGACCTCACACCGGAGCCCACCCTGGTGCGGGTGCAGGCCGCGCCCCCGCCGTGGGCCTTCTTGTGTCCCGACACCCCGCTCGGCCACTCGGCCCGGGCCGCCTTCGAGGCGGTGAGCCACGCCGGCGCAGGGGCGGTGGTGTTCATGCACCTCGCGTCGCCGCTCGACGCGCTCAAGCGGAGCTTCCTCGGCCAGTTCGAGGGGCAGCAGCCCGAGCCCACCATCCTGCGAGCCGATGCGCTGCGAGACCTCGGGACGGGCTGTCAGATCCTCGTGGACCTCGGGCTGCGCGATCTGCGCTTGCTCACGTCTTCCCGACGAGCCATTGTAGGCGTCGAGGCGTACGGTCTGCGGGTCGAAGAACGGGTGCCGCTGATGACGCCGGGGGAGCAATGAACGTCTACGAGGGCCGGCTCACCGGGGTCGGGGGGCGATTCGCACTCGTGGCGAGTCGCTTCAACGAGCTCGTCGTGAATTCGCTCGTCGAAGGGGCGCGGAACACGTTCGTGCGACACGGGGTCGAGGAAGACCACATCGATCTCGTGTGGGTGCCCGGGGCCATGGAGATTCCCGTGGCGTGCCAGCGCGCGGCACGGACCGACCGCTACGATGCCGTGGTCGCACTGGGGACCGTGATCCGCGGCGCTACACCGCACTTCGACGTGGTCGTGAACACGGTGAACAGCGGGTGCGCGCGCATCTCGCTCGAGACCGGCGTCCCGGTGATCTTCGGGGTCCTCACCACCGACACGATCGAGCAGGCCATCGAGCGGGCGGGGACGAAGGCAGGCAACCAGGGCCGGAATGCAGCCGTGGCCGCGGTGGAGCTGGTTTCGGTGCTCCGGGCTCTGGAGGGCTGAATGGCGTCCCGGCGTCGGGCTCGTCAGTTCGCGCTGCAGGCCCTCTTCGAGGCCGACCTGCGCAAGGTCAGCGCCGCGGCGGCCCTCAACGATCTCTGGTCTGGCCTCATGGACGGCGAAGGCTTCGACGGGCAGCGGGCCCCGGAGAGCGAAGAGGTGGAGTTCGCCCAGCGCATCGCGCACGGGGTGGAGGCCAACCGGGAGCGGATCGACCAGCTGATCGAGGAGGCGTCCAACAACTGGCGCTTGCCGCGCATGCCGCTCGTCGACCGTAACGTGCTTCGGATGGCGGCCTACGAGCTCGTGGAGGCCCCCGACATTCCCGTCAACGTCGCGATCAACGAGGCAATCGAGCTCGCGAAGCGATTCGGCACCGCCGATTCCCGCGCGTTCGTCAACGGGATCGTGGATCGCATGGCGAGGCGGCTCGGCCGACTCGAGGGACGCGACCCCCGCCAAGGCGGCTCGTGACCGAAAGCAGTTCGGTGCGGTGGCTCCTGCTCTCCGGAAGCGCGGCGATCGTCGTGTTGGCGACCTTGCTCACCCCATCGAGCGAGTCGGTGGCGCTGTTCGGCTTCGAGGTGCCCGGACTCTGCGCGTGGCGAGCGCTGACCGGACTGTCGTGCCCGGGGTGCGGGCTCACGCGCAGCTTCGCCTTTCTCGCTCACGGCGACGTGGTCGCCGCGTTCCGGCTGCACCCGCTCGGACCGTTGCTCTTCGCGGTCGTGGCTTCCCAGATCCCCTGGCAGGTCTACCGGATTGGAGTGGAGGGGCTGGCCGCCAGCCGGCCAGTGCCCGGTACCGCTGCCCCTGACGCACGGGCGCGTCGCCACGCTCGCGCCAACGCCACGAACCGCGCCAGGAGGCCCAGCCCCGCGCGGCCGGAGAGGACGGACTCCGGGTGAAACTGGACGCCCCACGCGGGCGCCTCCCGATGGGCGAGGCCCATGATCGCGCCGTCGTCGCTCCAGGCGCAGGCGCGCAGACTCGCGGGGACGTCGTCGACGACCAGAGAGTGGTAGCGGGTCATCGCGACGCGCGACGGCATGCCGGCGAACAGACCGGTCGCGTCGTGGACGATCGGGGTGGCGTGGCCGTGGACCGGATCGTGACGACGCAGCGTGCCTCCGAGGCCCACGGCGAGGGCCTGGTGGCCCAGGCACACCCCGAGGAGCGGAACCCGGCCCACGAGGTCGGCAACACCCTCGAGGAAGCAGCCGGCATCTTCGGGTCCTCCCGGGCCAGGACCGAGCACCACCGCGTCGGCTGCCCGCAGGCTTCGCGGATGGACCTGGTCGCACCGCACCACCTGAACCCGGGCGCCGCTCTCCTCGAGGGCGTGGACCAGGTTCCAGGTGAACGAATCGTAGGCATCGACAAAGACGAGCCGCAACGTCGCTCCGTGTGAGGCCTCGGGCCGTATCGCGTGGGGGAGCGAGATGCTATGGGCCAGCGAAGGAGGTCGCATGATCCAGGTGACGAGTCGCGCCGCGGAACGAATCCGCGAGGTGACCCACGAGCAAGCGGACGGCTACGTCGGCCTGCGGGTGGGGCTCCAGGACGGGGGTTGCTCGGGCTACGCCTACCAGCTCGAGTTCGAGGCCACCCCCGACGAGGACGATCTGGTCTTCGAGCACGAAGGGGCGAAGGTGTTCGTCCACCCCCTGCACCTGCCGTTCTTGAAGGGCTCGGTGCTCACTTGGAGCGACTCCGAGCTCGTGAGCGGTTTCACGCTCGAGAACCCCAACGTGAAGCGGGTTTGCGGGTGCGGGGAGAGCTTCGACGTTTGAGCCACGAGGTTCGAGTCGAGATCGAAGGCCACGGCACCCTGATGGTGGAACCCGGCAGCCTGTTGCTCGAGGCCTGCGAGGAGGCTGGGATTCCCATCGAGGCAGCGTGTGGCGGGTTTGCCTGCTGCAACACCTGTCGGGTCGAGGTGGTGGGCGGTTCGAGCGGGCTGTCGCCGCTCCTCCCCGAAGAGGAGCCCTTTCTCGATGCGCCCACCCAGCGGCTGGCTTGCCAGGCCGAGGTGAGGGGTCCGGTCGCGCTCCGGCTGGCCCCTGGCGCCTGAGCCCCGACCCGGAACCTTGCTCGCCTGCCGCAGCGTCGTTATGGCTGCCTGACCAGCGGCCGGGTAGCTCAGTTGGTAGAGCAGGGGATTGAAAATCCCCGTGTCGGCGGTTCGATTCCGTCCCCGGCCACTTCCCTGGAGCAGTGATGGCTCCCCTCTTCGCGCCCCTCCTCCTGTGGGCGGCGGCGGGCTGCGGCGACTCCTGCCAGGAGCTCTGCCGGTCGATTGCCGACCGAATCGACACCTGTATCGCAGACGACTCCGCGCTTGCCTGGGTAGACGTGCGAGCGCGCAATCGCGAAGACTTCGTCGACCTGTGTCAGCGCGAGTGGGACGACGAGCGCCGACAGCTCTCGTCCTTCGAGCGCACGGTGGCCCTGCAGGAGTGCTGTGACGCCGTTCCGCTGTTCGACGAGGGCCGTCGGGTGTTCCTCGGGTGCGACGATGCGACGGACGTGCTGACCTGCGACGAGACGGTGGCGTTGTACGGCAACCTGCCGTGAATTCGCGACTGGTCGAGGCGCTTCGACACCGCTAAATCGCACCCGCGGGCTACCGAAGGGAGAGCATGCGGGCCGTCGTCGCGAGCGTCGAGCAGTGGCTCTCCCGGTCCGGTGCATCACCCGAGGCCGTGGATGCACGGGCCACGCGTGTCTCGACCGTCAGCCTGATCCTGCTGTTGTGCACCCCGCTCTACGTGGGGCTGGCGGTCGTCGGTGAGCATCCCGAGGCCGTGCCTGCCGACATCGTGTGCGGCCTTCTCTACGCCGTGCCGTTCCTGTGGGTTCGAAGCGGCGCCAACCCCCGGGTGGCCGGCCACCTCGTGTGCGCGGCGGGCACGCTCCACACGACGTCGGTGATGTGGTTCTCGGGTGGGCTGCAAGGGGGGCTCGGCGCGGCCATGCTCCTCGTACCCATCGCGGCCACCTTGCTCGTCGACATCCGAGCGGGATGGTCCTGGTTCGCCGCGGTCGCGGTGGCCCTGCTCGTGGTGTCGCGGCTGGACCCGGCGTGGTTCGTGCACGGGCTGCCGGAGTCGGTGTTCGCCCGGCAGAAGTCGACCGCGCACATTCTCGTGCTCACCGGCGCATTCTTCCAGATCGCCGTCGCGATCTACGACCGCTCCAACACCCGACAGACCGCGGCGCTCGCCGAGGTCCTGAACGGACTCGAGCAGCGGGTCGAGGAGCGAACCGCGGCGCTCGCGGCCGAGGTCGAGGAGCGGCGGAACGCCGAGCGCGCCGCCCTGCAGGCCAGCCGAGCCAAGAGCGCGTTCCTCGCCAACATGAGCCACGAGCTCCGCACACCGCTCAATGCCATCGTCGGGTACGCGGAGATGGTCGACGAAGAGCTGGCAGGCACTCGCGAGGATCTTCGTCAGGATCTCGACCAGGTGGTGACCTCGGCCAACCACCTCACCCGACTCATCGACGGGATCCTCGATCTGGCCCGGATCGAGCGTGACCAGCTCACCCTCGAGCTGGAGGAGTTCGATGTCGCCGAGCTTCTTGGCGAGGTCGTCGCCATGGTGCGGCCCGAGTTCGAGGCCCGAGGCAACACGCTCGGCGTGCACGAGCCCCCCGAGTCGGTCCGGATCCGCTCCGACCCCACTCGCGTCCGGCAGATCGTGCTCAATCTGCTCGCCAACGGCAATCGGTTCACGGACCGGGGCCAGGTCACGATGTCGATCGAACGGCAGAGCGACGTGGTGACGATCCGCGTGGCGGATACCGGCATCGGCATCCCCCCGGAGAAGCTCGCGAGCATCTTCGAGCGGTTCGTGCAGGTCGATGACTCTACGACCCGCCGCAGCGGCGGGGCCGGTCTGGGACTCGCGATCTCCCGCGGGCTCGCAGAGCACCTCGGAGGCTCGCTCACCGCAGCGTCGACGGTGGGTCGGGGGAGCACCTTCGAGCTCCGGCTGCCCGCTCGAAGTGCGGACGGCCTGGACGGCCCGATCAGTCGTACTCCACGTCCTTGACCTGGATGCCGAGCCGGTGGATGCGGTAGTTCAGGTTCGACCTCGACACTCCGAGTCGCCGTGCCGCCTTCGCCTGAACCCCGCCAGCCTGGCGCAACGCCGCCACGATGACCTGGCGCTCGTAGCGAAGCAGCCAGTCCTGGAGCTTGACGTCGGGCGGAGGAAGCATGGGCTTGGCGGGCACCGTGGAGGCGGTCGAGAGCTCCTCCGTGGGCAGCTCGAAGCGCTCGATGCGCCGTCCCTGCGACAGGATGAGCGCTCTCTCGACCACGTGCTCGAGCTGACGGACGTTGCCCGGCCAGTGGTAGGCCTCGAGCTCCCGCAGGGCTGCCGCGTCGACCTCGGGGATGGGGCGGTCGTGCCGCGCCGCTTGCTTGGTCAGGAGATGGTCCACGAGCAGCGGGACGTCCGCCAGCCGCTCTCGCAACGGGGGCACGGTGATCCTGACCACGTTGAGTCGGTAGTAGAGGTCCGACCGGAACCGCTCTTCGCGCACCTCCTGGACGAGGTCACGGTTGGTGGCCGCGATCACGCGCACGTCGACCCGCTGCGGGGACTCGCTTCCCACCCGCGCCAGCTCGCCGTTCTCGAGCACGCGCAGCAGCTTGGCCTGGACGAACGGCTTCACCTCACCGATCTCGTCGAGGAGGAGCGTACCACCATCGGCCTGCTCGAACTTGCCGAGGTGCTGGCGGATGGCTCCGGAGAACGCACCTTTCTCGTGGCCGAACAGCTCGCTCTCGATCAGGCTCTCGGGAATCGCCGCGCAGTTGACCCGGACGAAGGGGCCTGCCGAGCGCGAGCTCCGGTAGTGGATGGCGTGAGCGAGCACCTCCTTGCCGGTCCCCGTCTCCCCGGTGAGCAGCACGGTGGCGGGCGTGTCCGCCACGGCCGCCACCTTCTCGTAGACGGCGACCATGGCGCTGGTGGTCCCGACCAGGTTGTCGAAGCCGTAGCGCTCCTGGACCTCACGGCGGAGCCCGACGAGCTCGGCGCGGAGGAGGCGCTGCTCGAGGGTGCGCTCGAGCACCACGAGCAGCTCGTCCTTGGCGATGGGCTTGATGAGGTAGTCGGCGGCGCCGCCCTTCATCGCGGCGACCGCGTCGGGCACCGAGCCGTAGCCGGTCATCACCACCACCGGGGTCTCGGGCCAGGTCACGCGCACCTTCCCGAGCAGGTCGATGCCGGTCGCATCGGGCATCCTCACGTCGGTCAGCACGACGTCGAAGTCGAGCTCGTGGAGGGCCTCGAGCGCGTCGGCGACGTTCTCGGCGAGCGTCACCTGCCAGCCCTGCTTCGACAGGTTGACCTGCAGCGCCTTGCGAACGGCACGATCGTCGTCGACCACCAGGATTCGCACGGTCAGAGATGCCTCCCCGAAAACCAAGGGTCCCACGTGGACCCCCGCGGTCGCGCGGTCGCGGTACCGCGCTTATGATGACGCCTGACTACGGGTGGCATTGATCACGACCCGTCGGGCGACGTTCTCTCGCCTTTGCACTCGTGACCTCGTGCTTTAGCCTGCGTCCTGGATGGAGAGCGAATGCTCCGGTCGATTGTTCTGCTGACCACTCTGTTCGCGCCGGTGAGTGCCGCCCAGGAACCCGGGGCCGGCCTCGTCACCGCCCCCCGTGCCCTGCCGTCGGAGCGTCTCGACGCGCTGCTCTCCGAGGTGACCGACAGCTGGCTCTTCGACAAGGCCACCGTCGGCCTGCAGGTGGTCGACGTCGAGACGGGCGAGGAGGTCTTCGCCCGAGGCTCCGACTCGATGCTCAACCCCGCGTCGACGATGAAGGTCCTGACTGCGGCCACCGCCCTCAAGAGCCTCGGCCCCAGCTACCGGTTCACCACCGAGGCCTACGTCGACGAGGACGTGGAGGTCCAGCCCGACGGTACCCTCGAGGGCAACCTCTACATCAAGGGTCACGGCGACCCGACCTTCGTGATCGAGGACCTCTGGAAGATGGTTCGCGATCTCGAGCTGGCGGGCATCGAGACCATCACCGGCGACGTGGTCTTCGACGACTCGTTCCACTCGGGGAGCGTGCTCCTGCCGGGCTGGGACAAGAAGCGCGACCTCGAACGTGGGCCGACCTACTTCTCCACTCTCTCCGCGCTGTCGCTCAACATGAACACCGCGGTCATGATGATGGGCCCCGGGGCCTCGGTGGGGGCGCCGGGCAAGATCGAGCTCGAGACCCCGACCACCGGGTACGTCGAGATCGTCAACGAGCTCGAGACGGGCCGGGAACGGTCTCGGCGTCGCATCTCCATCGAGCGCGAGGTCCTCGACGACAAGACGGTCTTCACCGTGAAGGGCAGCTTCCCCATCGACCGTCGACGCGTGCCCTATCGCCGCACGGTCGGCCACCCGACCAAGCACTTCGCGTCGGCCTTCGAGTACATGACGAGGGAGGCGGGCATCAAGGTGAAGGGTCGCTACAAGCAAGGCCTCACCCCCGCCAACGCCGAGATCATCGTCGACATCCCGTCGCCGCCCCTCGTGGCCGTCCTCATGGACATGAACAAGTACTCGCTCAACTTCCAGGCTGAGCAGGTGCTCCGCACCGTCGGTCACGAAGTCGAGGGCCAGGGCACGACCGAGGCGGGCCTGCGGGTGGTTCGTCGCTACCTGCGGAGCATCGGGGTGCCCGAGAACCAGGCCGTGCTCGTCAACGGATCGGGGCTCTCCCGCGAGGCGTTCCTCTCCCCCACGGTGCTGACCGCGGTGCTCGTGGACATGGCGCGCGACCCGCAGGTGGGGTCGGAGTTCACGGCCTCGCTGGCCATCGGCGGCATCGACGGCACGCTCTACCGTCGGCTGCGCGACGAGCCGGGTCGCATGAGGGGCAAGACGGGCACCCTCGACGGCGTCCACTGTCTGGCCGGCTACCTCGACGCAGACAACGGTCGGCGCTACGCGTTCGCCTTCCTCACCAACTGGCGGAACCGCACTCGCGTGTCGAGCGTGCGTTCCGTGCACGACGAATTCGCGCGGCAGGTGTTCAAGGCGGGGACCGAGAAGACCGATTGACAAACGACCCTCGAGGAGGTCGTTTGTCACTCCTGTCCTGCGTGCTCATCGGGTGGCTGTCGTGGCTCGTCGCGCCCGGTGCGTTGGCCCAGGATGCGCCCGCGCCCGCTCCATCACCGAGCGACGACGGCACGGCCGCCCTGGCCGTCGACGTGCCGCACGATGACGAGGCGGCGCGCCGCCACGCGGCGTCGGAGTTCCAGCGGGAGCTGCGCACGGTCGAAGAGGAGGTCAGCCAGCTCAAGGAGCGGGTCTTCCGGTCCAAGGCCACGCTGAAGCTCCTCAAGGAGCTGGTCGTCGACGCCGCGGCGTCCGGCTCCCGCGTCATGCTCTGGCACGTCAACGAGCTCGGCGGCGGCTACGGCCTCGAGTCGGTGCAGTACTTCCTCGACGGAAAGAACGTGTTCACGCGCATCGCGAGCGACGGCTCGCTCGACGACATCGACGAACTCAAGTTCCACGAGCAGACGCTCCCGCCGGGCGAGCACACCCTGCAGGTCAACCTGGTGCTGCGGGGCAAGGGGCACCGGATCTTCAGCTACCTCGAGTCGTTCCAGTTCAAGGTCCAGTCCTCCTTCAAGTTCACCATCGAGGAAGGCAAGGTCTCGCTCATTCGCGTGATCGTGGACAGCAAGGGTGGCTTCAAGAACTTCGAGGACCGACCCACCGTCGTGTACGACGAGCGCAAGCACACGTACCGCGAGAGCGGAGGGGACGGCCTCGTGGAGCTTCCCGCCGACGCGAAGGGCCGCAAGGCGGCGCGGCCCGACAAGGCGCGTCGCCGCGACGATGGGCCGTCCGATGACTGACCTGCGAGCTGGCCTGGTCGCGCTCGGACTGGTGGTCGGGGCGGATGCGCGCGCGTCGTCCGTCGAGACCCAGCTCGAGGTCTTCGACCGCGAGGCGGTGGCCATCGCGCGGGTCGTCGACGAGCTGCGCGAGCAGATCCTGCCCACTTCGCTCTTCACGCCGGGTGAGGCGGCCCAACGGTTCGACGAGGCCATGTTCATGCACATGGTGGGGGAGCCGGAGCGAGCCGCCGAGCAGCTCTACACCTTGCTGTCGACGGACTCCCTCACCGACGCGGCCATGCTCCGTGACGCCGAGTGGACCTACGCCGAGGCCCTACGCGCGATGGGCAACCTGCGGGGGGCGGCCGAGCGGTTCGAGCTCATCACGCGCGACCGCGAGCACCCGTTTCACGCCGACGCGGTGCGCGAGCTGCTCGGGATCCATGCCGCGGTGCACGACCGCGAGGCCTTCGAGCGGCTCTACCACCGCGAGGTCCGATCGGGGCGCGTCGAGCCCACCGGCCGCATCCTCTACGCGCTCGGGCGGGGGCGCTTCCAGGTCGGCGATCTCGAGGGTGCCGAGCAGGCCTTCGCCTCGGTCCCCGAGGGCGACGAGTGGGCATCTCGTGCCGAGTACTTCCGGGGCGTCGTGGCCACCCGGGAGGGTGAGCTGCTCCGGGCCACCCGGGCCTTCGAGAAGGTGCTCGAGCGCGAGGTCGTCCACCCGGTCGACGCGCAGGTCCAGGACCGGGCGCAGCTGGCGCTCGGCCGCCTGCACTACCACTCCGGAAACTACGCCGACGCCTCGAGACACTACGCGGCGGTCAGCCCCGACAGCGAGCTGCTCGACGAGAAGCTCTACGAGATGATCTGGACGTCGATTCGCCAGGAGCGCTGGCTCGAGGCCATCCACAACGTGGAGGTCTTCCTCATGGTGTTCCCGGACCACGAGTACGCAGCACAGCTGCTGCTGCTCCGGGGCCACCTCCACGTCCAGGCGGAGGACTGGGACTCGGCGCTGTCGAACTACGAGCAGGTGATTCGGGACTACCGGCCCGTGCACCACCGCTTCCGAAACCTGGCCCAGCCCGGCTCGCCAGCCGAGGCCGAGGTCCGCGAGGTCATCGAGCAGCTCGAGGGAGCGTCGGACCTCCCTCCCTATGCCGTGTCGATGCTCCGCGAAGATCCCTTGTTCCAGCGGGCGATCACCGTCTTCGAGGACCTCGACGCCCAGCGAGACGTGCTCGACGCCTCGGAGCGTCTCATCGGGGACCTCGCGGTCTTCCTGCGCGCCGAGGGGCTCGGGAGCTTCTCGTCGATGCGGGTGCGCGCCATGCACCAGCGGGCGCAGATCGTCGAGAACCGGCTCGGCCTCCTCGAGGTCCAGGCCAACTGGCTCGCCGGTCAGCCCGACCTCGATCTCGAGCTCGTCACCGACCTGATGCGTCGTCGTGAGCGGCTACGGGACGAGCTCGCGGGTCCGCTCTCGACGATGCGGGACGCGAGCGAGGCGATGGGCGCCTACGAGACGTCCATCGGGGACCGTCGCGCGCGCGCGAACCGCGTTCGGGAGCAGCTCGATGCCATGAGCGACGAGCTGAACACCGTGGGCACGCGGCTCGCGCTGCAGGCGCAGGGCCAGGGGACGCTCGACCCCACGGTCGTGGCCACGGCCGAGGAGCTGAAGCGGCGCATCGCCACCCACCGCAGCACGCTCGCCACCCTCGAGTCGAGCATCGTGAGCCTCCCCGTGCCGCAGCATCTCGACCAGGTTCCCACCTCGATCCTCGATGCGACGTCGCAGGCGGTCGACGCGCTCGCACGCGCCCACGCGGCGGCATGGCCCGCCGACGAAGCGTCCCAGCTCCTGCTGGCGCGGATGGAGACGACCCACGGGATCTTGAACAACGGCTACACCGAGCTCGCGGCGGTACTCGACTCGATCGAGCGCGCGGCAGACGGCGAGCTCGGCAAGCTACGGGAGCAGTTCGAGTCCCAGGTCACCGAGGTGGGCAGCCAGCGCGCCGCTCACGACACCTCGGTCGCCGAGGCGCGAACGCTCTCGCTCCGGCTCACCCGCGGCGGCTTCGCGCGGCTGGAGGACTTCTTCGAGAGCTCGATGCGCAAGGCCGACATGGGCATCGTGGATGTCCACTGGGCCCGCAAGCTCGAGCGAACGGACGAGATCGACGGGGTGAAGGCCCACCAGGAGCAGGTGGTCGCGGATCTGCAGCGCCGCTTCGTGCTCATCCGCGCCAAGCTCGGGGAGTCGAGGTGATGACGCTCGGGCTGCTCGTCGGGTTCGCGCTCGCCGGTCCGGGCAAGCGTGAGGAACTGCCCGCGGCCTCCTCGTTGGTGGAGGGCGCCTCCACGGTCGAGGGCACCGCACTCACCGAGGCCCGACGCCGCTTCACGGACCGGATGCACGAGATCGAGGCGGACACCCGGGCCTACGTCGACATGCGGGAACGAGAGGAGCGGTCCCGCGTCGCGGCGAGCTTCCAGGACCGCCTCGACGCGCTGCACGCTGCAGAGCGGGAGCAGCGCGAGACCGCCATCGCCAACTTCGAGCTGTTCCTCGCCCGCTATCCTCGCACCGACTACGCGTCCCACGTCAGGTTCCGGCTCGCCGATCTGCTCTACGAACGGGCGAGCGAGGAGTGGCAGGCCGCAGCCGAGGAGTACTTCACGCGTCTCGAAGACCCCGACCTCTCGATGGACGAGCTCGAGGGGCTGGGCGAGCAGCCCCGTCGCGATCTGACGGAGCCGCTCGCGCTGTACCGGTCGATCGTGGACGAGAACCTCCGCAAGCCCTCGAGCGAGCGCTACGAGCGCCTCGACGGCACCTTCCTCATGATGGGGTTCGTCTACAACGACCCCAACAACCTCCAGTACGACGAGTCGCTCGCCAAGAAGGCGTTCGCCGACATCATCGCGGAGACGCCCGACTCCGAGCTCGCCGACCGGGCGCACCTCTTCCTGGGCAACTTCGCATTCGCCGACAACCTCTACGACGAGGCCATTCGGCACTACGAGGCCGTGCACGCGAAGGGGCGGGACTCGAAGTACTACATCGAGGGCCTCTACCAGCTGGCCTGGGCCCGGTACAAGCTGAACGAGTTCGACGAGGCGCTCGCTCTGTTCACCGAGCTCCTCGACGCTTCGTACCAGCAGAAGCTCGACTCGGGCCGGGGGAGCGCGTTCGCGCCCGACGCCCGGCGGTTCGTGGCGTTCTCGTTCGCAGACCTCGGCTACGACCTCGATCAGCCCGCCGAGGTCGTCGCTCGGCGGTACTTCGAGCGCATCGGGGAGCGCCCCTGGGAGCGTCAGGTCTACGAGGAGCTCGCCGACGTGCTTCTTCGGTACACCCGCCCCGAGGAGGCCATCGCCACCTACGCGGCCCTGCAGGACGACGCCCGCTGGGTCCACGAGCCCGACAACCCGGCGCATCAGATCGCCCTCATCGACCAACTGCAGACGGGAGTGGCGCGGGATCTGGCCCAGGCCGGTGTCGAGCGGCTGGAGTTCGTGGAGCGGTACGGCGAGGGCTCCGAGTGGTGGGAAGCCAACCGCAACGACCCCGAGGCACTCTCGGTGGCGCGCGAGTACATCGAGAACTCGCTGCTCGACGTGGCGATCGAGTACCGCGTGCGGGCCCAGGACTCGGGCAATCCCGAGGACTACCTGGTCGCCGCCCAGAAGTATCAGGACTACCTCGATCGTTTCCCGATCTCCGATGACTACTACAAGCAGGCCTGGTTCCTCGCCGACTCGAAGAAGCTCGGCCAAGACTACGAAGGCGCCCTCGCTGGCTACCGTGCTCTCTTCGAGAGCCGCCGCTACCATCCCTACGGCGACGCCGCGCTGTACTCGACGATGGACGTCCGCTACCAGCAGATGATGGAGCTGGGGCACGACCCGAACACGCCGCCGACCGACGCGGAGGTCGAGAACACGATCGAGACCGAGTTCGGCGAGACCATCGAGGTCCTCGCCCTCTCCGAGGACCGCACGGCCTTCCTGGAGGCGGCCGACGACGTGGTTGAGCACGAGTTCTCGGCCGAGCCCGACCCCGAGCTGCCGGACTACCGGGCCGAGGTGGAGTCTCGCCGTCCCGCGCTCGCGTACCTGGCCGCCCAGATCCTCTTCCACCACCGCCGGTTCGACGAGGCCCGTCCGCGATTCGAGCGGCTCATCAGTGACCACCCACGCAGCATCGAGGCCAACTATGCGGCTGGTCTCCTCGTCGACAGCTATCTCGCCGAGGGCGATCTGCAGAAGGTGCGCGAGAGCACCCTCCGCTTCACCGTGAACCCGCCCGGCCCGCCCACCGAGATCGACCCCGAGCGGTTCTCCGGCACCCTCGAGGGCTCGACGTTCCAGCTCGCGATGAGCCACGCGGAACACGGCGACAACGTCGAGGCTGCCGAGGCGTTTCTCGCCTTCCGGGACGAGTTCCCGAGCTCCGAGTTCGACGCGGACGCCCTGTACAACGCCGCCTTCTACTACCAGCAGGCGGGCAAGATCGAGCAGTCGAACGCGATGTACGAGCAGTTCGTGCAGGAGTACCCCGAGGACTCGCGCTCCCTCGGTCTGTTCTTCCGCATCGCCGCCAACTACGAGTCCGCCTTCGAGCTCGACAAGGCCGAGGGGTACTACGACCGGCTGCTCGACCACCCCGACGCCTCGACCACCGAGCGGGCGGATGCTCAGTTCAACAGGTCCTTCCTGCTCATCGGGCTGAAGCGGCATCGCGAGGCCGCCCAGGGCTTCGAGGACTACGAAGCCAAGTTCCCTGCCCAGAAGGACCGCGAGGCGATCCTGTGGCTCGCGGGGGAGCAGTGGGAGGAGGTCGGCCCGCGCGAGGCCATCGCCTTCTACGAGCGCTACCTGCGGAAATACCCGACCGACGTGCCCGACCACGTCATCGAGGCCCAGTACCGCATCGGCCAGCTGATGCGCGAGACCGGTGGGCGCCAGAGGGACATCGAGCGTCAGGACCAGGCGATTCTCGACACCTTCGCGACGTTCGCCTCCCGCGGCGTCGAGATGGGCCCGAACGGCCATCGATACGCCGCCGCCACCGCCTTCCCCGACCTCGAGCGCGCCTACGCGGCGTACAGCGCCGACCAGCTCAACGGCAACGAGGCTCGTGACGCCGCGCTCCTCAACCAGACCAAGCCGACGGAGCTCAAGCAGCTCGAGGCGGACATCAAGGACTTCATCGCGCGGTACCGCAGCTTCGAGTACGTCTCCGGGGCGCTCCTGCTTCAGGCGAGGGCAGCGCTGTACTTCGCGGACCTCGGGCTCTCCATCCAGTGTCCGCCGGGCATGGCCGAGGAGGACTGCTGGCTGTACGAGGACATCCTCCAGGAGCAGGTCTTTCCGCAGTACTACGAGGTCGAGGAGGTCGGTCTCGAGCGCCTCGCGACGCTGACGGACGCCGCTCGCGAGCAGAAGCGACACTCGCGCTTCATCGACGACGCCTACAACGAGCTCAACCGGCGACGTCCGAGCGACCATCCGGCCATCAAGCCCGAGATCAAGGGGGGAACCGACTCGACCATTCCCGTGGTGCTCGTGCCGCGCCCCTACGAGCCTCCCCCTACACCCGAGCCCCCGGCGACCGAAGAGACCCCCGGAGAGCCAGCCGAGGGAGGCGAACCGTGACGGGCCGGGCGTGGATGGTGGTCTTCGTGGCCCTCGCCGTGGGCTGCGGGAAGAAGGCGAAGCCGGAGGCGGCGGTCGAACCGACCACCGCGCCGACCGAGCTCGGCTTCGACCCGGGCGCCCCGCTACCCGACAAGGTCGCGCTGGCCATTGCCAAGCTCGAGTCGGGAGCGCCCGAGGACCTGGACCTCGCGGTGGCCATCCTCGAGCAGAGCTTGCCCCAGGACCCCGGTGGGGCCACCGAGCTGAACCTCGCCATCGCGCTGCAGCGCCGAGGCGACGTCGCAGCTGCGATTCCGCACTACGAGGCCGTGGTCGCCCGCCACCCCGAGTGGCCCGAGACCTGGGTGTACCTGGGCTCGGCCCAGGAGCGGCTCGGCCGACGCGCCGAAGCGATGGGCACCTACGAGCGGGCTCTCGGCGTCGACACCGAGAACATGGGCGCGCGCGTGGCCCTCATCGCGGCTCTGCGGGCCGACGGTCGGCCCGAAGACGCCATCGAGCAGGCCAAGGCCGCGCTCAAGGTCAACGCCAACTCGCTGGCCGTCTACAACAACTTCGCCCTCGCCTACCTCGACAAGGGCGACACCACGCTGGCCCGCTTCATCCTGCAGAAGGCGCTGCAGGGCATCGAGGGTGCCCAGACCAACGCGTACCTGCACACGAACCTCGGCTGGTCGCACTACCTCGACGGGAACACCCCCGCGGCGGTCCAGTCACTCGAGAAGGCCGTGGAGCTCGAGCCTGGGCTCGTGCCCGCTCTCGTCTACCTCGCCACCGTCTTCCTCGAAGACCGCAACTACGAGGACATGATTCCGCTGCTCGAGACAGCCCGGGAAAACGACCCCGAGAACGCCGACGTGCACCTCAACCTGGGCATTGCCTACCGGGGCATGGAGCGCTTCGACGAGGCCAGGGCGGCCTACGCGACGGCCATGGAGCTGCGACCCGAGGACCCCGATCCGTGGTTCAACCTCGGCATCCTCCTCGGCGACTCGCTCAAGGACTACCAGCCGTCCATCGAGGCGTTCGGCAAGTACGTCGCGCTCGGGGGGACCGAGCAGGAGCGTGCCCAGGCCTACATCGCCGCCGTCACGAAGGAGCGGGAGACGGCGGAGCGTCGGCGCAAGGCCGAGGAAGCGAGAAAGAAGCGGGAGGAGCAGCGCAAGCGCGAGCAGGAGCTGCTCCGCAAGGCCCAGGAGGAGGCGGCAGCCGCAGCCCCGCAGGGCGAAGCGGCGTCGGCCGAGGCCCAGGAGGGCGATGCGGCCTCCTCGACCGACGGCGCGGACGCCCCCGAGCCCGCAGACGCCTCTGTCCCGCCCGAGTCGGGTGTGTCGCCCGAGTCGGGTGAGCCGCCCGACGATTCCGAACCCGTCGACCCTCCGCAGGAGGCCCCGTGACCCGCCTCGTTCTCTCCGTGCTGCTCGCGGGGGCGCTGCTCGTGCCCGCCGCCTCGGGAGCCGCCGACGACGACTTCGTCATCGTCGGTGAGATCCTCAAGCCCGAGATCACGGTCGTCATTTCGCGCGAGAACCTCAACAAGGCCTACGAGCTCAAGCTCGAGGAGAGCTTTCTCGACAAGATCGTCCAGTCCGTCGAGGGACCCCCGTTCCAGCAGCGGCGGGATTCCCTGACGACACCTTGACGAACGGTGTTCTGCCGGCGAGGTCGAACGCCACTGTCCCCTTTCTCGGCAAGGCCTGACAGGCTCCTGACACCTTGGCATGGGCTCGGGGACGAGCAGAGAGTAGATTCGCACATCCGATGGAGTACCGGGCCCGACCCTGCGCGGCGGGCATCGCAGTAGAAAACCGGACTTCAGGACCCTTGGGAGGAAACAGAGATGGTCAGTCCGATTACGATGTTCCAGGAAGGCGGACCGTTCATGTACGTCATCCTGATCGTCGGCGTCTTCGCCATGGCGATCGCCTTCGAGCGCCTGTTCTACATCGTCTTCCGCGCCAACATCAACTCGACGGCGTTCATGGCGCAGATCCAGAAGCTGATCATGGCCAACAACATCGACCGCGCCATCAAGCTCTGCAACGCGGAGCCGCACGCGGCGCTTCCCCGGGTCGTGAAGGCCGGTCTCACCCGCGCCAACCGGTCCGAGAAGGAGATCGAGAACTCGATCGAGGAGGCGACCCTCGAGGTCGGTCCCCTCATCAACAAGCGCACGGCCTACCTCGCGATGCTCGCCAACATCGCGACGCTGACCGGGCTGCTCGGCACCATCATGGGTCTGGTCATCGCGTTCCAGGCCGTCGCCAACGCCTCGGCCGAGACCAAGCAGACGCTGCTCGCCAACGGCATCTCCGTCGCCATGTTCACCACCGCCGGTGGTCTGATGGTCGCCATCCCCACGCTGGTGCTGCACTCCATCGTCACCAACCGGTCGAACAAGATCCTCGACGACATCGACCAGTACGGCCTCAAGACGATCAACCTGCTCACCGCGCGTCGCCGGGGCAGCCTCAAGGACGACGCCGCGGCCGAAGCCTGATCCAGGCCCCCAACCGGACCGGAGGGCCTCATGGCCAAGGGTAAGCGGGGCGCGCAGGCCGAAGATCTCGACCTCGTCCCCATCATGAACCTGGTGACCATCCTCATTCCGTTCTTGCTGATGGCGTCTTCGTTCGTCAGCTTGGCGGTGATCAACTCCACGTTGCCGGCCATCGGCGACCCGGAGCCGGTCGAAGAGGACACTGACGAGCCGCCGCTGTCGCTCAAGGTCGGCATCACGAGCGAGGGCTTCGTGGTGCAGGGCAACGACGAGCTGCTCAAGCCCGAAGGCGAAGCCAAGGGCAAGGTGATCGACTGCACCCAGACCGGATGCCCCACGCCCGACGCGTACAACGTCGCGGAGCTCCGCGAGCTGCTGATCAAGGTCAAGGACGTCAACGAGGACGAAGAGAACGTCATCCTCGTGCCCGAGTCCACGGTGCCCTACGAGGTGCTGATCATGACCATGGACGCCACTCGCGAGGACCCCGAGACCACGGGCTCGGGTGGGCTTCCCCGTCAACTCTTCCCCGGCGTCGTGATCGCCGGCGGCGTCCAGTGAGGTCCTGACATGGGCAAGAAGAAGTCGCGCCGCCAGCAGGAAGACGCCGGACTCACCATCACGTCCATGATGGACATGATGACGATCATCCTCGTCTTTCTGCTGAAGAGCTACCAGACCGACGACGTCTCTGTCGCGGCGTCGGACGACCTGCAGATCCCCGTCTCCAGCGCCGAGCTCCCTGCGAAGCTCGCGGTGAACGTGGTCGTGTCCCGCAAGGACCTGGTCGTGGACGGTCAGTTCGTGCTCGCCATCGAGCGCAGCATCTCCGAGGAGACCGGTGAGGAAGTGCTCTCGATTCCCGACGACGAGAAGCGCGGGCAGGAGATCACCAAGCTCATCGACGTTCTGCAGGAGAAGGCCGAGACCGCCAAGGAGATCGGCAAGCGCTCGGAGAACGAGGACCTGGGCTTCAAGGGCGAGATCCTGCTCCAGGTCGACAAGCGGATTCCGTTCTCGGTCGTCCGCGAGATCATGTACACGGCCGGTCAGGCCCAGTTCGGAAACTTCCGCTTCGTCGTCATCAAGGGTAGCGGCTGATTCCATCACGGGCCCGAAGGCCCGACGGTTCGAAATCGAGTTTTCCTCCCTGGGACCCCGCGCAAGCGGGGTCCTTTCGTTTGGGGGAGGTGAACGTTCACTCGGATCCGATACAGTCACCCAGGGTTGACCACGCAGGCGACGATGCTTGCGTTGCAACCTCCGTGGGCATCTCGCCCGAAAGTCAACGGGGACCCATCCGATGATCACGGTGATCGTCACGATGGGCCCTCTCGTGTTCGCCTCCGAGCGATTCCGCAGGGTCCGCCCGCTGGGCCGTCGCCCCCGGAGAACACGACCCCATGGCCGCTGCCTCGCGTCAGACGAAAGTGCTCTGTATTCGGATCATCCAGGGCACCAACATCCTCGACAAGACCGTCGACGTCGGTGACTCCATCACCGTTGGCGAGTCTGCGAAGAGCACGTTCGTCATTCCGAAGAGCGAGCTTCCCGAGCCGGAGTTCCTGCTCTTTCGAGCGTCCGGTAGCGGCTACGTCCTGCGATTCGCGAAGGGAATCGAAGGCCGACTCGAATCCGGCGGCCAGGTGGAGAGGCTCAAGGAGCTCTTCAACGACCCGCGGGTCACGCGAGAGGGCCCGGTTGCCCAGGTGCCGCTCACCCAGAAGGACCGCGGCAAGATCAAGATTGGCTCCACCAAGATCCTCTTCCAGTTCCTCCCGCCGCCCCCGGCCCAGGTGCTCAAGCCCATCCAGGCGATGGACTTTCGCCCCCGGCTCGTGCAGGACGACGACCCGGTCTTCTTCGGCTTCCTCCTCATCTGGACCGCGATTGCGGCGGTGATGGTGGTGTGGGTGTGGAACACCGAGCCCCCCGAGTTCTCGCTCGAGAACGTCCCCGATCGCTTCGCCAAGGTGATCGTGCCGGAGAAGAAGCCGGCGGCCAAGGTCGAGAAGAAGGAAGAGAAGAAGGAGGAGGCCGACGACGGGCAGGCAGGGCCCAAGATCGACAAGCCCGTCGAGAAGGCTCCCGAGCAGCCGGAGCCGACTCGCGAGCGGCCTCCCGAGAAGAAGGACGTCGACACCATCAAGCGCGAGGCCCAGCGCAAGACGGAGATCACCAAGAGCTCCGCCATCCTCAAGATGCTGGGCACCACCGGCAAGGGCAAGGGCATGACCGCCAACCTGTGGTCGCCGGACGAGCGCAGCGGTGAGGGGGACCTCAAGGCCGCGCTCACCGAGAAGACCGTGGTGGCCGCGGACGAGGGGCCCAAGCTCCGCGAGACGAAGGCCGGCGGCAACGAGGCGGTAAAGCGGGACATCAAGGGCATCGGTGGGGGCAGCGGCGGCGACGTCACGGGTCCGAAGGTGACGGTCACCGCACGAGTCAAGGCCGAGGCGGGCCGCATCTCGGCATCCGGTGACGAGAACAAGGTCAAGGCGGTCGTGCGCAAGTACTCCGGCCAGCTCACCTATTGCTACGAGAAGCGGCTGAAGGCCGTGCCGACCCTCGAAGGCCGCATCGAGGTCTCCTGGTACGTCGCCGGCGGCACTGTCGAGGGCACGCCGGTGGTGGTGATCAACGGCACCGGCGACGCCGAGCTCGCCGACTGCATCACCAAGAAGATCCGGCGCTGGCGTTTCCCGCCCGACGTAGACGGTGAGCTCTCCTGGCCGTTCGCCTTCCAGGCGAAGAAGTAGGTGGCCGCCATGCGCCTTTCGGTCATCGTAGTCGTCCTCCTGGGCCTTCCGCGCGTGGCCCGCGCCGACGACGGGCTGGCCATCGCGAGCGCCACCCCGCCCGAGCAGATCGCCTGGGTGCAGGACGCTCGCGGGGAGATCTCGGATGCGGGTCGCCAGCTCGCGAGGATGCGCGAGCAACAGGAGAAGCAAGACGACGCCAACGCCGTCGAGTGCCTCCTCACCCGGCTCACCTCGGTCCAGGCGCTCGAGAAGGTCACCCTCGCCGCCCAGACCTCGCTCGTGAGTGCCATCGCGGTCGGCTCGGACGAGCGCGCCCTGCACGAGCTGCGCAAGGTCACGGTCGCGCTCACCAAGACCCGCGCGCTGGTCGGGGAGGCGCAGCGTTGTGCGGCGGGGCAGTCGTTCGAGTCCGGGACGACCACCACCGACGTGACCCAAGAGGACCTGACGTCCAGCGACGCCTTCGTGACCGGCGACGCCCCACCGATCGAAGCGAGTGTCGACCCACCGCAAGTGAGTCCCTTCCTGTGAGCATGCCCCGCCAGTGCATCTTTCTGCTCCTGGGGTCGACGCTCCTGGCGTCGGCTGCGGTAGCAGCACCTGGCGATCGGATTCGCGTCGGAGCGTTCGAGCTCTCCCCGACCGTCGGTCTGGGAAGCGAGTATCGCTCCAACGTCTACCGCAGCGAGGAGAACGGGGTCGCTGCCGCGAACCTCGACCTGGCCACCGGTCTCGGGATCGCGGCGAAGGGCGAGGAGCACCAGTTCGATCTCGACGGTCGCTGGGAGCTCCGGAAGTTCTACTTCGTGGGCCCGCAGCAGGTGGGTGTCCCGCGGTCCAACGGCGAGCGCATCGGCAACCTGGACCGGTTCGACACGGGCAACGCCTCGATGGGGGTCGACACGTTCCGGCGGAGCCGACTCGGATTCACCCTCCGCGACAGCTTCGCTCTGCGCAACGCCACCGCCGACGCCGAGTACGCCGACGTGCCCTACACGACGCACCTGCGCAACGCGTTGACCGGAGACCTGCGCATCGCGGGAAGCTCCGCCTTGTCGTTCTTGCCTGGGGGGAGCTGGTCGTACGACGACTTCCGGGCCCCGAGGCTCCGGCAGGGCAGCGACCGCTCGATCAATGCGCTGCACTCCTACGGGCCGGATCTCGGGATGCAGTGGCGCTTCCTCCCCAACACCGCACTGGTGGTGGACTCCGAGGTCCGCCTGAACCGCTGGGCGGAGAACGTGCTCGAGTCCAACGCCGAGGACGAGCCCGAGATCGAGATTCCGAACTCCACCTTCGTGAAGGTGCGTGGAGGCATCGACGGCCAGTTCACGCGGAAGCTCTTCGCCAACTTGCTGCTCGGCTACGGCACCGCCACCTACCAGGGCCAGTCCGAGCTCGCACAGCGTGGGGTGACCGGTCTCACCGGACTGCTCGTCCGGTTCGGCGTCCGCTACGACCTCGCGCCACCCACCGGCGATCGGCCGGGCTCCAGGATCCGCGCCGGGTACACGCGGGACTTCAACGACACCTTCTTCTCGAACTACATGGCGCTGAACGCGTTCGAGCTCGAGTACGCGGGTCGGTTCGGGAGGTTCGAGCCGACCCTGTCGTACTCGCTGCGATTCGAGCGCTACGATGGTGAGCTGCAGCGTTCGGACGTGGTCAACCGGGTGGGGCTCGATCTGCGCACGCCGCTGCGGAGCTGGGCCCTGTTGTCGGTCGGGGGCTGGTGGCAGCAGCGCGCGTCGGACATGGCCAACGTGGAGTTCGACGACTTCCACCTGCGGGTGTCGACCGCGTTCACCTACTGACTCGCGGTTCCGAGACCGGGATACGGATTTGTGGAACGGGTAACTGTGCCCATTGTCCGGAGATCCCGTGGGCGGAGCAGATACCTCCTGGCACGAGCAGCCGATCCACAAGCGATCCTCGTTCCAGATGGGTTGGCTGGCCGTATTTCTTGCATGTGCATTCGTGTTGGTGGCGCTGATTGGGTACACGCCGGTCGACCCGACGCGGCTGCACCCGGGGCCCGGACCGGTAACCAACCCCTGCGGACCCGTGGGGGCCAACGTTGCCGACCTGCTGTTCACCGCATTCGGATACGGTGCGTGGTCGGTCTTCCTCGGCATGGCCGCGTCCGTCCTCGCGCTGGCCGGCCGGCCCCTTCAGCCTGCCCACGAGTGGTTGCTCTTCGGCGTTGGGCTGTGCGGCGTGTGCGGCGTGTTCGCTGCGACCCTGCCCCGGATCTGGGAGTACGGGCCAGGAGGTGTGGTCGGTAGCACGGTGGTGGCAGGGCTCACCCCCTGGCTCGGGCCCGTCGGCACGCTGCTCGTGTGCGGGAGCATCGGCGTGTTCTGCCTCGTGGCCCTGTTCCGGATCTCGCTGCAGCAGGTCGCTGCCCGGTCGTTGGCGGCCGGCGAGCACGTGCTGTCCTGGTCGGGCAAGGTGGTTCACGGGGCGGTGGCGCGGTCACTGCAGGGCCCTCCCACTCCCGTCCCCGGATCGGCCGAGTCGCTCGACAGCGTTCCGCGGGGCTCGCCCGAGCTCCTGCCCGGGCCGGTGCGGAGGCGGGTGAGCCGTGCCCCGGCGGAGCGCCGCTCCTCGCCCCCACCTGCCCTCGACGAGCCGGTGCTCGACGACGAGCTCCTGCCGCTGCTCGAGCCCTCCGACGTCGACTCGGTGTTCGACTCCACCGACGCCTCCGACTTCGAGATCCCCGAGCTTCCCAGCATGCGACGGGGAGTCACGCCGCGTAGCGTTTCGCCGGAGAGCATCTCGCCGCGGTTTGCAACTCCTCGCGGAAGCGAGCGGCGGGGGCGGATCTCTCCGCGCCCCGTCCCCCGGCGCGCGCTGGTCCGGCACGAGCCCACCCCGCACGGAGTGGATCCTGACTCGGTGCTCGGCCTGTTCCCAGCGGTGGGTCCTCGCAACGCGGCGCGAGGCGCGAGGATGAGCCTCGTGCCGCCGCCCCGGTCGGCACCTCCCGGTCCGGGTGAGGTGGGCGAGCGGATCGTGGAGGCCCTGCGAGGGGCGCTGCTCTACGGTCGTGTCACCACCGTGTGGGAGGGTCCCGTCGTGACGACGGTGCGCTACCGCCCGGAGCGCCACATCGACCCCGAAGCGATCGGGCGCCGAGCCGACGTGCTCGCGGACGCCCTCGGCGTGCCCGCCGTTCGGGTCGTGACCTGGGGGGGCACCCGCGACGTGGGCATCGAGGTTCCCACGAACCCTCGCCGCCCCATCGGGCTCGACACGTTGCTCGCAGGGCGGCCGGAGGGGGACCCCGACGTGCCGCTGGGTCTCGGGGTCGACGTCCGAGGGGCGCCGGTGTTCACCGACCTCGCCGCGATGTCGCACCTCGCGATGGTGGGCCAGTCGGGCTCGGGCAAGTCGGTGGCGCTTCGGTCGATGGTGGCCTCGCTGCTCGCCCGGCCGCCCAGGCGCGGACTCGCGCTCGTCCTCGTCACCCCCGAGGCCGGGCTGTTCGAGCCCTTTGCCCGCCGACCCGAGCTCGTGCAGCCGGTGGTGCGTCGGGCCCGGGTCGCGGCCGAGGTGCTGCGCTCCGTCGTCAAGGAGATCGACCGGCGGCGGCTCGCCGCGACCCCCCGTGGGGCGGCCCGCCGCGACCGGGTCGCACTGGCTCCGGGAAGTCGCTCGGGCACGGCGCGCAAGGCCCGTTGGGTGGTGGTGATCGACCGCTGGAACGCCCTTGATGCCGAGTCCTCGTCGCTCGGACCGCTGGTGTCCACCGTCGCCGAGCACGGCGCGCAGGTCGGCGTGCACCTCGTGGTCGCGATGCGAGAGGCCGCCAGGTTCGTGCTGCGGTCAGAGGGTCCTCGGGGCCGCCTCGCGCTCACCATGTCCTCGGCGGAGGCCTCCCGGTCCTTCCTCGGCCAAGGGGGGGCGGAGGCCTTGCTTGGGCAGGGCGACGCGCTCTGGTTAAGCCCCGACGGAGCGCTCGACCGAATCCACGTGCCCGACGCCAGTCTCGAGCCCACGCTCGGGTGGGGCCAATCGTTGCCGCCGGGATGAGCCCGGGGTCCTCTCGGGTTCGCGGATCGGACGACACCCGAACGAGGAGGGCCACGTGGCCACATTGTGGATGACCTGGGGACTGCTCGCGACGCTCGGCAGCCCGTCGGCGTGGGCCGAGCCCGCCGCGACGGAGGCCTCGCTCGACGAGGCGACTCAGGCCCTCGTGGCGCGCATCCAGAAGACGTATGCGCCCGTCGACACCCTGTCGGCCTCGTTCGTCCAGGTGACCGAGTCCGGGCTCTACGGCCGCGAGGAACAGTACGGCGAGCTCGTGATGCAGAGGCCGAACCGCATGCGCTGGGACTTCGCGGGCTCGGGCAAGCAGTACGTGCTCGACGGAAGCACGCTGTGGATCTACCAGCCGGCGCAGAAGCAGGTGCTGCGCTTCACCTCGATCCAGGAGCAGAGCATGATCGCGAACAACCTGCTCATGTCGCTGCACCGGGTCGGCGACGAGTTCGAGGCGAGCGCGCTGGCCGCCGAGACCGGCCATCGTCTCCAGCTCGTCCCCAAGGACTCGGCCCTCAGAGCCCAGGTCAAGCAGATCGTGCTCTCCCTCGACGCGAAGCTCGCGCTGTCGGGGCTGCGCCTCGTCGACCCGCTCGACAACGTCACCGACCTCACGTTCCGCAAGACGCGCCTCGGGCCCAAGGTTCCCGAGGGGGCGTTCACCTTTGCCGTGCCCGAGGGCGTGGAGATCATCGATGCCGGCTGAACCGCGCCGCGTCCACCTCGTGTCGCTGGGCTGCCCCAAGAACCGCGTCGACAGCGAGGTCATGCTCGGCACCCTGCTGCAGCACGACTTCGAGATGGTCGACGATCCGGCCAGTGCCAACGTCATCGTGGTGAACACGTGCTCGTTCATCGAGCCCGCGACCGAGGAGTCGATCGACACCATCCTCGAGATGGGGCAGCACAAGTCCGACGGCGACTGTGAGACGCTCGTGGTGACCGGCTGCATGGTCCAGCGCTACGGCAGCGCGCTCGAGGGCGAGCTCCCCGAGGTGGACCACTTCATCGGTACCGGCGAGTACCATCGCATCGCCGAGATCCTGGCCGCCGAGCGTCCCCTGAAGACCCACGTCGACGTCCCGATGTACATCCACGACGAGCTCTCGCCGCGGATCCACAGCTTCAGCCGGTGCAGCGCCTACCTCAAGATCAGCGAGGGCTGCAACCACACCTGCACGTTCTGCATCATCCCGACCCTGCGGGGACGCCTGCGGTCGCGTACGGTGCCCTCGCTGGTCGCCGAGGCTCGACGTCTCGCCTCCGAGGGCATCGTCGAGCTGAACCTCGTGAGCCAGGACTCCACGGGCTACGGGCGCGATCTCCCCGATCGTCCGGGGCTCGGACAGCTCGTGCAGGCCTTGTCGGAGGTCGACGGGATCCGGTGGATCCGTCTGCACTACGCCTACCCCCACGGGATTCCCGAGGGGCTGCTCGAGCAGCTGGCGAGCAACCCCAAGGTCTGTCCCTACCTCGACATCCCGCTCCAGCACGCGTCGGGCCCCATGCTCGCGGCGATGCGCCGTGGGGTGACGCGAGCTGGTCAGGAGCGCATCCTCGACCGCATTCGGGGGGCGGTGCCCGATCTGGCGGTGCGCACCACCTTCATCGTGGGCTTTCCTGGGGAGACCGAAGAGGACTTCGCCGAGCTGTGCGACTTCGTCGAGGCGCAGCGCTTCGAGCACGTGGGCGTGTTCACCTACTTCCGCGAGGAGGGGACGCCAGCCGCGACCCTGCCCGACCAGGTCCCCGACGAGGTGAAGGTGGAGCGTCAGGCGCACCTCCTGGGGCTCCAGCGCCAGGTGAGCCAGCGGACGCTGACGTCGTTCGTGGGGCGCACCGTGCCCGTGCTACTCGAGGGACCTACCGAAGAGAGCGAGCTCGTGTGGCGGGGCCGTACCCCGCGGCAGGCCCCCGACGTGGACGGACAGGTCTACCTCGGCCACGTCGACGGTCTACGGGTGGGCGAGATCCGGCCGGTTCGGATCGTGCGCGCTGCGGACTACGACCTGGTCGGCGAGCCGGTCGAGACCGCCGCCGTCACTCGGTGAGGAGACGCCACGCCGCTCGGAGCTGGGGATCCTCGGCGAACCGAGCGTGGATCGGCGCCTCCCAGGGAATCTCGGCGCGGGGCCTCGGATCCTCCGGGAGCGAGGCAATCAACGCCCCGAGCGAGTTTCGCGTGTCGGGGTCGAGCTCGAGCGCGGTGACCGCCTTCTCGATCTGGGCGACGGGACCTGGGGGCGTGGGGTAGGCGACGATGTAGTCGGGGATCCGGCCCTCCTTGGTGGCGACCGGCTGCCCGCTCGGCGTGGTGTAGCGTCCGACGGTGAGCTTCAGCGCGGACTGCCGGTGCTCGTCGGGGACGTACACCTTCTGGACGGTGCCCTTGCCGTAGGTCGGCTCGCCGACCAGCACTCCGCGTCCCGTGTCCTGGAAGGCACCCGCCACGATCTCGGAGGCGGATGCAGACATGCCGTTCACGAGGATCGCCACCGGAACCTCGGGCGGCAGTCCGCCGCGGGTGGCGTGGTGAGCCTCCCGATCGAACGAGCCGGTACGCCCTTCGGTGCTCACGATCAGGCCCTCGTCGAGGAAGAGGTCGGCCACGCCGACCGCCTCGGAGAGGAGCCCCCCCGGATTGTCACGGAGGTCCACGATCAGCCCTGCAGCGTGGTCCCAGCCACCCAGCTCGCCGACGAGCTCGGCGATGCCTGCCTCGAGGTCGCGGGCGGCCCCCTCTTGGAACTGCGCCAGCCGAACGTACACCACCCCGCGCTGGAGCGTGGCGCCCGTGACCACCTGGCGATGGAGCCGGTCGCGCTCGGCTTCGATGGTCCTCGGTCCGGTCCAGCCAGCCCGGAGCACGGTGAGTCGGGCTCGGGAGCCTTCGCCCTCGTCCAGGCGACGCTGCACGTCGGTCAGCGTCATGCCGGCCAGCGTCTGCCCGTCGACCTCGAGGATGCGGTCGCCCGTGGTGAGCCCCTCCTGGCTCGCGGGGCTCCCCTCGAGCACCCGGGTGACCTCGACCCCGTTCTCGCGCGGCTCGACCTGGATACCGAGGGTCGTCGTGGCGCCCTCGGCGTCGTCGCGCAGGGCTTGGAGCTGGCGGGGACCGAGCCAGCGGCTCTGCGGGTCCAGCCGGTCGAGGACGCCCTGGATGGCGGCGTCGACCAGCACCGCCCGCTCGAGCGGCTCGAGGTACTCGGCCTCGACCGTGCCCACCACCCGAGCGAGCGGAGCGAGGTCGTGGTACGGCCGGGCGAGATCGTGCACGATGGTTCGGCCGACGATGGAGCCCGCCAACAACCCAGAGACGAACCAGGCGGTCGCGTACAGGGTCGCGTGGGTCGGGACGATGGGCCTCACAGCGATCAGTGTACCCCTGCGGTGCGTCGGGAGAGGAGCTCGGACGGTCAGGGAACCGTCTCGGATCAGTTACCGTCGGCGAGTCGCGAGCTCTGCAACAGCTTCTCGCGCAGCTTTCGTCGCAGCTCGGTCCGACTCGCCGGGTCGACTTCGGCGGCTCGCCGGTGGGCATCGCGGAAGGACAACGGGTTGCCGAGAATGGGCACGTCGTAGCACTTCTCGCGGTCGCGGAGCTTGGTGGTCTCGTGGACGCGCATCGCCACTGGACCCTCGGGGAGAAACACCGTGGTGAGGCGCTCTCCGGGGGGGACCACCACGGGCGTGTCGGCAATCACGCGGTAGCCGCCCGAGCGGGGGCCGAGCTCGAGGGCCGGAGCCAGGCTTCCGTGGTCGAACGCGTCGCACGCGTGTACGGTGGTGGCGGTGGTGCCGAGGAGCACGGCACGCTCGATCTCACCCGACCCGATCCGCACCCCGAGCAACACCGAGTCGCGGACCCGGACGTCGGGGCCCAGCTCACAGTCGTCGGCGATCCAGTTTCCGTCGGCGTCGGGTTCGGCCGGCAGCCCCGCGAGGGCGCGGGTCACGACCCCGTGCAGGCTCGGGTCACGGAGCCCCTGCAGCCAGGTGTACATCTGTCGGTGTTGGCCGACGTCACCCCAGAACGGGTCGCCGAGGTCGAGCGCCCGCAGCGACAACGGACGACCCCGGCGCTGCTCGAGCTGCTTCACCACCCCGTGCAGGCGCTCGACGAGGTCGGGCCAGTGCTCGCGGAGGGCAGCGAGTGCGGGCACCTCGGCCTCGGTGGCCTGCGTGGCCTCGCGGCGGCGCACCGGATCGGGCTCCGTGGCGAGGGTCAGCGCGGTGAAGAACTGTGGGTCGAGGTCGGGACGGGTCCGCCGATCGGCGTTCGGGTCGTCGATCTCTGCGGCGAACTCTTCGCACAACGCATCGAGCAGGTCGCGAGACATGGCGACCGAGCCCAGGTTGATGCCCCCGACGAGCTGGTCACCCTGCAACAGGACCCCGCGGCCGACCCGCGCCCGCATCGACTCGAGGGGACGACGGGCGAGGAATCCCGTGATCACACCGTCGTCGTCCATTCCGATCCAGTCCTTGTGGGCGGCGGTCTCCTCGGTCATGGGCTGCATGGACACGAAGCGCACCACATCGGCACCCGCGAGTCGCGGATCTCTGCCCGACAGGTCGATCGAGGGAATCTGGATCTCGTCGCCCCACTTCACCACGAAGCCGTCGAACCCCGAGCGCCGTAGAAAGCTCTCGACGGGTAGGAAGGTGCGCAGGGCGACCTCGGCGGTCGTCGCGAAGCCGTCGGGCGAGGTCGCGTCTCGCACGAAGGTGCGGATGGCCGGCTTGTCTCCACCCTCGGCTTCGGTCAGCGGGGTGGCGCGGGTGCCCTCGCCGAACACGAAGGCGGCAAGGCAGCCGTCGCCCGGCTTGACCCGATGCCGCAGCCGCTGCCACGCGAGAAGCACCCCGAAGGCCTGGTTGACGGGACGATCCTCCAGCAGCGACACGCCCTCCCGGGCGCCGAACCGCCGCGGCGCGGCGAGCGTGCGGTTCGCCCAGGTGCGGACCGACGAGGCGTTGCCCGACACGAAGGCCACGACGGCGGCAGGCGTGCCGTGGTCGACGAGCGCCTCGGTCGTGGCGAGGTTGTGGAGGACTCGCCCCGTGCTCGCCCAGGGGTCGTCGAGCGGCGGAACGGAGGCCCCGAGGACGCGGGTGCCCAGTCGCTCTGCGATGAGGCGGTAGGTGAGCCCGTGAGGGACGAAGACAGCCTCGCCGGGGCCGAGCGACAGCGAGCCCGTGCTCGTCTCGAGCCGGACGGACCCCGCTCCGGGCGGCACGAGCCACGTCTCCGGGCCGGACGCCGTGCGCGCCACCCCGGACGGATGGACGTCGAGGCGGGTGAGGCGGAAGGCGTGGGTCGGAGCCGGCACGATCGCCTCGGTGGAGCCGGGCTCTCGGCACACCGGTCCCACCGGCGGAGCGGGAGCGAGGCGGGCCGTCCTCACGAACTCGGCCAGGTCGACGTGCTTGGCGGTGAGCCCGGCTCGTACGACGTTGTCGGAGTTCGCCATCACCTCGACCGCAACGCCGTCGAGGTAGGCGTGGACGGTGCCTGGATGAACGAACAGGCACTCGCCGGGGGCGAGCCGGCGGGGGGCAAGGAGGAACAGGAGGAGCAGCGCGCGGTCCGGACCGAAGTCCTCGTAGGCGCGTACGGCCCAGGTGCTCGGGTCGTCGGGATCCCGCGGGGCCAGACGCTGCAGCCGCGCGATCATCGTGTCGCAGGCCTTCGTGACGTCGGCGTCGTGGCAGCTGGCCAGGCGGTCGAGGATCGTGGGCAGGCCGGCGTCGGGGGTGACCGCCAGGGCCCGTGTCCACTCCGGGAGGTCGGCGAGGGCGAGGGCGACCTCGGCGCGCGAGCGGAAGCCGCACAGCGTGCGGAACGGCGTGATCGCGTAGAGCAGCTCGGGCTTCGCGTTGGGGTCACGGTAGCACCGCGTGGGGTCGTCGAGCGACAATCCCCGGGCGTTCTCGGCGGCGAACCCGTGCTCGGCGTCGGCTCGGCCTGGATGGACCTGGATGGACAGCGGCCGTCGCGGGGCGATCACCTTGAGAAGGTAGGGGAGCTGCCCGTACCGGGACGCGACCTGGGGACCGAGCCACCGCTCGGGATCCCGAGCGATCGCCGCGTGCAGCGACACGTCGCCGATCGAAGCCGAGCCGGTCGGGTGGGCACCGAACCACGCCTCGGCCCAGGGGCGCCCATCGGCCGGCGCTCCGAGGAGCTCGGGAAGGAACTCCCGATCGCCCCAGGCGTAGTGGCGAACCAGCGGGCGGAGGCGCGCGGGCGATAGGACCGGCGTGCGACCCTGGCTCACTGGGAGGCCCCATGCGCATCGCCATCTACGGCGGAAGCTTCGACCCGCTGCACGTCGGCCACTTGATGGTGGCCTCGTGGCTGCGCTGGACGGACCAGGCTGACGAGGTCTGGCTGCTCGTGAGTCACGACCACCCCTTCGGCAAATCCTCGGCCCCCTTTGCCGTTCGCGTGGCGTGGTGTCGGCGCGCGGTAGAGGATCTGACGGGACTCGAAGTCTGCGACGTGGAGGAGAGCCTGGAGCCGCCGAACTACACCATCGACGTGCTCGAGCTCCTGCAGCGTACCCACCCCGACCACTCCTTTCGCTTCGTGCTCGGCAGCGACGCGTACGCCACCAGGGACCGGTGGAGGCGCTGGCCAGATCTCGAGTCCGGGTTCGCACCCATCGTGGTGGCCCGGGCGGGGCACCCGCTGCCCGGTGGCACGGAGGGTCCCGTCTTCCCCGAGGTGGCTTCGACCGACGTTCGACAGCGGGCTCGCCGTGGCGAGTCCATCGCGACGCTGGTGCCCCATCGCATCCACGACCTCGTGCTCCGGCACCACGGCCCCGAGGGCGGCACCCCCGCGTGACCCCGTGCCCCTTCGGGGGGGGCTCAGGATGGCGGTTCTGCGGGAGGCTCCTCGTCCGTGTCGTCCTCGCGGAGCATCCGAAAGGCGAAGAAGGCTCCGAGCGCGAACACCAGCCCCCCTCCAGCGAGGGCCACGGCGAGGGGATCGAGCGGGGGTCCCGAGCTGGTCAGCGCCGGCAGGTCGCGCTCCCGCTTGTAGGAGTGGTCCTCGAACAACCGCTCCTCGCGAGGGCGGCGGGTGGGGGACGGCACGGGATCGAAGCGGTCGTCGAAGCCGTACTCGCCGAACCGGTCGTCCATCTCGAGCGCAGGCTGCGCCTGCAGCTCGGCCTCCATCTTCTCCTCGAACTCGCCGAACAGGGCGTCGTCCATCACCCACCGGAGTCCGATGGCGACCGGAATGGCCAGCAACAGTCGCCAGTCGCTCCACACGTGGCGATTGAAGAGCACGGTTCCTCCAAAGGGTGGTGGGTTGGTTCATCGTCTGGATGCCGTGCTACCTTTTGACACCATGGCGTGAGGAAGGGCCCGTGTCCGCGAAAGTGCAGAAGAGCCGCGTTCTCGACGCCCCGGGCCGAGTCGCGCACGGCTTTAGCACGCGCCACGGTGGCGTGTCGACGGGGAGCCGTGCGTCGCTCGACCTGAACGACCCCGACGACATCGTGCGCGCCGAGAACTGGCAGCGGCTCCTCGCTGACGTGGGGGTGCCGGGCCCGGAGCGGGTCGCGTGGCTGCAGCAGGTGCACGGCGACGGCATCGTTCGCGTCAGCGAGCCAGGAGGGCCGCTGGAGCCGGTGGCCGAGGGGGATGCGCTGTTCACGACCGACCCGGGCGTGGTGCTCGCGGTTCGCACTGCGGATTGCGTGCCGGTGCTGATCTCGGGTCCTGGCGTGGTGGCGGCGGCGCACTCGGGGTGGCGGGGAACCGCGGTCGACATCGTGGGCAAGCTGGTCGACGCCCTCGTCCAGACGGTCGGCGTGCCGCCGGGCGAGCTCGTGGCCGCGGTGGGGCCGGCCAACGGCGGGGCCCACTACGAGGTGGGCCCCGAAGTGGATGGCGGGCTCGCCTCGACCGGGCTTCCTCCGGAGGCGTACGGACACGCCCCGAGCCCCCGGCACCCCGAGACGCGGTTCGTCGTCGACCTCAAGGCCGCGGTCGCCGCGCAGCTCGCGAGGCGGGGCGTCGAGCAGATCGACGTCAGCGGAACGTGTACGTTTGCCGACCATGCCTTCTATTCGGTGCGTCGCGACGGATCGGACACCGGCCGGCAGGTCGGTCTGATCGCGCGGCTGGAGAGCGCTTGATCGTCATCGTGGTCTTGTCGTGTTGGACGTCCACCCCCGTCGACCCGGATCTGCGCGCCAAGCGAGAGGCCGTGGAGGGCTTCGAGCGGGCCCGGGCGATGCTCGACGCGGGCGACGCTGCGGGGGCGAGGGTCGCGTTCGCCCGGCTGCCCGAGGTCCATCCCATCGTGAGGGCCTGGGAGGCGCGTGCTGCCGCGGAGGCTGGGGACGTCGAGGGAGCGGTGGTCATCCTCGATCAGCTCGTGGCTCGTCGGCCCGAGATCGGACTGGCCCGCTACAACCGTGCGGCCTACCTCGCCCGGCTCGGTCGTCTCGACGCGGCAGGACAGGAGCTCACCGTGGCGCTCGAGCTCCGGGCGGCCACCCTGCGCGAGGCGGTGGAGGACCCGGACTTCGCGCCTCACCTCGACCACCCCGCGTTCGCGCTCGTCGCCGCCAACGCGTTGGTCGTCGCGGTGGATCCCCCGCCATCGTCGACGTTCCTCGGCAGCGAGGTCCGGCTGACCCTGCGCGTCACCGGAGCGGGCGACGCTCCGATCACGGTGTCGAGTCCCTCCGCGCAGGGTCCCGTGACCCTCGTCGAGCACATCGAGTCGGTGACGGATCCCCTCGAAGGCCCGGGGCGCAAGCTCACGTGGGCGTGGCGGATCGAAGGACCGGGAACCGTCGTGCTCGATCCCCTCGTCGTGCAGGCCGGCGCGCTGTCGACCGAAGCGGCTGGCGCGACCGTCGAGGCGGCGGCCCCGCCCGACCGGGGGGATCCCACGCCTCGGCCCATCGCGTTTCCCGTCGCCTCGACGGTGGGTGTGGGCCTCGACGTCGGAGCTGCGCGCTGGGTCGACGGACGGCTGCAGGTGAAGGTGGACGGCAGCGATCGGGTCTCCCGGACGCCCCCCGGCCCCCCGCCCGTCCGCTACCTGTTTCGCGAGGGAGGCGTGACCAAGTGGGTAATCGAGGAGCACGCCGACGAGCCGGCGATCGCCTCGGTGCAGCGGATTACCGGACCTCGGACGGCCGCAGCGGTCAAGATGCCCGATCGACGGTAGCGTCCCCTCCTGGAGGCTGAATGGAACGTGAGGATCTGCTGGCCCGTCTCGCCGAGGCGGAGGCGCAGAGCCGTGCCGGTGGCGGCGCTGCGAGGGTCGAGAAGCAGCACGCCGCGGGCAAGTGGACGGCTCGCGAGCGCATCGAAGCGCTGCTCGACCCGGGTTCCTTTCGCGAGCTGGACGCCTTTGTTCGCCACCAGAGTCGGGACTTCGGGCTCGATGGCAAGCGCATCCTCGGTGACGGGGTGGTGACCGGCCACGGGCTGATCGACGGCCGCCTCGTCTACGTGTTCGCCCAGGACTTCACCGTGTTCGGAGGGTCGCTGTCCGCCTCCCACGCGCAGAAGATCTGCAAGGTGATGGACCAAGCCATGCGCAACGGTGCACCGGTGATCGGGCTCAACGACTCCGGGGGGGCGCGCATCCAGGAGGGAGTGGCCTCGCTCGGAGGCTACGCCGACATCTTCTACCGGAACACGCGGGCATCGGGGGTCGTGCCCCAGATCAGCGCCGTCCTCGGGCCGTGCGCGGGTGGGGCGGTCTACAGCCCGGCGATCACCGACTTCATCGCGATGGTCGACGAGACGGCGTACATGTTCGTGACGGGCCCCGACGTGGTCAAGACGGTGACCCACGAGGAGGTGACCAAGGAGGAGCTCGGGGGGGCGGTCACCCACACCACGAAGTCCGGGGTCGCGCACTTCCGGGTGCCGAACGAAGACGCGATGGTGGCGCTTCTTCGCGAGCTGATCTCCTACCTCCCGTCCAACAACCTCGAGGATCCGCCGGTCCGGCCCACCAACGACCCGATGGACCGCAAGAACGACGAGCTGATCGAGCTCGTTCCGACGAACCCGAACAAGCCCTACGACATCAAGACGGTCATCGTCTCGCTCGCCGACGACCAGCGCTTTCTCGAGGTCCAGCCCGACTTCGCGAGCAACATCGTGGTCGGCTTCTGCCGTCTCGATGGGCACCCCGTGGGCGTCGTCGCGAACCAGCCGACGGTCCGGGCGGGCTGCCTCGACATCGACAGCTCCACCAAGGCCGGTCGCTTCGTGCGGTTCTGCGACAGCTTCAACATCCCCCTGCTGACGCTGGTGGACGTGCCCGGCTTCTTGCCCGGCACCCACCAGGAATACGGTGGGATCATCCGCCAGGGGGCCAAGCTGCTCTATGCGTTCGCCGAGGCGACCGTCCCCAAGGTCACCGTGATCACCCGCAAGGCCTACGGCGGTGCCTACGACGTCATGAGCAGCAAGCACATCGGCGCGGACTTCAACTTCGCCTGGCCGACGGCCGAGATCGCAGTGATGGGCCCGGACGGCGCGGTCAACATCATCTTCCGCAACGAGCTCGCCGAGGCGGACGACCCCGTCGCGAAGAAGGCCGAGCTCGTCGCGCACTACCGCGAGACCTTCGCGAACCCCTACCGCGCCGCCGAGCTCGGCTTCGTCGACGCGGTGATCCGCCCCGAGGACACGCGGCAACGCGTGATCGAGTCCTTCGCCACGCTGCGGAACAAGCGGGACGAGCTACCGCCGAAGAAGCACGGCAACATCCCGCTCTAACGCACTCGGGGTTGCGCCACCGGGTTCGGGGATATACCTGACGCGGGTTACCGCACGTTCTGGCGTGGGGTGCCGCTGCCCCTCGGTGCGGGCGGCCGACCACACGCCGGGAGCCCGTCTCTCACCGAGGCCTCACTCGCTGACCCAGGCCAGGGGCCTGCAACGCTGCAGGATCAGGAGTCACCCCACATGGTTCGCATCCGTCTCACGCGCATGGGCGCGAAGAAGCGGCCCTTCTACCGCATGATCGCCGCCGATTCCCGCGCGCCGCGCGACGGCCGCTTCCTCGAGCAGCTCGGCTACTACGACCCCATGCGGGAGCCGATGACCATCAATCTCAAGCTCGAGCGCATCGACCACTGGCTCTCCGTCGGTGCCCGGCCCTCCGAGACGGCCGAGAAGCTCATCGAGCGTGCCCGCAAGCTCGCGGCGGAGGCCCCGGCCGACGCGCCGGCGGCGGAGTCCTGATGGAAGAGCTGGTCCGCCACCTCGTGGAGCCCATCGTGGCCGACCCCGAGGCGGTCAGCATCCAGACGGTCGACGGCGAAGCGGTCGTGATGCTCGAGCTGGTCGTCGATCCAGACGACAAGGAGCAGCTCGAGAGCGACAAGGGCCGCACGCTGCGCGCGATTCGGAACATCCTGTCGGCCGCGGCTGGTCGGCGCAAGGCCACCCTCGATCTGGTGGACGAGCACGGGGATGCCTTCGAGGAGTAGGTCGGAGGCTCCGACCGGTGACATCGAGCTCGGCTATATCTCCGGCGTCTTCGGGGTTCGGGGGGAGGTGAAGGTCTTCCTCTACAATCCGGAGTCCACGTTGTTCGAGACGCCACGCGTCGTGCGGCTGGTGGGGCCCGAAGGCGAGCGCGAGGTGACCTTGTCCACCCGACCGGGCGCGGGCAAGCGCATCCTCGGATTGGTCGACGGGGTGACCACCCCCGACGAGGCGCGAGCGCTCGCGGACCTCCGCATCGTGGTCGCGCGGGACGTCCTCCCGGACCTCGAAGCGGACGAGTTCTACGACTGGCAGCTCGAGGGTGCCCCCGTGCTCGTCGACGGGGAGACCGTCGGACGGGTCGTGCGGATCCACCATCCCGGCGAGGTCGAGGTCTTCGAGATCGACGTCGGAGATGCCGAGCCGGCGTTCGTGCCTTCCGTCTCGGAGTTCGTGCTCGCGATCGACGTCGACACCCCTTCTCTCACCCTGCATCCGTCCGCGCTCTCGGAGGATTCCGATGCGCTTTGAGCTGCTGACCCTGCACCCCGACCTCGTGACCGGGCCCCTCTCGTCCAGCATCCTCGGTCGGGCGGTCGAGCAGGGCCTCGTCGAGGTCGGCGTCGTCGACATTCGTGACTTCGGCATCGGACGGCATCGCAGCGTCGACGACACGCCCTACGGGGGCGGCGCGGGCATGGTCATGCGTGTCGACGTCGTGGTCGACGCCATCGAGTCCGTGCGCCGGGACGACTCGCACGTCGTGCTCCTCGCGGCTCGGGGGCAGCGTTTCGTGCAGCGGCGCGCCCGGGAGATGTCGGCTCTGTCCCACCTGGTCCTCGTCTGTGGCCACTACGAGGGACTCGACGCGAGAGTCGAGAGCTATGTCGACGAGATCGTGTCGATCGGCGACTTCGTCCTCACGGGGGGCGAGATTGCGGCCGTGGCGGTGGTGGATGCCGTGGCGAGACTGGTGCCGGGGGTGCTCGGCAACGCCGACTCCCCGGTCGACGAGTCGTTCTCGGCCGGGCTCCTCGAGTACCCGCAGTACACCCGACCCGCGGAGTTTCGAGGAATGGGCATTCCCGAGGTGCTGACCTCCGGGCACCACGCGAACATCGCCCGGTGGCGGCACGAGCAGGCCATCGCCCTCACCGAGGAGCGTCGTCCCGACCTGTTCGCCAGCTGGTCGTCGCGGGCCGACGTTGACGATTCCAAGGTCGACCAATAATAGCATCGAGACGTGCGAGGGTTTCTCCCTCACACGAACGATCGACGTGCGGCGGCCGGACCCCCCGGGACCTTCCTGGAGCCCCCGGATGCGGAGGCCGCCTCGAGCCGCCTGGGTGCGGAAGAGGATTGTCATGAACTTGCTCGACCAGATCGAGGCGGAGATCGTCGCCGCCCGCGAACGCAAGCCGGTCGACGTGCGCCCCGGCGACGTCGTGCGCGTCCACGTCAAGATTATCGAGGGCGACAAGCAGCGGATCCAGGTCTTCGAGGGCACCGTGATCCGCATCAAGAAGGGCGGTCCCCGCACCACCCTGACGGTCCGCAAGGTGGCCTCCGGAGTGGGCGTCGAGCGGATCTTCCCGGCCTCTTCCCCCAACATCGCCAAGATCGACGTGGTCGCTCGCCACAAGGTCCGGCGGGCCAAGCTGCACTTCCTCCGCAGCCGTCGCGGCAAGTCGGCGCGTCTCAAGCCGATCCGCGACTTCAAGCCCACCGTCCAGCGCTAAGCTCCGGCCTTGCGCGACCGGCGGCAGGCCCAGCGGCGAGGCGTGACGGCCGAAGCGTGGGTGGCGGGGCAGCTCGAGCTGCTCGGGTGGACCGTGGTCGCGACGAACTTCCGGGGCTCGGGTGCGGAGCTCGACCTGATCGTCGTGCGTGACGGTGCGGTGCGCTTCGTCGAGGTGAAGGCGCGTCAGCCTGGCGACGACTCGGGCTGGGAGGCCGTCGGACCGGCCAAGCAGCGACGGCTCGTGCGCGCCGCCGAGGCGTGGCTCGCCGCTCAGCCGACGGCTCCCCGCGAGGCGGCGTTTCTCCTCGCGCTCGTGCGCTGTGAGCCGGGTTCCTGGACGGTCGAGTGGATGGACGACCCGTTCGATGCCTGACGAGCCGCGGCTGATCGCCCTCGAAGAGGACCTCGTGGTGGTCGACAAGCCTTCGGGCTGGGTGGTCCACGCAGCGCGCGTGGGGGAGGCGCACGACCTGCGAGCCTGGCTCGCCGGAGCAGGCCATCCCGGCCTCGCGCCGCTCCACCGCATCGACCGGGGGGCGTCGGGGGTGGTGCTGTTCAGCGCAGTGCCGGCCGTCCGCAAAGCCCTTGGCGAGGCCTTCGCGGCCGGTGCAGTCGACAAGCGCTACGTGGCGCTCGTCCACGGGCGCACCCATCAGAAGGGCATCGTACGGGTACCGGTCGACGATCAGCCCGCCGTCACGCGCTATCGGCTCCTCGAGCCCCTCGGCGGCTTCAGCTGGCTGGGGGTTCGTCCCGAGACGGGTCGCAAGCACCAGATCCGCCGGCACCTGCACGGGCTCGGCCATCCCATCGTGGGCGACGAGCGCTACCGACCCGCGGGGTTTCGGCCCGTTCCCGCGTTTCCGGGGCGCCTCTGTCTGCACGCCGCCCGACTCGCGCTCCCCGACGGTCGGGTGTTCGAGGCTACCGTCCCCGACCCGCTCGAGCGCTGTCGGGAGGCGCTGCGTGGATGAGCCTGGCCGCCTGGCAAGCCCGGTGAAGCCGAGCGCGGAGCAGGCGACGAAGTCGACGGCCGGCCGATACCGAGGGCGCCCAGACACTGCGCGAGACGGCGTCACTTCA
Organism: uncultured Enterobacteriaceae bacterium; assembly: GCA_964655065.1. Taxonomy (GTDB): domain Bacteria; phylum Myxococcota_A; class UBA796; order UBA796; genus DRPG01. The sequence goes on along the minus strand of CAZZLC010000003.1, from coordinate 127,688 downwards.
CCCCGCTCGAGCTCGACCGTCGCTCAGTCCATCGGGAAGCGGTCGGACCCCGCGTAGAGGTCGGCAACCGAGAGCTCGACTCCGATGGCCGGAAGCTTGACCAGCTGGTCGGGCTCGACGGCCACCGTTCGCTTCCATCCAGCATCGGTACGGCTCCAGACCTCCACATCGAATCCGTCTTGTTCGATGAGCACGACGTGCTGGAGGGTTGGGATGGTCTGGTACCGGTTGAGCTTCTCGCCGCGGTCGTACTGGCGGGTGCCATCGGACAAGACCTCGACGATCACCGTCGGGTTGTTCGCGGTCTGCTCCGGGCCCAGGCGCACGGGCTCGCAGAACACTGCGCCATCAGCGTACGAGTACAAGCCATCTGGCGTGGCCAGCCGCTGGTCGGAGGACAGGACGTCGCACGGGTTGCCCTCGAGCTGGTTCCCCACGAGGCGCTGGAAACGCTGAGCGAGGTAGTTGTGGCGCGGAGAGCCAGCGGCCATCAGATAGATCTGACCGTCGCAGAACTCGTGCTTCTCGGACGAGCGGTGCTCCTGCGCCAGATAGTGTTCCAACGAGAAGATGTGGTGACGGGCCGAGAGCGGCATGGACATCCCTCGCTCTCGACGTAGCGTCTCGTCCGGGTCGGCGGGTTGCCCGAGGATCCACCCCGGCCTGTCTTGCCAATCCGTCATGTCGTGTCGTGCCGGTCGCTCTCGGCTGGGTCAGCCGAGTGTCGCCGCGAGCAGCCGGTGGAAGTGGTGGGTGCCGGCTTCCTCGGTCGGGCTGTAGCGACCTCCGCCATAGAGACGCGAGGCCATTCCGCGCTGCACGCGCGTCACGATGGCCTGGTCTTCGGCCTCGACACTGTCGATGTCGGGGTCGCGCTCGGCGTCGTCGAGCACCCAGGTCCGGTAGTGGACGATCGTCTCTCGAACGCCCACGGGCTCGACCTGGTTGGCGCTGACCCCCCAAGGGTAGACGTTGAGCATGGTGCCCGGGAACAACCACACGTAGTAGGCAGCGACCCGGGCCCCGTGGTCCGCGGCGCCCTCGGGCGGCAGATGGGCCGGCGCGTCGTGTCGAGCCTCGCCCGTCTGCAGGGTTCCGTAGGGGAGCAGCTCGGTGCGGTACGTGCCCGGCACGAAGACGTCGTTCAGTCCGGGATGGACGAAGGGAATGTGGAGCCCCTCGAGGTAGTTCTCCACGTACAGCGCCCAGTTGACGGGAATCCGATGGGCCCGCCGTCCCGACGGACGGTGGGTGAGCCTGGACCAGTCGAACCAGGCCAGGTGGTCGAACGCCCCCCGGATCCACTCGTCGAACGCGAGCTCGCCGGCCACGCGCCCGAACCGCCAGGGTCCGAGCGCACCGAGCGCCACCTGCGGGAGGTGGTCGCGCGGGGTGGGGAAGTCGGTGCCCTCGAAGCCCGGGGAGTGCCGGGCGCGGCCGTCCAGGCCGAAGGTCCTCGCGTGGTACGGGCAACGGAGGTGTCGAACGCTACAAGGTTGATCGACGAGGAGCGCGCCACGGTGGGTGCAGGTGTTCGACAGCAAGCGTTCCACACCGGCTTCGTCTCGCGTGTAGACGAGGGGCTCGCCGGACAGGTGCACCGGCACGGCGCTCCGGTCGTCCCCGATCACGGGGACCAGCCACTGCCAGCCCGCTCGCCAAGCTTGCTCGACGATAGTGGAGTACCAATCTTCGTTCGTGTACAAATCGGGCGGCGGCGCGACCGCGGTCCGCACATCTGGGTTCACGACGAAGTACGCTGCTGCCATGGGGATGCTGGTACCATGAGGTCCCGGCGAGGTCGATGAGCGAACGACGTCGTTATCTCGGAGAGCAACTCTCGCACGCCGTGCTGCAGCGCAGGCAGCGGGAAGTGGCGGAGCGCCACCGCAGGGCGATGACCCAGGTCTCGGAGCTGCTCGACACGCAGAAGCAGATTGGCTCCGAGCTCTCCGCGGGGCTCAACACGCTCCGCCGCCAGCGCGGTGAGCTCGACCGCATGGAGCAACAGGACTCCGACACCTCCATCCTCGCGTCACTGGTTCGTCCCTTCACCGCCCGCCGCTCGGCCCTCGCCCGGCGCTCGATCGCCGAAGGCCTGATGCGCCAGTACGAGACGGTGTCGGTGCGGCTCCGGGAAGCTACTGCGTTCTCCGACGAGCTCAAGCTCTGTGCCCTGGAGCTTCAGCAGGAGGTCGACCGCCTGCACCGGGAGCTCGGCGAGGCGCTCCACAACCAGCGTCTTGCCGCAGAGCGGGTCCTCGAGATCGAAGAGGCGCTCGTGGACAACGAGTCCGACGCGTCGCTCACCGACGAGGAGAAGGCCCGTCGCCGCGACCGCTTCGAGTTCGATCGTCGCACCGAGGCGGTCGCGCTGGAGCTCTTCAAGGCCGCGGTGGGGCTGTGCCGACAGCACATCCCGCCCGCCCGCGCCTTGCGGGACACCGTGCTGCAGCTGCACGAGGAGATGGCGCAGTACGTGCTGTCCGCCACGCACACCGTCAATGCGGCCGGGCGGCGCATCCAGGGGCTCGGCATGCTCGCCGACGCGCCCATCGTGGTGCAGGAGCTCCAGGAGTCGCTCGACGAGCTTCAGGACGCCATGCACGCCACCCGTGACTACGTCGAGCGGAGCCAGTACCTCATCGCCGAGGTGCTGCCCGATCTCTCGGCCCGGATCAGCGCCGAGGGCGAGGCGAGCTCGGCGATGCTCGAGGGCGACCTCGCCGCGATCGACCGCGAGAAGGCGCGCATGGAGGCCGAGCGGGCGCTGCGCGAGGCGGCAGAGGCCGAGATCCAGAACCTCCTCGGCGAGGACCCGTAGGGTGGAGCTGCCGTTCGAGCGCGTGGGCCCCTATGTGCGGGCGCTGCGGGCGGCGCTCGACGCTCTGGCCCCCAACGAGGACTTCATCTCGATGTCGGCGGGGCTGGACCACCTGCACGCCCTCGACACCGCGGTGAGCGGGCGGCTGCTGCTCCCGGCCGAGGTGAGCAACCGCACCGGGATGCCCACGTACAGCTGGCTCGAGCGCGTGCGGTCCGAGGCGGTCCTCGCGGGGCGATCCGACCCCGAAGCGGACCCGAGCGACGCCCAGCTCGAGCGGGCAAAGGCCCTCGACGCCGAGCTTGCGGGGCGGATGCGCGATCGACGCTCGCTGTACCGGCATCTGCGGTCCGCCGAGCTGTTGCCCGCGACGCGACTCGGGGGCGCGGTTCGCCGCGTGGGTGGCTCGGGGTGGACCCAGGTGGCGCTCGCGTACGACCGACTCGCTCCCGACGGACGCTGGGTGCGCGTGCGGGTCGAGGCGAAGACGCCCGGCCCGCCGACCGGGGCGCTGCGGCTCGATGCGCAGGGTCGGCTCGTGATCGACGAGGCGCTCAAGCACCTGTTCACGCGCCACTTCGCGACCTCGCTCCTCGCGTTGCGGACCCAGCTGGAGGACGCCCTGGGCGCCGAGCTCCTCCACCTCGGTCGGGGCTGGACGGGTCCCTTCTGGTTCCCCGGGGTGCAGCTGCCTCCCGACGTTCCCGAGGAGCTCGGGCGAGGGCTCCTCCTTCAGAGCAGCGTCGAGATCGTCGCGCACGACGTCCGGGAGTCGCGGCACCTCGACCCCGTGGAGCCGCCTCCGGGCGACGCCTTGCCCGAAGGTTACGGGAGCTACCGCGATCGCCGGTTCGCCGTGCACGACGACGCCCTGGCTGCGGCGGTCCACGCGTTCTGCGTGGCGCGGGGAACCACTGCGTCGGTGGTTCGCATCGGGCTGTCGCGTCCGCGTCAGCTGTGATCGTGACGACCACCCACGGACCGTCGCCGACCCAGCTCGCGCGGGCGTCTGCGGTGGCCGAGCGCACGGGGTGGAGGGTGGTGGCTCGTCGACGGAGCGTCCCTTCGATGCTCGGTGCGCACGACGTCTCGGTCGCCTACGTCGTGGGACGGGAACGTGAGGAGCTCGTGGGCAGCGAGCAGCGCGTGGCTGTCGATCTGGGCCTCCTGCACGCCCACCGCTCCGTCGGTGCCGCACATCCGCTGATCGCGAGCCTGGGGACCGTCTCGGTGGTCGTCGACGGGACCTTCGGGCTGGGGCGGGATGCCCTGCACGTGGCCGCGGTCACGGGGGCCCGCGTCATCGGGCTCGAGGTGGCGCCCGCGCTGGTGTGTCTCGCCGAGGAGGGGCTCGCGCGTCTGGCCCGTGCCGAGCCCTCGGCTCGTCGGGTGACGGCGGAGCACGCGGATTCCCGCGAGCGACTCGTCGGGCTGGAGGCCGATGCGGTGATGCTCTCGCCCATGTTCGACGAGCCCAGGTCCGCGGCCCCTGGATTCGACGTCCTGCGGGACATCGCGGTGGGACGACCGCTCGACGCGCACTGGCTGGAGGCTGCCTTCGTGGCTGCGCCCCGGGTGGTCGTGAAGGTTCGGCCTCGGCAACCTTGCCCGCCATTCGCCGAGAGGTACCTCGTCCGGGTGCGCCGGGGTCGCGCCGTCGATTACTGGGATCTCCAGCGCGAAGGTCGTCGGAGCCGGGTTGTCGAAGATTGAGCCAGATGAAGATCCCGAGCACATCGAGGTGCTGGACCCAACCTGGATCGAGGGTGAGGGCGACGTGCGGCCGGAGCCCCCATCCCGCTTCGTCCTCGACGAGCGGATGCTCGGGCGGCTCGCCTGGTTCAGCGTCGCGGCCACGATGACGACGGTGCTGGTGGCGCTCGTCGTGGTGGGGGTGAGCGTGGTGGCCCTGCTCTCGGAGCCAGAGCCGATCGTGTTCGACCGGCGCCCCGTCGCGCCTCCCGTCGTGGTCCAGCGACTCGACGCTCCGACGGACGGCGGCGTGCCGCCAGTGACCGTCGACGAGGCCGAGGGGCGAGGGGGGGCGCCACCGGTCCTCGAGCCGCCGCTCCCCCAGCCTCCCCCGGCGCCGGCGCCCGAGTTGCCGACCGACCTCCCGACGCAGGCGCTGGTGCCTGGAGAGCTCCCGGAGGGCTCCTTTGCCGAGGCGCCGTCGAAGGACACCGCCGAGGAGGCGCCGGAGGCGCTGCAGTCCGATCGCGTGACCGTTCGTCTGGGGTCGGAGCCGCCGGGGGCCGACGTGCGGGTGAATCGACGCTTTCGGGGACGCACGCCGGTCAAGCTGACGCTCAACCCGGGCAAGCACGACATCGAGCTCGAGCTCGGCGGCGCCACGACGTCCTGGACGCTCGACGCCACGGCGGACGAGCGCCGCTGCTTCGTCGTCGACGGCCGTGAGCTCGTGCCGACCGACTGTTCCTGACGATCCTACAGACCGGGGACTGCCGCGCCGGGTTGCAAGGTCGTTGGGACGGCCTTGTTACGCTGGGCGGCGAGAGGATGACATGTCACGAACCGCCGAACAACGCGCGGAGCGCATTGCCGCGCTCAAGACTGCCCTTGCCGAGCGTGTGCTCGTGCTCGACGGTGCCATGGGCACGATGGTCCAGCGCGAGAAGCTCGACGAGGCGGCCTTCCGCGGGGATCGCTTCGCGGACCACCCGTTGCCCGTGCAGGGCAACAACGATCTCATCAGCCTGACCCAGCCCGACGTGGTGCGCCGGATTCACGACGCGTACATCGAGGCAGGTGCTGACTTCGTCGAGACCAACACCTTCAACGCGAACGCGCTGTCCCAGGCCGACTACGGCATGGAGGCGATCGTCGCGGAGATGAACGAGGCATCGGCCCGGATCGCTCGCGAGGCGGTCGACGCCGCCCAGGCCCGCGATGGCCGCATTCGCTGGGTCGCCGGGGCGCTCGGGCCGACCAACCGGTCCGCCTCGCTGTCGCCGGACGTCAACGATCCCGGGGCACGCAACGTCACCTTCGACGAGCTCGCGAGCGCCTACGAGGAGGCGGCCGGCGGGCTGATCGACGGGGGCGCCGATTTGCTGCAGGTCGAGACCATCATGGACACGCTGAACGCGAAGGCCGCGATCGTCGGGTGCCTTCGGGCGCTCGAGTCGCGCGGGCTCACGCAGGACGAGGTGCCGTTCTGGATCTCGGGCACGTTCGCCGACCGGTCGGGGCGCACGCTCTCCGGTCAGACGACCGAGGCGTTCTACCACTCGATCGCTCACGCGAAGCCCCTGATCTCCGGTCTGAACTGCGCCCTCGGCGCCGACGAGATGCGGCCGTTTGCCGACGACATGTCCCGGGTCTCCGAGACCTTCGTGGCGGTCTACCCGAACGCGGGTCTGCCGAACGAGCTCGGCCAGTACGACGAGGAACCCCACACCACGGCCGGCTATCTCGAGGACTTCCTCGACCGTGGCTGGGTCAACGTCGTGGGTGGGTGCTGCGGCACCACCCCCGAGCACATCGCGGCGATCGCCCAGATGGCCCGGTCGGGCCGGCCCCGCAGCTTCGAGCCCCACCCGAGCGCGCTGCGCCTCGCGGGCCTGGAACCGGTCGAGATCGATCAGCACACGAACTTCGTGAACATCGGCGAGCGAACCAACGTGACCGGATCACGTCGGTTCCGGAAGCTCATCGCCGAGGACGACTACGAGACCGCGCTTCGCGTCGCCCGTCAGCAGGTCGAGAACGGCGCCCAGCTGATCGACGTCAACATGGACGAGGGACTGCTCGACTCGAAGGGCGCGATGGTTCGCTTCCTGAACCTCATCGCGGCCGAGCCCGACATCGCGCGGGTGCCCATCGTCATCGACAGCTCCAAGTGGGAGGTCATCGAAGCCGGGCTCAAGTGCGTCCAGGGCAAGGCCGTGGTGAACTCCATCTCACTCAAGGAAGGCGAGGAGCAGTTCCGCGAGCAGGCGAAGCTGGTCCGGCGGTACGGGGCCGCGGTCATCGTGATGGCGTTCGACGAGCAGGGCCAGGCCGACAACGTGCCGCGGCGGGTCGAGACCCTGTCGCGCGCGGTGAAGATCCTGGTCGACGACGTCGGGTTCTCGCCCGACGACATCATCGTCGACCCCAACGTCTTCGCCATCGCCACGGGCATCGAGGAGCACGACCGCTACGCCCTCGACTTCATCGAGTCCTGCGCCGAGCTCAAGCGCGTGCTGCCGAAAGGGGTCCGCATCTCGGGCGGGATCAGCAACGTCAGCTTCAGCTTCCGCGGCAACAACGCCGTGCGCGAGGCGATCCACTCGGTGTTCCTGTACCACGCCATCAAGGCGGGTCTCGACATGGGCATCGTCAACGCCGGGGCGCTGCCCGTCTACGAGGACATCGAGGCGGAGCTCCGCGAGCGCGTCGAGGACGCCGTGCTGGCCCGTCGCTCCGACGCCACCGAGCGGCTCCTCGAGGTCGCGGACTCGGCCAAGGGAACCGCACGGAAGGCCAAGCAGAACCAGGAATGGCGGGCGCTCCCCATCGCCAAGCGGCTCGAACACGCGCTCGTCCACGGCATCACCGAGCACATCGACGCGGACACTGAGGAGGCCCTCGGCGAGCTCGGACGGCCCATCAACGTGATCGAGGGTCCGCTCATGGACGGCATGAACGTCGTCGGGAACCTGTTCGGCGAGGGCAAGATGTTCCTGCCGCAGGTCGTGAAGTCGGCCCGGGTGATGAAGCAGGCAGTGGCCTGGCTCACCCCGCATCTCGAGGCCGAGAAGCAGGCCCTCGGTGACACCTCGGCCAAGGGCAAGATCGTGCTCGCCACCGTCAAGGGTGACGTGCACGACATCGGCAAGAACATCGTGGGCGTGGTGCTCCAGTGCAACAACTACGATGTCGTGGACCTCGGGGTCATGGTGCCGGCCCAGCGCATCCTCGCCACCGCGAAGGAAGAGAACGCGGACATCATCGGCCTCTCCGGGCTGATCACGCCGTCGCTCGACGAGATGGTGCACGTCGCCGAGGAGATGGCGCGCTCGGGCTTCGAGGTACCGCTGCTCATCGGCGGTGCCACCACGTCGAAGCTGCACACCGCGCTCAAGATCGATCCCAAGTACGAGCACGGCGTGGTGCACGTGACCGACGCCTCTCGGGCTGTCGGTGTGGCGAGCTCGCTCATCGACCTCAAGCAGCGCCCGGGGGCACTCGCGAAGTGGGCCGAGGAGTATGACGAGCTGCGGGTGAAGCGCGCCGGAGGGTCGAAGCGGACGCTGCGCTCGATCGCGGATGCTCGGCAGAAGCGGCCCCGGCTCGACTACGTCGATCGGGCTCCCGCGAACCTGGGGCTCACCGACGTGACCGCGACGGTGAAGGATCTGCGGGACTACGTGGACTGGACGCCGTTCTTCCACGCGTGGGAGCTACGGGGGGCGTACCCGCGCATCCTCGATGACGCGAAGTACGGTGAGCAGGCCCGCAAGCTGCTCGACGAAGCCCACGAGATGCTCGACCGCATCGAGGCCGAGGGGTGGCTCGAGCCCAAGGGCGTGGTCGGCGTGTTCCCCGCCAACGCCGTGGGTGACGACATCGAGATCTACGCCTCGCCCGACGATCGGACCACCCCGATCGCCGTGTTCCACACGCTGCGTCAGCAGGCCGCTCACCTCGAGGAGGCGCTCGCGTTGTCGGACTACGTGCGTCCCAAGGAGCAAGGCGTCGACTACGTCGGAGGCTTCGCGGTGACCGCGGGCTTCGCCGTCGACGAGATCGCCGCGAAGTTCGAGGCCGAGCTCGACGACTACTCGTCCATCCTGCTCAAGGCGGTGGCCGATCGCTGTGCGGAGGCCTTCGCCGAGCTCGCCCACCGTCGGGTCCGCCGGGAGATCTGGGGCTACGCTCCCGAAGAGGACGTCTCGCTGCAGGACCTCATCAAGGAGCGCTACGAGGGCATCCGGCCCGCGCCCGGGTATCCGGCGCAGCCTGACCACACCGAGAAGCGCACCCTGTGGAGGCTGCTCGACGCCGAGGCGCGCACGGGCATCCGGCTCACGGAGAACTTCGCGATGTGGCCGGCGGCGTCGGTGTCGGGGCTGTACCTCGCGCACCCCGCGGCGAAGTACTTCGGCGTGGGCCAGCTCACGAAGGACCAGGTCGAAGACTACGCGAAGCGCAAGGGGATCGCCCTGGCCGAGGCCGAGCGTTGGCTCTCGCCCGTGCTCGGGTACGACACGTAGCGAGGCCCTGCGTTCATCGTCCCGGCGGTGGGGCTCGCCACTGCCGGACTCAATCCTGCGCGGGCAGGAACTCGCGGCTGCGGGACTGGATGGTGCGGATCAGCCGGTCCTCGAACTCCGCCAGGGGCATGGTCTCCTGTTCCTCGACGCCGTACCGACGCAGGGTCACCGTCTCGTCTTCGACCTCGCGCTCGCCGATGACGAGGAGATTGGGGATCTTCTGCTTGGCGCCGAGCCGGATGAGCTTCGCCATGCGCTCGCTCGACTCGTCGACCTCCGCCCTCACGAACTTCGCCCGGAGCCGGTCGCCGATGCTCCTCGCGTAGTCCTTGAATCGGTCGGCCACGGTCAGCAGCCGGACCTGGACCGGGGCGAGCCAGGTGGGGAACGCTCCGCCGTAGTGCTCGATCAGGAACGCGACGAAGCGCTCGTGGGTGCCGAGCGGGGCGCGGTGGATGCAGTACGGGGTGCGCTCGCTGTCGTCCGGCGCGGTGTAGGTGAGATCGAAGCGCTTGGGCACCGCGAAGTCGAGCTGGTTGGTGCTCGCGGTCTCCTCGCGTCCGGTGACGGTGCGGAACTGCACGTCGATCTTCGGCCCGTAGAACGCGGCTTCACCCTTGCGCTCGACGAACGGGAGTCCCGAGCGCTCCATGGCCTGGCGCACGAGCCGCTGGGTCTCCTCCCAGCCCTCGGGGTCGTCGACGTACTTGTTCTTGCCCTTGGGATCCTCGGGATCCCAGGTCGAGAACCGCATGTAGTAGTTGTCGAGGCCCAGGATCTCGTACACCTTGCGGTGCATCTCCATCACCTTGAGGAACTCCTCCTCGAGTTGGTCGGCGGTGCAGTAGATGTGCGCGTCGTTCATGCACATGCCGCGCACCCGGAGCAGCCCCGACAGCGCCCCCGAGTCCTCGAACCGGTACACCTGGCCGTACTCGGCGAAGCGCAGCGGCAGATCCCGGTACGACCGCTTGCGGGCCGCATAGATCTTGTGGTGGTGGGGACAGTTCATCGGCTTGAGCGCGTAGGTCTCCTTGACCACCTCGACGGTCCCCTCCTCGGTCTCGACCTCCTGCGCGAGCTCCATGAAGGGGTACATGGAGTCCGCGTAGTAGGGGAGGTGCCCCGAGGTGTGGTAGAGGCCCACCTTGGTGAGGTGGGGGGTCGCCACGCGCTGGTAGCCGTCCTGGAACTCGAGCTCTCGGGCGAGCTTCTCGAGCTCGTCACGGATGATGGTGCCGTTCGGCAGCCACAGCGGCAGGCCCTTGCCGATGTCGTCGTCGATGACGAAGATGTCGAGCTCCTTGCCGAGCTTCTTGTGGTCGCGAGCCTGGGCCTCCCTCCACGCCTTGACGTGCGCCTCGAGCTCCTCCTTGGTGGCGAACGCCCAGGCGTAGATCCGGGTCATCATCACGTTGTCAGCGTTGCCCCGCCAGTACGCGCCCGCCAGCGAGCGCAGCTTGAAGGCGCCCTTCGGCAGCTTGCGGGTGTTCTCGACGTGCGGTCCCTCGCACATGTCGAGGAACGGCCCGTTGCGGTAGAAGCCCAGCTTCTCGATGCCCTTCTTCTCGAAGAGCTCCTTGGCGTACTCGGCCTTGTAGGGCTCGCCCATCTCCTCGAGGCGAGCGAAGGCCGCCTCGCGCTCGAGCTCTTCGTGCTCGAAGGCCTGCCCCTTCTTGATGATCTGCTTCATCTTCCTCTCGATCTCGGGGAAGTCCTCCTCGGAGATCGGCTCGGGCAGGATGAAGTCGTAATAGAAGCCGTCGTCGATGGGCGGGCCGAAGCCCAGCGTGGCCCCCGGGCGGAGCTCCAGCACGGCCTGGGCGAGCACGTGCGAGAGACTGTGTCGGATGCGGTACAGCTCGTCCTTGTCGGACGCGGTGTCGAAGTGGTCTTCCACGGTGGGTCTTTCCGGTTGGAGTGCAGAGGGATGTGGGAACTGATCGAAGGTCAGCCCATCGTCGACCGGTACGCGGGCATCACCTGGACCCCCGCACACCGCACCTCACCGCTACTCTGGCCGCGTCGCATGGTGAGGTCATAATGCGCGCCGTCCTCCGTGCCATCACTCGACGAGCACCGGCTCGCTCGCGGGCTCCTCGACGAGGAAGCCCCGCTCGACCATGGCCGAGCGCAGACCGGGGATGGCCTCGAAGATCCGTCCACCCTCGCCGACCAGCGTGCGCAGGGTCACCGCGCGTTGACGCGCGGGAAGCACCCACTCCTCGACCCAGGTGAGCCCTTGGTCGGTATGGCGAGCGCGGCGATGGGTCCGGTAGCGGCGGGGTTCCTCGGTGGCGTCCTCGGCCGTGACGACGAGGCGGTAGCGACCGCGGCCCTTGCGCCCCCACCACTCGACGTGCACCTGGGTGTCGTCGGCGGCCTCCGAGCCGATGGGGGCCGTGTAGCGGACCGTGGCGTCGAGGGAGGCGCCTCGCGCCTCGAACGCGAGGCGGACGTCGTTGGCTCCGGAGTCTCGAAGCCGTCGCATCATCTTGTCGGAGAGGGCCATGCGGTCCGGAGGCAGGGTCTCGCTCGGATCGAGCCCACGAGCCAGGGCGCGGGCGCAGGAGTCGACGCTGTCGCACCCGAGGAAGTCGGGCCCGATGTCGACGAACCGTCGCTCGATGGCGAATCGTTGCGTCTCGGGATCGTAGGTGACGCTCGTCTCGAGGCGCTCGAAGTGCTCGAAGCATCCCGCGACGAACCATGGTCCGAGGCCCAGGAAGAGCCACGAGAGGAGGGCGGCCACTCGGCGCATGCCCCCTGATATGGCGGATCGATCGTCGTGGCGAGGATCGTGTGGCTGGGTCACGATTCGGTGGAGGCACTCGCGCCTCGGGAGTGCCCTGGCCCATGAACCTCGATCCGTCACGCCCCCGCTCCCTTGCCGAAGAGCGCGCGAACGTCATCTCCCACGCCATCGGTCTGGGACTCGCGATCCTCGGATTCGTCGCCCTGGTCGCGGTGCCCGCGGCCCGGGGGCTGCCGCTGCGTAGCTTGACGTGCGGGCTGTTCGGCTCGACCGCGATCGCGACGTTCCTCACGTCGGTCGTCTACCACTCGGCCACCACCGAGCGCGCCAGGCGGCTGTGGCTCAAGCTCGACTACAGCGCGATCTACCTGCTGATCGCGGGGACCTACACCCCGCTCGCGCTGTCGCTGCTCACCCCGACGGTGGGGTGGACCCTGTTCGCGATCGAGTGGGTCCTCGCCCTCGGCGGTATCGCGCTCGTGTTCGCCGGTCGCGAGCCCTCGACGGCGTTCTACATCGCGCTCGGGGCGGGCGGCGTCGCCTTCATGCCCGCGCTCCTGTTCGGCATCCCCACCTCGGGCCTCGTGCTGCTCGCGCTCGGCGGCGCAGCCTACGTCGGTGGAGCCGCGTTCTACGTGGCGCAGCACGTCCCCTACAACCACCTGATCTGGCACGTTGCGGTCGTCCTCGGGGTCGGCTTTCACTTTGCGGCAGTGTTCCGCCACGTTGCCCTCGGGTAGTCAGGACGACCCGAGGACGGCAGCGAGAAAGAACCCTGTCATGCCGAGGAACCACGCGCCGACCAGCGCGACGCCGGTGAATCCGAGGATCTGCGAGGTTCGCCCAACGTCGGTGGGGTAGTCCTCCCCCAGGGCATCCTGGAGCGAGCGCGCCTCTCGAATGGCGAGGAGCCCGGCTCCCGCCGCCGCGATGCTCATCAGGAAGCACGGATTGACGAGGAACTGCAGCAATCCGAGGCCCACGGCGATGAATCCGTTCCGCAGCAGGGTGCGCCGGGCGCGTTGTCTGACGAAGTCCTCGTCCACGGATCCCCCGTTCGGTGGTCGTTCCTGGCCTACCAGAGGTAGCCGGTCGCCCAGGCGAGGTGGGGCCGGAACATGATCCCTGCGTGAGACCACCGCACGTCCCCGTCGGGGCCGACCACGACCGTCGTGGGGTAGACGGAGACGTCGTAGGCGTCGACCACCGCGCGATCGGCCATCACCACGCGGAAGTCCATGCCGATCTCCTCGGCCACGCGACGCACCTTCTGCGGTGGCCCGTCGACCGCGAGCCCGAGGACGGGCACGTCGGGGTGGGAGGCGGCGAACTCGGCGAAGACCGGCGCTTCGAGGCGACAGGGGCCGCACCAGGTGGCCCAGAAGTTGAGAACGACGGTCTGCCCCTCGTAGTCGGAGAGGGAGACGAGGTTGCCGTCCACGTCGGAGAGCGTGAACGCGGGTGCCTGTTCCGGGAGCTCGGGGCCGCGCAGCCACGCGACGATCGGCATGCCGAACAGCACGACTGCACCGAGGATGGCGACGTCGCGCAGGGTGTTGCGCAGCCGGTCGCGCCAGGTACGCGGAGGAGGGAGATCATCGTCGAGATCGGGGTCGTCCGCCATGACGCGAACCATAACGACCCGGCTGGATGGGCGGCCCACTCGCGGCCCCGTCCTCGATAAGGGGGAGTCGAGCAACCGCCTGGAGGAACTCGTGGCCGTGTCCGAAACCAACCACAGCCCCGGCCTGGCCGCAGTACTCTCCCTCGTCGTGCCCGGGGTAGGTCAGATCTACAACGGTCGCTTCTTCTGGGGCATCGTCTGGCTCGTCGTCACCCCGGGCTTCTGGATCGGGAGCGGCGGTCTGCTCGGCTGGATCTGCCACCTGCTGTCGGCGTGGTTGGCGTGGCGCGACGCGGTGGCTCAGATCGAGGATTGACCGGCGGCTGGGAACGCCGCATTCTGCAGGGCGATGGGGCCTCTGCGCCCCTTCTCGCGGAGCCGACAGAGCCTGGCGAGTGACGGCCGAAGATCAGGAGCCCGGGGTCGCGGCGGGCTCGCCATCCGCCTCTTCGACCTGGCCGAGCAGGCTGATGTGGTAGGTCCGGTCCCCGCCACGCACCCCGACCAGCACGGCCTGGATGGTGGTCTCGTCCACGCGGGAGTACTCGATGGCCAGCGTCTTGCCGTTCGGGGCTCGGAGCGAGACGTTGCCTGCCTGGGGAGCCGGATCGACGAGCCGAAGCTCGAGGTCGCTCGTGTCGAGCGTCCACTCGCCGCGCTCCGTGATCCACTCTCGCGTTCCCTCGAGGGTGAACCCGCTCTCCCAGAAGGGGACCCCCTCGGCGAGGGGGGCGGTGAGGTGGTCGCCGAACACGTCGACCGTTCCTTCGTCGTCGGTCCAGGTGTGCTCGGTCTCGACGCGGCGGGTGCGGTCCGTGCCGTCCCAGGTGACGGTCGCGCCGCCATCGAGCGTCACGTCGCCGTTGGTGAAGCCCAGCCAGTCGTGCTCGACCTCCAGGGCGCCCGGCGCGGTGCTCGCCACCGATACCGTGGTGATCCCGGCATAGGTGCGCCCGTTGTAGGTGCAGGCGTCCTCGAGGGTGCCATAGTCGACGGTCACGGTCGCGCCGTCGACAGCGACGGTGGTGCAGTCGACCTGGCTCTCCCAGAACGCGGCGATGGCGTCGGCGGCGTCCTCGAGGGCCTGACCGATCGTGAAGTCGGTCGAGACGTCGATCACGTCGCCCGTGGATTGGAGGCCGCGGCCGGAGCGGCCGACCTCGCCGAGCGCATCGAGGGCCTCGAGCACGCCCATCTCGGTGGGCAGGCAGCCGGTGGTGGTGATCAACACGAGGGCGGTGAGGGACGATCGGAACACGGGGCCTCCATGGGGAGCTTCACCTCTTCGACCCGGGGCCCTCGGGGATCAGAAAGCCCGCGGTATAGTTGCCCGATGGAAGAACCGTCGAGCCGACGCCTGCTCGTCGTCCCCGGTCACCTGGTGGGCGGGCCGGCGGCTCTCGACCCCCGGGTTCCCTACGCGCTCTTGCTGGCCGCCCTCCTCGGGCTGCTGCTGACATTCGCGACGTTCTCGTTGGCCGTGGGGGTCGAGGTCACGGGCTGTCCGCCGGTCGCCGTGCTCACGCCGCTCATCGCGGTCGTGATCGTCCGACACCGACGCACCCTGAAGGCGGCGATCGAGGTGCACGCCAGCGGACTGGCCATCCGGACGAGGGAGGACGACGTCGTGTTGGCGTGGGACGAGATCCGCGGCGTGTTCATCGAGCCCGACGGGTTCGGCTTCGCCAGGGTGTCCGTGCAGACGCGGCAGAACCACGTCGTCGACAGCGTGGACGTGGCCCAGGCGTACCAGTTGCGGCACGCGGTGGCCCACCTCGGCCGAGTACCCGAACCGGAAGACGTCGTGGTCGATCAGCGCATCGAGTGGAACGAGGCCCGGTTCACCATTCGCTACCCGGTCTACGCGATCCCCGAGCGAAGGGTGGCGGTGGGCCCCGAGTTCCTGCACGTGCGGCACCGGCGGCGGACGGTGGCCAAGGTGGCGTGGTCGGAGATCCGCAGGATCGAGCGCGCACGGACCGGTGAGGTCTCCTGGCGCACGGATCGAGGACAGTCCTACCTCCTGCTCGTTCCACCCCCGGTCGCCGATGCGATCCACCGAACGATGGTCCAGCAGTGGGAGCAGCATCACGTTCGCCGCGCGCCGCCCGACGCGCAGGCGCTGGGGCAGCTCGAGTCGCTGCGGGGCCGCGTGCGGGGCCAGCAGTAGCTACCGCAGAGCCAGGCTGACGTGACCCTGGGCCCGGCCCCGACGCACCGTGAAGAGCGCCTGCCCGCGGTGTTGGGCCTGGGCCTGGCGCAGCGCGTCGGTCAGGTCGCCGAGATCCCGGGTGAGTTGGCCATCCACCGCGACGACGAGGTCGCCGATCCGCAGGTTCGCGAGCGCCCAGGCCCCGCGACCCTTCATCGCCACCACCAGCAGTCCCGGGGGCGTCGCCTTCACCTCGATGCCGATGTGCCGGTCGAGGAGCTTCTGGCCGAGGTCGGCAGGCACCGCGGTGGTGGCGAGCGTGATCTCGGCGTAGCGGTTGTCGCGGACCGTGGTGAGGCGGATCCGGTCGCCAGGCGTGCGCTCGGCGAGTCGCGCATTGAGCTCGGCCCGGGAGGTCACGGGGCGGCCCTCGATCTCGGTCACGAGGTCGCCGACCTGCAGGCCGGCCTCGTGGCCCGGCCCCCCGGGGGCGACGCCGCTGATGCGGACCGCGGGCACCCGTCGCCACGGATCCAGGTCCTGCACGTCGACCCCGAGCCACGGAGCCCGGACCGCGCCGTAGTTCACGAGGTCGGCAGCGATCTTCATGGCCCGGTTGACCGGGATCGCGAACCCGATGCCCTCGGCGTCTGCGCGGATTGCCGTGTTGATGCCGATCAGCTCCCCGTTGATGTTCACGAGCGCGCCGCCGGAGTTGCCGGGATTGATGGCGGCGTCGGTCTGCACGAACGACTGCTGGATCCCCCGCGTGATCTCGAGGTCGCGTCGGACGGAGGCGACCACCCCCGTCGAGACGGTGAGGCCGAGCCCGAGCGGGTTGCCGATGGCGATGACCGTCTCGCCCAGCATCAGCTCGTCGCTGTCGCCGATGGTCAGCGGGGTGAGCTTGGCCGCGCCCTGGATCTTGAGGACGGCCAGATCCAGGTCGTCCTCGACCGCCATCACACGGGCTTCGTAGCCCTCTCCGCGATCCGAGTGGACCGAGATGCGGCGAGCGCCTCGAACGACGTGCGCGTTGGTCAGCACGAGCCCCTCTGCACTGATGACGACCCCCGAACCCTCCGAGGCTCGCGGGGCGCCGAACCCGAACAGGCCGGGCGAGTCGACCTCGACCTCGACCGTGACGACCCCCGGCGTGGCGCGCCGCACCGCGAGGACGATCGGGGTCTCCCGATCGGCCGCGAGCGAGGGCGCGCTGCCGAGCCCGAGCCAGAGCAGCCAGGTCGCTCCCATCACGGGTCGTCCGTGGCGAAGAGCTGCTCCGGATCGCGAAACGACTTCAGCTCGATCGCGTTGCCGGCGGGGTCTGTGAAGAACATCGTGGCCTGCTCCCCCACCTCGCCCGCGAACCGGAGGTGTGGCTCGACGAGGAACCCGGTGCCGCGGGCCTTCAGGTCGTCGGCGGTCGCGTGCCACTCCTCCCAGGGGAGCACGAGCCCGAAGTGGCGGACGGGCACGTCGTGCTTGTCGACCGCGTTGGTTGTCGGGGTGGTGATCGGCTCGTCGACGAGGTGAGCCGTGATCTGGTGCCCGCCGAGGTCGAAGTCGATCCAGCGGGCGCTGGTGCGACCGACGCCGGCACCCAGGACCTCGACGTAGAAGGTCCGCGCGGCGTCGAGGTCGTCGACGGGAATCGCGAGATGAAACGGGACGCGTGGAGAGGCCATGAGGACTCCTATGTCGAAGGTCTGCGGGTGGCCGTTGGTGGGTCGCACGCGGGCCCCGGGGTGGGGTAGGCTGGCAGCGACATGCCGAAGAACCTCCAGACTCTCCTGCCGATCCTCCTGGCGGCCGTCCTGCTGGCCGCCCTGGGCTTCTGGGGCATCCGGGGCACGCCCGACGACGCGCCCGAGCCCCCCACCAAGCCGGCCCCGAGGGCCGCGATGCGCACCAAGGCCTCACCTCGGGTCGTGGCGCCCCGGCCAGGCACACCGGCGCGCGAGGCCCCACCCCGGCCGGCGGTTCGCAACGTCACCTCCATGCCTACCCGTGGTGACGTCGACGCCGCTTTCGATGACCTCGTCGAGATAAGCCTTCGGCCCTCGGTCTCTGCGGCGGCGGGCTCGGCGTTCGATCTCGAGGTGTCGCGCCTGCTGCACGAGAAGACGCTGGCGCTGAGGTACTTCGACCAGATCGTGCGGGCGGCCGTCATCGGCGGTGTACTGACCGAAGAGGAGGCGGCGGCGAAGCGCAGCGAGGCGCGAGAGGACGTGGCCACGGCGCTGGCCGACATCCCGGTACCCTCCTACCTCGAGGACCCCGACACCATCGCGGCCTACCGGGCGCGGATGGCGGAGCGGGCTCTGGCCGTGCTCGACGAGGGTGCCGATCCCGGCGACCCCAACGCCGGGGTGCCGTGAACTGCAGGGAGATCCGATGACCATCGATGCCGACCGCATCCGCAGTCAGGCCGAGCTCGAGATCGAGGCGAAGCTCCGCGAGGAGCCTCGCATCGCCCAGGCGATCAAGGAGCGCGAGGCCTTCGAGAAGGACAAGCACCTCGGGATCCGCCGATCGCTGCTCGCGACCGCCCTCCGGCTCACGCGCGCCATCGCGCCCGAGGCCTACGAGATCGTCGACACCTGCAAGGAGCGGCTCGGGGTCACCGACGAAGTCGAGATCTACGTCTACCCCTCGCCCATCTTCAATGCCGCGATGCCTCGGGGCGAGAAGCAGCGATCCTTCGTGCTCCTGTCGTCGTCGTTGTTCGAGGCGCTCGATCGGGAGGAGCTCACCTTCGTGATCGGCCACGAGCTCGGCCACCATCACTACCGGCACCACGAGATCCCGCTCGAGATCCTGGCCGACCCGAATCGCCCGGTGCCGGCGGCGCTGGCCATTCGGCTGCGGGCCTGGCAGCGGTTCGCCGAGATCAGCTCCGACCGGGCAGGCTTGTGGTGTTCGCAGTCGTTTCCGGCGGCGGCGCGGTCGTTCTTCAAGCTGTCCAGCGGTCTCACGACGGCACCCAGCGCTCCCCAGGTGCAGGCCTTCCTCGACCAGGCGACCGAGCTCTATCGGGAGGTGGAGCAGTCCGAGGAGCCCATCCTCCACCGCGACTGGCTCGCCTCCCACCCCTTCAGCCCGGTCCGGCTCAAGGCGGCCCAGGCGTTCATGGCGTCCGAGGCGTTCGTGGCCGACGGTCGGTCCCTGTCCGACGTCGACCTCGAGGTCAGCGATCTCATGACGCTGATGGAGCCGAACTACCTCGACGAGGTCACCGAAGAGGCGGAACACATGCGGCGCCTCGTCCTGGCGATGGGCGTGGTGATGGCCAAGGTGAACGGGGTCATCACTCCCGAGGAGATGGAGGCCCTCAACACGTTGCTGGGGCCGAAGCACCTCCCAGCCGAGCTCTCGGCCGAGGCGCTCGAGGCGGACCTCCCGCGTCGCATCGAGGACGGTCGGGGCAAGGTACGCCGGGCGCGAAGAGCCCAGGTCGTTCGTGACGTCGCGCTGGTGGCCCGCTCCGACGGGCGGGTCGACGACCTCGAGCGGGCCACGCTGTACGGGTTCGCGCGTGATCTCGACGTCGACGGCAGCGTCGTCGACCAGGCCATCGAGGAGCCGGTCCGGCTGGACTGACGTCCCTCACTCGCGCGGTCGCGAGTGCGTCGGGGTCGGGGCTATCGCTCGACCCGGGCCACACGCACCGCGCACACCTTGTACTCGCCCGTGCCGGTCACCGCGTCGCCGGCGTCGTTGGTGAGCCGGTTCGTCAGCGACTCCGGGAAGTGGAGCGGCATCCACACGCAGCCGTGGCGCATGCGCGGGCTCACCCACACCACCGCCTCGATCTCTCCGCGCCGCGAGGTCACCCGCACCCGGTCACCGTCGCGAAGCCCGCGCCGCTTCGCGTCCCTGCGGTGCATCTCGACGAAGTTCTCGCGCTGCTTCGCCAGGGGGCCGCTCGCGCGGCGGGTCTGGGTGCCCGCGTTGTAGTGGTAGAGGGTGCGGCCGGTGGACAGAAGCAGGGGGTAGTCGTCGTCGGGCAGCTCGTCGCTCGGACGGTACGCGATGGGCTGGAACGAGGCCTTGCCCTTGATGGGGCCGTCACCGTGCAGGGTCGGCGTACCGGGATGGTCTGGCGTGGGGCACGGCCACTGCAGTCCCGCCGTCTCCACGTCGAGGCGGGCGTGGCTGATGCCCGTGAACTTGTCGGTCAGCCCCGCCATCTCGTCGTAGACCTCGGCTGGCGAGGCGTAGTGGGGCATGGGGTAGCCGCACGCCCGCGCCAGGTCACAGACAATCTCCCAGTCCGCCCGGGCCTCACCCGGCGGGGAGACGGCCTTGCGCACGCGCTGGACGCGACGGTCTGAGTTCGTGAACACCCCGTCCTTCTCCGCAAAGCAGGCCGCGGGCAGCACCACGTCGGCGAAGCGCGCCGTCTCGTTGAGGAAGATGTCCTGGAGCACCACGAACTCGCACTGATTGAGGCCTCGCTCCACCTTCTCCGCGTTCGGTTCGGACAGCACGATGTCCTCACCCACGACGTACAGACCCTTCAGTCGACCGGCTGCCATCTCCTTCATCATGACGTTGAGGTTGAGACCCTCCGTGGGCGACAGCGGGACGCCCCACGCCGCCTCGAAGCGGGCTCGGGCCGCGGGGTCGGTGACCCGCTGGTAGCCGGGGTAGAACACGGGGCTCGCCCCGGCGTCGTTGGCGCCCTGGACGTTGTTCTGGCCCCGCAGGGGGTTCATCCCCGCCGAGGGCTTGCCCAGGTGCCCGGTCATCAGCACCAGGTTCGCGAGCCCGTACACGTTGTCGGTGCCGTGGGTGTGCTCGGTGATCCCCAGCGTGTAGTAGATGCCCGCCTTGTCGGTCGTCGCGTACATTCGCGCCGCGCGGCGGATGTCGTCGGCCGGCACGGAGGTGATGACCTCGGCCCACTCCGGCGTCGTGTCGCGATACGCCTCGCGCACCGCCTCGAGGTTCTCGGTGTGCGCGTCGACGAAGGTGTGATCGACGAGGTCCTCGGTCAGGATGACGTGACCCATGGCCGACAGCAGGGCCACGTCGGTGCCCGGCTTCAGCTGCAGGTGCAGATCGGCGATCTCCGTCAGCCAGATCTTCCGGGGATCGGCGACGATCAACTTCGCGCCGTTGCGGGCGGCCCGCTTCATCTCCATCGCGATGACGGGATGGGCCTCGGTGGTGTTCGAGCCGATCACGAACATCAGCTCGGTGTCTCGGATCTCGGGGATCGAGTTCGTCATCGCGCCCGCGCCGAACATGGTCACCAGACCGGCGACCGTGGGCGCGTGTCACGTGGCGGCGCACTGGTGACAGTTGTTGGTTCCGAAGGCGGCACGGGCCAGCTTCTGGACGAGGTAGTTCTCCTCACCGGTGCACCGGCTGCTGCTGACGAAGCCGAGCGCGTCCGCTCCGTGGCGATCCTTCACTCCGAGCAGGCCGCGGGCTGCGTTCTGCAGGGCGTGCTCCCAGGTCGTGGGTCGCAGCTGCCCGTCGTCACCGCGCACGAGGGGGGCGGTCAGCCGCTCCTCGTGGTGCACGAACTCGTAGGCGAAGCGGCCCTTCACACAGGTGTTGCCGTCGTTGACCGTCTCGCCCGGCTCGGGCGACGTGATGCGGACGATGCGGTCGTCCTTCACGTGCAGATCGAGCTGGCATCCCACCCCGCAGAAGTTGCAGGTGGTCCGCACCTTCTCTTCTTCGCGCCAGTCCGACCCGAGGCTCGGCTTCTCGGTCATCGCGCCGGTGGGGCAGACCGCGATGCAGCCGCCGCACATCTCGCAGCTCGTGTCGAGCAGGCCGCGCTGATCGGCGGTCGCGATCGTGGTCGCAGCCCCCCGATTGGCGAGGGTGATCGCGGAGACGGCCTCGATCTCGTCGCAGTAGCGCACGCAGAGGTTGCAGAGGACGCAGGCTTCGGGGTCGAAGTGGACGTAGGGGTTGTCGTCCTCGCGGTAGCCCCGCGGCGCGCCGATCGCGGGCAGGGCGCCGCCCGTGCCGTAGGTCTCGACGTGCGAGCGGAGGCGGTTGCCCGTGCCGCGCTCCTTCGGCAGCCCGTCGGCGTCGAGCTCGTGGTCGGCCAGGTAGAAGGAGAGCAGCATCTGCCGGTGGCGCTGCACCCGCGCGCTGTTCGTGTGGACGACCATCTCGGGGGTGGCCCGGAAGCGACAGCCCGGCTGCAGGCGCCGCTGCCCGTCGATCTCCACGAGGCACATCCGACACGATCCCATCGGCTCGATGCGTGGGTCGTGGCAGAGCGTCGGCACCTCGCTCCCCGCGGCGGCGGCGGCCTCGAGCACGGTGGCACCGGCGGGCACCTCCACCGGAACCCCGTCGACGGTGACGCGAATCTTCATCGACCGAACTCCTCGGGAAAGTGGCGCATGGCGGTGACGAGAGGGAGGCTCGCGGTGACGCCGAGCCCGCAGATCGAGCCCTCCTCCATCTCCCAGTGGACGTCTTCGACGTGGCGAAGCTCTTCGGGATCGCGCTCGTCGAGGAAGCGCTCGAGCGCCTGACGCTGCAGCGAACACCCGATGCGACACGGGGCGCACTGTCCGCAGGTCTCGTCCTCGAAGAAGATCTGCTGCCACAGCGCAGCCTCGGCGAGATCGACCGTGTCGTTCAGCACCACGACCCCCGCGCTGCCGAGCATCGATCCCTCGGCCCTCAGGTGCTGCAGATCGAGCGGCACGTCGCGCTTCGCGATGGGCAGGAGTCCCGAGGCCGCGCCCCCGGGAGAGAACGCCCTGGGCCGGCCGACGTAGCCGCCGGCCGCCGCCACCAGCTCGTCGAGGGTCACCCCGAGGGGGAGCTCGTAGACGCCGGGGCGCTGAACGTGCCCCGAGACGCAGTACAGCTTCGTGCCGGGCTCGGTTCGACCCTGGCTGCGGAACCAGGCCCCGCCGCGCAGCACGATTGACGGGATGCAGGCCAGCGTCTCGACGTTGTTCATGAGGGTCGGCTTGCCGAACAGGCCGCGCTGGGTGGGGAACGGAGGCTTGTGCCGAGGCATGCCGCGCTTGCCTTCGATGGCCTCGAGCAGCGCCGTCTCTTCGCCGCAGATGTAGGCGCCGTGGCCCAGCGAGATCCGGATCTCGAGGTCGCCGAGTCGGTCGCCGAGGTCGGCGATGGCGCGCTCGAGCTCGCGCCGGCAGTCGGTGAACTCCCCGCGAACGTAGAAGTAGACGACGCTGGCCTGGGCGTACCAGGCGGCGATGGCCGCGCCCTCGACCACGAGGTGGGGTCGGCGGAGCAGCAGCTCTCGGTCCTTGAAGGTGCCGGGCTCGCTCTCGTCGGCGTTGACGACGACGTACCGCTCGCTGTCGTCCTCGTTGCGGACCGCGCGCCACTTGAGGTGGGTGGGGAACCCGGCTCCCCCGCGGCCCTGCAGCGCGCTCGCCTCGAGCTCGGCGAAGACCCGGTCGGGACCGAGGGCCCGAGCACGGTCGAGCGCCTCGTAGCCCGCCGGATCGGGGCCCGCGAGGTTCATCGGGAGGTCGGGGTCGGGGGGCGTGACTTCCCCCCTCTGCCCCCACGCGAGCAGCTCGAGCGAGGGATCCAGGGCAGCGGGAGCCCGGTCGCACTGGCCGAGACAGCTCACCCGGGAGTAGGGCGTGCCCAGGGCGTCGAGCTCGGCCGCACGGGCGTCCGCTCCAGCGAGCTGACAGGAGAGACCCTGGCAGACCCGCACCCCGGCGTCGGGGTTGGCGAGGAGCGTGTAGAAGGACGCCGTGCCGTAGACGTCCGCCTCGGGGACGCCCGTGGCCCGACTCACCGCGCGGGCCACGCCCTCCTTCAGGCCGCCGTGGTGCTCGAGCAGCTCGGGCAGATCCTGCCGACGCGCGCCCTTGACCTCCATGGCACCCCCTTCGGACGAGGATACCGCTGAGGCCCTCGACGAGTCGAGGGCGCGAGAAACGAGTCAGCTGCACGTTTTCGGGACGACCTCGTGAACGTCGGCCCTTCGTCGACGGACGGCCCTCACTCGCATTTGTCCCCGTGCGCCGCATCACTCTGGCGCGAGCGGTCTCCTTCGGTGGTCCAAGCTCCACAGCAGGGCTTCGATGGCCCACCGGAAGCTCTCCTCCGGATCTTCCGCGAGCTGGAACTGGCCTGCGATCTGGAGGACCAGGAAGCCGTGGAGGGTGGCCCGCAGGCTCCGGATGGCGTGGACGCGCTGGTCGTCGCCCACGCCGAGCTCCGCGAGGGGATGGCCGAAGACGGCGAGCAGCCGCTCGAGGAGGGGGGCGAACTCGGGATCGGAGTTGGGCGGCGCGATCCTCGACATCAGCGCGTACAGGTTGGCGTTCTGGAGGGCCCAGCCGCGCACTCCCCAGGCCAGCGCACGGA
Source organism: uncultured Enterobacteriaceae bacterium (assembly GCA_964655065.1). Classification (GTDB taxonomy): domain Bacteria; phylum Myxococcota_A; class UBA796; order UBA796; genus DRPG01. Next base: position 103,766 of record CAZZLC010000003.1, on the reverse strand, counting down.
GCATCGCCACCGGGTCGCGGACTCCCGCCACGGCCTCGTCGAGGGTTTCGAGCAGGCGCCGGTTGCCCTCGACGAGGACCGCAGTGGCGAGGTCGTCGAGGCTACCCACGTGGTTGTAGAGGGACGGTGGCTGGATGCCGAGCTGCCGGGCGACGCGGCTGATTCCGAGGGCCTCGGGACCCTCGGCGCGGACGCAGGCAATCGCCGCCTCGACGACCTCCTCCCGGGTGAGGCTCGGCCCCTTCCTACGCCCCACGCCCGGTCCAGCGGTCGAGGTGGGGCCGGAGCGCGCGAGCGACCTCGTCGGGACGCTCGATCTGGGGGTAGTGTCCGGTCGCCTCCACCACGACCACGTCGACGACATCGGGCAGGAGCTGGCGCAGGTTCTCTCCCTCGGCGACGGGATCGGCGTAGTCGGGGTCGCTCGCGCCCATGATCACGAGCGAGGGCACCCGGAGCGCGTCGAGCTGGGCGGCGATGCCCGCCTTGCTCGCTCGCAGCATACCGCGTACCGCGGCCATGCGACCGGGCTCGGCCAGGTTGCGGAGCACCGCCGCGTGGTTCTCGGCCTGGTCGGTCGGAGGGGACGCGAACAGGGTGCGGCGGTAGCTTCCCCACGCCCACGTGCCCCAGGGTCCGCCGAACAGCAGCGGCACCAGGGGCCGGAGCCAGCCATCGGCCGGCATGTCCCGCACGAACGGGTTGACGTGCACCAGAGCGGCGATCCGGTCGGAGGTCAGCGCGGCCCGAACGATGGCGGCCCCCCCGATGCTGTTGCCGACCAGGACGACGTCTCGGAGGTCCTGGGCCTCGAGCAGCGCGACCACGTCGTCGCCGATGCCCTCGGGCGTGTAGGCCTCGAAGCTGACGTCGGACTCGCCGTGTCCCCGGAGGTCAACGGCGATGAAGCGGTAGCCAGCGTCGGCGAGGACGGGACCGAGTACCCTCCAGGTCGCTCGGGTGTCGCCGAGGCCGGGGACGGCCACGATTGCGGGCCCCTCGTGTCCGAAGGTCTCGTAGGCCACGCGGCCTCCGTGGGTTTCGAGTAGCTGGGTCGGCATGGGGTCTCCCGGGTGCTCACTCCATAACTAATGGCATTAGTTTAGAGTGTCGAGCAGAGCCGTCCAAGGCGGTGCGGTCCGGGGACCGACACAGCTACGGACGGGGCACGACGGGCCGCTCGGACGGTGGCCGGCGGACGTCAGCGGGTGAGCGGGCGGATCACGAGCGCGTCAGACGAGGGTGCGTGCCTTCTCGAAGGCCTCGGCGACCCGAGCGAAGTCCTCGGGCGAGGGCGCAGGCGCGTTCGTCCAGTCGGAGGTCGGATTCAGCGTGGTGTCGTGCAGCTCGGGCTGGAGAACGGCGATCGCCTCGTCGAGGGCATCACCCTCGGGTTCGGCGTCGCAGCCCGCGGTGGCCTTGGGGCGGGTCTCGGGCTCGACCTCTTCGAGAACCTGCGGCCCGACGAGACCCAGCGCCACGGCAACGACCAGCGGATGTGCGGCGACCTTCATGGTGACTCCTGCCGGGTCGAATATCTCTCGCAGAATGACTGCGATATCCTCTTGACGTCTGGTGACGGCAAGTGTTTCGCGGGCTCGCGTTCGGTCAGTCGAACCACCCGTGGAGCCACCACCGATCGGTCCCGCCGGCTCCCTTCGCGAAGATCCATGCGCTCCGACCCTCGATCTCGACCGTCCAGTAGCTGCGGTCCAGGGGCTCGTCGCACCACCACTCGCCCTCGAGCCGCTCGGGCCCCATCGCCCGGGCGCATCTCCGCCAGCGCCCCCCGATCTCGACTCGCGCCGGGCCGCCCGAGCCGAGCTCCACGTCGATGGGCTGGGGCTTCGGCAAGAGCAGAGAGGGCCGAGGAAGGATCTCGGGCGCCTCGAAAGCTTCCTGGATGGCCACCGGATCGTCGCTGGCCAGCGCCTCGGTCACCCCCGGGGTCTCGGGCCAGAGTCGTGGGGGTGGAAAAGGCTCGGGCCGCCATGCCGCCTCGGGACGCCAGCGATCTGCGGGTCGGCCAGCGAACAGGGAGTTGGGGCCGAGCTGATCCGCGAGCCGGGCCAGCAGCTCGGGCAGCGGCTCGGTAGCCTCGCGGCGATCGGTGAGGCCCGGCTGCCACCCGAGCTCCGGCACCACCTCGATCGCCTCGATGGAGAGCTCCTCGACGGGGGCGTCGAGCGACACGGTGGCGATCCGCTGTCGGACCAGCGGATCGAGGCGGGCTGCCGACTGGGTGGGGCGGCCAACGCGCACCCCCACCACCGCCCGGGTGCCCCGGGGGTCCGCCCCTCGCGGCTCCAGTCGGAACTCGACGAGCAGTCGCACCACCGCGAGCTCACGCCCCGCGAGCCGCTCGCAGAGCTCGGCGAGGAGCCCGGGCAGCACGAAGTGGATCTCCTGCAGGGTGGTGGCACCGGGCAGGGCCACCATGCTGCGCAGCGGCTCGGTGTCGGGACCGTCCTCGGCGAGGTGGACCCAGGCTCCGGGCTCGCCGCGGGCCACGCGGTGCAGGCGCACCGCCTCGGGAAATCGCCCCGCCACCGCCGCGGGATCGAGCTTGGCCCACTGCCCCACGGTGGCGACGCCGATGGCCCGCAGCCCCTTGCGCAGGTCCTCGTCGGGCTCGAGCGACTCCACGGGGAGATCGGCGAGCGCCTTCGCGGTGTTGCCGGTCGGCACGATCCGCACCTCGCCGTCGGGCACCGTCCACCGGGCGAGGGCTCGGGCCGCCAGGGCGTCGTCGGCCACCGTGGCCCTCGCGGTGTGACCGAGCTCGCTCGCCAGCGCCACCGCACGCTCGGCGGCCCGCCGCTCGCCGCCGAACAGGTGGGCCACGGTGGAGAGATCGAAGACGATTCCGTCGTCCCACAGGAAGGTGGCACGGTCGGAGATCGCGTCGAACGCCTGCAGGAGGTCGGCCCGGTCGCGCACCTCGGCCGCGGGGTCGTGATCGACGAGTCGCACGGCGGGCAGCCGGGCTCGGGCTTCGGCAGCTGTCATGCCCACACGGAGGCCCTGCCGGATCGCGTGGGGGGTCAGGGCGATCAGCCGCAGCGCGTTCTTCGACTCGGCGACGAGCCCGGCGAGGTCGGAGACCTCGAACCCCGCTCGCTCGAGCCGGAACCCCGGCAGCACCACCACCAGCGCTCTCAGCCCCACGGGTCGGCCTCGCGTGGCCTCGCGGGAAGCGGGGCCGCGTGGCCCGAGGCACCGGTCCGGTCGCGCACCAGAACCAGCTCCTCGTCCTGGACGGCGAAGCGCAGCTCGGCGGGGAGTCCCGGAGTGGCGCGGGGAGTGAGCACGAGAGCGGTGCAGTCCCCGGTCTCGGCGGCCCGGGACCAGCGCTGAAGCTGGGTGCGCGGCCCAGAGGGCGCGCCGGGCCAGTCCACGACCACCCAGCGAAAGCACCCCGAGCGCAGGAGCTGCTCGGTGGCCCACAGCCAGGGCGACTGACCGTCTTCGACGGGACGCACCACGAGGAGTCGCTCGAGCTGCACCCCGTGGCTGCCGGCTGCCGGCGGGTAGAGCCGGTGGAGCGGGTCGACCCAGGCCACGGCCTCGCGGTCGCGGGTCGCCTCGGCGAGCACCGCGAGTGCGGCGCGGCTGCGGCCGGACCCCTCGGGGCCCGCGAGCTCGACGAGGCCCGGCTTGGGCAGGCCACCGGTGAGCGCGTCGAAGGCGGGTACACCGGTGGGAATCCGGTGGCGAACCACCAGCGGCCGGCCCTCGATCTCGTGGATTCGGGCTCTCAGTGCGTCGAGCTCGGCACTTCCCATGATCTGATCACTAGTTCAGTGACGGCGGGAAGGCAACGCGAGAAGCACGCGGGCTCTGGATCAGTCCGCTTCGTCTTCGAGGTCGCCCGCGTCGGCGAGCGCGAGCCAGTACTCGTAGAGGTCGAGGTCGGCCGCGGCGGCAGGCTTGGCGGCGAAGGAGCGTGCGAACGAGGCCAGCACGGTGAAGACGTCGGGAACCTCGCGGACGATTCGCGTGACCCGTCGGGCTGCCTCGCGCACCACGTCGCGCTGGTTGGACCAGATCGCGGCTGCGACCACGTCGTCGAAGTCGTAGACCGCGTTCTCGATCTCCTCGTCCTCGCGTCCGCCGCCGGTGCAGGCGTCGACGTCCTCCACGAGGGGCTCCAGGTCGACCTGCTCCCACATCGCGGCGACGAGCTCGGCCGCCGAGCCGTCACGCCACGCAACCGCGTCGGCCAGGACGGCGGGTGCGGCCCCCAGCCGGTGGGCGAGTCCGGCCACGATGCAGATCTCGAGGGCATCGTCCTCGTCGACGACCGGCTCGCTGAGCAGCACGTCGAGCTGCTCGGTGAGAGTCTCGAGCTCTTCCTTTTCCATCAGCGCTTCCCCGTCGACGACCGCCTCGGCGAGGTAGGGCAGGTTGCGATACCGGCCGTCGAAGTCCAGCCCATACCCCACCACGAAGACGTCATCGACGGTGAACCCGACCCAGTCGATCACCACGTCGACCGAGCGTCGCGCGGGCTTGTCGAGCAGCGCCACCACGCGGAACGACGCGGGGTTCTGCGACTCGATCTCGGTGCGGAGGAAGGCCATGGTGCGGCCGGTGTCGACGATGTCCTCGACGACCAGGACGTGCTCGCCACCGAGGTCGGCCGTGGTCTCGCGGACCGGGCGCACCTCGCCGGTGCTCTCGTCGCCCTCGTAGCTCTCGACCTGGAGGAACTCGCAGATCACGGGGCCCTCGATGGCGCGGATCAGATCCGCCATGAACACGAAACTGCCACGAAGGACGCCGACCACCACGATGGGCACGTCGTCGCCGAACGCGGCCCGGATCTCGACGCCGAGAGAGCGGACCCGTGCCGCCAGGATCTCGGGTTCGATCAGTGGTCGAAGGACCATTTCCGTGACTCCTCGGGAAGTGGTGAGCCGAGTAACGAATCCATACGCAGCGGAACAGGGAGATTTCATGCTCGGCTTGTTGTGCAGCCTGGCCCTCGCGCAGGCACCAGACGCGTCGTCTCGCGAGACGCCCGCCCCCGTCGTCGCCCCCGACGCCGCGCAGGCCATGCGGCAGGTGATCGACGACCAGATCGCCGCGTTTCGTCGTGACGACGCGCCTGGCGCCTGGCGTCACGTCGCGCCCGGCCTCAAGCGCAAGTTCGGAACTGCGGATCGATTCCTGGAGATGGTCCGCGTGGGCTACGCCCCGGTCTATCGGCCCAAGCGCTACGACTTCGGCGAGGTCATTCGCACCCCCGACGGCTTTGGTCAGTGGCTGGACGTCGAGGGTCCGAGCGGAGAGCGGCTGCGCGCGCTGTACCTGATGGAGCGTCAGCCCGACGGGACCTGGATGACGAGCGGATGCCTGCTCTTCGAGCCCGAAGCCTCGACCCCGGCCGTGTGATGATCCTGCTCGCTCTGGGAGGCCTCGCCATGGCCGACGACACCGAGGTGCTCACGCCCGACCGCACGTGGTCGACGGTCCACGACACCGTGATGGGCGGAGTCAGCGACGGGCGCGTCACCCCGCTCGACGAACCGGGGGCCATTCGCTTCGCAGGCACGCTGTCGCTCGAGAACAACGGGGGATTTGCGTCGGCGCGCACGACCTCCGCCCCGCTCGGGCTGGAGGGCATCGACGCGTTCCGCCTCGAGCTCCAGGGCGACGGAAGAGAGTGGAGCTTCACCGTCCGCCGCGACGATCTGAAGATCCGGGCCGGGAGCTGGCGCGCGACGTTTCGCACCACCGGGGAGCGTCAGGTCGTCGAGATTCCGCTCACCGACTTCACCGCGGTCCGCATGGGGCGCCCCATCCCGGGCGCCCCGTCGCTGGTCGGCGCCGGCGACCACCTCGACTCGGTGGGCTTTCTCGTCGGCAACCAGCAGGCAGGCCCCTACGAGCTGAAGGTCTTCCGCATCACGGGCCTTCGGCGCCGCTGACGACGGGTGGTTGTTTCCGATCTGGACGCAACCGAAGACCTCGGGTCCGTCGTCCGCTGTGTCGCTCAGGGAAGCCGCGACGGGGCGAGCCGGAGTAACACCGGGATCACCAGGGCCTCCTCGCGGTCGAGGTGGTCGACGAGGGCGTCACGG